>JAHECS010000023.1:45824-50967 GCA_024641635.1 Actinomycetes bacterium | reverse complement strand
TGGACCGGCGGCGGGCACTGATGGAGACCACGTGATGGACGCCGACGACGCCCTGCTCGACGCGGCCCAGCTCGTCCTCGACAGGGACGGCTTCCATGGGGCAACGCTCGAGGCGGTGGCGGAGCAGTCGGGTTGGCCGATCGCCGATGTGACGGCAGCGTTCCCGGACACCGGCTCGATGTTCCTGGCGACGGTCGACCGATTCCTTCGCACGCAGATGGACAAGTACGACGACACGGTGCTGGCCGACGGCTGGCCCGAGGCAGCTCGCGAGTACGGCGCCAAGGTCGCCCGCGCGCGCCTCGCGGACGGGATGCCGTCCTGGGACCGGGTCCTCGTCGAGTTCTGGATCGTCGCAAGTCGCGACGACGGCCTGCGGGATGAGGTGCGCCGTCGCAACACGGCGAACCTGGACAGGGTCGGGGAGACTCTGCAGTCCTTCGCCCGCCGATATGCGCGTGAACCGGTCATCGCACCTCGTGAGTTCGCGCGCGGGATCTTCGCCATCGGCCGGGGGATGGGGCTCGAGCGGACCCTCGACGACGAGTGGCCGGACAGCGAATTGGCCCAGATGATCGCGGCCTACCTCGACGGCCTCACCGCGCCGCGTCACGGAAACGAAACCCGACCCGCCTAGCCTGACCCCACCGACCTTCCCCCGAGGAGACCGATGACCACCCCGGCAGAGACAGACAGCAGATCCGGCATCCAGGTCCTCACGCGTGCCGTCGAGATCCTCCGGCTGCTCAACGCCTACCCCGCCGGGCTCAGCCAGGGTGAGCTGGGCGAGAGGCTGGGCTTGGCACGATCCACGGTGAGCCGGCTGCTGATGGCCCTGGAGGCCGAGGGCTTCGTCGCATCGACCGGTCCGCGGGGTCGCTACCGGCTCGGTCCCGAGCTGGTCCGGCTCGCTGCGTCGGCGCGGCGCCACGCATGGCTGGACCTGCACCCGCTCCTCGTGGACTTCTCCCTGCAGATCGGGGAGACCGTCGATCTCTCGGTGCTCGAGGGGGACCGCGCCGTGTTCGTCGACCAGGTCGTGGCCGACAACCGGCTTCGGGCGGTCAGTTCCGTCGGTGACTCCTTCCCCCTCCATGCCAGCGCCAACGGCAAGGCCTTCCTTGCTGCGATGCCCGAGGTGGAGGTGAAGAGGATCCTGTCCGGACGACTCGACGTGCTGACGGACAACACCGTCACCAGCCCGACCGTCCTGCGCGAGCAGCTCGACGCGATCCGGGCACGCGGTGGAGTGGCCTTCGACCTCGAGGAGCAGTCGGCGGGGGTGTGCGCGGTCGGCGCGGTGGTCGGATACCTCGATCACGACCTCCTCGCCGTGTCCATCCCGGTGCCCGTCCAGCGGTTCCGTGGTCGGGAGGAGGAGCTGGCCACAGCGGCGGCGGCCTTCTCGGCCCGGGTCTCCGACTGGCTCGCCGTCAATCGCGACCCGTCCGCTGCGCTGTAGCGGGACGGTCAGTGCGGAATGCCGAGTGAGGTGACCGTGCCGTCCGCGCCCGTGTGCAGGAAGGTGCTGTAGGCCACCCGGATCCTGGTGAACCGACCGTCCACCACGTCGCACATGATCAGCCCGCTGAAGTCGAACGCCTCACCGCGCGTCACCGGTCCGAAGGTCGAGTCGGGATCATCGCGCTGGGCCTCGAAGTGGGCGTCCATCTCGATCGCCACGTGATCCTGGCCGGACACGAACCGCCCGACTGTCAGTCGCTCGGTGAACGAGCTCCAGATTCTCCGCTAGCGGTCCATCGTGCCGTGACCCCCTGCTGAACCCCGTTCGCGCTGCCTGAAGCCCCTTCCTATCTCACGCGACCCTCGACGGGTGACAGGATGGCCGCATGGCCGCACCGGGGAAGGGGGAGGCGACGGGGAACGTCGTCTCGCTTCGCCCGCGACGCAACTGGCTCGCGCAGTGGCCCATCACCCTCGTGCTCGTGGGAGTGGGCATCGCGATGGTGATGATCGCGCTGGACAACTTCCGGCGCGGGTCGATCGTCCTGTCGGCCAGCGTGCTGCTGGCCGCCTTCCTGCGCCTGCTGCTTCCCGACTCCGATGCTGGGATGCTTGTGGTGAGGTCGCGCAGGATCGACGTGATCACGCTCGCCGTGCTGGGCGTTGGCCTGACGATCTTCACCTTCTGGGTGCCGCCGCCCAGCTAGCGACGGGCACCACGTGCGTGACGCTGAACGAGGAGGCCCGCCATGGAGTACGAGATCACCCTTGCTGAGGCGCCCGAGGTCGATGTCGCCGTCGTGCGGGGCCGAGTGGACCACGAGGGCATCCCCGCCTTCGTCGGCCAGGCGTTCGGGGAGGTGCTCGCGGTCGTCGGCGAGGAGGCCGTGTGCGGGCCGCCCTTCTCGCGCTACGCCATGCTCCCCGGTGCGTGGGACATCCGATCAGGGTTCCCGGTGTCCGCTTCCATCGAGCCCGAGGGTTCCGTCGAGCCTGACTCGCTGCCCGGTGGCCCCCTTGTCAGCACCCTGCACGTCGGGCCGTACCAGGAGCTCGGGATGGCCTATGACGCCCTCGAATCGTGGATCGCATCCCACGGTTTCGCGCCCGCCGGCGACCCGTGGGAGTCCTACCTCGACGGGCCCGAGGTGCCCGAGCCGCGAACCCTGATCAGCTGGCCCGTACAACCCGTGTGACGTGCTCCACAGTCGTCGCCGGCGGCCCTGCCTGCGTCGCGCCGGTGTGTCGACCTGCGATATCTTGACGTCAAGATTTCTCCCTTTTCCCCGTCCGGAAGGCACATTCTCGCCATGGCACGCAGCGGCAAGGTCTCCGTCATCGGAGCAGGTTTCTACGGATCGACGACCGCCCTACGGCTCGCCCAGTACGACATCTTCGAGACCGTCGTCCTGACCGACGTCATCGAGGGGAAGCCCGAGGGCATCGCGCTCGACATCAACCAGTCCCGCTGGATCGAGGGCTACGAGACGAAGATGGTCGGCCAGACCACCGGACCGAGCGGCGAGGGCTACGAGGCAATCGAGGGCTCGGAGATCGTCGTCATCACGGCCGGACTGCCGCGCAAGCCCGGGATGAGCCGGATGGACCTCATCGAGACCAACGCCAAGATCATGCGGCAGGTCGCGGAGAACGTCGCGAAGTTCGCCCCGGAGGCCGTCATCATCAACGTCGCGAACCCGCTCGACGAGATGACCGCCCTGGCCCAGCTCGTCACGGGATTCCCGTACCAGCGCGTGATCGGCCAGGCCGGCATGCTCGACACCGCACGCTTCACCAACTTCGTGGCCGAGAAGCTCGGCGTGCCGGTCGCGTCCGTCACGACGCTGACCCTCGGCTCGCACGGCGACACGATGGTGCCCGTGGCGTCCGCCTGCACCGTCGACGGCAAGCCCCTGTCGGACCTGCTCTCTGCTGACGAGATCGAGGACCTGGTGGTCCGCACCCGAAACGGCGGCGCGGAGATCGTGGCCCTGCTCAAGACCGGTTCGGCGTACTACGCCCCCTCGGCCGCCGCAGCCCGGATGGCCAAGGCCGTCCACGAGGACTCGGGAGCGGTCATGCCGGTGTGCGCGTGGGTCGACGGCGAGTACGGCCTGTCGGGCGCGTACCTCGGCGTCGAGGCCGAGATCGGCCGCGAGGGCATCCGCAAGGTCGTCGAGACCCCACTGACCGACGTCGAGAAGGGCCTGCTCGCCGAGGCCTACGAGGCGGTCAAGGCCAAGCAGGCCGACGTCAAGGACCTGTGACCCGAACCCCCTCCGCGCGTGTGTCCCGTCAAGCGGGAGACGCGCGCAGGAACCGCCGCTGAACGTCCCGATCTGCGTGTTTGTCCCGGTTCGCGGGAGAAACGAGTAAGGAGTGCACGTGAGCAAGATCAAGGTTGAGAACCCGGTCGTCGAGCTCGACGGCGACGAGATGACCAGGATCATCTGGCAGTTCATCAAGGACGAGCTGATCCTGAAGTACCTCGACGTGGACCTGCAGTACTACGACCTGGGCATCGAGCACCGCGACGCCACCGACGACCAGGTCACGATCGACTCCGCCATCGCGATCCAGAAGTACGGCGTCGGCGTCAAGTGCGCGACCATCACGCCGGACGAGGCGCGCGTCGAGGAGTTCGGGCTCAAGAAGATGTGGCGGTCGCCCAACGGCACCATCCGCAACATCCTCGGAGGCGTGATCTTCCGCGAGCCGATCATCATCTCGAACATCCCGCGCCTGGTGCCCGGCTGGACCAAGCCGATCGTCGTCGGCCGTCACGCCTTCGGCGATCAGTACAAGGCCACCGACTTCAAGGTCCCGTCGGCGGGCACCCTCACCATGACCTTCCAGCCGCACGACGGCGGCGAGCCCATGGAGTTCAACGTGTTCGACTTCCCGGGCGGTGGCGTCGCCATGGGCATGTACAACCTCGACGAGTCGATCCGGGACTTCGCCCGGGCGTCCATGCGGTACGGGCTCAACCGCGGCTACCCGGTCTACCTGTCGACGAAGAACACCATCCTCAAGGCCTACGACGGCCAGTTCAAGGACATCTTCGCCGACGTGTACGAGAAGGAGTTCAAGGGCGAGTTCGAGGCCGCCGGCATCACCTACGAGCACCGGCTCATCGACGACATGGTCGCTGCGGCCATGAAGTGGGAGGGCGGCTACGTCTGGGCCTGCAAGAACTACGACGGCGACGTGCAGTCGGACACCGTGGCCCAGGGCTTCGGTTCGCTCGGCCTCATGACGTCCGTGCTCATGACCCCCGACGGCCGCACGGTCGAGGCGGAGGCTGCTCACGGGACGGTCACCCGCCACTTCCGTGAGCACGAGAAGGGCAACCCCACCTCGACGAACCCGATCGCGTCGATCTTCGCCTGGACGCGGGGGCTCGAGCATCGCGGCAAGCTCGACGGCACGCCTGCGGTGAGCGAGTTCGCGCGCACCCTCGAGCGCGTCTGCATCGAGACCGTCGAGGAGGGCAAGATGACCAAGGACCTGGCCCTGCTCATCGGCCGCGACCAGCCGTGGCAGACGACGCAGGAGTTCCTCGCCTCGATCGACGAGAACCTGCAGAAGGCGATGTCCTAGACCCGTACCCGATGCCTCGTCACTCGTGACGGACCTTCTGGGTCCGAACCATCCGCGAGTGACGAGGCATCGGCGCGTC
>JAHECS010000023.1:33668-45724 GCA_024641635.1 Actinomycetes bacterium | reverse complement strand
TCAACGTGCTCGTGGTGCTGTTCTTCATCCTCCTGGGCGGGTTCTTCGCGGCAGCCGAGCTGGCCCTCGTCTCCCTTCGTGAGTCACAGGTGCAGCGACTGGCCGAGGACAGCCGCCGAGGCCGCCGCCTGGCGTCCCTCACGTCGAACCCGAACCGGTTCCTGGCCGCCGTCCAGGTGGGCGTGACCCTGGCCGGATTCATCTCCGCGGGCTTCGGTGCCTCCCAGATCGGCCCCGTGCTGGCCCCGGTCTTCGTCGGCTGGGGCATGGGCCAGGCCCTGGCGGACACGCTGGCGTTCGTCCTCATCACGATCGTCATCGCGTACCTCTCACTGGTCCTCGGCGAGCTGGTGCCCAAGCGCATGGCCCTGCAGCGCGTCGAGCGGGTGGCGTTGTTCTCTGCGGGTCCCATCGACGTGATCGCCTCCCTGTTCAAGCCGTTCATCGTCGCGCTGTCGGTGTCGACGAATGCCATCGTCCGACTGCTGGGTGGGGACCCCAACGCGGGCAAGGAGCAGATCAGCGGCGAGGAGCTGCGCGATCTGGTGGCCGCCCACGAAGAGCTCACCGTCGAGGAACGCGAGCTGATCGACGACGTCTTCGCTGCAGGGGAGCGCGAGCTGAGGGAGGTCATGCTGCCGCGCACCGAGGTCGCGTTCCTCGACGCGAGCATGCCGGTGTTCAAGGCCGCGCGTGGCGTCATGGAGCAGCCGCACAGTCGGTACCCCGTGATCCGGGACTCGGCGGACGATGTGATCGGCTTCGTTCACATCCGCGACATCCTCGATCCGAACCTCGCCGAGCGGTCGATCCGCGTGGGTGACCTGGCGCGCGACATCGTGTCCTTCCCTGGCACCAAGGTCGTACTCAGCACGCTCACGGAGATGCGACGCATCCGCCAGCACATGGCCATCGTCCAGGACGAGTACGGCGGCACCGCGGGCATCGTCACGATGGAGGACCTCGTCGAGGAGCTCGTGGGCGACATCGAGGACGAGTACGACGTCGAGCGACCCGTCGACGAGCAGGGGGCATTCGGGGTCACCATCGTGGACGGCCTGCTCAATCTCGAGGACTTCGAGGACGACACCGGAGTCGAGCTGCCTGAGGGTCCCTACGAGACGGTCGCCGGGTTCCTCGTCTCGCGGCTCGGCCGGGTTCCCCTCCTCGGAGACACCGTGGTCGAGGAGGACCACTCGTACGAGGTGGTCGAGCTCGACGGGCGTCGGGTCTCGCGGGTGCGAGTCACCCGGATCGCCCGCACGGCCGATGCCGCCGAGGGGTCGTTGGAGGGCTCGAGCCGTACGACAGAATGACGCCATGACCGCCCAGCACCCTCGGCCTCCGCGCGTCCTTTCGGGCATCCAGCCGACCGCGGACGCGTTCCACCTCGGCAACTACCTGGGGGCGCTTCGCGAGTGGGTGCGCCTGCAGGGCACGCACGATGCCTACTACTGCGTGGTGGACCAGCACGCCATCACCGTCGACCACGACCCGGAGCAGCTGCGGCGACGGACCTACGCCTCGTTCGCGCAGCTCCTCGCGATCGGGCTCGACCCCGAGCGCTCGACGGTCTTCGTGCAGAGCCAGGTGCCCGAGCACAGCCAGCTCGCCTGGGTGCTCGAGTGCCAGACCGGGTTCGGCGAGGCCGGGCGGATGACGCAGTTCAAGGACAAGTCCCAGAAGGAGGGCGCGGCCCGCGTCACCGTGGGCCTGTACACCTACCCGATCCTGCAGGCCGCGGACATCCTCATCTACCAGGCCGACGCTGTGCCCGTCGGGGAGGACCAGCGTCAGCACCTCGAGCTGACCCGCGACCTCGCCCAGCGGTTCAACGCGAAGTTCGGCGAGACGCTCACCGTCCCGGAGCCGTTGATCGTCAAGGAGACCGCGAAGATCGTCGACCTCCAGGACCCGACCGCGAAGATGAGCAAGTCCAGTCCGGCGGGATGCGCCTTCCTCCTCGACGACGACAAGACGCTCACCAAGAAGATCAAGAGCGCCGTGACCGACTCCGAGCGCGACATCATCTTCGATCCGGAGCGCAAGCCGGGCGTCTCCAACCTCCTGACGATCCAGCAGGCCCTGTCGGGACGGTCCATCGAGGCGCTGGTCGGCGCCTACGCGGGGCGGGGCTACGGCGACCTCAAGACCGAGACCGCCGAGATGGTGGTGGAGACCGTGCGGCCGATCCGCGATCGCGTCACTGAGCTGATGGGTGATCCCGCCGAGCTCAGGCGGCTCATGACGGTCGGGGCCCACAAGGCCCGCGCTACGGCCGCGAGCACTCTCGACGACGTGTACCAGCGCGTCGGCTTCGTGCCCATGGACAGGGAGTGACGGCCGAACCGGTGCCCGGTTCGCGGCCTGGCACCGGACCGGACGGGGGCCGGACGCTGGGCGTGACCATCGAGATCCCTCCGCCGTTCGGTGAGCAGATCGACGCCATCCGCCTGCGCTACTGCCCCGAGCCAGACGGCATGGCGGCGCACGTGACCCTTCTCGGACCAGTCGACGTGGACGCCGACGTCATGGACGCTGTGCTCGCGCACCTTGCCGATGTCGCGGCCCGAACGACGTCGTTCCGCCTCGCCCTCCGCGGAGCGGGCACCTTCCGTCCGGTCTCCCCGGTCGTCTTCGTCAACGTGGACGAGGGCGTCGCGGAATGCGAGAAGCTGGAGGCCGCAGTCCGGTCGGGCGACCTGGCCGTCGAGACCCGCTTCCCGTATCACCCGCACGTCACCGTCGCGAACGACGTGCCGGACTCCGATCTCGACCGGGCCTTCGCCGACCTCACCGGGTACTCGGCCGTGATGGACATCCGGGCGATGGCCCTCCACGAGCTGGTGGACGGGCGATGGCGGCTGGTGCGACGGTTCGAGCTCTGCGCCTGACCCTCAGGCGGCGTGCCGGCCGCTCGGACGAGTGCGGCGACGGAGCACGAGGACTGCTCCTGCGCCGGCCGTGAGGGCCAGTGCGGCGATGATGATCCCCGTGGGGATGCCCGTCGGGTCGGCGCCTGCCGCCGCTGCGGTCGTCCCCGTGCCGCCGTCCGCCGTCCCGGACTCCGCACCGGCCTCCTGCGATGTGCCAGGCGAGCTGACCCCGGTACCGGAGTCCGGCCTCGGATCGGTGGTCGGCAGCGGCGATCCCTTCTCGACGAGCACCCCCACGGGGGTCACGTCCTCCGCGTTGCGGAAGCCCCAGCGCAAGAGCTTCTTGGCCGCTCCCTCGGACGATTCCCTGATTCCCATCAGGGCCACGATGAGAGTGCGGCCACCCCGCGTCGCGGCGCCGACGTAGGTACGTCCGGCCTTGCTCGTGAACCCGGTCTTGACCCCGATGGCGCCCTTCCAGCCGTGCAGGAGCAGGCGGTTGGTCGTGTAGATGGGGTGGCTGCCCTTGCCCTTGACATCGGGGAACATGGCCTTGACGGTGCCGGCGTAGTGGGCGAAGTCCTCCCGAGCCAGGCCCTCGCGCGCGATGAGGGCGAGGTCGTAGGCGCTGGACAGCTGCCCGGGTGCGTCGAGCCCGTTCGTGGTCTTCGCCACGGTGTCCAGAGCGCGCAGCTCGAAGGCGACGTCGTTCATCTGCCGGATGGTCGGCTTGACCCCGCCGTTGGCCTCGGCCACCGCGATGGCGGCGTCGTTGGCGGACGGCAGGAAGACGGCGTACCAGAGCTGGTCCATCGTGTACGTCTTGCCGGGCTTGAGGCCGACGCGGGCGCCGTAGATGTAGGCGGCGCGCTTCGTGGCCACGTACTCGGTGTCCACGGACGTCTTGGGCATCACGGCCAGCGCGGTGAGCATCTTCAGCGTGCTGGCGGGCGCGCGGCGCACGTGCGAGCCCTTCTGGGCGAGAATCTCGCCGGTGCTGGCGTCGGCCAGGACCCACGTCGCGGCCTTCACCTTGGGCACCGGCGCAGCGTCAGGGGTGGGGCTGACGGTGACGGTCGTGTGCGCGAGCTGCTCGCCGCCCAGTGTCTCCGCCGACGCGGCAGGCGCGAGCAGGCCCAGCGCGGCAGGGAGCATCACCGCGGCGGCCAATGCCGCCCGCAGCAGGTGTCCAGCGTGGAGTCCACTCATCGTCAGCCATGGTAAGCGGGGCAGTAGGCTCGAAGCCCGAACCACGCCTCAGGAGGTCCCATGTCGTCGGTCACTGCCCCCACTGGTCTGCTCATCGGTGGCGAATGGCACCAGACGGAGAAGCGCCTCCCCGTCGTGGATCCGGCGACCTTCACCGTCCTGGCCGAGATCGGGGACGCGGCCGTCAGCGACGGTCTCGATGCGGTGACGGCGGCGCACGACGCCTTCCAGACGTGGTCGGTGACGCCGGCGCGCCAGCGCGCGGAGGTGCTTCGGCGGGCGTTCGAGATCATGACGGCGGAACTGGAGACGTGCGCGCGGATCATCGCGCTCGAGAACGGCAAGGCCTGGCGGGACGCACTCGGCGAGGCGACCTACGCCGCTGAGTTCTTCCGCTGGTTCTCCGAGGAGGCACCGCGCATCGAGGGTGACTTCCGCTACTCGCCGAGCCGCGACAAGACGATCATCACCGACCATCGGCCCATGGGCGTGGCGTACATGATCACGCCGTGGAACTTCCCGGCCGCCATGGCGACGCGCAAGCTCGCGCCGGCCCTGGCAGCGGGATGCACGGCCGTGCTGAAGCCCGCGGGCGAGACTCCGCTCACCGCCTTGTGGATCGGCGACGTCCTTCAGCGTGCGGGCGCCCCGGCGGGCGTGGTCAACATCATCACGACGACCCAGACCGGTGCCGTGTCGGAGGCGATCCTGGCCGATCCGAGGGTCGCGACGCTGTCGTTCACCGGGTCGACCTTCGTGGGGAAGATGCTGCTCAAGCAGACCGCCGAGCGCGTGCTGCCGTCGAGCATGGAGCTGGGCGGCAACGCCCCGTTCATCGCGTTCGAGGGGGCCAACGTCGATGACGCGGTGGCCGGGGCGATGATCGCGAAGATGCGGAACGGTGGCGCGGCCTGCACCGCGGCCAACCGCTTCTACGTCCACGCGTCGCTGGCAGAGGAGTTCACCACCAAGCTCGAGGGTGCCTTCGCGGGCCTGAAGGTCGGTCCCGGCATCGATTCGGCCAACGACCTCGGCGCGATGGTGTCCCAGAAGGAGCGCGACAAGATCGTCGAGCTGCTCCAGCAGGCGGTGGGCGAGGGCGTCGTCGCGACCCCGTCCTCGCAGGTGCCTGAGCTCGGCGCGTTCATCGCCCCCTACGTGGTGCGTGACGTCGTGCACGGCTCGACCCTGACGACGAACGAGATCTTCGGTCCGGTCGCCCCGATCGTCGTGTTCGAGGACGAGGACGAGGGCGTCCGGATGGCCAACGACACCGAGTACGGCCTGATCTCCTACGTGTTCGCCAAGGATCCCGGCACCGGCGTCAAGCTCGCCCGGCGCATGGAGTCGGGCATGGTCGCCATCAACCGCGGCCTCGCGTCCGACCCCGCGGCGCCGTTCGGCGGCATGAAGGAGTCGGGTCTCGGCCGCGAGGGCGGCTTCGCCGGCATCCACGAGTTCCTGGAGACCCAGTACTTCGCCGTTGACCTCTAGGCCGCTCGGCTCACGGCTTCGAGAGACCTCGTCGCGGTGAAGGCGACCGGGGATCAGCTCCCGGGAGTCCGGTCGACCGGCATGCCGGCGGCGGCCTGCACGATGCAGTAGAGGGCCAGGAAGTCGTCGGCTCCGTAGCCTGCGTCGACGGCCGCCCCCAGCTGCTCGTGAACCGCGTCGCCGACGACCAGCGAGACGCCGACCGACGCGGCCTGGTCGCGGGCCAGCGAGAGGTCCTTCTTCATGTCCGCCGTCGTGAACGTCGGCGCGTAGTTCCGCTCCCGCAGGGCGGCGCTCTTGTAGGACACGAACGGACTCGCCATCACCGTGGCTCCGAGAGCGTCCAGGAAGACCTCTCGGGAGACCCCGGACGCCTCGGCCAGGGCCGTGGACTCGGCCAGCAGCTGCATGGTCCCGCCGAGCATGCTGTTGACGGCGATCTTGACGATCCTGGACTCCTCCGCCTCGCCCACGATCGCGTGCTTCGGCGTGATCTCGTCGAGCACTGCCTTGGCCGCGACGTAGGCCTCCGGCGGCCCGGAGAGCAGGAGGGAGGCGTTCCCGGCGCGGACGACCGGTGGCGTGCCGCTCACGGCGCCGCGCAGGTAGATCACCCCGGCCGCCGCCGCGGCCTCGGCGACAGCGACGGAGGAGGGCACATCGACGGTCGAGAGGTCGACCAGAGTGGCGCCCGACTTCATGGCGGCCAGGCCGCCCTGATCGACGAGGACCGATGCCAGCGCCGGCCCGTTCGTGAGCATCGTGACGACGATGTCGGCCGCGCCGACAGCGTCCGCGACCGAGTCGGCCACGGCGACACCCTCGCCGGCGAGGGCCTCGGCCGCCGCGGGCGTGCGGTTCCAGAGCACCACGTCGCGGCCGGCGGCCTTCCAGCGGTCGACGAAAGCGGCGCCCATCTTGCCGGCGCCCAGCAGGGCTACTGAAGCGGTCACGAGTCCTCCTTGAACATGGATGCGAATCGGTCGAAGGCGGCGTCGAGCGCGGCGTCGTAGTCCATGGCCGCGAACTCGTACAGGGAAGGGCGTCCGATCGCGTATGCGGCAGCACCCCTCATGGCGCCGGTCAGCCATCCCGTGACGGCGCCGAGGAGCTGCGCGGGTTCGACGACGTCCTGGACGAGACCGAGCTCCATGGCTCGCTGGGCGGTGAACGGATCGCCGCAGCCGATGTTCTCGAGCGCCGCGCGGATGCCGATGCGGTGCACGAGCGGGACCTGCGCGACCATCGGCCAGATGCCCACGCTCACCTCTTGGGATCCGATCCGCGCATCCGGCACCGCCACGGCGTAGTCGACGGCCGCGACGAGCGCAGCCCCACCTGCGAGTGCGTCGCCATGGACGGCGGCCGCGATCGGCTTGGTGAGCCTCGGGAAGAGGTGGAGAAGCTCGACGAGGGCGCCGGCGAACTCGAGCGGATCAGCACCGGCACGGATGGCGGGGATGTCGAGACCGCCGCAGAAGAGCGGGCCGTTGGCGGTCAGCAGGATGGCACTGACCGCGTCATCCTCGTCCGCCGCCGTCAGCGCGTCGCGCAGGAGGCCCATGGTGCGGGGATCGAGCAGGTTGCGCTCGCCCGCCTCGAAGGTGAGCGTCCGTAGACCGCCGGCATCGTTGGCGGTCACCGACCCGGTCATCGGCTCGCTCCTGTGCTCGCGGGGCCGAACATCTCCGGGTGCCGCAGCAGCTCGATCCTGGTGCGGCGGATGTGGCCCGCCAGGTACCGCTCCGCGTCGTCGGGGTCTCGCCGCTCGATCGCGTCGATGATCAGGTTGTGCTCCGCGTTGACGATCCACATGCGGCGTGGGCCCGACACCTCCATGAAAGCGCGGCGGTAGTGCTGGGTGGTGTTCCAGAACCGGCGGACCGTGCCGAGCAGGTGCTCGCTGTCGCAGCCCGAGTAGGTCAGCATGTGGAACTCGCGGTCGAGGATGAGGAACTCCTGGAGCTCGGTGTCGGCCTCGATCCGCGACTGGATGATCCGGAGCTCCTCGACGATGTCGTCGTCGAGATGGGGGATGCTCTCCACGAGCGCGAGCGGTTCGAGGCGCTCGCGCATGGAGTAGACGAGCGAGACCTCGTGCTCGTCCAGCATCGGCACTCGTGCGCCCTTGTTCGGCTCGAGCTCGACGAGCCCCTCGGCCGACAGCATGCGCAGCGCCTCGCGGACCGGGAGCCGGCTCGTGCCGAACTGCTCGGCCACGACCTCCTGCCGGATGCGCCCGCCCGGGGGCATCGTGCCGGAGAGGATCTGGGCCCGCAGGTGCGCAGCAACCTGCTCGCTCATCGCGAGCTGGACCTCGGTCGTCACGCGAAGCGCTCCGGAGTGTGGTCGAACGCCTTGCCGTCGGGGTACGACACCAGCTCGAACTGCATGCCCCACGGCGACAGGAAGTACACCCAGCGCTGACCCTCGCTGGCGCTCTTGCTGGCCGTGGGCTCGCCGAGCACCTGGACCCCCTGCTCGTGCAGGTAGGCCACGGCCGCGTCGAGGTCCTCGACGTACAGCGCCACGTGGTGGCCGCCGATGTCGCTGTTCCGGGGGATCTGCGGGTCCTGGTCGGGGGACTCGTACTGGAAGACCTCGAAGACGGCCTGCCCGCCGCACCGGTAGAAGTGGAGTTCGCGCATGACCGCACGGGGGTGCACGTTGAGGTGCTCCTGCATCCAGTCGTCGTCGCTCTGGAACGGGCCGAGCCGGTACATGTACTCGCAGCCGAGCACGTCGACCAGCCACCGGTGCGCCTCGTCGAGGTCGGGGACGGTGAATCCGATGTGGTCCAGGCGTGCGAGCCCGGGGAGACCAGCCATGACTCCTCCATAATGGATCCAGAAACAGGCAAGTGCCCCTAAGGTACTCCATGAATACCGGCTTTGGTCTTGAAAGTGGATCCATTTCTCAATACAGTCGGTTCACCCGATCGATGAGGCGAGGTAGTCGTGGCAGAGCACATTTCGCTGACCCCAGGGGCTCCCTGGGTTCAGCTTGAGACGACGCAGGCGGACTGGGACGCGGCCGAGCCGGGTCTGCTGACGGCCATGTTCAGCCAGCTCGTGCTGGTCCGGGCGTTCGAGGAGTTCGTGCTCGAGCTGGCGGCGGAGGGCCTCATCCATGGTCCGGCGCACTCCAGCATCGGCCAGGAGGGCGGCGCCGTCGGCTCGGTCCTGGCCCTCATCCCCGGCGACACGGTCAACGGCTCGCACCGCGGACACCACCAGTTCCTCGCCAAGGTCCTGCAGCACGTGGCGCCCGAGGGGATCGACCCCACTGAGCCGCTCCCGCAGGCGGTGCGCGATGTCATGCTCACGACGCTTGCCGAGATCTGCGGCCTGGACCGCGGCTTCAGCCACGGCCGCGGCGGCTCGATGCACCTTCAGTGGATCGAGGCCGGCGCGATCGGCACCAACGCCATCGTCGGCGGCGGTGTTCCCCTCGCTGCGGGTTCGGCCTGGGCGCACAAGCACGCGGGGACCGACAACGCCGCCGTCACCTACTTCGGCGACGGCGCCTCGAACATCGGGTCCACGCTCGAGACGTTCAACCTTGCGGCCGCATGGCACCTCCCGCTGTGCTTCTTCATCGAGAACAACCTCTACGCCGTCTCGACCCACGTGAGCGAGGTGACGGCCGACGCCCGCTTGTCCGGACGTGGTCCGGGCTTCGGGCTGGCGTCGTGGAAGGTCGACGGCATGGACCCCCTCGCCGTCTACCTGGCCATGAAGGAGGCCGGCGACCACATGCGCTCCGGCCAGGGCGCCACCGTCGTCGAGGCGGACGTCTACCGCTACTTCCACCAGAACGGCCCGTTCCCGGGCAGCGCGTTCCGCTACCGGTCGAAGGAGGAGGAGGCCGAGTGGAAGGACCGCGACCCGATCGACTGCGTCGCCGGACACCTCGTCCGCCGCGGTCTGCTCACCGCCGAGCAGCTGGACGGCTTCCGTGCGCAGGCCAAGGCCGCCATGGCGGACCTCGGTGAGGTCCTGCTCGAGCCGCTGCCGGGCGGCAAGCCCGGCCAACGGCGCATCAAGGAGTCCGAGTGGCCCGACCCGGCCTTCGTCGACGTGGGCATCCGCGGCGACCTCAGCGAGTTCGACGGCGTCCGGACCGCCGACAGCGACAGCTTCGCGGGCACCCTCGAGCAGGTGAAGTTCATCGATGCCGTCGCCACCGTCATGGGCCGCCGGATGGAGACGGACGAGCGCATCATCGTCATGGGTGAGGACGTGCACCGTCTCTCGGGAGGCACGAACGGCGCCACCAAGGGGCTGAAGGACCGCTTCCCGGACCGGGTGCTGGGCACGCCCATCGCCGAGAACGCCTTCGCCGGCCTGGGCGGAGGCATGGCGATGGACGGCCGCTTCCGTCCCGTGGTCGAGTTCATGTACGCGGACTTCATGTGGGTCGCTGCCGACCAGCTGTTCAACCAGATCGGCAAGGCACGGCACATGTTCGGGGGCAAGGACTCCGTTCCGTTCGTGCTGCGCAGCAAGGTGGCGATGGGAACGGGCTACGGCTCCCAGCACTCGATGGACCCGACCGGCGTGTTCGCCATGCAGCCCGGTTGGCGCATCGTGGCGCCGTCGAACCCGTTCGACTACGTCGGGCTGATGAACGCGGCGCTGCAGTGCGAGGACCCCGTGGTCGTCATCGAGGCGGTGGACCTCTACAACTCGACCGGGTTGGGCCCCGTCGACGACTTCGACTACTGCCTGCCCGTGGGCAAGGCGGCCGTCCGGCGCGAGGGTTCGCAGGTCACGATCCTCACCTACCTCATGATGACGAACTTCGTGCTCGACGCCGTCGAGCAGGCGGGTGACGTCGACGCGGAGGTCATCGACCTTCGCTGGCTGGACCGGGCCAGCATCGACTGGGACACCATCGGCGCGAGCATCCGCAAGACCGGCACGGTGCTCATCGCCGAGCAGGGCGCGGTCGGCACGGGTTACGGTGCCTGGCTCGCGGACGAGATCCAGCGGCGCTACTTCGACTGGCTCGATGCCCCGATCCAGCGGGTCACGGGTGGGGTGGCCTCACCCAGCATCAGCAAGGTGCTCGAGCGCGCCGCCATCGCACAGGCGCCCGAGGTCGTCGCCAAGCTCAACGAGATCGCGGGGTACTGACGATGCCCGAGCTGCTGCGGATGCCCGAGATCGCCGCCAACATGGAGTCGGCGGTGCTGTCGTCCTGGATGGTCGCCGAGGGCGCCTCGTACTCCGCCAAGGACGTCATCGCGGTCATCGAGACCGACAAGGCGGTCGTCGACTTCGAGGCCGAGGCTGGCGGGACGCTGGTCCGCCGCCTGGCCGCCGATGGGGACGAGGTCGAGGTCGGCGCGCCGATCGCCCTCGTCGCCGCTGAGGGCGAGTCGATCGCCGACGTCGATGCCGCGCTCGCGTCCCTCGGCGTGAGCGCAGAGGCGGGCGCCACCGCCGCACCCGCCGCCGAGGTGGCGGCCCCTCAGGCTGCGGCGGAGGTCGCCCCATCGGATTCGACATCGGGCCCGTCGGCGCCGGCTGGTGCTCCCGCGACTGAGGGGGAGCGGCGCTTCAGCAGTCCGCTGGCACGCAAGATGGCGCGCGAGGCCGGGATCGACCTGGCCGCGATCGTCGGTACGGGACCCAACGGGCGCATCGTGCGACGCGACGTGACGGCGGCGATCGCCGCTGGGCCTTCGGCGCCGGCTCCCACCCAGGTCCAGGTGCCCGCGCCGCAGGCGGCTCCGGCCGGGGAGGCTGTCGACACGCCGCACACCCGGTTGCGCCGGGCGATCGCGAGCCGCCTCGTCGAGAGCAAGACCACGGCGCCGCACTTCTACGTCCGGGGCACGGCCGACGTCGAGGAGCTGCTGAGACTGCGCGAGCAGATCAACGACGGCGGCGCCGTTCGCGTCTCGGTCAACGACCTGCTCATCAAGGCGATGGCGAAGGCACATCAGCTCGTGCCGGCGCTGAACGTCATCTGGACGCCCGACGCGATCCGGTCCTTCTCGAGCGTGGACATCGCTGTCGCCATCGCGACGGACAAGGGCCTGGTGACACCTGTGCTTCGATCCGTCGAGCGACTGACGGTGTCCGAGGTGGCCACGTCGGTGCGCGACTTCGCCGAGCGGGCGCGATCGGGCCGACTCCAGCAGCACGAGCTGGAGGGCGGCTCGACGAGCATCTCCAACCTGGGCATGTACGGGACCGAGGAGTTCGCGGCCATCATCAACCCGCCGCAGGCATCGATCCTTGCCGTCGGGGCCACCCGCCAGGAGCCGGTCGTGCGCGGCGGGCAGGTCGTGCCGGGCACCGTCATGACCGTCACGCTCAGCGTCGACCACCGACCTGTCGACGGCGTTCATGCCGCCGAGTGGATGCGGGCCTTCGTCGGGCTCCTGGAGAGGCCGGCGCAGATCCTCTCCTGATTCGTTGAGTGCGGAGTTGTTGGTGTCCCGATCCGGCCCAGGGCGCCAACAAC
>JAHECS010000023.1:0-33568 GCA_024641635.1 Actinomycetes bacterium | reverse complement strand
GGTCAGACCTTCCGGAAGATCAGCGCGCGCTTGACCTCCTGGATCGCCTTGGTCACCTCGATGCCGCGCGGGCATGCGTCCGTGCAGTTGAAGGTCGTGCGGCACCGCCACACGCCCTCCTTCTCGTTGAGGATCTCCAGGCGCTGCTCGGCTCCGGCGTCGCGGCTGTCGAAGATGAAGCGGTTGGCCGCGACGATGGCGGCCGGGCCGAAGTACTGGCCATCGGTCCAGTAGACGGGGCACGACGTCGTGCAGCAGGCGCACAGGATGCACTTGGTGCCATCGTCGAAGCGGGCGCGGTCCTCCGCGGACTGCAGCCGCTCACGGCTCGGCTCGTGGCCGTCGGGGATCAGGAAGGGCAGGACCGCGCGGTAGGCGTCGAAGAACGGCTCCATGTCGACGACGAGGTCCTTCTCGAGCGGGAGCCCCTTGATCGCCTCGACGGTGATGGGCTTCCTGATGTCGAGGTCCTTGACCAGGGTCTTGCACGCCAGCCGGTTGCGTCCGTTGATGCGCATCGCGTCGGACCCGCAGATGCCATGGCCGCAGGAGCGGCGGAACGTGAGCGTCCCGTCGATCTCGCCCTTGATCTTCTCGAGGGCGGTGAGAACGCGGTCGGTCGGATACAGCGGGACCGTGTACTCCTCCCAGTGCGGCTCGGCGTCGATCTCCGGCTGGAAGCGTCGGATGCGGAAGGTGACGTCGGCCGCGACGGGAGCGGCGACCGGAGCCTCAGCGGTTGCAGTCATCAGTACTTGCGCTCCATCGGCTGGTAACGGGTCACGATGACGGGCTTGTAGTCGAGCTGGACGTAGTCCCCACCGCTGTCGTCCTTGCGACCGTACGCCATGGTGTGGCGCATGAAGTTCACGTCGTCGCGGTTGGGGTAGTCCTCCCGAGCGTGGCCGCCGCGGGACTCCTTGCGCTCGAGCGCCCCGATGACGACGAGTTCGGCGAGGTCGAGGAGGAAGCCGAGCTCGATGGCCTCCATGAGGTCCGTGTTGTAGCGGACGCCCTTGTCCTGGATGGACACGTTGCGGTAGCGGCGCTTGAGCTCCTGCACGTCGTTCAGGGCCTGCTTGAGAGTTGCCTCGGTCCGGTAGACCTGCGCGTTCATGTCCATGGTCTCCTGCATCTCGCGACGCAGAGTGGCGACTCGCTCGCCGCCGGTGCTGGAGCGCAGCTGCTCGACCATCCCGATCGTGTACCCCTGGGGGTCCTCGGGCAGGTCCACGAACTCCGCCCCGTTCGCATACTCGGCCGCGGCGATGCCGGCGCGACGGCCGAACACGTTGATGTCCAGCAGCGAGTTGGTGCCGAGCCGGTTCGACCCATGGACGGAGACGCAGGCGCACTCGCCCGCGGCGTAGAGGCCCGGGATGACGTGCTCGTTGTCGCGGAGCACCTGTGCCTCGACGTTGGTCGGGATGCCGCCCATCGCGTAGTGGGCCGTCGGGAACACCGGGACCAGCTCGGTCACCGGGTCGACGCCGAGGTAGGTGCGGGCGAACTCGGTGATGTCGGGCAGCTTGGCCTCGATCTGCTCCTTGGGCAGGTGGGTGAGGTCCAGGTAGACGTAGTCCTTGTTCGGACCGGCACCGCGGCCCTCGCGAACCTCGAGCACCATCGACCGCGACACCATGTCGCGGGGGGCCAGATCCTTGATGGTCGGGGCGTAGCGCTCCATGAACCGCTCGCCGGAGGCGTTGCGCAGGATGCCGCCCTCGCCCCTGGCTCCCTCGGTGAGGAGCACGCCCAGGCCGGCAAGCCCGGTCGGGTGGAACTGGTAGAACTCCATGTCCTCGAGCGGCAGGCCCTTGCGGTAGACGACGCCCATGCCGTCGCCGGTGAGCGTGTGCGCGTTGGACGTCGTCTTCCAGACCTTGCCGAATCCGCCCGTGGCGAAGATGACGCTCTTCGCGCGGAACACGTGGATCTCGCCGGTCGCGAGCTCGTAGGCCACGACGCCGGCGGTCACCGGACCGTCGTCGGTCTCGTTGAGGACGAGGTCGAGGACGTAGAACTCGTTGTAGAACTCGACGTCCTGCTTGATGCAGTTCTGGTACAGCGTCTGAAGGATCATGTGGCCGGTGCGGTCAGCGGCGTAGCAGGCCCGGCGCACGGCGGCCTCGCCATGGTTGCGGGTGTGGCCGCCGAAGCGTCGCTGATCGATGCGACCTTCAGGCGTCCGGTTGAAGGGCAGGCCCATCTTCTCCAGGTCGAGGACGGCGTCGATGGCCTCCTTGCACATGATCTCCGCGGCGTCCTGGTCGACCAGGTAGTCGCCGCCCTTGACCGTGTCGAACGTGTGCCACTCCCAGTTGTCGTCCTCGACGTTGGCCAGGGCCGCGCACATGCCGCCCTGCGCGGCGCCCGTGTGCGACCGCGTGGGGTAGAGCTTGGTCAGGACGGCGGTTCGTGCCCGCGTGCTGGACTCGAGGGCCGCACGCATGCCGGCGCCGCCAGCACCGACGATCACGACGTCGAAGGAGTGGGTCTGCATGGAGGGGTCTCCCGGGGTCAGCCGATGTTCGGGTCGAAGGTGAAGATGACGAGCGTCCCGAGAAGGATGGTGAAGCCTGCGGCGACGTAGAGCAGCATCTTGAGCCAGAAGCGCGTCTGGTCGCGCTCGGCGTAGTCGTTGATGATCGTGCGCATGCCGTTGGTGCCGTGCAACATCGCCAGCCAGAGCATCATGAGGTCCCAGACCTGCCAGAACGGGCTGCTCCAGCGTCCCGCCACGAAGGCGAAGTTGATGCGCTGCACGCCCCCGTCGAGAACGTTCATGATGAGCAGGTGGCCGAGGACGAGGAAGACCAGGACGACGCCGGAGATGCGCATGAACAGCCACGAGTACAGCTCGAAGTTGCTGCGCTGGCCGGCCCGCTGCGACGAGCGAGGGGCGGGGATGCTGACGGGACCCGGCTGGGCGGTGGTGCTCATGCGGCGCTCCCGAAAAGGTTCTCGACGGTGTGCTTGAGCATGAAGAAGGTGCCCGGCAGCATGAGGACGACCCAGACCGCACCGATCGCCCACGTCATCTGGCGCTGGAGGCGGGGACCCTTGGACCAGAAGTCCACGAGGATGACCCGCAGGCCGTTGAGCGCGTGGTAGAGGACGGCGCCGACCAGCCCGACCTCGAGCAGGTTGACGATCGGAGTCTTGTACGAGGCGATGACGAGGTCGTAGGCCTCGGGCGACACCCGGACGAGCGCGGTGTCGAGGACGTGCACGAGCAGGAAGAAGAAGACGGAGACGCCGGTGATGCGATGCAGGACCCACGTCCACATGCCCTCGCCGCCGCGATAGAGCGTGCCGACCGACATAGTGGCGACGCCACCTCCCTAGGAAAGCCCCCAGGGCGACGAGCCGCGTACCGGGGGTGCGCTGGGGAAACAGTACCGAGGTCTGCCCGACCCGTCGCGACGGGATGTTCGCAGGAGTCCTATGTTGTCGGTCACAGGCTCGTCGTCGGAGGTTGATATGGATCCGGTCACCCAGTCAGGACTGCCGTTCGCCCCCGTCTACGGGGCGAAGGACCTGGAGGAGTGGGATCCCGTCGAGCAGCTGGGGGAGCCCGGCGCCTATCCGTACACGCGCGGCGTCTACCCGACGATGTACACGGGGCGCCCGTGGACGATGCGGCAGTACGCCGGCTTCGGGACGGCCGTGGAGTCCAACGCCCGGTACAAGCAGCTGCTGGCCGCCGGGACGACCGGCCTCTCGGTCGCCTTCGACCTGCCGACCCAGATGGGCTACGACTCCGACCATCAGCTGGCGCACGGCGAGGTGGGCAAGGTCGGCGTCGCGATCGACTCGATCGACGACATGCGCGTGCTCTTCGACGGGATCCCGCTGGACAAGGTCTCGACGTCGATGACCATCAACGCGCCGGCGGCCGTTCTCCTCCTCCTCTACCAGTTGGTGGCGGAGGAGCAGGGCGTCGCAGCGGACGACCTGAACGGCACGATCCAGAACGACGTCCTCAAGGAGTACATCGCGAGGGGCACCTACATCTACCCCCCTGCGGAGTCGCTGCGGCTGATCACGGACATCTTCACCTACTGCCGCAACGAGATCCCGAAGTGGAACACGATCTCGATCTCCGGGTACCACATGGCGGAGGCGGGCGCGACGCCCGTGCAGGAGGTCGCCTTCACGCTGGCCGACGGGATCGAGTACGTCAAGGCAGCCGTCGAGTCCGGCCAGGACGTCGACGAGTTCGCGCCGCGGCTCGCGTTCTTCTTCGTGTCCCGCACCACCATCCTCGAGGAGGTGGCCAAGTTCCGGGCGGCCCGGCGCATGTGGGCCCGAATCATGCGCGACCGTTTCGGCGCCAAGAACCCGAAGTCGTGGATGCTGCGATTCCACACGCAGACGGCAGGCGTCCAGCTGACCGCGCAGCAGCCGGAGGTCAACCTCGTCCGCGTGGCGGTCCAGGGGCTGGCCGCGGTGCTCGGTGGGACGCAGTCCCTCCACACCAACTCGTTCGACGAGGCGATCGCGCTGCCGACGGAGAAGGCGGCCCGGCTCGCGCTGCGCACCCAGCAGGTGCTCGCGTTCGAGAGCGACGTGTGCGAGACCGTGGACCCGTTCGCGGGCTCGTACGTCGTGGAGAGCCTGACCGACGGCATCGACGAGGCGGCCACGAGGCTCATCGCCCAGATCGACGAGATGGGGGGCGCCGTGGCGGCCATCGAGCAGGGCTTCCAGAAGGCGGAGATCGAGCGGTCCGCCTATCAGGTGACCCTCGAGATCGATGCCGGCGAGCGGACCGTGGTGGGCGTGAACAGGTTCACGTTGGACGAGAAGGAGCACTACGAGCCGCTGCGCGTGAATCCGGCGATCGAGTCGGAGCAGTGCGAGCGGCTGGCGCAGTTGCGCGCCGGGCGTGACGACGACGAGGTGCAGCGCCTCCTGCAGGAGATCCGCGTCGCGGCCGGCGGTACCGACAACCTGCTGTACCCGATGAAGGAAGCCCTTCGCGCTCGGGCCACGGTGGGCGAGGTGTCCGACGCCCTGCGTGACGTCTGGGGCCAGTACGTCCCCGCCGACGCCTTCTGATCACCGCCGAGAGGCACGCTGTGGTCGCGAAACCACCCGGTTTCGCGACCACAGCGTGCCTCTCGGCGGGTCAGCCGCGGCCGGTGAGCATCGTCAGGAGCAGGCGGCTCGGTTCCGTCGCCAGCACGGAGTGCGGTTCGCGGCTGTCGAGGTGCAGGACGCCTCCGGGCGCGAGGGACACGGTCTGCGTCGGCGTGGTCACGGTGAGGCGCCCCGACAGTGCCTGCAGCAGCACGGGCATGGCGGCGGTGTGCTCGCTGAGCTCCTCGCCCTCGTCGAACGCGAACAGGACCAGGCGGACGCCCTCGGCCTTGAGCACCGTCGTCGAGACGGTGCTCGACGGCGTCACGCTGATCCGCCCGGCCACATCGTCGATGAACTCGCTCATTCGGGTAGCCCCTTCGTTCCGGCGTCGGCGGGAACGCGCAGGACGCTGACGGCGAAGTCGGACCCGTCGCGCCAGGGACGCAGGTCCCACGTCGAGAAGCGCGACTCGAGCACGAAGCCGGCGTCGACGAGATGCCGGTCGAACTCAGCGAGGTCGTAGCGGTCCGTGTGGAAGCCGGTGACGAGGAACCCGTCGGGGCGCAGGTGTCGGCGGATCGACGCGAGCACGTCCGTCTCGGAACCCAGCGCGACGAACGCGAGCACGTTGCCTGCGCACACCGCCGCGTCGAAGAGCCCGGCCGCGCCGCGCTGGGCCAGGTCGAGCTCGGCGAGGTCGCCCACGACGTACCTGGGGCCGGGGTGGTCCTCGCGGGCCGCATCGATCAGTTCGGGGTCGACGTCGACGGCCACGACGTCGTGGCCGCGGGCGGCTAGGGCACCTGCCGTTCGACCGGGCCCGCAGCCCGCGTCGAGGATCCGGCTGCCCGGCGCTGTCATGGCATCCAGGAGGCGGGCCTCACCCTCCAGGTCGGCACCCTCGGCGGCCAGCTCGCGGAAGCGGTTGACGTACCACTGCGAATGACCGTCATCGGTATCGGTGAACCAGCGGGGCGTCGTCGGCATGGGTTCAACCTATGTCCCGCGTCCAGATGTGCTCGCCCCCTCGTTGAGTGCGGGGTTGTTGGGCGTCCTGACCCCTCAGAACGCCCAACAACCCCGCACTCAACGAAGCAGTGGGTCTGGTAGACATCCGGGCATGAGCGCACCGCGGCCGATCCTCCTCGACTGCGACCCGGGTCACGACGACGCCATCGCGATCATGCTGGCGATCGCCGACCCGTCCATCGACCTCCGGGCCGTCACCACCGTCGCCGGGAACGTCACGGTCGAGAACACCACCCGGAACGCCCTCCGCGTTCTCGACATGGTTGAGCGGCCGGACATCCCGGTGGCGGCCGGCCGGGATGGGCCCCGCGTCCGCACCCTGTCCACGGCAGCCGTGATGCACGGGGACAGCGGCTTGGAGGGCCCGCTTCCCTCTGAGCCCACCCGGGCGGCCCTCGACATTCCGGCCATCGAGCTGATCGAGCAGCAGCTCCTGGACGCCGACGAGCCGCTGACTCTGGTGGCGACGGGGCCCCTCACCAACATGGCCGACGTCGTCGAGCGGTTGCCGCACCTGCGGTCGCGCATCCGTGAGCTCGTCCTCATGGGTGGCGCGGTGGACCTCGGTAACTGGACGCCCGCCGCGGAGTTCAACATCTGGGTGGATCCGCACGCCGCCGACGTCGTCTTCAAGGCGGCCCGGGCGCCGGGTGAGGGATCAGCAGCGGACGCGATCGCCGTCACGATGATCGGGCTCGAGGTCACCCATCGCGCGTGGCTCACGGACGAGCACGCCGACGCGCTCCGGAGCACGGGACGAGCCGGTCACTTCGTCGCCGAGCTGCTCGACCACTTCGTCGGCTTCCACCAGCGGCGCTTCGGGTGGGAGGGGGCTCCGATCCACGATGCGGTCACGATCGCCCATCTCATCGACGGCACGCTGGTCTCGACCCTGCCGATGAACGTTCAGATCGAAACCGAGTCCCCCCTGTGCCTCGGGAGGACGGTCGCCGACCGCTGGGCCGTGACCGGTCTTGCGGCGAACGCGGCGGTGGGCATCGACATCGATCGTGACCATTTCGTGACCCTGCTGATGGAGCGGCTCTCCGTTCTGCCCTAGCGGCTCATCACGGGTCCATGACCGGCAGGTAACGATCTGTGTCATTGCGGCACCGCGATGCGGCAACAACTGCCCTGTCTGATTAGGGTTGCTGCAAATGCGCGGATGCCATGCCGGCTGCCCGCACGGATCAAGGAGACACATGAAGACCAACCTCAAGTTCGCCGCGGCTCTCGTCGCCGCGTCGGCTCTGGTACTGGCGGGGTGCAGTTCCAGCAGTGACTCGACCGAGTCGAGCGCTGCTGCGGCCACCAGTGCTGCCGCCGAGGAGACCATGGAGGCATCGGCCGAGGCTTCCGCCGAGGGCGATACCGCCGCGGCGATGCTGAAGGCCTGCGAGGTCACTGACGTCGGCGGAGTCGACGACAAGGGCTTCAACCAGAAGGCCTACAAGGGCGTCACCGACGCCGCGGATCAGCTCGGCGTCGAGGCGACCGTCCTCGAGTCGCAGGCGGAGACCGACTACGCCACCAACATCCAGTCGTTCGTCGACCAGGGTTGCGGCGTCATCATCACCGTCGGCTTCCTGCTCGGCGACGCGACGAAGGAGGCGGCGAACGCCAACCCGGACACGCCGTTCACCATCGTCGACTACGCCTACGGCGATGGCGAGATCACGAACAACAACGTGCTCGGCCAGGTGTTCAACACCGACGAGGCCGCGTTCCTCGCGGGCTACCTCGCCGCGGGCACGTCGAAGACCGGCAAGGTCGGCACCTTCGGCGGCGTCAACATCCCGCCGGTGACCATCTTCATGGACGGCTTCTACTACGGCGTCCAGAAGTACAACGCCGACAACGGCACCAACGTCAAGGTGATCGGCTGGGATCCGGCCAAGCAGAAGGGCCTCTTCACCGAGAACTTCGAGAGCCTGGACGACGGCCGTACCTTCGCGCAGAACCTGGTCGACGAGGGCGCTGACATCGTCATGCCCGTCGCCGGCCCGGTCGGCCTCGGCTCGGCCGCACTGGCCAGCGAGCTCGGCACCGACAAGCTCATGATCATCGGTGTCGACAGCGACCAGTACGAGTCGGACACGGCCAACGCCGGCGTGTACCTCACGTCGGTCCTGAAGAACATGGACGTCACCACGTTCAACGCGATCCAGTCTGTCGTCGACGGCACCTTCGAGGGTGGCGTCACGGTCGGCACGCTGGACAACGGCGGCGTGGGCCTGGCCCCGTTCCACGACATGGATGCGTCCGTGCCGCAGGAGCTCAAGGACCAGCTGGCGACCATCCAGGCTGGCATCATCGACGGCTCGGTCAGCGTCAAGGGCTAGTCGCAGCACCCATGTGAGGGAGGGACCCGATTTCGGGTCCCTCCCTCCGCTTTGCCGGATAGGTTTGGGGGCACTATCCAGCGCTGATCTAGGACGGCCCGATGGAACTCGAACTGCGCGGCATCACCAAGCAGTTCCCCGGAGTGCTCGCTAACGACGACGTCTCGCTCACGGCGAGGTCCGGCAAGGTGCTCGCCCTGATCGGCGAGAACGGCGCAGGCAAGAGCACCCTCATGAACGTGCTGTCCGGCCTCTACCGGCCCGACGCGGGCGAGATCGTCATGGACGGGGTGGTCCAGTCCTTCGGCGATCCTGGCGACGCGATCGAGGCCGGGATCGGCATGGTCCACCAGCACTTCATGCTCGTCCCGGTCTTCTCGGTGTGGGAGAACGTCGTCCTCGGTGTCGAGCCCGTCAAGGGACCCGGGGTGCTGAGCCGCAAGGAGGCTCGGCGCGAGGTCCGGGAGATCTCGGAGCGGTTCGGCCTCGCGGTCGATCCGGACGCCCTCGTCGAGGATCTCCCGGTGGGCATCCAGCAGCGCGTGGAGATCATCAAGGTGCTCCTGCGGGGCGCCAAGGTGCTGGTCTTCGACGAGCCCACCGCCGTGCTGACTCCCCAGGAGGTCGACGAGTTCTTCGGCATCGTCGACGAGCTGAAGGGACGCGGCGCGACGATCATCTTCATCACGCACAAGCTCAAGGAGGCGCTGGCCATCGCGGACGACATCACCGTCCTGCGGGGCGGCAAGGTGGCCGGGCACGCGGACCCGAAGACGGCGACCCCCGAGGATCTGGCCACGATGATGGTCGGCCGCGACATCGAGCTCGTGGTCGAGAAGGCCGCGGCGACTCCCGGCGAGGAGGTGCTCACGCTGCACGGCGTGCACATGCTCGACGACTACGGCCGAGCCATCCTGGACCACGTGGACCTGTCGGTCCGTGCGGGCGAGATCGTCGGCGTCGCCGGCATCCAGGGCAACGGCCAGACCGAGCTGGTCGAGGCCATCACCGGTCTCCTCCCGCTCGCCGGTGGGAAGGTGGAGTTCCTCGGCCAGGACATCACGCACGCCTCTCCCCGTCAGCGGCACGCTGCGGGCATCGCGCACGTGCCCGAGGACCGCAACGAGATGGGGATGGTCGAGTCGTTCTCGGTGGCGGAGAACCTCGTGCTCGACTCCTACTACGCGAAGCCGTTCTCCCGCCGGGGCGTCATGGACGGCCCGGTCATCCGTGAGCACGCGTCGTGGATGGTCGAGGCGTTCGACGTGCGGCCACCACTGATCGACAACACCGGTGGTGCCCTGTCGGGCGGCAACGCGCAGAAGATGATCGTGGCGAGGGAGTTCAGCCGCGAGGTGCCGCTGGTGATCTGCGCCCAGCCGACCCGCGGCATCGATGTCGGCTCGATCGAGTACATCCACGAGCAGATCGTCAAGAAGCGTGATGAGGGCAAGGCCATCCTCATCGTCTCGACGGAACTCGACGAGATCTTCGCCCTGTCGGATCGCATCGTCGTCATGTACGACGGGCGCATCGTCGCGGAGATGCAGGCAGCGGAGACGACGCCGACCGAGGTCGGCCTCTACATGGCTGGGAAGGCCGCATGAGCATCACCTCACCCGATGGCCAGACGACCATCGAGCCCGACGGCGGGCCTGGCCCGTCGTTCTTCCGCAAGCTGACGACGGCGACCGACTGGCGGACGGGTCTTGTCATCCCGGCTCTGGCGGTGTTCACCGCCCTGGTCATCGGCGGCATCATCATCATGCTCACCGGCTACAGCCTGTCCGAGACACTCGCGGCCTACCGCGCCCTGCTCGAGGGATCGGTCGGCTCGCTGCGAGCCATCTCGCAGACCCTGACCGAGGCGACGCCGCTGATCTTCACCGGGCTCGCCGTGGCCCTGGCCTTCCGTGCCGGTCTGTTCAACATCGGTGGTGAGGGGCAGCTGCTCATGGGCGGCATGCTGGCCGTCCTCGCGGGCTTCACCTTCACCGGCCTCCCGCTGGTGATCCACTTGCCGCTGGCGATCGTTTGCGGCGCGATCGGTGGCGCGATCTGGGGATTCATCCCCGGCTTCCTCAAGGCCCGGACAGGGGCCCATGAGGTCATCGTGACCATCATGCTGAACTACGTCGCGTACCGGCTCGTGGACTACCTGCTCAAGAGCGCGCTGTTCCAGCGCGAAGGGCGCAACGACCCCATCTCGAAGACCATCGAGGAGAGCGCGAAGCTGCCGAAGCTGCTGGCCTGGGTCGACCCGGCCATGCGAGTGCACCTGGGCCTCTTCCTGGCCATCGGGGCGGCCATCTTCATCTGGTGGCTGCTCTTCCGGACGAACACCGGATTCGAGTTCCGGGCTGTCGGCGCCAACCCGAGTGCAGCCCGCTACGCGGGCATGTCGGTCACCAAGGTCTACATCCTCGTCATGACGATCGCGGGCGCCCTGGCCGGACTGGCCGGTACCGGCCAGGTGCTGGGGCTTCTCGACCGTGCCAGCCCGGGCTTCTCGGCGGGGCTCGGCTTCGACGGCATCGCCGTGGCATTGCTGGGCCGATCGAATCCTGCGGGGGTGGTCGCCGCGGCGGTGCTCTTCGGCGGGCTCAACGCCGGTGGCCAGTACATGCAGGCCAACGCGAACGTCGGGATCGACCTCATCTCCGTCATCCAGGCGCTGATCATCATCTTCGTCGCCGCGCCGGCGCTGATCTCAGCGATCTACCGGGTCAAGAGCACCACCGGTTCGACGCAGATCAGCAAGGGGTGGGGCGCATGAGCGCGACATTCGAGAAGCCGCCGGTGGAGAGCTACGAGAGAGGCGAGAAGAGGACCAAGGGGCTCAACCGCAGCCAGATCAGGCGAGCGCGGATCTCCGGCATCGTCATGCTGCTGCTCGCCGCGGCCGTCGCCGTGCTGTTCGTCCCCAACGCAGAGGGGGTGGCGACCTTCGGGATCAGCACGGTGGACGACGCCATCCAGCTCGACGCACTGGTCGTCCCGGTCCAGGCCACGCTGTGGGCGATCGTGCTCATCCTCGGGTTCATGGGAGCGTCGCAGTTCGTCAAGGGCTTCCAACGACGCGCGACGCTGATCCTCGGGATCTCCTTCGGCCTGTTCACCATCGCGATGATGGTCTGGGCGACTGCGGGCGCGGAGTTCTCCCTCATCAGCATGCTGGTGGCGACTGTCTCCCGGTGCACGCCCATCGCCCTCGGCGCGTTGAGCGGCGTCCTGTGCGAGCGCTCCGGCGTCGTCAACATCGGCATCGAGGGCATGCTGCTCGGGGGCGCCTTCTCGGGAGTCGTGATCGGCTCACTGGTGGGCGGCTGGGTCGGCCTGCTCGCGGCGACGCTCACCGGAGGCATCCTCGCCCTCCTGCTGGCCGTCCTGTCCGTCAACTTCAGGGTCGACCAGATCATCATCGGCGTGGTCATCAACATCCTCGTGCTCGGGCTGACGTCCTTCCTCACGGCACAGGTCCTGGTGAAGAACCCGGAATGGAACGACGCGCCGATCTTCCCGTCGATCCAGATCCCGCTGCTCTCGGACATCCCCGTCATCGGTCCGATGTTCTTCAACCAGACGATCATCGTCTACGGCATGTACGTCCTCGTGGCGTCCGTCACGTACCTGCTGTTCCGCACGCGATGGGGCCTGCGCACCCGTTCGGTGGGGGAGAACCCGCGGGCGGCAGACAGCCTCGGCGTCAGCGTGGCGAAGGTGCGCTACTGGGCCGTCGTGAGCGGTGGCCTGGTCGGGGGCTTCGCCGGCGCGTGGTTCACGCTCGGCACCGTCGGCCGCTTCGACGAGGGCATGACGGCGGGCACCGGCTTCATCGGCCTGGCCGCGATGATCTTCGGGGCCTGGAATCCCGTCGGGGCGTTGGGTGCCGCACTGATCTTCGGGTTCGCCGAGTCCCTCGAGCAGAAGTTCGCCTTGCTGGACATCCCCATCCCGACCGAGTTCCTCGCCATGGCCCCGTACCTCGTGACGATCGTGGTCGTCGCCGGACTCGTGGGACGGGCCCGCCCGCCGGCCGCGGACGGCCAGCCCTACACGAAGGAGTAGCGGTGACCCAGCCCGTCGACTGGGTGGCGCTGGACGCCGCAGCCGTCGACATCATGCGCCGCGCCTACGCCCCCTACTCCCGGTTCAAGGTCGGCGTGGCCGGCCTTGTGGACGACGGACGAATCGTCGTCGGCTGCAACGTCGAGAACGCCGCCTACGGCGTTGGGCTGTGCGCCGAGTGCGGCATGGTCTCGCAGCTGCACGCGACCGGCGGCGGAAGGCTCGTGGCCGTGTCGTGCGTCGATCAGCACGGCCAGCCGCTCATGCCCTGCGGGCGCTGTCGTCAGCTGCTGTGGGAGAACGGCCGTCCCGGAACGCTCATCAGGACTCCCGAGGGCATCCTGCCCATGAGCGAGATCCTGCCCCAGGCCTTCGGGCCGGACGACCTGGTGGAACGTGCCGAGGACAGGAGCTTCCATGGTTGAGCCGTTCGCAGCAGTTGACGTCATCAAGGCCAAGCGTGACCGCCGAGCCTTGAGCCCCCAGCAGATCGACTGGGTGGTCGACGCATACACCCGCGGTGTCGTAGCGGACGAGCAGATGTCGGCGCTGGCGATGGCCATCCTGCTCAACGGCATGACCGACGAGGAGATCGTGCGCTGGACGACGGCGATGATCGGCACGGGCACGCGAATGGACTTCAGCAGCGTGCCGCGTCCGACGGTCGACAAGCACTCGACGGGTGGCGTGGGCGACAAGATCACCTTGCCTCTGGTTCCTGTCGTGGTGGCGTGCGGCGCCGCCGTGCCCCAGCTGAGCGGTCGGGGACTGGGCCACACTGGCGGCACCCTGGACAAGCTCGAGTCGATCCCTGGCTGGCGGGCCAGTCTGAGCAACGACGAGATGATGGCTGCGCTCCGGGAAGTCGGCGGCGTGATCTGCGGGGCAGGGGCGGAACTGGCTCCGGCGGACAAGAAGCTCTATGCGCTGCGCGACGTCACCGGGACCGTCGAGTCGATCCCGCTCATCGCCAGCAGCATCATGAGCAAGAAGATCGCGGAAGGCGCCGACGGGCTCGTGCTCGACGTGAAGACCGGCTCGGGGGCCTTCACCACCGACCCTGCCCAGTCGCGCATCCTCGCCGAGACGATGGTCCGGATCGGCAACGACGCCGGGGTCACGACCCGTGCCCTCATCACTGCGATGGACGTCCCGCTGGGCTTGGCCGTGGGCAACGCGCTCGAGGTGACCGAGTCGGTGGAGGTGCTGGCCGGTGGCGGCCCGGCCGACGTGGTCGAGCTCACCGTCCTGTTCGCCCGCGAGATGCTGAATCTGGCAGGCATCGTCGATGCTGATCCCGCCGAGACCTTGAAGGATGGCTCGGCCATGGACGTCTGGAGGCGCATGGTGAGGGCGCAGGGCGGCGACCCCGACGCGCCGCTCCTGACGGCGCGCGAGCACGAGGTCGTGCACGCGACCGTCGACGGCGTCGTGACGAAGATGGACGCGATGGGCGTGGGCGTGGCCTCCTGGCGGTTGGGAGCGGGCCGCGCCCGCCAGCAGGATCCGGTCTCCGCGGGAGCCGGGATCCTCCTGCACGCCAAGCCTGGAGACGAGGTGGTGGCCGGACAGCCGCTCCTGACTCTGTTCACCGACGACGAGGACCGCTTCGAGGGCGCCAAGGAGGCCCTGACGGGCGCGGTGCAGGTCGGGCCGGTGGGTACCCCCATCTATAGACTTCCCCTGGTGATCGACCGCATCACCTAGGAGGGAATCCCTGTGAGCGAGCACGCCGAGACCAAGAACTCAGCCATCGGGGCCATCGTGATGCTCCTCATCATCGCTGGCCTGACCACGTGGGGGATCGGGCTGATGAACGACGGTGCCCTGGCGGCGGCGGCCATCGCGGGGCTCCTGCTCTTCCTCGTGGGGCTGTACGCCGTCTTCGCTCTCGGCAAGGACTGACACCGTGGAGCCGCTGCGCATCGGGGTCCTCGGCGCCGCACGGATCAGCGAGAACGCGATCATCCGGCCGGCTCATGAGACCGGCAACCGCCTCGTGGCTGTCGCCGCCCGTGACCCCCAGCGTGCGGCTGACTTCGCAGAGAAGCACGGCATCGAGCGGGTCGTGGCGGACTACCAGGCCGTCATCGACGACCCCGAGGTCGAGGTCGTGTACAACCCGCTCACGAACGCCCAGCACGGGCCCTGGAACCTGAGGGCCGTCGAGGCCGGCAAGCACGTGCTCACCGAGAAGCCCTTCGCCAGCAACGCGGACGAGGCACGGATCGTCCGCGATGCCGGGAAGGCCGCGGGTGTGCACGTCGTCGAGGCCTTCCACTACCGGTACCACCCGCTCATGGCGCGAATGCTCGAGCTGGCCGGCAACGGCGAGATCGGCGACCTCATGCACGTCGAGGCGCGGATGCTCATGCCGCCCCCCGGGGCGGGCGACCTGCGCTGGACCCAGGAGCTCGCCGGTGGCGGCCTCATGGACGTCGGCTGCTACGCGACCCACGCGCTCCGCGACCTCGCCGGGATCGGCGGGGGAGAGCCCCGGGTGGTGCGGGCGGCCGGGGGCGAGATCCCCGAGTACCCGGGGGTCGACGCCTGGCTCGAGGCGGACCTCGACTATCCGAACGGTCAGACCGGTCGGATCGTGTCCTCGATGACGCACGGGGTGCTGGACTTCTCGCTGCGCATCGTGGGCACGAAGGGTGAGGCGTACGCGCCTGCGTTCGTCCTCCCGTTCTCGGATGACCGCGTGATCGTCACGGTCGGCACGGAGCAGCGGGTCGAGCACCTGGGCACTCGGCTCACCTACTCGTACATGCTCGACGCGCTGGCCCGCCTCATCCGGGACGGCGAGCCGATGATCACCGATGCGGACGATGCTGTGGTCACGATGCAGCTGATCGACGACCTGTACCTCGCCGCGGGGATGAGCCCGCGCACGGCGCTGGACGGAGTCTGACGTGCCCGAGCTCGTCCCCGCCCCGGCACTGGTGCCGGTTCCCGGCGGCAAGATCATCGAGGAGTACGTCGGGCATGCGTCCAGCGGCGACGACGTCGTCTCGATCGCGCACATGCTGGCGCCCGCGGGCTGGGAGGAGCCGGCCCAGGAGCCGGAGTTCGACGAGTTCACCGTGGTCCTGGAAGGCTCGATGCAGGTGGAGCACGACGACGGCGTCACTCACGTCCGTGCGGGTCAGGCCGTCATCACCCGCGCCGGTGAGCGTGTCCGCTACACGACGACCGAGGGAGCCCGGTACTTCGCCGTGTGCCTTCCGGCCTTCCACGGCGACCTCGTCCATCGCGAGGACGAGGACGAGTACGACCGCCACCCGGTCGAGTAGCGGCCGTCAGCTGGCGATGCTGAGCGCCGTCACCGCAACCACGAGGATGGCAACGCCGGTGATCTGCAGCCTGCCGAGACGCTCCTTGAACAGGACGTAGGCCATCACTGCTGCGATAGGCGCGAACTGCGAGGCGAGGACCGACGTCACGGCCACCTCGTACTGGGCGCCGATGGCGAAGCAGGTGAACCCGATGACCTCCGTGAAGCCCATGCTGATCACGAGCGGCGTCGTGCCTCGGGTCAGGAGCAGCCGACCCGTGAGAGCCAGGGGAATGGTGAGAGCGGCCACCCCCACCAGCCGAGGGGGCAGGAGCACCCAGGAGATCGGGAGCGCGCTGCTGAGGTGACCGATCGCGAAGAGCGAGCCGCCGAACGCCAGGGCGGCGCCGGTGGCGAGGGCCACCGCCAGGACAGGCCGCTCGTGCTCCAGGGGCGCCGGGTCGGGGGCCACCGCCGCGATCACGATGCCCACGACGATCACCATGAGCAGGAACGCGACGATCGGCGCGATGCTCTCGCCGAGGATGGCGGCGATGACGGCCGAGATGGCCCCCTCGGTGGCGAGGATCGGGGTGATGACGCCGACCTTGCCGACGCGATAGCCGAGTCCGGCGAGGACAAGGCCGCCGACGTTGCCGATGCCAGCCACCAGCATCCACCCGGTGTTCTCGGCGAGACCGTCGGGGATGCCCGACGCGAACAGGAAGGGCAGGGTGATGATCAGTCCGACGAGCATCGTCCAGGCCGCGGACGACCAGGAGCCGATGACCTTGACGGCGCGCGACGACACCAGGGAGCTGGCGGCGAACATGATGGCCGTCGCGAGGCCGAAGACGATGCTGATCACCGGCCGACCCTACCGACGGGTCCGCGCGAGGCCTCACGGCATGGTCTAGGTTCGGAGCATGGTCTCCGATGCCGGTTCGTACGCCCCCGTGCCCCCGGATCTCGTCGCTCGAGCGCCCAAGGTGCTGCTTCACGACCACCTCGACGGCGGTCTGCGCCCGGAGACGATCATCGAGCTCGCGGCCGCGGACGGGTACGACGGGCTGCCGACCACGGATCCCGAGGCCCTTCGCGCATGGTTCGTCGACGCCGCGTCGTCCGGCTCGCTCGAGCGCTACCTCGAGACGTTCGCCCATACGGTCGGGGTGACGCAGACTGCGCAGGCGCTTCGTCGGGTGGCCCGAGAGTGCGCCGAGGACCTGGCCGCCGACAACGTCGTCTACGCCGAGGTCCGCTTCGCGCCTGAACTGCATCTGGAGAAGGGGCTCGCCGAGCACGACGTCGTGGAATCGGTGCTGGCCGGCTTCGCCGACGGGCAGAGATCAGCGGCGCAGGCCGGGCACCCGATCCGGATCGGCGTCCTGCTGACGGCGATCCGCACAGCCACGCACTCGCGCCGGATCGCGGAGCTGACCGTCGAGTTCCGCGACAGGGGCGTGGTGGGGTTCGACATCGCCGGCGCCGAGGCGGGCTTCCCGCCCACCCGGCACCTCGACGCGTTCGAGTACCTGAGGCGCGAGAACGCGCACTTCACGATCCATGCGGGCGAGGCCTTCGGCCTGCCCAGCATCTGGGAGGCCCTCCAGTGGTGCGGCGCCGACCGGCTTGGGCACGGTGTGCGGATCGTGGACGACATCGCCATAGCGCCCGACGGCGAGCCGAGGCTCGGGCTGCTGGCCGCCTACGTCCGCGACCGGCGCATCCCCCTGGAGATGTGCCCGTCGTCCAATGTGCAGACCGGCGCGGCGGAGAGCATCGAGCGCCATCCGATCGGATTGCTGCGCCGACTCGGCTTCCGCGTCACCGTGAACACCGACAACCGGCTCATGTCGGACACCACGATGACCCGCGAGATGACCCTGCTGAGCGACGCCTTCGGCTACGGGCTCAACGACCTCCAGTGGTTCACCGTCAACGCGATGAAGAGCGCCTTCATCCCGTTCGACCAGCGTCTCGCACTCATCAACGAGCGGATCAAGCCCGAGTACGCTGCCTTGAGGGCGGTCTTGGCCGAGCGGCTGTCCGAGAGGGGCTGACATGGCGATTCTGGAACTGGTGGAGACCGGTCAGGGGCGCGTTGCCGACGTGCGCCACGAGCTGGACCGGGTGCGCGAGGTGCTCGACCGCACTGACGCCGTCCTCGGCGTCACCGACGACGCTCTGGAGAGGGCCGAATCCGCGATCGTCACGTCCCGCCGGGTGACTCCCTACGTCGCCCTCGCGCTCGGCGTCGCTGTCGCGGCTGCCGTCGGCATCGTCATCTGGCGACGACGCCGGGCCGCCGAGTCGGAAGCCTGAGCGTCTGGGACTCGATGAGCACGCGGAAGCCAGCCAGCTCGTAGGACCGGCGCGCCGGATTGCTGGCCGTCACGGCGAGTGACAGCGACGCATGCCCGTCCTCGAGGAGCAGGCGCTTCGCGTGGTCGATGAGCGCGGGGCCGATGCCGGTGCCCCGGAGGGACGGGTCACGCCAGAGGTCGGCGATCCAGGCCCCACCCCACGGTGGATCCTGGGGCCGGACGTTGACGATGATGCCGGCCACGGCCCGCTGCCTGTCGTCCACGAGCAGGGTCGTGGAGCGATGCAGGGGCCCGAGCTCGCTGCCGTCGACGAGGCGCAGGTGGAAGGCGATGGCCTGCACGTCGTCACCGGCGAAGTGGTCGGGGTGGTCAGGGGGGAAGGCCGCGCGCCAGCTCGGCAGGATCGGCTCCCACACTCGGGGGTCGGGATCGGTCGGCATCGGCGCGAGGACGAGGCCGCCGAAGCCCCTCTCGGCCGAGGGATGCAGACGGAGGTCGCACTTCATCACGAAGGCGTGACGCTTGGGCGCAGCCCCCATCCTGACCAGGCGTGCGGCGAGGCTCGGATTGTCGGTGGAGAGCAGCCAGCCCTCCAGGGAGGGTTCTGAGAGGACGGCATCGGAAGCGTCTGCGGACGTACGGCCCGGGATGACGGTGGCCAGGTCGGCGATGGGCGTGCCCTCGCGGACGTCGTCGACATATCGAACAACCGGGCCCTGGTCGTCATGCAGGGCCTTCCAGCGGAGCGGGATGGTTCACACCCCCATCGGGTGCCAGACGGTCTTCGTCTCCACGAAGGCGCGCAGCCGAGAGAGTCCCGGGTCCCCCGACCAGTCAGCCGTCGCCGTGGGGCGAAGAACCCTCTTCACCGTCCCGGCGGCATCGCGTTCGAGGGACGTGGCGAGCTCGGGGTCCGTGATGCCGGTCAGGTCGACGGCGTTGACGTCGCCGTGGCTGGCCAGCCACGGCATCATCTCCGCCGCGTCTCCGGTCAGGACGTTGACGACTCCTGACGGGACATCCGACGTGGCGAGCACCTCGGTGAGGCTGATCGCCGGCACGGGCCGTTTCGTGCTTGCGATGACGATGGCCGCATTGCCGCTGACGATGATCGGGGCGACGACACTGACGAGTCCGAGCAGGCTCGAGTCCTGCGGGGCGACCGCGGCCACGACGCCCGTCGGTTCCGGGACCGAGAAGTTGAAGTAGGGGCCTGCCACCGGGTTCGCCGAGCCCAGCGCCTGGGCGAGCTTGTCGGCCCACCCGGCGTACCAGACCCATCGGTCGATGGCGGCGTCGACCTGTGCCTCGGCCGCCGACTCGTCGATGCCCTCGGCCTCGCGGACGTCGGCGGTGAACTGAGCGCGACGCCCCTCCATGACCTCGGCGATCCGGTAGAGCACCTGGCCGCGGTTGTAGGCCGTGGCCGCACTCCACGCGCCGAAGCCCTTGCGAGCGGCGAGCACGGCATCGCGGGCGTCCTTGCGCGAGGCCATGGCGGCATTCGCCAGGAACACGCCGCCTGCCGTGGTCACCTCGTAGGTCCGTCCTGATTCACTGCGCGGGAAGGCGCCGCCCACGAAGAGCTTGTAGGTCTTGCGGACCTCGAGCCGCTCGGATGCGGGAGTCGCGGGGGAGTGGTCGCTCATCGGTTGCCCTCCACGTCGAGGTAGCCGCCGAGGCCCTGGATGCCGCCCTCGCGGCCGAAGCCGGACTCCTTGTAGCCGCCGAACGGGCTGGCCGGGTCGAAGCGGTTGAAGGTGTTGGCCCACACGACGCCGGCGCGCAGGCGCTGGGCCATCCACAGGATGCGGCTGCCCTTCTCGGTCCAGATCCCTGCGGAGAGTCCGTACGGCGTGTTGTTCGCCTTCTCCACCGCCTCGTCGGGCGTCCGGAACGTCAGCACTGACAGAACCGGACCGAAGATCTCCTCGCGGGCGATCCGGTGGGCCTGCGTCACGCCCGTGAACACCGTCGGAGGGAACCACCACCCGCGATCGGGGATGGCGCAGGGCGCGCTCCATCGCTCCGCACCCTCGTCCTCCCCGCTCTTGACGAGCTCATCGATCCGGGCGAGCTGGGACGACGAGTTGATCGCGCCGATGTCGGTGTTCTTGTCGAGCGGGTCGCCGAGCCGCAGCGTGCCGAGCCGGCGCTTGAGCGAGGTGATGACCTCGTCCGCGATCGACTCCTGGAGCAGCAGTCGACTGCCCGCACAGCACACGTGGCCCTGGTTGAAGAAGATGCCGTTGACGATCCCCTCGACGGCCTGATCGATGGGAGCGTCGTCGAACACGACGTTCGCGGCCTTGCCGCCGAGCTCGAGGGTCAGCCTCTTGCCGGTCCCCGCGGCGGACCGCATGATCGCCTTGCCGACCTCGGTGGACCCAGTGAAAGCGACCTTGTCGACGCCGGGGTGCTCGACGAGCAGCCGCCCGGTCTCGCCGGCGCCGGTCAGGATGTTGACGACGCCCGGCGGCAGGTCGGCCTGCCGGCAGATGTCCGCGAAGGCGAGGGCCGTGAGGGGCGTCGTCTCGGCGGGCTTGAGCACGACCGTGTTGCCGCATGCCAGCGCAGGAGCGACCTTCCAGGCGAGCATGAGGAGGGGGAAGTTCCAGGGGATGACCTGCGCGGCCACGCCCAGCGGTCGTGGATGGGGGCCGTACCCCGCGTGCTCGAGCTTGTCGGCCCACCCGGCGTGGTAGAAGAAGTGCGCGGCCACCAGGGGCAGGTCCACGTCGCGCGACTCGCGGATCGGCTTGCCGTTGTCCATGCTCTCGAGCACCGCCAGTTCGCGGCTGCGCTCCTGGATGAGCCGAGCGATCCGGAACAGGTACTTGGCGCGGTCCCGCCCCGACATCGGTCCCCACACCGACTCGTACGCGATCCGCGCTGCGGCGACGGCCCGGTCGACGTCATCGGCGCCCGCCTCGGACACCTCGGCGAGGACCTCCTCGGTGGCCGGATTGACGGTCTTGAACATCGTCCCGCCGCGTGCATCGACGAAGGCACCGTCGATGAAGAGTCCGTAGGAGGACTCGAGATCGACGATCGCCCGGGACTCCGGGGCGGGGGCGTACTCGAAGGGCACTGGGTCTCCTTCAGTCGATCGTCACGTAGTCGGGACCGGAGTAGTGGCCGGTGGCCAGTCGCTGCCGCTGCAGCAGAAGGTCGTTCAGGAGCGTCGACGCCCCGAAGCGGAACAGGTCGGGCGTCAGCCAGCTGTCGCCCACGGTCTCGTTGACGAGCACGAGGTACTTGATCGCGTCCTTGCTCGTGCGGATGCCGCCGGCGGCCTTCACGCCGATCAGCCGCCCCGTCGTCTCGTGGAAGTCGCGGACCGCCTCGAGCATGACGAGCGTGACCGGCGGTGTCGCTGCCGGGCTGACCTTGCCGGTCGACGTCTTGATGAAGTCGGCACCGCCGAGCATCGCCAGCCACGACGCACGTCGGACGTTGTCAAGCGTCCGAAGCTCGCCCGTCTCGAGGATGACCTTCAGGTGCGCCGGTCCGCAGGCGTCCTTCACGGCCAGGATCTCGTCGAAGACCATGCCGTACTCGCCCGCCAGGAACGCGCCGCGATCGATCACCATGTCGATCTCGTCGGCACCGGCCGCGACGGCCTCTCTGGTGTCCATGAGCTTCACGTCGAGGCTCGCTCGCCCGGAGGGGAAGGCGGTGGCCACGGCGGCCACGTGCAGGTCATCGCCGACGGCCTCGCGGGCCACCGCGACGAGGTCCCCGTACACGCACACGGCGGCGACGCTGGGCGTCGTGGGGTCTGTCGGGTCCGGGCGCAGGGCCTTCGCGCACATCGCGCGCACCTTGCCGGGGGTGTCCATGCCCTCGAGTGTCGTGAGGTCGACCATGGAGATGGCGGCGTCGATGGCCCAGGCCTTCGCGTCCTTCTTGATCGACCGGGTGCCCAGTGCTGCAGCCCGGCCCACGGCCCCGACCTCGTCGACTCCGGGCAGCCCCTGGAGGAACCGGCGCAGTGAGCCCGGACTCGAGTCGGGCAGGGCGTCGACGAGTGTCACGCGGCTACTCTAGCCAGCGCGAGACCTCCGTCGTGACGGCTTCGATCTCCTGCGACGCACGCGCTCGGGCCTCGGCCAGATCGATTCCGTCGACGCGGACGACGCTCTGGAGGTAGCACTTCACCTTCGGCTCGGTACCGCTCGGGCGGATGATCACCCGACCCCCGGACGCGAGCGTGAATCGCAGCCCGTCTGTCGGCGGCAGGCCGGAGGCGCCGTCTGCGAGATCCTCGAACCTCGTCACGTCGATGCCGGCGATCGACGTCGGAGGACTCGACCGGAGGGTGGACATCACGGCATCGATCCGCGACTCGTCGCTCAGGCGCACGGAGACCTGCCGCGTGTCGTGCACCCCGTACTCGTACGCGAGGTCGTCGAGCACGTCGAGGACGGAGGCGCCCCAGCTCTTGAGGCGGGCCACCATCTCCGCGACCATCAGTCCCGCGGTGATGCCGTCCTTGTCGCTGACGCCGTTGGGGTCGACGCAGTAGCCGAGTGCCTCCTCGTACCCGTACGCGAGGTCGGGGACGCGGCCGATCCACTTGAAGCCGGTGAGGGTCTGCTCGTAGACGATGTGGGCGTCCGCGGCGATGGCCTCGAGCATCGTTCCGGACACGATCGACTGGGCGAACGCGCTGCGCCGGGTGACGCGTCGGTTGCCGGCTGCGATCCACCAGCCGAGGAGCCAGCCCACCTCGTCACCGGACAGCATCCGCCAGCCGTCGGCCGTCGGAACGCCCACCGCGCAGCGATCGGCGTCGGGGTCGTGCGCGATGACCACGTCGCAGTCCGCTCCGGCCGCCGCCGCGAGGGCGAGGTCCATGGCACCCGGCTCCTCCGGGTTGGGGAACGGCACGGTCGGGAAGTCCGGATCGGGGGAGAACTGCGCCTCGACGATCACCGGCTCGGGGAAGCCGGCCTCCTCGAGCACGCGGAGGAACAGCTGGCCGCCGACCCCGTGCATGGCGGTGTAGGCCAGCTTCACGTGGATCGGCGGTCCCGGCTCGACGAGCGCCCCGGCCTTGGCGACGTACTGAGCGACGATGTCGTCGCCCAACGTGACCCACTCGTCGCCGTGCGGCAGGTCGGCAACCGGTCCGAGCGCCGTGACGTCGGCGATGTGCGCGCTGATCTCGTCGTCGGCGGGAGGCACGATCTGGCTGCCGTCCGCCAGGTAGACCTTGTAGCCGTTGTCCTCCGGCGGGTTGTGGCTGGCCGTGACCATGACCCCGGCCGCGCAGCCCAGGCGTCGTACGGCGAAGGCGAGGACGGGCGTGGGCAGGTGGGCCGGGAGCATCATGACGCTGAGGCCCGCGCCGGAGAGGATGTGCGCGGAAGCCCGGGCGAAGAGGTCGGAGTCGTGCCGGGCGTCATGCCCGATCACCACCGCGCCGCCGCCGCGCGCGTTCAGGTAGCGGGCCAGGCCCGCGGCGGCACGCGCCACGACCACGAGGTTCATCCGGTTGGGTCCGGGACCGATGCGGCCGCGCAGGCCGGCGGTGCCGAACTCGAGCGTGCCGGAGAACGCGTCGGCGAGCTCCGCCTCGGCAACGTCGTCGCCCGATTCCGCGACGGCGAGGGTTGTGGACAGCTGGGCACGCATCCGCTCGTCCGGATCGGCATCGATCCAGGCGCGTGCCTGGTCATGGAGGTCCATCACATCTTCCCGATCATCTCGGCCAGGAATTCACTCATCCGTCCGGCGGCGGCCTTGCCTGCTGCCAGGACCTCGGCATGGCTGTGCGGGTGCTTGGCGATGCCCGTGGCGTAGTTCGTCACCAGGGAGAGGCCCATGATCTCCATCCCTGCGGCGCGCCCCACGATCGCCTCCAGGGCGGTGCTCATCCCGACGAGGTCGGCACCCATGTTCTTCGCCATCGTGATCTCGGCGGCGGTCTCATACATCGGCCCGGGGAACTGCATGTAGACGCCCTCTGGGAGCGACGGCTCGATCTCGTGGGCGATGTGGCGCAGGCGGGCGGAGTACAAGTCGGTGAGGTCGACGAAGTCGGCGCCATGCAGAGGTGAGACGCCCGTGAAGTTGATGTGGTCCTTGATGAGGACGGGAGTTCCGGGGGGCCAGTCCGGATTGATGCCGCCACAGGCGTTGGTGAGGAGCAAGGTCTTGCAGCCGGCCGCGGCCGCCGTGCGCACCCGGTGGGTCACCGCATCGACCCCGTGACCCTCGTAGAAGTGGGTGCGACCGAGGAAGACGAGGACGCGGGTGCCGTCGGCATCGACGCTGCGGAAGCTGCCCGGGTGTCCTTCTGCGAGCGGCCGCTCGAAGTGCGGCATGTCCGTGACCCGGAAGTCAGCCTTGGACGGGCCAAGGCGATCGGCGTCCGACATCCATCCGGAGCCGAGGATGACGGCGACGTCGTGCCTGGCCACGCCAGTCAGGTGCGCCAGCGCTGACGCAGATTCTTCGGCATGCCTCATTGCCACGTCGGTCTGTGGATGAACAGTCACTCTTCGACCCTAGTAGGTCGCGGCACCGTGTGGAGCCCTGACAGCGCCATGCCGACAGTCGATCTATTCCGCGGCGCGCTGATGCGCCGCCCCTCCCTACTCTGCCGCGATGTGCAGCCTGCGCGCTGCCTCCGCGATCGAGCCGGACAGGCTCGGGTACACCGTGAACGTCGCTGCCAGCTGGTCCACCGTGAGGCGCTGCTCGATCGCGATCGTCAGGGGGTGGATGAGCTCGCTGGCGTGCTGGCTGACGATCACCGCGCCGGCGACGATCCGTGAGCCGCGACGGCAGAACAGCTTCACGAAGCCGTCGTGCCGGGCCTCCATCTTCGACCGCGCGTTGGCGGCGAGGGGCACCATCACGACGTCCCCCCGGAAGCTGCCGTCGTCGAGATCCCGTTGGGTGAGACCCACCGTGGCGATCTCGGGGTCGGTGAACACCGTGCTCGACACCGCGCTCAGGTCCAGCGGGGTCACGGCGTCGCCCAGGGCATGCCACATGGCGATGCGTCCTTGCATCGCCGCGACCGAGGCGAGCATGAGCACCCCGGTGCAGTCGCCGGCCGCGTACACGCCCCGCCGCGATGTGCGGCTGACGCGATCCACCTTCACGAAGCCGGCGTCGTTCGTCTCCACCCCGGCTTCCGGGAGCCCAAGGTCGTCGGTGTTGGGCAGCGAGCCCACGGCGAGCAGCACGTGCGAGCCCGTCACCACCTCGCCCGATGTCAGCGTCACCTCGACGCCATCCTCCGTGCGACGTGCCGAGACCGCGCGCGACCTGCCCAGCACCTCGAGGCCGCGGCGCCCGTACACCTGCTCCGTGACCCGCGCCGCATCGGGATCCTCGCCCGGGAGCACGTGCTCGCGCGACGAGATCAGCACGACGCGGCTGCCGAGCGCGTGGTAGGCACCGGCGAACTCCGCCCCCGTCACGCCGGAGCCGACGACGATGAGCCGCTCCGGCACCTCGTCGAGGTCGTAGACCTGGTCCCAGGTGAGGATCCGCTCGCCGTCGGGGATCGCCTCGGGAAGGACGCGCGGCCGAGCGCCGGTCGCGAGCAGGACGGCGTCGGCAGCGAGGGTCTCGTCGTGGCCGTCCCGCCGCCGCACGACGACGTCCCCGTCGGGGTTCAGTCGACCGCGGCCGGGCATGATGCCGATGCCCTCCTTGAGCAGGCGGTCGCGGATGTCGTCGCTCTGGGCGCGCGCGAGTCCCATGATGCGCTCGTTGACGGACCTGAGATCGACCCCGATGTGGGACGGGTCCGGCGCACGACCGTCGATGAGCACGCCCAGGCTCGCGCTGGCCGTGGCTGCCGTGCGGACGTTCGCCGTGGCGACGAGGGCCTTGCTGGGAACGCAGTCGGTGAGGACGGCGGACCCGCCGAGACCATCGCTGTCCACGAGGGTCACGTCGGCGCCGAGCTGCCGTGCGACGAGAGCCGCCTCGTATCCGCCCGGGCCGCCTCCGACGATCACGACTGTGGTCACGCGCGCATTCTTCCGTACGGAGGCCGTTGTCCATACGCTGGTGGCCGTGACCCTCTATGCCGCCTACGGATCCAACCTGGACCCGCATCGGATGGCGCAGCGGGCGCCGGCCTCGCCGGTGTGGGGGACCGGGTGGCTGCGCGGGTGGCGTCTGACCTTCGCCGGGGAGGACGTCGGCTGGGACGGGGCGCTGTCCACCGTTGTCGAGGATCCGGATTCGTCGGTGTTCGTCATGCTGTATGACGTCCCGGACCAGGATGAGCTTGAGCTCGACGCATGGGAAGGGGCCGACCTCGGGCTCTGGGCGAAGATCCGGGTGCGGGTGCAGACCGGTGGCGCACATCAGCTCGCCTGGCTCTATGTGCTCGATGCCTACGAGGGCGGACTCCCGTCGGCCCACTACCTGGGCGTCATCGCCGACGCGGCCGAGGCGGGCGGTGCTCCGTCCGAGTACGTCGAGCGCCTGCGTGCCCTCCCCTGTCGCGCGGTCGCCGAGGACTGACCCCCCGCCGAATCCGCCGCCGCCGAAGTCGCCCCCGCCGAGGCCGCCCCATCCGCTGTTGTCGCCGCCGAATCCCGCGGTGTCCATGCCCGTCGCCGACGTGACGCCCGGCATGTGCCACATGCTGCTGAGCATCGTGCCCATGAGGACGGCGCCCATGACTCCGGAGAATGGCGAGTAGTAGCCCTGGGCATACGGCGCGTACTCGGGTCCGGCCTGGTAGTACGGCCGTGGGCCTCCCGCCGTGGCGACCTCGAGGCTCCTGGGCTGGCCGCCGGTGAGCGTCGTCGTCGCACAGTCCTTGCACATCGGCACTGCGCGCTCGGTCAGGCCGGGAGGCGCCCATGACACCTCGCTGACGCTGGGACCGTGTCGCGGGTCCACGAAACAGGGCGGCAGACGCTCGGGCAGGGGGCGTTCGTCGAGGCGGGCGTCGACGCAGGCGAGCGCGAAGCGCCCGTCCTCGAGGGCCGTCGTGACTCCGGCCGCATCCGATGGGCTGCGCATGTGGGCCACGGCGATCTTCGCCCGGTCGTAGCTGTCCAGGGCGTGCTGCATGTCGGCGCGCGCGTCGTCGTCCATGTCCGGGTCGTCGAGGTCCCGCGCCGCGAGCCGCTCGCCGTACTCGGTGATGTCGGCGTCGACGGTGGCCCGGACCGCGACGAGCTGCTCGGCCGCCTTCTTGCGTCCCCGGCGGACGAGCACGACGACGACGACCGCGCCCCCGAGGAGCATGACCAGGAGGACGACCATGGCACCGCCGCCGCCGCCGGACGAGTCGGTGGGTGTCGAGGCGCTGAAGCGCTCGGTCGTCAGGGTGACGAACTCGGACAGCACGGCGAAGGCGCCGTTGTCGCGCTGCGTCCGGAACGACTCTGTGGCCAGGTCCGACACGGATCCTGAGGTCGAGCCCGCGCGGAACTCGTTGCCGACGACGACGGCGTAGACGCCGGCCAGCCCGACGGCGTCCTTGAGCGCCACCAGGGTCTCGTCGCCGCTCCCGCCTCCAGCGGCGGACGCGGGCAGGACGGCAACGAACATCGGGGTGTCGCTGGCGAGGACCTGTGCGGACAGGTCGCTGACCTCGGCGGACGACAGCGCGTTCTCGGCCGCCGGGTCGTTGTAGACCGCGTCGCCGGAGCGAAGTGCGGCCGCAGCATCCGTCACGTCCGGCGCCGCGTGTGCCGAGGGGGCGGCAGCCAGCCCGATCCCGGCGGAGAGTGCGAGCGCGGTCAGGACGGCGGCGATGCGGCGCATACGTCCACGGTACGTCAACCCCGCCGAGAGGCACGCTGTGGTCGTGTTCCGGGCCCGGAACACGACCACAGCGTGCCTCTCGGCGGGGTCAGTCGGTGATCTCGCAGAGGACGGTTCCGGTCGGCACCGTGGCGCCGACCTCGGCGGTGAGCTTGGTGATCGTGCCGGCCTTGTGGGCGTTGAGCGGCTGCTCCATCTTCATCGCCTCGAGCACCACGACGAGGTCGCCTTCGGCAACCTGCTGGCCCTCGGTCACCTCGACCTTCACGATCGTGCCCTGCATGGGCGCCACGAGGGAGTCGCCGGTCGCCCCGCTGCCGCCCTTCTTGCCGGCCTTCCGCTTCTTCGGCTGGGCGCCGCCGCCCGCCGGAGCCGCCGCGGCACCGAGCCCGGCCGGCAGGGTGACCTCGACCCGCTTGCCGCCGACCTCGACGACGACCGTCTCGCGCGGCTCCGGCTCGACGAGGGCGTCGGCGGCGCCTGCGTACGCAGGGATCGTGTTGTCGAACTCGGTCTCGATCCAGCGGGTGTGGATGGTGAACGACTCACCTTCGGGTGGCGCGAACGCGGGATCGCGGACCACGACGCGGTGGAACGTGAGGGCCGTGGCGATGCCGTCGACCTCGAACTCGTCCAGTGCCCGGCGCGAGCGCTCGAGCGCCTCCTCGCGGGTGGCGCCGGTGACGATGAGCTTCGCGAGCAGGGAGTCGAAGTTCCCGCCGATGACGTCGCCGGCCTCGAACCCCGCGTCGACGCGCACGCCGGGTCCGCTCGGCGGCTTCCAGACCGCGAGCACGCCCGGTGCGGGCAGGAAGTTGCGTCCGGGATCCTCACCGTTGATGCGGAACTCGAACGAGTGACCGCGCAGCACGGGATCGTCGTAGTCGATGACGCCGCCCTCGGCGATGCGGAACTGCTCGCGAACCAGGTCGATCCCGGCGACCTCCTCCGTCACCGGGTGCTCGACCTGCAGGCGCGTGTTCACCTCGAGGAACGAGATGGTCCCGTCGGTGCCGACGAGGAACTCGCAGGTGCCGGCGTTGTAGTAGCCCGCCTCCTTGATGATCGCCTTGGACGACTCATACAAGCGGTGGAGCTGGTCATCGGTGAGGAAGGGCGCGGGCGCCTCCTCGACGAGCTTCTGGTGCCGGCGCTGCAGCGAGCAGTCGCGGGTGGACACCACCACGACGTTGCCGTGGGTGTCGGCGAGCACCTGCGTCTCGACGTGGCGCGGGTTGTCCAGGTACCGCTCGACGAAGCACTCGCCGCGACCGAACGCCGCCACGGCCTCGCGCACGGCCGAGTCGTACAGGTCCGGGATCTCCTCCAGCGAGCGGGCCACCTTCAGGCCGCGGCCGCCGCCGCCGAAGGCAGCCTTGATCGCGACCGGGAGACCGTGCTCCTCGGCGAACGTGACGACCTCGTCCGCACCCTTCACCGGGTCCGCGGTGCCGGGCACCTGCGGCGCGCCGGCGCGCTGGGCGATGTGCCGGGCCGAGACCTTGTCGCCGAGGGACCGGATCGCGTCCGGCGGCGGGCCGATCCACGTCAGTCCGGCATCGATGACCGCCTGCGCGAAGTCGGCGTTCTCCGACAGGAAGCCGTACCCGGGGTGGACCGCGTCGGCGCCGGACTGGCGGGCGGCATCGAGGATCTTGTCGATCACGAGATAGCTCTCCGCGGCGGTCGATCCGCCGAGGGCGTAGGCCTCGTCGGCCAGGCGCACGTGCAGGGCGTCGCGGTCCGGATCGGCGTACACCGCCACCGATGTGAGGCCGGCGTCCCGGCAGGCGCGGATGACGCGAACGGCGATCTCGCCTCGGTTGGCGATCAGGACGGTATGCACGTGGAGTGGACCCTCTCTGTGGTGGCGGTCCGAGGAACGCGGCGGACCCGCGGGGCAGCGTATCGACTACCGGGAGCCGATGGGGTGGGAGGGACTACGACGGGGACCACAGGTCGGTCCAGGTGACCCCGAGGTCGAGCAGCAGGCGGCGGACCAAGGGCAGTGACAGGCCCACGACGTTCGACGGGTCCCCGTCAATCCCGTCGACGAAGGCACCGCCCAGGGCATCCAGGGTGAAGCCGCCCGCGACGCGAAGCGGTTCGCCGGTCGCGAGGTAGGCGGCCAGCTCGTCCCGCGTGGGGTTGCCCATCCGCACGAGGGTGCTTGCCACGGCGCCGGTGGCTTCGCCGGTCTCGGCCCGGATGAGCCAATGGCCGGTTCGCAGGGTGCCTGAGCGCCCCATCATCAGCGCCCAGCGCTCCCAGGCCTGCTCGGGGGAGTCGGGCTTGCTGAACGCCTGCCCGTCGACGTCGAACACCGAGTCGCAGCCGATGACGATGACCTCGGGCTCACCTCGGTAGTCCGCGGCGACTGCCTCCGCCTTCGCCCTGGCGAGGGCAAGGCACAGCTCGGCCGGTGAGGCCGTGGGCATGCTCGCCTCGAGGGCCTCCTCGTCGACATTGCTGACGTGCACCTGTGGCGAGACCCCGGCGTTGCGCAGCACGCCCAGCCGCCCTGGCGATTGCGAGGCGAGGACGAGCTCGGTCATCCTCGCGGCTACCGCGGCATCGCGGACGCCCGCCACGCCCCGAAGCCCGGACGCAGGGACGGTCGCGTCTGCCGGCTCTTCCGCGCCCACAGGCTGAACTGCGGCGTCTCGGCCGCCGCGTGGGGCCGGGTCGCCAGGACCGCCACCACGACGGCGAGCTCGTCGGGCGTCGGCGATCCCGACACGACCCGGAGCAGGGGCTCCTTGCCGCTCACAGCGGGATGTTCCCGTGCTTCTTGGGCGGCCGGGTCGCGCGCTTGTTGCGGAGTGCGCGGAGTCCGCGCGTGACCATCATGCGGGTCTCGTGGGGGAAGATCACCCGGTCCACGTAGCCGCGCTCCGCGGCCATGTACGGGTTCGCCAGGGTGTCCTGGTACTCGTCGATGAGGCGCTTGCGCTCGGCGTCCTTGTCCTCGGCCGCCGCGATCTCCTTGCGGTAGAGGATGTTGGCCGCGCCCTGGGCGCCCATGACGGCGATCTCCGCCGTCGGCCATGCGAGGTTGAGGTCCGCGCCCAGGTGCTTGGAGCCCATGACGTCGTACGCCCCGCCGTAGGCCTTGCGGGTGATGACGGTGACGAGGGGCACCGTGGCCTCGGCGTATGCGTAGATCAGCTTGGCACCGCGCCGGATGATCCCGTCCCACTCCTGGTCGGTGCCGGGGAGGAACCCGGGAACGTCGACGAGGGTCAGCACGGGGAGGTTGAACGCGTCGCAGGTGCGCACGAACCGCGCCGCCTTCTCGGACGCGTCGATGTCGAGGGTGCCGGCGAACTGCATGGGCTGGTTGGCCACGATGCCGACCGCATGTCCCTCGACGCGCCCGAAGCCGCAGAGGATGTTGGGCGCGAACAGCGGCTGCGTCTCCAGGAAGTCGCCGTCGTCGAGCAGGTGCTCGATGACGCGATGCATGTCGTACGGCTGGTTCGGGGAGTCCGGCATCAGCGTGTCGAGCTCGTAGTCCTCGTCGGTGAAGGAGAGGTCGGCCTCGAAGCCGTAGGTGGGCGCGTCCTCGAGGTTGTTGCTTGGCAAGTAGCTCAGCAGCGCCTTGACGTACTCCAGGGCGTCGTCCTCGTCCGTGGCCATGTAGTGCGCGACGCCGGACTTCGAGTTGTGGGTGCGAGCCCCGCCGAGATCCTCGAATGCGACGTCCTCGCCGGTGACCGTCTTGATGACGTCCGGTCCGGTGATGAACATGTGCGACGTCTTGTCGACCATGACCGTGAAGTCGGTGATGGCGGGGGAGTAGACCGCGCCGCCGGCGCACGGCCCCATGACGAGCGAGATCTGCGGCACGACGCCCGAGGCGGCAACATTGCGGCGGAAGATCTCGCCGTAGAGCCCCAGTGCGACCACGCCCTCCTGGATGCGCGCGCCACCGGAGTCGTTGATGCCGATCACGGGGCAGCCGACCTTCATCGCCATGTCCATGACCTTGACGATCTTCTCGCCGAAGACCTCGCCGAGCGAGCCTCCGAAGACCGTGAAGTCCTGGGCGAACACGCAGACCGGCCGGCCGTCGATCGTGCCGTAGCCGGTGACGACGCCGTCGCCGAACGGTCGCGTCTTCTCCAGGCCGAACGCGTGCGAGCGATGTCGCGCCAGTCCGTCCAGCTGCTGGAAGGAGTCCTCGTCGAGCAGGGCGACGACACGCTCCATCGCCGTCTTCTTGCCGCGCGCGTGCTGCTTGTCGACCGCATCCTTGCGGCGGGTCTGGGCCTCGTCGCGGCGAACCCGCAGGATCTCGGCCTTGCCCACCGTCGTGTGCGGATCGGGATTGCTGTCTTCGACGCTCGCGGCGCTCATCGCTCCTCCTAGGCCTCGATTGCGTACCTTAGTCGTGTGAGTGAGTCAGCACCGGCACAGGTGGACGCCGCCTTCGTCGAGCGACGGCTGGCGGATCGTGAGGTGCCGTGGCCGCCGCCGATCGTGGTCTCGTCCACCGGGTCCACCAACGCCGACGTGCTCGAGCTCGCCCGTGCAGGGGCTCCGGAAGGCACCGTGCTCGTGGCGGACGAGCAGACCGCCGGGCGAGGGCGCCAGGGCCGCCCCTGGGTCAGCGATCCGGGGGCCGGTCTGTGGTTCTCCGTGCTCGTCCGGATGGATCCTGATGGCGAACGCACGCTGCTGCCGCTGCTCGCCGGCGTCTCGGTCGTCGAGGCGTGCCGCCGCGTAGGAGCCGAGGCCGCCCTGAAGTGGCCGAACGACGTGGTGATCGACGGCCCCCTGCGCGACGGAGGGCCTGGCCCCCGCAAGCTGGCCGGCATCCTGGCCGAGAGCGACGGAGCCGATGCGGTCGTCATCGGCATCGGGATCAACGTGAGCCAGGACGCTGAGCACCTGCCGACGGCTGCGGCGACGTCGCTCAGACTCGAGGGCGTGACCGCGACCCGGGACGACCTCCTCGTCGACGTGCTCACGGTGCTGCACACCTCGCTGTCCGACCTCCGGCGCGAGGGTGGGCTGCTCGTGATGGACGCCTACCGGGAGCGTTGCCTGACGATCGGGCGAGACGTGTCCGTCCACCTCCCCAACGGCGAGCTGCTGTCAGGTCGCGCCGTGGGCGTCGGGGACGACGGCCAGCTCCACGTCCGCACGTCGGAGAAGACGGTGTCTGTCGCCGCCGGCGACGTCATCCATGCCACCATCTGACCCATGGCCTATCCCCAGAAGCTGCTCTCCGACGGCGAGACCGTGCAGTTCGAGCTGCGTCCGCACTTCCGGGCGCTCATCGTGCCGATCGTCGTCCTGCTGGCGATCGTGTTCTTCGGCACCTGGTTCTTCTTCTGGACCGACAACACCATCCTGAGGTGGGTCATCGTCATCGTCTGCCTCGTCCTGTTCGTGCCATTCGTGCTCATCGCGTTCCTGCGCTGGATCACGACCCAGTACGTGTTCACGAACCGGCGGATCATCACGCGGCAGGGCATGGTCACCCGGCAGGGCCGCGACATGCCCCTGTCGAAGATCAACAATGTGTCCTTCGAGGTCAGCATCATGGGCCGAGTGCTCAACTACGGCACCCTCAGGATCGAGTCGGCCAACGAGAGCGACCTGATCATCGAGGACGTTCCCGACGTCGAGAAGGTGCAGCGCGAGGTGTACTCGATGCACGAGGAGGATGACGA
>JAHECS010000022.1:23763-52775 GCA_024641635.1 Actinomycetes bacterium | reverse complement strand
CCCATGGCGTGCGCATCCTCCGCGGCGGTGCCCAGCTGCTTGCCGCTGAGCGTGCGGGCGTGGATCGACTCGGTGATGACGGCCAGCTTGAAGCAGGCGAGCGCGGTGCAGGCGTCGAGGTGGTCCACCGGCAGGCCGCTCGCGATCGCGTACTCCTCGATGACGCGACCCCGGTCCCAGAAGCCCGGGGCGTCGGTGAGGTGCTCCGCCACCGGAACCTTGTGCCGCAGCTGATCGCTGGCCTGGGTCCAGTACACGAGGGTGAGGGCGAGGTCGGCGAGCGGATCGCCCAGCGTGGACATCTCCCAGTCCAGGACGGCGAGGACGTCGGTGCCCTCGGGCGACAGGATGATGTTGTCCAGCCGGTAGTCGCCGTGGACCAGCGCCCACGGCAGGTCGAGCGGCAGGCCGTCGAGGGTGTGCGCCAGCCGGTCACGTAACGCATCCATCGTTTCGAGGTCCCGCGTCTTGGTCAGCTCCCACTGCTTGGTCCACCGCGCGAGCTGTCGGGGCAGGTAGCCCTCGGGCCGACCGAGGTCCCGCAGTCCCGCCGCCTCGACGTCGACGCGGTGCAGCTGCGCCAGGTTCGTGACGAGCGACGCGCAGGCTCCATCGCGTTCGGCCGGGTCCAGAGCCTCCGCCTGGTCCCGGGTCGCGACGATGCGGCCATCGACATAGTCCATGACGAGGAACGGTGCACCCGTCACCTCGACGTCCTCGCACAGCCCTCGGGGCTGCGGCGCGGGGTATCCCACCTGGGCCAGGCCGGTGAGGACGCGGTGCTCGCGCGCCATGTCGTGCGCGGTGGGCAGGACGTTGCCCAGTGGCGGTCGTCGGACCACGAGGCTTGTCCCGTCCGCCCCCACGATCCGGTAGGTGACGTTGGAGCGACCACCCGGGAAGACCTGCGCTGTGAGGGGTTCGGGGAGTGACAGCCCGGCCTGGGCCAGCCACGTCCGCACGGCGTCGAGCCGGAGTCCGGGGGGATCGGCGGCCGCGGTCATGCCGGGCACCCTATGGCAGGCTGACGGGTGTGACGAGTACGACTCCGACCCTGCCCCGGAACCCACCCGAGGGCACGCAGGCCCTGCTGTTCGACTGCGACGGCACGCTGGTCGACACGTTGGGGCTGTACCGGATCTGCTGGCGCCAGGTGTTCGGGCGCTATGGGTTCGAGATGACCGACGAGTGGTTCGACTCGTGGGCCGGACACAGCATGGTGCCGTTCGTCGAGGCGGGCCTGCCTGATGCCGACTCCGCGACCGTGGCCGCCGTGGCCCAAGAGGCGACCGACCTGTTCCTCGAGTCGACCCACCTCCTGCGACCGCTCGACCACGTCGTCGAGATCGCCCGACGCCACCACGGCCGCATCCCGATGGCCGTCGTATCGGGTGGACCCAGGGTCGCCGTGGTCGAGTCGCTCGACGCGGTGGGGATCCTCGGGCTGTTCGACGCCATCGTGACGCAGGACGAGGTCGCGGCCGGAAAGCCCGCGCCGGACGGCTACCTTCGGGCGCTGGAGATCCTCGGAGTCGAGGCCGCACGATGCGTCGCCTACGAGGACACCTCGAGCGGGATGGCGTCGGCGCGTGCCGCGGGGATCACGGAGATCGTGGACGTGCGCTGGCGCGACGACTGATACTTTCTGGGGGACATCACAAGTATCACGTCCGCGTCCGCCGGAGGCTCGCATGGTCGACTACCCGTCCCGCATGTTCCACGTCGGTCACCTCGTGCCCGACATCCAGGCCGCCATGGCGGAGCTGGGGTCGGGGCTGGGGCTCACCTGGACCCAGGTGGTCACCCGTGACGACCAGCGCGTCTGGACCCCGGGGCAGGGGCAGCGGCGGGTGTCGCTGTCGTTCTGCTACTCGACGGAGGGCCCCCAGCACGTGGAGCTCCTCGAGGGTCCCGAGGGCACGCCGTGGTGGCACGGTGATCCGCAGAACCTGCATCATGCGGGCGTCTGGGCCGATGTGCCGACCCTGACCGAGGACCTCGTCTCCCGCGGCTGGGAGCTGGTCTGCAGCCAGGTCGCACCGGAGGAGGGGTATGGCTCGTTCTCCTACGTCCGCTCGCCGACCGGCTTCCTGCTCGAGCCGGTCGCTGCGGCGAACGAGGAGCGCATGAGCCGCTGGTTCGCGGGTGGCAGCCTCACCTAGCGGCCAGCGGGCGACCAAAGGAACCGCATTCGGGACCAAAGCCCCTGCGGTCCAGGGACCGACTTTCTTTACAGTCACTACACATCAGACCACGTGTTGACTGTGAGGAGTCGCATGCGCACCCGGATGCATCCGCTCAGCAAGGCCATCTACGACGTCCGCGAGGACGGCCTCGTCGACGTCACGCAGGGGGATCGCCACGGCGTCTTCACCTCCAAGGGCGTGCGGGTCGAGGGAGACCTGTACAACGTCGACATCCACCTCTGCAACTGGCTGGCCGGTCCCCAGCTGCCCGAGGGCAGTGCGGGCAACCCGAAGGACTTCCCGAAGCCCGAGGAGGCGAAGTGACCGCGGTCAGCGACGGCATCATCGGAAGCACGGAGGGGCTCAACCCCGAGCAGGAGGCACAGGTCCGCTCGTACATCGACCTGCTCGACCACGACACGCGCGAGGTCCCGGAGGTCTACCGCTGGACCAATCCGCTGCAGGGGGTCGCCCTCACGGTGCCGGTCGAGCGCTACACGTCCCGGGCGTTCCACGATCTCGAGGTCGAGAAGGTCTGGAAGAAGGTCTGGCAGGCGGCCTGCCGCGTGGAGGACATCCTCGAGCCCGGGCAGTTCGTCAAGTACGACGTCGCCGACATCTCCGTCCTCGTGGTGCGCCAGCGCGACGGCTCGATCAAGGCGCACCGCAACGTGTGCCTCCACCGCGGTCGCACGCTCAAGGAGGACGACGGTCGGGCCGACTCCTTCCAGTGCCCGTTCCACGGGATCACCTGGGATCTCGACGGATCCCTGAAGCACATGCCCTGCGAATGGGACTTCCGCCACGCGGACGGTGACTGGACGCTCAAGCAGGTGCAGGTCGACACGTGGGGCGGGTTCGTCTTCATCAACCTCGACCCGGAGGCACCGCCCCTCGCGGACTTCCTCGGCGACCTGCCCCGGCACTTCGAGCGCTGGCCGCTCGAGAAGCGGTACAAGCAGGTCCACGTCGGAAAGGTGCTGCGCTGCAACTGGAAGCTGGCGCAGGAGGCCTTCATGGAGTCCTGGCACGTCGTCGCCACACACGCCCAGCTGCTGCCGGGGATCGGCGACGCCATCAGCAAGTACGACGCGTGGGGCAACTTCTCACGCACGCTCACGCCCAACGGGGTGCCCAGCCCGCACCTGAACTGGCAGCCCACCGAGCAGGAGATGGTGGACGCCCTGACCGACCGCAACCTCGACGAGGACCCGAGGATGCTCGTGCCGGACGGGCTCACCGCCCGGGTCGCCGTGGCCAACAACCGTCGCGCCCATCTGGCCAAGGACCTGGGTACCGAGGTGGCCGAGGGGCTGTCGGACGCCGAGATGCTCGACAGCATGCCGTACACGCTCTTCCCGAGCCTGCATCCGTGGGGCTCGTACAACCGCACCTGCTACCGGTTCCGCCCCTACGGCAACGATCCGGGCATGTCCATCATGGAATGCATGATCCTGAGCCCCTACGAGGGGGACACGCCACCGCCGGGCGCCCAGCTCCGCATGGTGGAGACGGACACGTCGTGGACGACGGTGCCCGAGCTCGGTCTCCTGGCGCGCGTCTTCGACCAGGACGACGCCAATCTGCCGTTCGTGCAGAAGGGACTGGCCTCCGGAGCACTCGACGAGGTGGTCTTCGCCGAGTACCAGGAGACGAAGATCCGGCACTTTCATATGGTGCTGGAGGAGTGGTTGGCCTAACGTCAGCCCCTATGACCGAAACGACGCCTCGCGGACAGCTCAGTGACGACTGGTGCATCGACAGCGCCAAGCTCAATGAGCGGTTCCCCATCTACACACGATTCAACGCCAACGACGTCCTGCCGGACCCGATCACGCCTCTGGGCGCGGACCTGATCTGGCAGCCGCACATCCTGCCGGGCTTCTCGAATGCCTACGCGGAGATGGGGGCGATCTCGGTCGCCGAGGCGAATCTCGATCCCGAGGCGTTCCCCGCGGCCGCGTTCCGGTACGGGCACATGTACGTCAACGTGACGACCGCCCGGCTGACGGGTATCCGCAGCGGGCTTGGCTGGGAGGCGATCGACGCCTCCTTCTTCGGCAGCCACCCCGATGCGCCGCCCCACGAGCCACACCCGAGTGACGGCGATCCCGCCGTCGCGGAGCGACTCGCGGCCCGCACGGGGTGGACCCTCACGACGTCCTCCTTCCCCGAGCTCGACGAGGACACCCGGATCGCCGATCGCCTTCGTGGCCAGCGTCCGGACTTCGACGAGATGACGAACGCCGCCCTCGTGGCGTACGCCCGCAGCCTGGCCCCGTACGAGCGGCTGACCTGGCGCGGCGAGCTCATCGGAGGCGCTCAGGCAGCGATCGGACCGGCGGTCATCGGCTCCGTGCTCCCCGCGGAGCTGGGGCTGTCGCCCTTCGACCTGGTGGGCCCGGCCGGCGACGTCGTGTCTGCCGCGCCGTCCTACGCGCTCTGGGATCTGTCCCGGATCGTCCGTGCCGACGCCCAGCTCGGCGAGCTCTTCGACGCGGGCGTCGATGGCATGGTGCCCTGGCTCAAGGACCACCACCCGGACTTCCATCAGCGCTTCCAGGCCTTCCTCCGCGAGTTCGGCTATCGCGGTCCGTCCGAGTGGGACCTCGGCGCCGATTCCTGGGAGACGCGCCCGGAGCTGCCGTTGGCCCTCATCGATCGCATGCGGCACCTCGAGGACGCCCAGTCGCCCGCGGCGCGGCGCGCGGAGGCGACGATCGCGGCCGAGCGAGCCGTCGCGCGCGTGCTCGAGGCCCTGGACGGCAACGACGAGGCGCAGGGCACCCTGAGGATGGGCCTCGACTCGGCCCGCCGGTTCGCCGGCTGGCGCGAGCTGGGCAAGAGCAACTGCATCAAGGTCATCAACGAGGCGCGCGTGGCGCTGCTGGAGATGGGTCGCAGGCTGGCGAACGAGGGGCACCTCGAGCATCCACGTCAGGTGTTCATGGCCCTCGACGGTGAGCTCGACCGGCTCGTCCTCCAGCCGGACCTCGTCACGGGTGCCATCGCCGAGCGCGAGCGGGACTGGCGGGAGTACGCCGACCTGGAGGTGCCCCTCTTCCTCGACGCGCGGACGCCGCGCGTGCCCGTTGCCGATCTCAGGCGCAAGGCAACGGACACATACGTGGCGGCGGGCGTCGGCGACACGCTCACGGCCATCGGTGCGGCCGCCGGGCGTGCCACCGGGCGGGCTCGGGTCATCACGGACACGTCGGCGATCGCTGATTTCGAGCCCGGCGATGTGCTCGTCGCTCCGCAGACGGATCCTTCGTGGACCCCCCTGTTCGTGGTGGCAAGCGCGGTGGTCGTCGGGGTTGGGGCGCCCAACAGCCACGCGATGATCGTCAGCCGGGAGCTGGGCATCCCCTGCGTCGCAGGGCTCGAGGGTGCCACGCAGAAGGTGCCCGAGGGCGCCACGGTCACGGTGGACGGGTCGGCGGGGACGGTCACGATCGACGCACTCGCCTAGGGGTGCGCGAGCCGCTGCTCCAGCACCCGGTCGTCCAGTACGCGTACGTCGTCGCGGACCTGGACGACGGGATCCGGCACTGGGTCGAGGTCATGGGTGCCGGGCCGTTCTTCGTCATGCGCGACTTCCTCGGGCGTGACCTCACCTACCGAGGCCTGCCCAGCGGAACGCGGGTGCACTACGCCTTCGGCCAGGCCGGACCGGTGCAGGTCCAGCTCATCGCGCAGGACGACGCAGGCCCGTCGATCTACCGCGACATGTACGCCCCGGGTGAGGGCGGCTTCCACCACGTCTGCTCGCTTGTTCCGCTCGAGGGATGGGACGAGCAGGTCGCCCGGCTACGTGATGCCGGGTACGAGGTCGCCGCGTCCCTGACCACCACGGTCCCGGCCCTCTACTTCGACTGCCGGGCCGATCTTGGGTTCTTCGTCGAGCTGTACGGACGGACGGATCGGACCGAGGCGTTCTTCGCCACTGTTCGGGAGGCACATGACGCGTGGGACGGCGTCACGGACCCGATCCGGGCCAGGGACGGGTCGTCGCTTCGCACGTCCCGAGGGTGAGCCAAGGCGTGATGGGCTAGCGTCGCGGGCGTGCGTGAGCCGCTGATCCGCTACCCCATCGTCCAGTACGCCTACGTCGTCCCCGACCTCGACGAGGCCATCCGTCAGTGGGTCGAGGTCATGGGCGCCGGGCCCTTCTTCGTCAGTCGCAACCACCGTGGGCGCGACCACACCTACCGGGGTGCCACGGACGACGCGGTTTTCTCGTACGCCTTCGGACAGGCGGGCCCTGCGCAGGTGCAGCTCATCCAGTGCATGGACGACAAGCCCTCGGTCTACCGCGACATGTATGCGGAGGGCCAGGGTGGCTTCCACCACGTGGCCTGCCTCGTGCCGGCCGCCGACATGCCCCGGGAGGTCGCCCGCTTCGAGGACGCGGGGTTCCAGGTTGCCTCCACCCTTCACTCGTACGTGCCGGTCGCCTACCTCGACTGCCGGAGCGCGCTCGGGTGCTTCGTCGAGCTGCACGGGCTGAACTCGGACGTCGATGACCTGTTCCGCGAGATCCGTGAGGCCCACGAGCAGTGGGACGGGGTCACCGAACCGGTCCGGGTGCGGCAGAAGACCTCGTCGATGGGGGTTGGGTCATGAGCACGCAGCCACCGTTCGAGCTGATCCCGCTGGCGACGGTCCGGGTGACCCGGGGTGACGTGCACCGTCTCGGGACGACGTCCTTCCATCGCCGCGTGATCGGGGGCATCGCCCAGGGTCGATGGGAGGGGGAGCGGCTGCGGGGCGAGATCATCGCGCCCGGCGGGGACTGGGCCATTCCCTCCTCGGATGGATCGATCATGATCCTCGACGTGCGCCAGGTCGTGCGCACCGACGACGGTGCCCTCGTCTACGTGACGTACCAAGGCCGGTGCGATCGCGGTCGCGGTACCTACACGGTCGCGCCGACGTTCGAGACCGACGACGACCGATACGCGTGGCTCAACGGGATCCAGGCGGTTGGCCAGGGGCGCACCGATGGCGACGACATCGTCTACGAGATGTACGAGGTTCGCTGACCACCCGGGCAGTCATTCACGACAGTGGCACCGGCCGGCCGGAGCCGCGGAAGAGAGAGTTCCGGCCCCGCCCGACCGGTGCCGCCGCGCAGGCACGCGGCCCCTGTCGTTCGAGGTGGACGCTAAGTCAGCGGGATGACGAGCGCGTGTGGCCCATGTTTCGCGAAGGTGACGTTCCACCGCCGTTGTTACTGTAGTTTCTCTCAAGTTCGACTGTGGGGCGGAGGGAGGCGGCATGGACCCGACCCCGGTAGCGCTCGTGACCGGCGCCGGTGCCGGCATCGGCGAGGCCACCGCCCGCCTGCTCCGCGAGCGTGGCCATGTGGTCCTCGCCGTCGACATCTCGCCGGAGGCCCTGTCCTGGGTCGACAGCGTGGACGGGATCCAGGCCGTGGCCGCCGACGTGAGCAGCGAGGCGGACAACGCGGCCATGGTGCGCACCGCCGTGGACTCCTACGGGCGGCTCGACGTGGCGGTGCTCAACGCGGGGATAGCCCGCCGCACCCACTGGGAGGCGGAGGACGCGGTCGAGGCCTACGACCGGATCATGGCCGTCAACGCCCGAGGCGTCGTCCTGGGCGTCCGCCATGCCGCGCCGGTCATGGCCGAGGGGGGCGGTGGGTCGATCGTCGTCGTGGCGTCCACCTCCGGCGTGCGGGCGGACCCGGAGCGCTTCGCCTACAACGCGTCCAAGGCTGCTGCGATCAACCTCGCACGAGCGGCGGCCCTCGACTGGGCCGCCCGGGGCGTGCGCGTCAACGTGCTGGCCCCCGGGCCGACCTCGACAGCCATCCTGCAGGGCGGCAAGGTCTCGCCCGAGCACCTTGCCGAGCTCACCCGCAACATCCCGTTGCAGCGGATGGCGCGACCCGAGGAGCAGGCCGAGGCGATCTGCTTCCTGGCCTCACCGGCGGCGAGCTTCGTCACCGGAGCCGTGCTCATGTGCGACGGCGGCATCACGGCCAACGCCGGCATCTTCCCGCCGCCGCCCCTCCTGACTGCCTAGCCCCGCCCCCAAGGAGACCAGCCATGTCCGACGTCGATGTCGTCGTCATCGGTTCGGGCGCTGCTGGGCTGTCTGCGGCGCTGGCCGCGCGCCAGGCCGGTGCCGAGCGGGTCCTGGTCGCCGAGTCCGAGGCGATCGTCGGCGGCTCGTCCCGCCTGTCAGGTGGGCTGATGATGGGAGCCGGAACCCGCTACCAGGAGGCTGCCGGCGTCGTGGACACGTGGCAGGAGCTGTTCCACGACTACATGACGTTGAACCAGTGGCAGGTCGAGCCGGCCGTCGTCGAACGGCTCACCCAACGCGCGGGCGCCTCGGTCGAGTGGCTCGGCGACCTCGGGGTCGACTTCTACGAGCAGCTCGTGTTCGGGGGAGACGAGACCAAGCCCCGCGTGCACTGCCCGATCGGCCGGGGCCAGGCGGTCGTGGACGTCCTGTACCGGCACTGCCGCGAGTCGGGGGTCGACGTTGCCCTCGGCCAGCGCGTCGACCGCCTCCTCGTCGACGACGGTGCCGTCGTCGGCGTGGCCGTCGGCGGGGACGAGATCACGGCCGATTCCGTCGTCATCGCGACCGGTGGCTTCGGCGCCAGCGACGACAAGCGCCGGGACCTGTTCCCCTCCGTGTTCGACACCGGGTGGTCGTACTACATCGGCGCTGACGGGTCGCGCGGCGACGCGCTCGACTTCACCCGAGCGGTCGATGCCCAGGTGACCGGCCACGATCGCGGCCTGCGGCTGCTCCACACCGATTTCGACCGGATGTACGAGGCCTACCTGCCCGGGTGGCTGGTCCTCGTCAACCGGGAGGGGCGGCGGTTCTGCAATGAGACGGCGCCCTACGGGATCATGGACGGCCTGCTGAAGGCCCAGGGCGACGTGGCCTTCGCGATCTTCGATCACACGGCCCTGATCGATGCGACCGCGCTGGGGGTCGCGCGCTACAAGCAGTCCATTCCGGGGTCGACGAAGAAGCAGAGTCCGCACTGGAACATGGAGATCATCGACATGATGCTCGCCGAGGGCAAGGTGCATCGGAGCGACTCGTTCGACGGGCTGGCCGACGCGATCGACGTGCCCGTCGACCACCTGCGGGCGACTGTCGACCGGGTGAACGAGCTGGTCGCGCTCCAGGAGGACGTGGACTACCTGAAGGACCCGACCTTCCTCGAACCGATCTCGACGGCTCCGTTCTACGCGGTCGAGGTGCGCCCGGCCACCTGCTGCTTCACGGCGTGCGGCCTGCGCATCACCCGCGATGCCGAGGTCCTCGACGAGGCGGGCCGCCCGGTCCGTGGGCTGTATGCGGCCGGCGAGGTGACGGGCGGGGTCATCGGTCCGCGCTACGTGGGAAGCGGGAACTCGTACGGCAACTGCGTGACCATGGGGCGCGTGGCGGGCCAGTCGGCGGCGGCGCATGCCCGCTGACGCACGCCTGGGCGCGGCCGACGACCGCGAGGCGATCCGCGAGGCGGCCCTGCGGTACGCCCGCGGCGTGGACCGGCTCGACCTCGAGCTGATGAAGAGTGCCTACTGGCCGGACGCCACCGACGACCACGGCCGGTTCGTGGGCAACGGATGGGAGTTCGCGGAGCGGGTGGTGGGCACGCACGACCGATGGCTCACGACGATGCACACCAACCCGCAGCATGCGATCGAGTTCGACGACGCGGACCACGCTCGCGGGGAGATCTACAACGTCACCTACCTCGTGCCCCGCGACGGTGGTCCCTGGTCGGTGTGGCTGGGCCGCTACCTCGACCGCTATGAGCGCCGTGGGGGCGAGTGGCGGATCAGCCACCGGATCTGCGTCCACGAGGCCACGACGACGATCGAGCATGCCCCGATGGCAGGGGACATGTCCAACTTCCGGACCGGCTCCGAGGACCGCCCCCGCGGTGAGCGTCCGCTGGGTACCTAGAGGGAGTCACGAATGGACCGCCTTGAGGATCGCGCGGCGATCGCCGACCAGATGTTCCGCTACGCGCGGGCGACCGACTGGCTCGAGACCGCGAACCACCGCGAGGTCTTCGCCGATGGCTGCGTCTTCGCCTCCCCGCACAGTGGCGACATGCACGGCGTGGACGCCGTCGTCGAGTGGATGGATCGGGTGCTGGCCCAGTTCGAGGCGACCCAGCACCTCATCTCGAACATCGCGATCACGTTCACCGGCCCGAATGCGGCGGACGCGGTGAGCTACGTGCGTGCCTGGCATCGGTACCTCGACCGCGCCAAGCCGGACATGATCCTCTGGGGCGAGTACCACGACCGCTGGGTGCTGGTCGACGGGACGTGGCGCATCCTGGAGCGCCGGGTCCTCGAGGCAGGTATCGAGCCCCGACGCGAGGGGGGCGTCCCCAACCCGCGGAGGGCGCCGCGGTGAAGGTCGGGGCCGTCTACCCGCAGAACGAGACGCGCGGGGCGCCGGATGCCGTGGGCGAGCTCGGCCGGGCTGTCGAGGAGCTCGGGTTCGACAGCATCCTGTTCTACGACCACGTCGTCGGGGCCGACCACGCCGACCGCGACCCGCCGCTGTGGGGCCCCTACACCGAGGAGGACTCCTTCCACGACCCATTCGTCGCCTTCGGGTACCTCGCGGCGGTCACCACGCGGATCGAGCTGGCGACGGGCGTCCTCGTCCTTCCTCAACGCCAGACGGTCCTCGTCGCCCAGCAGGCTGCCGACGTCGACCTGCTGTCCCACGAGAGGCTGCGCCTTGGCGTCGGCACGGGCTGGAACTGGGTGGAGTACGACGCCCTGGGTGTCCCGTTCGCAGACCGCGGCTCGCGGCTCGACGAGCAGATCGCGCTGCTGCGCCGCCTCTGGACCGAGCCGCTCGTGACCTTCGACGGAGGCTTCCACGGGCTGGATCGCTGCTGCATCAACCCCCGTCCCACTCGGTCGATCCCGATCTGGGTCGGCGGCTTCAGCGAGGCCGCCTTCCGCCGGGGAGGGACCGTGGGGGACGGCTACACCTTCGCGGGCGACGTCGACGACGCCATCGCCGGCCTGGCCCGGGTCCGTCATCACCTCACCGCATCAGGCCGGCCGGAGCAGGGCTTCGGCACCGAGCTCATCCTCACCCGCGCGCGCAGTGTCGACGACGTCCTCGGGATGGCCGAGCGATGGGCCGCCGCCGGTGGGACGGGCATCTCGGTCATCACGCAGAAGCTCGGGCATGACTCGAGCTCCGCGCACATCGACTACCTCGGCCGGGTCAAGGAGGCCCTCGACGCGAACCTGCCCGTGGAGCCCCCTGCCTGAGGTCAGTCGCCCGCGGCTGCTGCGCTCCCGGCCAGGCGACCGAACACGAGGATCGGGCCGAGGGTCCCCCCGGCCCCGCCGTAGGCCATGGCCGTCGGGGCGGCGGCGACATTGCCGGCCGCATAGAGACCCGGGATCGGGTCGAGTCGAGTGTCGAGAACCCGGCCTCGGGGGTCCGTCCGCGGGCCGCCGCTGGTCCCCAGCGTCCCCGGCTCAATCGGCACGGCATGGAACGGGGCCCGATCGAGGCGACCCAGGGTGGAGGCCTTGGTGAAGCGGTGGGTCCCGTCGCCGCTCCAGCGGTCGTACGCGCTGTCCCCCCGGTGGAAGTCGCCGTCCTGCCCGACATCGACGAAGCCGTTCCATCGGGCGACCGTTTCCTCCAGGCCGTCGGGATCGATCCCGACCATGGTGGCGAGACCCCGGACGGAGTCCGAGCGGGTGATCCAGGGGGCGATCGGCTCGCCCGCCGGCGTGCCGAAGGATCCGTAGCGCTCAGCGTGCCGACCGTCGAAGACGAGCCAGGCCGGAACGTTCGCGTATCCGAAGGAGACGGGGTCCATCTGGTGGAAGGCGCCGCCGAGGGCGTTGTAGTTCGCCGCCTCGTTCGTGAAGCGCCTGCCCGCCCTGTTGACGAGGATCGATCCGGGCAGGGTCCGCTCCCGGTTGACGAGATGGGACCTCGGCCGGCCGAAGGCCTCGTCGCCGGGGATCTTCACCGCCGGCACCCACCACGCCTGCCCCATGTTGGCCAGGCCGGCGCCCGCGCGCATCGCCATGAGGAGGCCGTCGCCGGTGTTCGTGGGCACGGAGGTCGGTGCGGTCATCGGCCCGCGCAGGAAGTCGGACACGAGCCGGGTGTTCCACTCGAAGCCACCCGTGGCCAGCACGACCCCGCGCCGGGCGCGGACGACCGTGTCGCTCCCGTCGACGCGGAGGCGGACGCCGGACACGCGGTCGTCGTCCAGGAGGAGATCGGTCGCCTCGGCACCGCGGACAGGCTCGACGCCGGCGTCCAGGAGCGCCTTGATCAGCGGTCCGACGAGGGCGTTGCCGCATCCGCGTAGGTCGGCGTCCATGCGACGCTGCATCTCCGCCTCGTCGAGGAACCCCGTGCCGCCGCCCAGCGTGGTGTCGGTGATGCGCAGGTGGGCGCTTCGCCGGCTGCGGGCCACCGCGTCCTGCCAGGGGCCGAGGCCGGCGTAGCTGAACAGCCCCGGGTCGAGGGAGCGGCCCCCATGGGGCTTCCCGCCGGGATTCTCGGGGTGGTAATCGGGGTAGTCGGGGATGAGGGTGAAGCGGAGGTCGGTCACCTCCTCCAGCCACTGGATCGTCGCTCGTCCGTTGTCGACGAAGGCCTCCGCAAGCGTCGGATCCATGCGGCCCAGGGAGAGCGAGGCGAGGTAGGCCAGCGCGTCCTCGCGGGAATCGGTGATGCCGGCCTCGTCCTGAAGGTGGTTGAGCGGGATCCACGGCACGCCGCCGGAGATGGCGCTCGAACCCCCGAGCAGGTCCGACTTCTCGTAGAGCCCCACGTCGGCCCCGACGCGGGCGGCGGCCAGCGCGGCCGTGAGCCCGGCTGCCCCACTGCCGAGGACGACGACGTCCTTCTCGATACTGGACTCCATATAAAGAATCTACCGCTAGGGTGGGGCCCCTGTCGCGAATGCGGAGGAGGACGCGAATGGCGGTCGAGGGTCTCCTGGTGGAGCGTCGGGACGGCGCGCTCTGCATCACGTTCGACCGGCCGGAGCGGCTGAACTCGCTGACGGCGGAGATCATCCACGCGGTCGCGGACCTCGTTGACGCCGCGGCCGACGACGGCACGCGGGTGATCGTCCTCACCGGCTCCGGGCGCGCCTTCAGCTCGGGAGCCGACGTGGGCGCAGACGGATCCCCTCCGGGGCTCGACACGCTCGACGCCGCCAACCGCCTCACCACGTCGATCACCCGCTCGCCGGTGGTCGTCGTCGCGGCAGTGAACGGGGTCGCCGCCGGCGTGGGGTGCTCGTTCGCGGTCGCCGCCGACGTGGCCGTGGCGAAGGAGTCCGCCTCGTTCATGCTGGCCTTCACGAGGATCGGGCTCATGCCCGACGGAGGTGCGTCGCTGCTCGTCACCGCCGCCGTGGGCCGGGCGCGCGCTGCGCGGATGGCCCTGCTGGCCGAGAGGGTCAGCGCTCCCACTGCGGCGGAGTGGGGGCTCATCTCGAACGTGGTCCCGGACGGTGACTTCGACTCCTACGTCGACGGACTGGTGGCGCAACTGGCCACCGGGCCGCCGCTCGCGTACGCATCGACGAAGCTGGCCGTGAACGCGGCGGCACTGTCCCTGCTGGAGACGACGCTCGGTGCCGAGCGGGACGGGCAGGAGCCCCTCCTGGCATCGGCGGACTTCGCGGAGGGCATGGCGGCCTTCCAGGAGAAGCGCCCGGCCCGGTTCACGGGCAGCTGAGCGGGGAGATTGATGGATTTCCAGACATTTTCCGCACGCCGCACTAGCGTCGGCGTACCCGATCTCCGGTGGTTCCGAATCAGTCGACACGAATGGAGCAGGACATGAGCAGGTTGGAGGGCAGGGTCGCGGTCATCACGGCCGGAACCCGCAGCATCGGCCGAGGGATCGCTGAGGCGTTCCTGGCCGAGGGCGCGAAGGTGGTCGTCAGCGGGCGCAACGCCGACAAGGGCCAGCAGGCCGTGTCCGAGATGGGCGGCACCAACGTCCACTTCGTGGCGTGCGACGCGACGAAGCAGGCAGACGTCGAGAACCTGGTCGACGCGACGGTCGAGCACTACGGACGCGTCGACATCGCAGTGTTCAACGCGGGCGGCGTGGCGAACACCTCGATGGTGGCCGACTTCACCGACGAGGAGTGGCAGTACGAGCTGGACTTCAACATCAACCACTGCTTCTGGGGCACCCGTCGTGCGCTGAAGTACATGGTCCCGCAGCAGTACGGGCGGATCATCAACATGTCGTCGATGTACGGAAAGATCACCACGCCTGGCGTGGCGGGATACATCACCAACAAGCACGCCATCATCGGCTTCTCCAAGGCGGCGGCCCACGAGGTCGGCACCCTCGGGATCACCGTGAACGCGATGTGCCCCGGCTTCGTGGCGACGGACATGTTCTACGAGACCGGGCCCGCCACCGTGGCAGCCATGGGCCTTCCGGACCTCGACGCACTCGCGGCGATCATGTACAACCCCACCGCGATCAAGCGACCGAACACCGTCGAGGAGGTCGCGGCGATGGCCACCCTGCTCGCCTCGCACGAGGGTGGCGGCATGACCGGCGGTTCCTTCAACATCGACGGTGGAGCCTCTCCCTACTAGACGACAAGCCGCATCGACCTTCGGAGGACGCGCGTGTCCCAACTCGGGAACCTGGATCAGTGGTTCGAGGGCCGGTCGGCCGTCGTCACGGGAGGAGCCGGGGGGATGGGCCGGGCGATCGCCCTGGCCTTCGCCGCTGCAGGCTGCCGGGTCACGCTGAGTGACGTGGCGGATGCCGGCGGCGAGGAGACCGCGAGGCTGGTGCGTGACGCGGGGGGCACGGCCCAGTTCGTGCACGCCGACGTCTCGCAGAACGCCGATGTCGAGGCCATGGTCGAGGCCGCCGTATCCACCTACGGCGGCCTCGACTTCGCGGTGAACGCGGCGGCCATCGAGTTCGAGGTGGACTTCCTCGCGGACCTTGCCGAGGACGACTGGGACCGGATGCTCGACGTGAACCTCAAGTCGGTCTTCCTGAGCATGAAGCACGAGATCAACGCGATGCTCTCGTCGGGCGGCGGCGCCATCGTCAACATCGCGTCCACGAACTCGTATCGACCGCAACCGCACCAGTCCGCCTACACGGCCAGCAAGTTCGGCGTGCTGGGGCTGACGAAGTCCGCCGCGGTCGACTACGCGCCGCGGGGAGTGCGGATCAACGCCATCTGCCCCGGGTCGATCGACACCCCGATGCTGCGGGGGGCGATGGCCAAGCGGGGCCGTGACCCGCAGGAAGTCGCCGACCGGCTCTCCCTGATCGGGCGGTTCGGCACGGTCGACGAGATCGCCGCCGCCGCGCTCTGGCTCTGCTCCGGTGCGTCCGCCTTCACGATCGGGCACGCGCTGGCGGTCGACGGCGGCTACCTCTCCCGTTGAGCGCTCCCGTGACCGATCCGCAGGAGTACGACGTCGTCGTCCTCGGCACCGGAGCCGCCGGCCTTGTCGCGGCGATTCGAGCCGCCCGCGAGGGAGCTCGCGTCGGCCTGTTCGAGAAGAGCGAGCAGGTGGGCGGCACGACAGCCTGGTCGGGCGGCATGGTCTGGGTACCGCTGAACGCCAAGGGGCTCGCGGCGGGGGTGGACGATGACCGGGAGACCGTCCTGGGGTACCTGCGCGGCCTGTCGCACGGGATGATGCTGGACGAGACGCTCGAGGCGTTCATCGACAACGGCCATCGCATGCTGGAGTGGCTGGAGCAGGAGACGGCGTTCCGCTACCAGCCGGTCCTCGGCTTCCCTGATTACCATCCCGAGCATCCTGGCGGCCTGCCCGACGGCGGTCGCTCCGTCGAGTGCCCGCTGTTCGCGTACGCCGACCTTGGGGACTGGGCGGACCGGGTCACCCGCGGGTACCAGATCGACGGCACCTTCCTGATGAGCGAGTCCTCGATGGCCCGCAACCGCCCGGACGGCGGGGTCAGCCCGGAGGAGTACGCGCGGCGCGCTGTCCGAGACGAGCGCGGGGCCGGTCAGGCGCTGATCGGCTGGCTGCTGCGCGCCGCCTTGGATCTCGGCGTCGAGCCGGTGACCGGAGCACGTGCCGTCCGGCTGGTCACCGGCACGGACGGCGCGGTGACCGGCGTGACGATCGAGCGACTGGATGGCAGCACCTTCGAGGCGCGGGCCACGGGCGGCGTCGTGCTCGCCACCGGCGGCTTCGAGCACGACGAGGACCTCAAGCGGTCCTTCATCCGCGGCCCGCTGACCCGCACCGTGTCGGTCCCGACGAACACCGGCGACGGCCTGGTGATGGCGATGCGGCTCGGTGCCAGCCTCGGCAACATGCGCGAGGCGTGGTGGGTGCCGACCATTGATGTCGAGAAGGCGGGCTGGGGAACCGTCGTGTGGCAGGTCAACGGCGAGCGGTCGCGTCCGCACTGCATCATGGTCAACGGCGACGGCGGGCGGTTCACCGACGAGGCTGCCAACTACAACGCGTTCGGCAACGCCTTCCACGTGGTGGACGTGGCCCGATTCGCATACGTGAACCATCCGGCCTGGATGGTCTTCGACACCCATTACCTGACGAGGTACGGACTGGCGCACCACAAGGATCCGGGCAACGTCCCCGCCTGGATGCTCAGTGCCGACACCGTCGCGGAGCTGGCCGGTGCCATGGGCGTGCACGCGGGGGCGCTCGAGGCGACGGTGGCACGCTGGAACTCGAACGTGGCCGACGGGCACGACCCCGACTTCCAGCGGGGGGTCAGCGTCAACGACAGGTTCTGGGGGGATGCGGCCTTCGGCATGGACGTGGCGGCCACGCTCGGCCCGCTCGACACGCCGCCCTACTACGCCGTGCAGGTGCACAGCGGGTGCCTGGGCACGAAGGGCGGCCCTCGCACGGACGGCGTCGGGCGGGTCCTGGACGTGGATGGGGATGTCCTCGCCGGCCTGTACGCGGCGGGCAACGTCATGGCCTCGCCGATGGGGATGACGTACGGCGGGCACGGCGGCACGCTGGGACCGGCCATGACGTACGGGTGGCTGGCCGGCCACGACGCCGCGGAACGGGCGAGGGCCGCACGTGCCTAGCCGCCTCGTGGGTGGTTCGGCCCGGCCGCTGCCCGGCACGGTATGCGGCCTCGGCGAGAGTCCGGTGTGGGATCCGGGCTCAGCCGACCTGTGGTGGGTAGACCTGATCGGCGGGGTGATCCACCGGACCGATCCGCTCACCGGGGCTGACGACGCCCGATCCGTGGGAGGGGCCTGCGGCTTCGTGGCACTGGCCGAGCACGGCATCGGCTACGCCCGGGACAGCACCGTCATGCGGTCGACGGAGTCGGGGGAGGAGCGGGTCGTCGACCTGGACCCGACGGGCCTGCTGCGCATCAACGACAGCCAGGTGTCGCCGGGTGGCTGGCTCTTCTGCGGCACGATGGCGGTCGACCGTGGACGTCGGCGCGGAACCGCGCGGCTCGTCCGGGTGGGGATGGACGGCTCGGTCGAGACCGTCACCGAGGGCCTGTCGATCGGCAACGGCATGGGGTGGTCTCCGGACGGCCTGACGATGTACCACGCGGACACGATGGACTCGACCGTCCACCGCTATGACTTCGATCCGCGTTCCGGCCGGGCGACCGGCCGACGACTCGCGTTCCGGACCGACGCGTTCGGCGGCATGCCGGACGGCCTCGCGGTGGACACCGAGGGCCGGATCTGGCTGGCCCACTTCGGCACGCCGTTCGTCGTCTGCACGGATCCGCTCGGCAGCGAGATCGCGAGGGTCGAGCTTCCGGTGGCGAACGTCACCTCATGCTGCTTCGGCGGCGCGGACCTTGGCACGCTGTTCGTCACGACCTCGACCCGCGGCGCGACGTCCGCTCATCCGGACGCGGGAGCGGTCTTCGCGGTGCCGACGTCCGCCCGTGGCCAGGCCCCCCGGCGCTGGTCCCGCTGACCCCCCCTCGTTGAGTGCGGAGTTGTTGGGGCCTTCAGGGCCGTTGGGACACCAACAACTCCGCACTCAACGAACGGGTGGGTGCGGGTCAGGCTGAGTAGTCGTAGAACCCGCGACCGGACTTCCGGCCGAACATGCCGGCCTCGACGTGTCGCTTGAGCAGGGCCGGCGGCGCGAACCGCAGCTCCAGGTGCTCGGCGTACAGGCTCTCGGACACCAGCAGCATCGTGTCGAGCCCGATCATGTCGCACAGGCGCAGCGGGCCCATGGGCATCCCGCAGCCTCCGACCATGCCGTCGTCGATGTCCTCCTTCGTCGCGATCCCGTTCTCGAGCGAGCGGATGGCGTCCAGGAGGTAGGGCACGAGCAGGGCGTTGACGACGAAGCCGGAGCGGTCCGTGGCCCGGATGACCTTCTTCCCGAGAACGTCGGCGCAGAACTCGTGCGTCCGGTCGGCCACGGCGGGGTCGGTCTGCAGGCAGGCCACGACCTCGACGAGGGGCATCACCGGCACGGGGTTGAAGTAGTGCGTCCCCAGCACCCGCTCGGGATGGCTGCTCGCGGCGGCGATCTGCGCCACGGGGATGGACGAGGTGTTCGTCGCGATGACGGCATCGGCGGCCAGGATGTCGTCGAGCTGCTTCACCAGCGAGATCTTGTCCTCGACGGTCTCGCGGATCGCCTCGGTGACGATCTCCCGGTCCGCCAGGGCTGTCAGGTCGGTCGTCCAGCGGATGCGGGCGAGGATGGCATCGGCGGCCTCGCCGAGCTTCCCGGCGGCCTCCGCCTTCGCGAGAGAGGCGGCCATGCGGCCCTGTGCGCGCTCGAGCGCCTCGGGGAACGCATCGACGACGATGACGTCGCACCCGCCCTTGGCCCCGACTTCGGCGATGCCCGCTCCCATGACGCCACAGCCGACGACACCCAGACGGTTCATGCTCGTGTCACTCCCATGATGTGGCGCTCGCCGGACTGGCGTCGCGGCTGATGGTGGTTGCTAGAAGTCGCCGGCGTTGGCGCGGAGTGCGCGGAGCACGGTGCGCAGCTGGCTGATCTGGTGCTCGGTGATGCCCAGCTGCTCGAACACCTGGCCGTTCAGGGCGTGGGTCGCGGCCAGCGCGCGAGCCCGGCCCTCGCTGGTGATCGAGGCCAGCACGGCGCGGCGGTCGGACGGGTGCGGAAGCCTTTCCACCAGCCCCTGGCCTTCGAGCCGATCGACCGCGCTCGTCACGCTGGTGGGATGGACCTGCAGCAGGGCGCCCATCTTGGTCATCGGCAGCGAGCCCTGCCGGGTGAACGACAGCAGGGTCAGGATCTCGTACCGGGCGAAGGTGAGGTCCAGCGGCCGCAGCACCGTGTCGATGCGCTGGAGGACGATCTGATGCGCGCGGGCGATGGACGTCACGGCGGCCATGCCGTCGGCGGCCTCACCCCAGCCGTGCGCGACCCACTGGCGTCGGGCCTCCTCGATGGGGTCGGTGTCCAGCGCCCTGCCGATCGTCACGAAGACCTCCCGTGGCCGCCGGTGTCGGCGGGGTCACACATTGCGCCGGTATTGGCCACCGACCTCGAAGAAGGTCGCCGTGACCTGACCGAGCGAGCATACTCGGACGGCCTCCATTAGGGAGGCAAAAGTGTTGCCTCCCGAAGATGCGACGTCCTTCAATCTCGCCAGAGCCGCCTCCGACTCGTGGCGGTGGACCTCGTGGAAGGCGGCCAGCCGCTCGACCTGCGATCGCTTCTCGTCCTCGGTGCCCCGGGCCAGCTCGAGTTCGTGGGTCGCCGTCGAGGCTTCCGGATTGAGGAAGGTGTTGACCCCGACGATGGGCAGCGAGCCGTCGTGCTTCCTGTGCTCGTACACCATGGACTCGTCCTGGATCCGTCCGCGCTGGTAGCCGGTCTCCATCGCCCCGAGCACGCCTCCGCGATCGGAGATCCGGTCGAACTCGGTCAGGACCGCCTCCTCGACGAGCTCGGTCAGCTCGTCGACGATGTACGACCCCTGCAGGGGGTTCTCGTTCTTCGACAGGCCCCACTCCTGATCGATGATCATCTGGATCGCCAGGGCGCGACGCACGGACTGGGCGGTCGGCGTAGTGATCGCCTCGTCGTAGGCGTTCGTGTGCAGGGAGTTGCAGTTGTCGTAGATGGCGCACAGCGCCTGGAGGGTCGTCCGGATGTCGTTGAAGTCGATCTCCTGGGCGTGCAGCGACCGACCCGAGGTCTGGACGTGGTACTTGAGCTTCTGGCTGCGGTCGTCTGCTCCGTACCGCTCCTTCATCGCGATCGCCCAGATCCGGCGAGCGACGCGCCCGAGGACCGTGTACTCCGCGTCGATCCCGTTCGAGAAGAAGAAGGAGAAGTTCGGTGCGAAGTCGTCGACGGTCATGCCCCGTGCCAGGTAGGCCTCGACGTAGGTGAAGCCGTTCGCGAGCGTGAAGGCGAGCTGGGAGATGGGGTTGGCCCCCGCCTCCGCGATGTGGTACCCGGAGATCGAGACGGAGTAGAAGTTGCGCACCTCGTGGTCGATGAACCACTCCTGGACGTCCGCCATGCATCGCAGGGCGAACTCGGTCGAGAAGATGCAGGTGTTCTGGCCCTGATCCTCCTTGAGGATGTCGGCCTGAACGGTGCCGCGAACGTTCGCCAGCACCCACGCGCGGATGTCGGCTGCCTCCTCGGGCGTTGGCTCACGCCCCTCCTGGTCGCGGAACACGTCGATGCGCTGGTCGATCGCCGTGTTCATGAACATGGCGAGGATGGTCGGCGCCGGCCCGTTGATGGTCATGGAGACCGACGTGGACGGGTCGCAGAGGTCGAATCCGGAGTACAGCACCTTCATGTCGTCGAGAGTCGCGATGGAGACGCCCGAGGTGCCCACCTTGCCGTAGACGTCGGGCTCGGTGTTCGGGTCCCGGCCGTAGAGGGTGACCGAGTCGAAGGCGGTCGAGAGCCTGGTCGCGGGCTGCCCGGAGGCGAGCAGGTGGAAGCGCCGGTTCGTGCGGTACGGGTCGCCCTCTCCGGCGAACATGCGGGCGGGAGCCTCGCCCTCACGCTTGAAGGGGAAGACGCCGGCGGTGTAGGGGAAGCTGCCGGGCAGGTTCTCCTCGCGCAGGTAGTGAACGAGGTCCCCGTGGTCCTCGGTGCGCGGGAGCGCGACACGCGGCACGCGGGATCCCGAGAGCGTCTCCCGCCACAGCGTCGTGTGCAGCTCGCGGTCGCGGATGCGCACCACCAGCTCGTCCTGGGCGTACTGCTCGCGAACGGAGGGCCACTCCAGGAGCAAGGCCGCGAGGCGGGGATCCAGCTCCGCCTCCTGGGCGGCGAGCAAGGTCTCGACGTCCGAGGCGCTCGACCCGTCGGCGGCCAGCATCGCTGCTGCCGTGCGCAGGTGCTGGACCCGGCGTGCGACTGCGGACTGCGCGGTCGTGGCGGCGTGGTAGGAGCGCACGGTGTCGGCGATGTCGGACAGGTAGCGGGCCCTGGCCGGTGGCACGATCGTCGTCAGCCCGGTCGGCTCCATCGTGTCGACCCGGGGGAGGACACCACCCGAGGCGTCCAGCCCCTTCTCGTCGAGGAGGTCGCGAAGGTAGTGGTAGAGGGCAGTCACGCCATCGTCCGCGAACCGCGCTGCCGAGGTCCCGAAGACCGGCATCGACTCCCAGGACGCCCCGAAAGCCTGGCGGTTCCGCATCAGCTGCCGCGATACGTCGCGCCGGGCATCCTCGGCTCCTCGACGCTCGAACTTGTTGATCGCCACGGCGTCGGCGAAGTCGAGCATGTCGATCTTCTCGAGCTGTGACGCGGCTCCGAACTCGGGCGTCATCACGTAGAGCGACACGTCGCAGAAGGGGATGATGCCGGCGTCGCCCTGCCCGATGCCCGGGGTCTCGACGATGACGAGGTCATGCGTGGCCTTGCACGCGGCGAGGACGTCGTCGAGGTGGTCGGGGATCTCCGACCCCGCGCGGCGCGTGGCGAGTGAGCGGAAGTAGACCCCGCCGAGGTCGACGGCGTTCATGCGGATCCGATCGCCGAGCAGGGCGCCGCCGCCCTTGCGGCGCGTCGGATCGACGGCAATGACGGCGATGTTGAGCTTGCCCTCGAGGTCGGCGCGGAAGCGGCGCAGCAGCTCGTCGGTGAGCGAGGACTTGCCCGATCCTCCCGTGCCGGTGATGCCCAGGACCGGCGTGCCACTCTGGGCTGCGGCGGCCAGGAGCCGGTCGCGCAGGTGATCGGGCGCGCGGCCCTCCTCGAGCAGGGTGATGGCACGGGCCAGGTCGCGCTCGTTGCCCGACAGGACGGCTTCGGCCGCCGGAGCGTCGTCCAGGGCGACGTCGCACTCCGTCACCATCGAGGAGATCATCCCGACCAGACCGAGTCGCTGGCCGTCCTCGGGGGAGAAGATGCGGACGTTGCGGCTGGCCAGCAGGGCGATCTCATCGGGCACGATGACGCCGCCGCCGCCGCCGTAGATCCGCACGTGCTCGGCGCCTCGGGAGTCGAGCAGCTCGCGCAGGTAGGTGAAGTACTCGACGTGCCCGCCCTGGTATGACGAGACGGCCACGCCCTGGACGTCCTCCTGCAGAACGGCACGGACGACCTGCTCGACGCTGCGATCGTGTCCCAGGTGGATGACCTCGCACCCCTGTGACTGCAGGATGCGACGCATGATGTTGATGGAGGCGTCGTGCCCGTCGAAGAGGCTCGCAGCCGTCACGAGACGAACGGGGTGGCTCGGGGCGGGGTCCACGGACAGCTCCTACGTACGTTGGATGACAGATATTAGGATATCAATGTTCTTGGCACAGGGGAATCCAAATTCGGGCCCGATGACAGGCGCCGAGGGGCGCTAGGAGATGAGCGACTCGGCCAGCCGACCCGCGGTGGCGCGGAAGCGGAGGGGGCCGAGGGTGCGGTAGCTGGCGTCGAGGTCGAGGCGGCTTCGCGCCACGATCTCGAGCAGGGTGATCAGCCCGAGGCCGGCGATCGCCACCCTGATCCGGTCCTGGTCGGCGGCGATCTCCCTGAAGGTGCGGGCAGCCCGCCGGGCCAGCTCGTTCCTGGTCCGGCGTCGAACGGCCTCGCACGAGCTCGTGGCACCGACCGAGGTGACGAAGTAGACGCGAGCCGCGCGCTCGTTCTCCTCGGTCCACGTCAGGACCCGTTCCACGCACTCGGGCAGGTCCTCCGGCGAGTGAACATCGGCCAGGGCCGTCTGGACGGTCTCGGTCCACTGCTGCGCGAACCCCGCGACGATCTCGTCGAGGATCTCGTCCTTCGACGCGAAGTGGTAGTAGAACGCGGCCGGCGTCATGCCGCACCGGGCTGCGATGTCGGAGACCGCGATGGCGTCCGGTGGCTGGACCGCCAGCAGGTCGATGGCCGCCTCGAGGATCTCGTGCCGCCGCGACGGCCGGTTGGCCGGGCGAGGGGAGCGCGACTTTGGCATGATCAGCGCATCCTTCCACACGGCGGCTCGCCGGCTCGCGGATCGGAAGAGCAGGTCGAGAGGAGTGCCGTGGCCATCGAGGAGGTCCCGCCCGGCGGGCACCGACCCGCTCATCGCCCTTCTCGGCGTAGTGAGATCGTCCGGGCGGCCACCAACGTGTTCAGCCGGCTCACCTACGCCGAGGCGACCGTCGAGGACATCGCCCAGGAGTGCGGCGTCGCTCCCACAGCCGTCTACTACCACTTCGGCGGCAAGGAGGAGCTGTTCGACCAGGCCTTCGAATCCTGCCTCCTCGGCTTCAGCGCCATGGTCGACTCGGTGCGCGCCTCGGCGGACCACCTGGACGAGGATGTGCTGCGCGAGGTGATCTACGCCGGATGGGCCTGGTGGCGCACGCATCCCGTAGAGGCCCGGTTCCTGACCCTGCACCTCAACGGCGCGACTCCGCAGTCACGACGCATGTACGAGGACTGGCAGGAGCGTCACGCCCAGCGGGCCTTCGACTACCTCCCTGAGGACGAGCGCCCGCCGCGCAGCTCGAAGAAGGCTCGCGAGCAGTACGCCGTGCGGCTGCTGGGCTTCCACTTCCTCGGGGCCCTGCTTCCGATCTCGCAGACCGCCTGGCTGGATGGTTCGCTGAGCCGTCTTCCGGTCGCCAAGGTCGAGGCTGCCCTTGCGGACATCCTCGTCCCGATCATGAGGGAAGCCGGACAGCCCGATCCCGCTTGAGCTCCCAGCGCGCGATGGACCGCAGATGCACCTGGTCGGGTCCGTCGAAGATCTTCAGTGCGCGCTGCCAGCCGTACATCTTGGCCAGCGGCACGTCGTCACTTACTCCGAGACCACCGTGGACCTGGATGGCCCGGTCGATGATGTTGCAGGCCACCCGAGGGGCGATGACCTTGATGGCGGAGATCTCGGTCTTGGCGTACTTGGCGTTGCCCTGATCGATCATCCAGGCGGCCTTGAGCGTCAGGAGGCGTGCCTGCTCGATCTCGATGCGCGACTCGGCGATCCACTCCTGGATCGAGCCCTGGTCGGCCAGCGGTCCGCCGAAGGCGACCCGGTCCTTGGCTCGCTCGACCATCATCTGCAGGGCCCGCTCCGCGGCACCGATCGAGCGCATGCAGTGGTGGATGCGCCCCGGTCCCAGCCGGGCCTGGGCGATCATGAAGCCGTCGCCTTCGCTGGCCAGGATGTTCGTGACGGGGACCCGGACGTCCTCGAACTCGATCCAGGCATGGCCGTGCTGATCCTGGCGTCCGAAGACCGGCAGCGATCGGGTGATTCGGACGCCTGGGGTGTCGACGGGGACGAGGACCATCGACTGCTGACGGTGGGCCGGGCCATCCGGATCGGTCTTGCCCATCACGATGAGGATCCGGCACCGGGGATCGTTGGCTCCGCTGGTCCACCACTTGGTGCCGTTGATCACGTACTCGTCGCCGTCGCGGCTGATGCTGCACTCGATGTTGGTGGCATCGCTGCTTGCGACGTACGGCTCGGTCATGGCGAAGCCGGAGCGGATGGTCCCGTCGAGGAGGGGCTCGAGCCACTGCCGCTTCTGCTCCTCGGTCGCGAACAGGTGCAGGGTCTCCATGTTGCCGGTGTCGGGGGCCTGGCAGTTGATGGCCTCGGGGTAGATGTCCATGCTCCAGCCCGAGATCTCGGCCAGCTGCGCGTACTCGACGTTCGAGAGGCCGCTGGCGTCGGGCAGGAAGAGGTTCCACAGGCCCTTGGCCCGCGCCTCGGCCTTGAGCTCCTCCACGATCGGCGGCAGGGTGTGGTCGTCGGGTCCCTGTCCGTCCCGGTAGGCGTCGTAGACGGCCTCGGCGGGCAGGATCCGCTCGTTGAGGAAGTCCCACATCGTCGCCGAGAGCTCCTGCGCACGGGCGCTTGGCTGGAAGTCCATGGTCGCTCCACTGCCGGGATCCCGCGACGGGATCGCTGGTTTCTTGACTCACTCTATAGTAAGAGGGGTATCCTCCCGCGTGTGCCGGGGCGGCCGCAACCGTCGTCGGTACCTGTCGTGCGACCCCAAGGATCACCGACCCCAAGGATGGCCCGTGGCTGACCTGCCCCTCGGACCGATCGCCGACGCCGCTGAGCGGGACGTGGATGGCGTGGCCCTGGTCGACGGGTCCGGGGAGTGGACCTGGGGACGGGTGGCCAGCGACGTGCAGGCCGCCGCGTCCGCGATGCTGGAGGCTGCGTCGCAGAGCGACCAGCGGTGGGGCGTCATGGGCGACAACGCAGCCCCGACCCTGATCGCCCACGCCGCCGGCCTGTTGGCCGGGGTCGGCACCGTCGCGGTCTCACGGCAGCTGACCCTGCCCGAGCTCACCGACCAGGCAGAGGACTCCACCATGGTCGGGCTGCTGGCCGGACCCGGCGGCGCGGCGACCGCAGTGGCCGCCCTGGAGGCCGGGGTGGTCGGGACGGTGGTCCTGCACTCCGGGGCGTCCGTCGACTCCACCCATCCGGGTCTCCTCGGCTGGGACGACTGGATCGCGTCGGCGCCGGCGCGCCCGGACTGGCCGGACCGTCCCGCGCGGCCCGCCATGGTCTACACCTCCGGGACAACGGGCCGCGCCCGTGGCACCCAGACGCGATGGGTCCTGGCAGCCGTCGACACCCACCTCGAGTACCTTGCCAAGCTGCGCGAGCGGGCCCAGTTCCCCGACGGGGCGCACATCGTGGTCGGCCCGCTGCAGCACAACGGACCCTTGACCGCCGTTCGCCATCTCCTCCTGGGCCGGCCCGTGGTGATCGTCGGCAAGTTCGACGCGGCGACCGTGCTCGACCTCATCGAGCGGTACCGGGTCACGTCGTCGGTGATGGTGCCCACGCACTTCCAGCGCCTGCTGGCGGCGGACCCCGACGTGCGGGCCGCGGCGGACGTCAGCAGCCTCCAGCTGGTCGCCCACACCGGCTCGGCCTGCCCTCCCGACGTGAAGCGCGCGATGATCGACTGGTTCGGGCCGGTGCTGCTGGAGTCCTACGGGGGCAGCGAATCCGGCACGCTGTGCCGTATCGGTTCGCAGGACTGGCTGACCCACCCGGGATCCGTGGGGACGGTCGTCGAGCCGTTCCGGGTGCTCGTCGTGGACGAGGACGGGCAGGAACTGCCCGTGGGCCAGGTTGGGATCCTCGCCTTCGAGGCCCCCGAGGGCTACGGCGTCGCCTACCACCGTGACGAGGAGAAGACGGCCAAGGCCTACGTCCGACCGGGTGCCTTCACCCTCGGCGACATGGGTTTCGTGGACGACGAGGGCTTCGTGTTCATCACGGACCGCCTGTCCGACATGGTGGTGTCCGGCGGCGTGAACCTGTACCCGTCCGAGAGCGAGGTCGCGCTCCAGGGTCACCCGGGTGTCGCGGACGTCGCGGTCATCGGCATCCCGCATCCCGACCTCGGGGAGCAGCTGCTGGCTCTCGTGGTCCCTGTCGAGCCGCAGGATCCGCCGACCGCCGCGGACCTCGAGGCCTTCTGCCGAGACCGGCTGGCGTCGTACAAGATCCCCCGGTCCTACGAGTTCATCGACGAGCTTCCCCGCAACGAGATGCAGAAGGTCGACAAGAAGGCCCTTCGGCGCCCGTACTGGGACAGCGAACGAACGATCGCCGGATGACAGGAGGACGGACATGCTGAAGGGGATCGCCGACCGGACCGCGCTCGTCACGGGAGCCGCCGGCGGCATCGGGTCGGCCACGGTGCGCCGGTTGCATGCCGAGGGCGCCAATGTGGTGGCCGTCGACATCGACGGCCCGGGACTCGACGCCCTTGCGGCCGAGCTGGGCGATCGGGTGCTTCCGGTCCGGGCCGACGTGACCAGCCCGGAGGACACAGAGATGTTCTTCCGACGCGCCGTCGACACGTACGAGGCCGTCGACATGTTCTTCGCCAACGCCGGGGTGGAGAGCAGCGTCGTCCCGGTCGCCGCCTTCGACCTCGGCGACTTCGAGAAGGTCTTCGCGGTGAATGTGCGCAGCGCCTTCCTCGGCGCCTCCGCTGCCGTCCGGCAGATGATGGCGCAGCCGGACCGCGGGAAGATCGTCTTCACGGCCTCGATCGCCGGGCTGAAGGGCGATCCGGGCGTCTCGGTCTACGTGGCGAGCAAGCACGCGGTGATCGGCCTGGCCCGCTCGCTGATGAAGGAGACGGGACCGTTGGGCATCCGCGTGAACGTGGTGGCGCCCGGCCCCGTCGACACCCGCATGATGCGCCCGCTGGAGGAGGGTCTGGCCGCCCTGTCCGGGATGGATGCCGAGGGGTTCCAGGCCGCGCTGAGCACCGCCATCCCGCTGGCCCGTTACGCCGAGGCGGACGAGATCGCGGCTACTGCCGCCTGGCTGCTCAGCGACGAGGTGCCGTACATGCACGGCGAGGTCGTCACGGTGGGCGGAGGTCTGTATCCGTGAGCCCCGGCATGCGGGTCGGACTGGCCCTTCCGCAGCTCGGTCCGTACGTGGACGCCCGAACCGTGCGGGGTTTCGCGGAGCGTGCTGAAGAGCTCGGCTTCGGACACCTGTTCGCCCAGCAGCACCTGTTCTACCCGCACGAGGTCGTGTCGGGCTACTCGGCGCGTCCCGGAGTCGCCGTGCCAACGGCCTATCGCTCCGTGCTCCAGCCGCTGGAGCTGCTGGCCGCGGTCGCCGGCTGGACCACGGACATCCTCGTCGGCACCAGCATCCTCGTCGCCGGGTACCACCGGCCGGTCGACCTCGCCCAGCGCATCACCACCCTGGATGTCCTCTCGGGTGGGCGGACGGTGTTCGGCTTCAGCGTGGGCTGGTCCGACGAGGAGCACGATCAGTACGACGTGGACCCCCGTACGCGCGGGCGCCGGGCGGACGAGCTCATCGACGCGCTGAAGGCATGCTGGGGCCCCGATCCCGTCTCCCATGAGGGCGAGTTCTTCACGATCCCGCCGGCCGATGTGGACCCGAAGCCCCTCCAGCGCCCGCACCCGCCGCTGATGTCGGGGATGCGCTCGGCGGCCGGGTTGCGTCGCACAGCCGAGAAGTTCGACTGGTGGAATCCCGCTTCGGGCACCCTGGAGCAGCACCTGGCCACCATGGAGCAGCTGACCGCCATGCGACCCGACGGGCTCGCGCCGCTGCGAATGTGCTGGAACCTCTTCACCGACCCGCCTGTCGTGGTCGCCAACCTCAGGCCCCTGTCCGTGGACGAGCTCTGCGCCCAGGTCGCGGACGCTGCCGCGGCCGGAGTCGACGCGGTCTCCGTCGACGCGAACTTCGACCCTGGTATCGAGTCCGTCGACGACTGGCTCGCGGTGCCCGACCGCCTTGCCCCCCTGTTGGACGCCGCTCGCCGCTGACCGGGCGATCAGACCTGGGCGGGGAGGACGTCAGCCCGCAGGGAGA
>JAHECS010000022.1:0-23663 GCA_024641635.1 Actinomycetes bacterium | reverse complement strand
GGGAGAGGAGCTCAGCCCGCGGGGAGGAGAAGCGCCCTGAGCTGAGCGGCGGTCTGCACCCGGTGCGTGCACCCGCAGTCATCGAGCTCCCCCGGGGCCGCGTACCCCCAGTCGACCGCGATGCTGTCGACGCCGTGGGCGCGTGCGGCCCGTACGTCCAGCGCGCGGTCGCCGACCATGACGATCCGGTGCGTCCCGCCGTCGGCATCGATCGTCGTGAAGGCATGCTCGAGGACCTCGGCCTTGTCCTGCCGCGAGCGGTCCGTCTCCGAGCCGGCGACGAACTCGAAGAGACCGCCGATCCCGGCATGGTCGAGGATGCGCGTGGCGGACTCGTGCGGCTTCGCCGTTGCGAGGACGAGCCGCACTCCGGCCGAAGCGAGACTGGTGATCAGCTCGAGCATCCCCGGGTAGGTGTCGAACTCGTACTCCGTCCCGTGGAAGTACACCTCGCAGTAGCGGTCGAAGAACCTCTGGATCTCCGCGGGGTCGCTGATGCCGTACAGGCGTGGCATGACCTCGATCAACGGCGGCCCCATGAACTCTGCCAGCTCGGTCTGCGTGGGGACGATCCCGAGGACGCTGAGCGCCGCGGTGGTGGCCGTGAAGACCCCGGGTTCCGAGTCGATGATGGTGCCATCGAGGTCGAGAAGGACGACCTCGTACGGCGGTTCGCCGTTCTGCGTCACGACTGGACGCCCCGCCAGGCCAGCGTCCCGCCGTCCACCGCGTAGATGCCGCCCGTCACGAAGGACGCGGCGTCCGAGGCGAGGAAGCAGGCGACCCGGGCGACCTCCTCTGCCGTGCCGAACCGCGGCAGGAGCTGGGTTCCCGTCATCCTCCGCTCGGTCGTGGCCCGGTCGGCTCCGGAGGCGAGGTGCCCTTGGGCCATGGGGGTGTCGATAGTGCCTGGCAGGTAGGCATTCACGCGGATGTCCGGTGCCAGCGCCACGGCACAGGACTTGGTCAGCTGGATGACTCCCGCCTTGCTCGCCCCGTAGGCGATGGCGCTCACGGTTCCGTGCACGCCGGCGACGGAGGCGGAGTTGACGATCGACGGACCGCGATCCGATGACCGCAGGTGCGGCGCCGCGGCGCGCGTCGTGAGCCACACGGCCTTGAGGTTCACGTCCATGACGAGGTCCCAGGTCGCCTCGTCGAGGGTGTCGAGGCCGGCGGGGTGGAGGAACGTCGTGTCGATCACCCCGGCGTTGTTGACCACCGTGTCGAGACCTCCGGCGAAGGCGACGGCCTCGTCGACCATCCGCTGGATGTCGTCGGCGCTGGTCAGGTCGGCGAGGACGACCGCCGCTCTCGACCCTGCGGCCCGAACCAGGCCGGCAGTGTCCTCGGCATCGCCGGCCTTGACGTCGACGACGGTGACGGCCTCGGCACCCTGCCGGGCGCACTCCACCGCGATCGCACGTCCCATCCCCTGGGCGGCACCGGTGACGATGACCCGCTTTCCGTCCAGCTGGTCACTCATGGGGTGATCTCCCCGGCCCAGCCGATTCGGCTGTCGGCGTGGACGTCGATCGAGATCCGCTTCTCCTCGATGTGCCCGACACCGTCGAGTACCCGGACCCGGTCGACGTAGGTGCCCCAGCCCAGGATCGACGTGTCGTCGCCCGCATACGTGTACAAGAAGTAGGACTCCAGGCGCGCGAGGCCCGGCTCGAGCCAGGTCGCCGTCTGGTTGACGAGGAAGTGCTTGCGCTCGACGGGGTCGGCCAGTGCATTTCGGTAGTAGGCCACGATCTCGTCGCGCCCGTCGCGCGACCCCCTGCGGGTGGTCAGGACGGCGTCGTCGGCGAAGACGGCGGCGAGAAGGTCGAAGTCCCGCCCGTCGACGGCTGCCGCGTACCGCCACGAGGCCTCGCGCGCGGCCTCGATCGTCTCCAGCCGCTCCAGCCGGGCCGCGACGGCGGGCAGGCTGCCGGGCACGTGGTGGGCGGGCGTGAAGACCATGCGGGTGATCAGGCCCAGGCCGTCGACGATCGCGAGGTCTGCGGTGTAGTCGCCCCACCCGATCGCCTCGAGGCCTGCGCCGGCGCGCTCGTAGTGGACGGTGGCGCGGGCTGTCGCCCGGCCCGGTCCCACGAAGGCCACCTGCGCGTTCACGACGAGGTGGCGAGTGATGAGTTCGGGGGGCAGGGTCTCGCGCGCCGCATCGACGATGGCGGAGCGACCGGTCAGGACGGAGCCGGGTAGCGCCAGCACCCCGTCCTCGCTGAACGCGGCGGCAAGCATCGCCCAGTCGCGGGTGTCGACGCCCTCGGCGTACCGGTACAGCGCGTCGCGTGCGGCCTCGATCGTCTCGAGGCGCTCGAGGCGGGAGGCGAGTGCTGAGACATCCACGGAACCGCTCATTGGTCAGCCCTCCTCGGCTGGACGCACACCGCGCTTGGTGAGCGTCACCGGGCCGTCCACCGTCAGCCTGCACGCCAGGCGCCTCGACGGATCGACCATGCCCATGGTGCGCTCCAGCGTCTCGCGCTCCTCGTCGGGCATCGGTCCGCAGTGCTCCGCACCCGCGCGCACGATGCTGACGCACAGCCCGCAGGAGGCTGCCATCTCGCATTCGGTCGGCCACACGTAGCCGGCCGCATGGGCCGCCGCCATGACCGTCTGGCCCTCGGTCACCTCGAGCTCCAGGCTCAACGGGAGCACGGTGACCTGGCTCATGCGTGCCTCCCGATCGACTTCGGTAAACGGGTACTTACCGTAGTCGGGATCTAGTAACATGCCAACCCTGACTTCGGGCGTCGTGCGTGCCCGACCTCCCAACAGATAGGACAGCCATGGACCTGGGAATCTCGGGCAAGCGCGCCCTCGTCACCGGCGGCACCCGCGGCATCGGCCGCGCCACCGTCGAGCTCCTCGCAGAGGAGGGGGCCGCTGTCGCCTTCTGCGCGCGCAACGCCGAGGCGGTCGAGGCGTTCGCCGACGAGCTCCGTGCGAAGGGCGCGACGGTCTTCGCCCGTGCGATCGACGTCAGCAAGGAGGACGAGCTCAAGGGCTTCATCCGGGACTCCGCCGAGGCCCTCGGAGGCCTCGACATCCTGGTCTCCAACGTGACCGGCGGCTCCCTCAAGGGCCCGGAGCAGTGGCAGCAGAGCCTCGAGCTCGACCTGCTCCCGCTCGTGCACCTGATCGACGAGGGCACGCCGATCCTGGAGGCGGCCGGCGGCGGTTCGATCGTCGCGCTGTCGTCCACGTTCGGCTTCGACAACATCTGGCCGAGCTCGCCGAACTCCTACGGCGCCTTCAAGGCGGCCATCGTCCGGCACGCTTCGGCAGCCGCGCATGCGCTGGCGCCGAAGGGCATCCGCGTGAACACGGTGTCCCCGGGTCCCACCTACTTCGAGGGGGGCGACTGGGCCAAGATCAAGGCCGGCCGTCCCGAGGTCTACGACAAGGTCCTCGCCTCCATCCCGATCGGGCGGATGGGCCTGCCGAGCGAGGTCGCCGCGGCGATCGTCGGCCTCGCCAGCCCGGTCATGGGCTACTGCGTCGGTACCAACGTGGTGTGCGATGGCGGCATGACCGTCCGTACCCAGTTCTGACCAGCGACTCGCGTTCGACCGAGGAGGCGCCGCGCATGCCACGCCTGGCCCGCTGCGCCTCCTCGCGCATCGATGTGGCCCTTGTGGTCGGCGGGCGCTGGCACGACATCGACTACGCGCGAAGTGAGCTGCTCGGCCTGCTCGTGGAGCATGATGCCGTCCGGTGCACTGTGCACAGCGACTTCTCCGCATCGGACGTGCTGTCCGCGGCCGATGCGGTCATCGCCTACACGTGCGACGTCCGGCCGACCGCGGAGCAGGCGGAGGCGTTGACGACCGCGGTGCGCGCAGGGACCCGGCTGCTCGGCCTGCACGCCACCAACTCTGCGATCGATCCGCCCGACGCGGGCGGGCCGCGCGTCTTCCGCACGCCCGATGCCATGCCGGGATTCACCGCCCTGCTGGGGAACCGCTTCCTGGCACACCCGCGGATCGCGCCGTCGCTCATCGAGGTGGTCCGGCCGGAGCACCCGTTGGTCAGGGGGGTTCCCTCGTTCGAGACCACTGACGAGGTCTACGTGATGGACCTGCGCGACGACCTCGAGATCCTCCTGGAGACGGCCGTCGAGGGGGAGTGCCCGGGTTTCGAGGAGTCCGGGTCCGCACCACGCTCTCGGCATCCGGTCCTCTACACGCGCGACGAGGGTGACGGCTGCGTCGTCTACTTCACCCTGGGGCACTGCCGCGGAAGGTTCGACGTCGCCGATCTGGGTATCGAGGACCTCGGCGTGCTCGATCGCGTGGCCTGGGACTCGGTGGAGTACCGCGAGGTGCTGCGCCGTTGCGTGGCATGGGCCGTGCATGGGGAGTCATGGAGGCAGTGCCCAGTGGAGGAGGACGCATGAGCAGTAACGGAACGGCCGTGGTCACGGGAGCGGGGCAGGGGATCGGGCGAGCCATCGCCGCCCGCCTCGTCGCCGACGGGTATGACGTGCTGGCCCTGGACGTGAACGCCGACCTCCTGGCGGAGGTCGGCCGGATAGTCGGCTGCCGAACCGCCGTCGTGGACGTGACCGACGATGACGCCGTGGCAGGCCTGGTTGGCGAGGCGCCGGAATGCCGGGTGCTCGTCAACAATGCGGCCATCCAGCGGTACCAGGACCTGCTGCACACCACTCACGAGGACATGCGAACGGTCCTCGACGTGAACGTCATCGGTCCCGTCCTCATGGCCCAGGCACTCGTGCCCGTCATGGCCGCCAACGGCGGGGGCGTCGTCGTCAACCTGTCGTCCATCACCTCGCGCGCCCATGCCTCGTCCACCTCGCTGTACCCGGCATCCAAGGCTGCGATCAATCAGCTGACACAGGCGATGGCGGTGGAGTTCGCTCCGCTGGGGGTCCGCTGCAACGCCGTCGGTCCGGGCACCGTGCTCACCGAGGGGACCTCCGGTCACTTCGGCGACGAGGGTGCGCGCGCTGCCATCGCGGGCGTCCTTCCCATCAATCGGATGGGCCAGCCGGAGGACATCGCCAACGCCGTGAGCTTCCTGTGCTCCGACGACGCGTCGTGGATCACCGGCCAGACCCTGTTCGTGGACGGGGGCTACACGGCAGCGCACGGTCAGTTCTTCCGCTGGGCGAGAAAGGCTCCGAGATGACTCGACCGTTCCGATTCGCCATCCAGGCGTTCAGCGCCACGTCGTTGAAGGAGTGGGTGGAGCTCGCCCGGCGGGTCGAGGGTTCGGGGTTCTCCACCCTGCACGTCGCCGACCACCTGCTCGGTCCGGGGAGCAAGATCGAGGGCACCGGCCATCGGGTGCAGACCCTCGCCCTCATCCCGGCCCTCACCTCGGCCGCCATGGCGACGTCGACGCTGCGGATCGGGTCGCGGATGGCGTGCGTGAGCTATCACCTTCCGACGGTCCTGGCCAAGGAGATGGCCTCGATCGACCTGCTGTCCGAGGGACGCCTCGAGATCGGGCTCGGTGCCGGCTGGCTGGTCAACGAGTACGAGGCCCTCGGCATCCCCTTCGAGTCGGCGGGGCGTCGTATTCAACTGCTCCGTGAGACCGCCGAGTTCATGCGGATGGCCTACGCCGACGAGGGCGAGGTCGACTACCGGGGGGAGTACATCCAGTCGTCCGGCTATCACGCGGTCCCGCGAACGGTGCAGCGCCCGCGTCCGCCGATCATGATCGGCGGCGGTGCCCCCAAGGTGCTCGGTCTCGCCGGTGAGCTGGCAGACATCGTCAGCGTGAACTTCAACAACAGCAGTGGTGTCGTGGGCGAGGGCAGCATCTCGTCATCGACCGAGGACGAGACGCACAAGAAGATCCAGTGGATCAAGGACGGCGCCGGCGACCGTTTCGCGGACATCGAGCTCGAGACGGCGACGTACTTCATCTCCGTCGAGGGCCGGTCGAGCATCACGCCGGAGCAGGTCACCTCGCGGACCGGGATGGAGCTGGCCGACCTCAAGCGCTTCCCGCACGCCGCCGTCGGCAGCGTCGAGGAGATCTGCGAGGAGCTGCAGCGGCGGCGCGAGGAGTACGGCTTCTCCTACATCACCGTTGGCGACGCGCACCTCGACGCTTACCTTCCGATCGTCGAGCGGCTGGCCGGCGCATGAGCCGGCAGTACTCGCTTGCGCACCTGTCGATGATCGCCGTGCCGCCAGCGCGCCTCGCGTCCGTCGCGGCGGATGCGGGGTTCGAGTGGTTCAGCCTGCGACTGACCCCGAGCCCGTCGACGGGAGTGGACCACGGCCACCTGGGCGACGACGCTGCGCTGGAGGACCTCCGTCGCCGTATCGCCGACAGCGGCGCCCGCCTCCTGGACCTCGAGGTGATCCGCATGAAGGGCCCGGAGTCCGTTGACCAGGCCGTGCCGCTGCTCGAGGCCGCTGAGGCGCTGGGGGCGAGGTACGTCATCGCGACGGTCGAGGACGCCGATCCGGTCCGGCGGGTCGACACGCTCGCGGCGATGGCTGAGGCAGCGGCTCACCACCATACGTCGATCGCCGTGGAGTTCATGATGTTCACGGCGTCACCGACGCTTCTCGACTGCGTAGACGTCGTGCGCGCCTGTGGCGGCCCCAACGTCGTCGTGCTGCCGGACGTCCTTCATGTCATCCGCTCGGGCGGAACCATGGAACAGGTGGCGGCCACCCCCGCGTCCCTGCTGCCTTACGCCCAGATCTGCGGAGCCCAAGGGCCGGGGCCCGCACCGGATGCTGCAGCTGCGCGTGCCGAGGGGGTGGGTGCCCGCCTGCTTCCCGACGACGGTGACCTCCCGGTCCGGGAGTTCGTGGCGGCCCTTCCGGCCAGCACGATCCTGGCCGTGGAGTCGCCGCTCGCGGGGCAGGCGGATCCGTCGGATCCGCTCGGACTCGCCCGCCGCATGTTGGCGGCCGGGCGGCGGGTCGCGGGCGAGCCGGCATGAGCCAGCCGCGGGCCGAGGAGCTGCGGATCGACGGACTGGCCAACGCCAGGGATCTCGGGGGGCTTCCGGCGAGGGACGGCCACGTCGTTCGCACGCGTCAGGTCATCCGCAGCGACAACCCCAAAGGTCTGACGGAGCAGGGTCAGCTGGAGCTGTCCGAGATCGTGGCACCCGCGCTCATCGTCGATCTCCGGATGCAGCTGGAGGTCCACCGGGAGGGCTACACGATCGGCCATGACCCCGCGCGCATCGTGAACCTTCCGATGCTGCCGCAGTCAGGCGTGACGCAGGAGCAGATCGACGCGGGTGCCGCCGACAACCTGGTGGACGACTACCTCCGGCAGATCGACGTCAACGCTGATTCGATCATCGAGGCGCTCCGGCTCATCGCCGATCCGGTCAACCGCCCGGTGGTCGTCCATTGCACGGCCGGCAAGGACCGCACCGGCGTCGTGGTGGCCATGCTCCTGGACATCCTCGGGGTCGACCACGAGGTGATCGTCGCCGACTATCACGCAACCACGGCGAACATGGCTCCGATCCTGGACCGCATCCGCAGTGCCCAGGTGTTCCAGGACAACGGGCTTGCGGATGCGCCGACGTGGATCTTCGAGTCCGCGCCGGGGACCATGCGGGAGTTTCTCGCCCGCATGACGGCCGTCTACGGCGGGGCGGAGGGGTGGGCGCTGGCCAAGGGGCTCGTCGTCGAGGAGATCGACCGGCTGCGGACCACCCTCCTCACCGACTAGCCGAGCGCCCTCCGCAGGGCATCGAGTCGGGCTGCCACGATCCGCTGGCTGAGCTCGGCGGTCGGCGCGAAGACCTCGGACCCGTGGTAGGCGCCCGGGTACACATGCAGCTCCGTCGGGACGCCGGCCGCCTCGAGCCTGCCGGCGAACTCGACGTCCTCGTCCATGAACATGTCCTGGTCACCCACGTCGATGAATGTCGGCGGGAGGCCGGAGAGGTCGGCCGCCCGTGACGGAGCCGCGTAGCCGTCGGCGGACTCTCCGCCGAGGTACCAGGCCCAGGCCTCGATGTTGCCCGCGCGGTCCCAGATGCCGACGTCCACGATCGCTTGGCTGGACGGAGTCTCGTTGCGGTCGTCGATCATCGGGTACGGCGCCATGACGAACCGGATGGCCGGGCCGCCGCGGTCGCGTGCCATGAGCGCGACGGCGAAGGCGAGACCTGCACCGGCGCTGCCTCCGTAGAGGGCCAGCCGGTCGGGGTCGACGCCGAGGGTCCCGGTGTTGTCCGCCAACCAGGTCAGCCCGGCGTAGCAGTCGTCCGGAGCCGCCGGGTACGGATTCTCCGGTGCGAGCCGGTAGTCGACCGACACGACGACGGCGCCGAGGCTCTCGCACAGTGCGATGGCCGTGAGGTCGTCGGTGTCAAGGTTGCCCAGCACCATTCCGCCGCCGTGGAGGAACAGGATGCCCGGCCTGGAGCCGCTGGAGTCGGCCGGCTGGTGGATGCGCACCGTGACCTCAGGGGCACCGGCCGGGCCGGGGATCACGCGGTCCTCGGTCCGGACGTTCTCGTTTGGCGGCAGGTCAGCCGTCATCTGGGCGAGCATCCCGTACAGGGTCTCCCGCCTCGCGACGATGTCGGGGATCGCGTTGAAGCCTCCCGGAAGCGCCTCGTACAGGGCGGCGAGGGGGACGAGCGATTCGGGGTCGATGTTCTCGTGCTGCGGCATGGTCACCTCGGTCCGGTTGGGTGTGCCGGAGTCTGTCACCGATCCGGCGGTTCGGCAGAAGATCGGCTAGACGATGGTCTCGCCGCCGTCCACGATGAGGGTCTGCCCGGTGATGAACGAGGCGTCGTCGCTGAGGAAGAAGCAGATCGCCGCCGCGAGCTCGTCGGCCGTCCCCATCCTCTTCATCGGGATGGCCCGCCCGAAGATCTCCTCGCCCTTCTCCATGTCGCCTCCTCGTTCGAGCATCAGCGGCGTCGTCATTCCGGTGATCGTGCGGCCGGGCGCGATGCAGTTGATGCGGATCTCGGGAAGGGCCTCGAGGATCAGTTGCCGGGTCAGGCCGCTGATGCCAGCCTTGGCGGCTCCGTAGGGCACGTTGTTGTTGTTCGCCATGAATGCCGCCGTCGACGCGATCGTCACGATCGAGCCACTGCCGCGCGCCTTCATGGCCGGCAGGACGTTCTTGCAGACGTAGAACGTGCCGCCGACGTGCACGCTGAGCATCTTCATGAACCGCTCGGCGTCCCACTCAGCCGTCGGCCCGAACTCCGCGTGACCCCCGGCGGCCAGTGCGAGGTCGACTCCGCCGAGCTGCTCGACCGTGGCCTGGACGGCCGCCTTCACCTGCTGCTCGTCGGCGACGTCCGCCGCCAGTCCGATGCAGCCGTCGCCGATCTCGTCGGCCACGGCCACCGCCCGGTCCCCGTCGAGGTCGACGAGTGCCGCGCGGCCGCCCTCGGCGACGACCCGCTCGGCAGTGGCGCGACCGATGCCGCTGGCGCCGCCGGTGACGAAGAGGACCTTGTTGTCGAAGCGCATGGGTTTCCTGTTCGGGTCAGAGGTGACGGAGGACCTTCGGGGGTCAGGCGGAGGGGGGACCTGTGGGTGAGTCGGTGGGACGGGCCGCCTCGGAGGCGGCCCACATCTTGGCGCTGTCGAAGCCGATGCGCTTCGTCGGGACGAGCTCGAACACGACGCGGCCGGGCGAGTCGAGCATCTGCCGGAAGGCCTCGGCCTTCTCGGGCTGGCCCGGGCGCATCGCGCTGGCGAACTCGGGGAGGAGCCAGTCGAGCGTCTCGCGGTCGGTGTGCACGATGGCCTCGCACTTGTACGAAAGGGACTGCCGCTCCTTGATCGCCGAGCCCTTGGACGAGATGGCGATGCAGACGCGTGGGTCCTGTCGGATCTGGTTGACCCGGGGCCGCTCCTCGCTCGCCGTGAGCCAGAACCGGCCGTCGCGGTGGATGTAGTTGACGATGACGCCCATCGGCCAGCCGTCCTTGCTCAGCCAGATCAGGGTGCACTCGATCTGCGCGTCGAACAGCGCCTGCTCGGCGTCGTCGTCGAGGCTGTAGGACTTCACGTCCTCCCAGTTCTTCGCCTGATCGGCCATGCGCGTCCTCCGGGAGGTAGTCGGGAATCGGATTGTTGGAAATCCTTGCAATAACAGTAGTCGGTGTCTAGTTTGACCGCCATGGCTTTGGATCTTCAGCAGATCAACGACCGCATCGAGATCGAGGAGCTCCTGGCTCGGTATTCGCGGGCCCTGGACTACCGCAACTTCGAGGAGCTCGAGGCGATCTTCACCGCGGACGCGCTGTTCGACGCCGGTGGCCTCGGCAGCCCCTCCGGGCCAGCGGCCATTGCGGCGATGATCGAGGGCACCATCGGGCATCTGGACGCCACTCAGCACCTCGTCGGCAAGAGCCTGGTCGACTTCGGCGAGGACGGGGACACGGCCGAAGTGCGCACCTACCTGATCTCCCAGCACATCCGGGAGTCGACGGAGGGTCCCGTCAAGCACTATTTCCTCGGCGGCGAGTACTACGACAGGGTCGTGCGGACGCCGGACGGGTGGCGGATCGCGTTCCGCCGCCTCGATCGCATGTGGAAGCAGGGCGACAGGGCCGTCATCGGCCACGGATAGCCGGACCGTCGACGGACGGCAGCGGCCGCTCGGTAGTGTCCCCCGCAGCAACCGACAAGGAGAGTCATGGAGACCTGGATCGCCGATACCGAGCCGTGCGAGCGCTTCCCCCTCTACACCCGCGCCAACGCGGATGAGGTCGGTCCGGATCCGTTCACCCCGCTGAACTGGACGCTCGCCTGGGAGCAGGGCGTCGTGCCCGGAACGGCAGACGCCTGGATCGCCCTCGGCACGTTCACGCCGGACGAGTTCGACTGGAGCATCCCCGAGACCTATGGCAGCTGGGGCGGCTACTTCTACAACCAGGTCTCGCTGGGCCGCGTGTTCGGCTACCGGATGCCGGGCGCAACCCCGGACGCGATCGACATCTCCTTCTTCGGCCAGAATCCTTCCGTCCCGCCGTACAAGCACGACCCGCGTGACGACAACGAGGAGTGCTCCGCCAAGCTCGCCGAGTCGATGGGGGCCATCCTCGGCGGAGCCCACGCGGCACTGATCACGGCCTACCTGGCTGAGTGCCGGCGCCTGCGGAACACCCGCCCCGACCTCGGGGCCGTCACGGACGAGGAGCTTGTCGAGTACGGCCGGACCGCGGCGCGCTGGCAGCGATACGGCTGGGACAACTACGCCCAGGTCGTCATCGGGGCCACGGTCGGTCCCCAGATCGTTCAGGGAATCGCCGATTCGGTGGGCAAGCCCGAGCTGGCGATCCAGATCTTCGCGGCACTTGGCGACGTGGCCTCGGCGGGGCTCCCGGAAAAGGTGTGGGAGCTGTCCCGCACCGTCCGCCTCACGCCTCAGCTCGCGGCGGCGTTCGACGCGGGCCTCGACGGGATCGGCGAGCGTCTCGCCGTCGAACCGGCCGCCGCGGCCTTCACGGCCGGATTCGCATCCCTGCTGGACGAGTTCGGGCACCGTGGTGTCAACGAGTGGGAGATCAGCGCCGAGACATGGACGATCAACCCGGCGCTCGCGTACCGGATGATCGACCGAGTGCGCCGGCAGGAGGACGCCATGTCGCCGGCCGCCCGATCGGCTGAGGCGGCGACCAAGCGCGAGGCCGCGGTCGCGGAGCTGACCGCTGCCGTGGCAGGCGATGAGGCGACGGCGGGTCTGCTGGCAGCCGGCATCTCGTCCGGGCAGTCCTCGTACCGGTACCGCGAGGCGGGAAAGAACGCCACCGTCATGCTCATGCAGGAGCCGAAACTGGCGTTCCGCGAGCTCGGCCGGCGCATGGGCGAGCGCGGCCACCTGGCTGATCCGATGCATGTGTTCCAGCTGCTGGAGTCCGAGCTGGACGGCTTCCTTGCCGACCCGTCGTCCTTCACGGGCACGCTCGCCGAGCGGCACGGGCAGTGGCTGGCTCTGGCTGAGAAGGAGCCGCCCTACCTCGTGCAGCGTGGTGTGCCGATCCCGCCGATCAGCGAGTGGCCGGACCGGAGGCGCGCTGCGGAGGGTGGCGGCCAGGCGGCGGCGTTGGGCGCCGAGCTCTCCGGCATCCCGGGCTCGCCGGGCACGGTGGTCGCACCCACGCGCGTCATCCTGGACATCGCCGACGCCGACTCGCTCGAGCCGGGGGAGATCCTGGTGTGCACGACCACCGACCCCTCCTGGGTGCCGTTGTTCATGCTCGCCAGCGCGGTCATCTGCGAGATCGGTGCCCAGGCCAGCCACGCCGTCATCGTCAGCCGAGAGCTGGGAGTTCCGTGCGTCGTGTCGCTTCGTGATGCCAGCCAGCTGCTGCCCACCGGGACCATGGTGGAGCTCGACGGCTCGACGGGAACGGTCAAGGTCGTCGGCGGCGCGTGACGGTCAAGCCGCCTCCCACTCCGCCGGAGCCGCCCTTCTCCGTCCGCCGGCCCTTCCTCCTGCTCGAGGGGGAGGGGGTGACCCGGCTGACGCTGGTCCGGCACGCGCAGCAGGACTACCCGACGGGCGAGGACTTCGATTTCACGGCATGGGAGGACCCGCCGTTGTCGGGACTCGGCCGCACGCAGGCGATGGCCCTGTCGGCGGTGCTCGGCGAGCAGGACGTCGACGTCGTCGCGTGCAGCACCATGAGACGTGCCATCGAGACGGCCGAGATCGTCGCGTCGCCGCACGACCTCGTACCCCTCGTCCGCGAGGAGCTCGTCGAGGTCCAGTCGTATAGCCAGATCGAGCCGGGAGTCGACCCGCAGAGCCTCGTCGACCCGGCGGAATGGGCCGCTCGCGAGGCCGAGTTCACCCGCCAGGTGAAGTGGGACCACATGTTCTTCGGCGAGGGCTCTGCCCCCTTCCGCGCGCGCGCCGTCGGCGCGGTCAGTCGGCTGGTCACCGACCACCCCGGGCAGCACATCGTGCTCGTCAGTCATGGGGGCGTCATCAACGCCTTCCTGAGCGACATCCTCGGCATCGACGAGGACATGTTCTTCCTGCCCAACCACTGCTCGATCAGCACGGTGTGGGTCAAGGGCGACGTGCGGCGGGTGCACTCGGTGAACGAGCGGCAGCATCTCCACGTCGGGATCCTCACGAACTAGCGCCCACGGGGCTTGACGGTCGGCCGTGCGTGACTAAAGTCGTCTAGACAACCTGCGGCCCATCCGGGCGGTCGCGGCAATGACCGAGGTGCCCATGACCGACACCGTCCCCCAGTACCTGGCTGGCGGCCACGCTGCCATGAGCCGTGACGAGGCCATGTCCATCCTCGATCGGCTGGTCGCGCACCTGCGCAACGGCACGACCGACATGGCCGCCGGGCAGATGGAGATCCCGATCTCCTCCTACCTCGACCGCGGGCAGTGGGACCGGGAGATCACGGAGGTGTTCCACCGGATCCCGCTACCCGTCTGCACCTCGGCGGAGCTGGCGGGCGTGGGCGACTTCAAGGCACTGCGCGTCGTCGGCAAGGAGATCCTGCTCGTCCGTGGTCGTGACGGCTACATGAGGGCCATGATCAACGTCTGCCGGCATCGATCGATGAAGCTGGTCCCCGGTGGCTGCGGGAGCACGCGACGCGGTTTCGTCTGCTCGTACCACGCCTGGTCCTACGACACGGAGGGCAAGCTCACCGGAGTACCGGGTGAGGACACCTTCGGCCCGGTCGACAGGGACGACCACAGCCTCGTCCGCCTGGCCTGCGAGGAGCGAGCCGGCATCGTCTACGTCTGCCTGACGCCCGGGCTGGCGATGGACATCGACGCGTGGCTCGGACCCGTGCTCCCGTACCTCGAGGCGCTCGAGCTGGACAAGTGCACGCACTTCACCACCAAGGAGCTCGCGGGGCCGAACTGGAAGGTGACCCTCGATGGCTACCTCGAGGGCTACCACTTCGGGGCGCTCCATCCCAACACTGTGGCCCTGACGAACCACTCGAACCGCATGACCAATGACCGGTTCGGCCCTCACGTCCGCAACGTCTTCGCCCTCAAGACCCTCGACGCGATGATGGAGCGGCCACGTGAGGAGTGGGACCCCGCGGTTGCGATGGGCCTCGTGTACTGGATCTTCCCGGGGATGTCGATCGCCGGCGGCTGGCGCGAGCGCACGGTCATCTCGATCATGCTGCCGGGCGACTCTTGGGGTGAGTCGATGACGTGGCAGACCACGCTGCTGAGGACCCCGCCCCAGACGCCGGAGGAGATCAGCGAGGCCGAGAAGACGGCCGAGTGGTTCTTCGCGGCCTTCCGCGACGAGGACTACACGGCGCAGACCGACGTGCAGAACGGGCTCGCGTCGCTCGCCGACAGGAACATGATCATCGGGCGGAACGAGATCGCCGTTCAGCATGCGCACGAGACGCTCCGGCGGCTGCTTGCCGGGGAGCCGGTCCACGGGGACCGGTAGCGCTTCGGGCAGATGTCTGGATTTCCACATATTTGTCGCCACCCGTGACCCGGGGTGGCAGACTCTCGGACGTCCTACCACCTGCCCCCGATTGGATGGCGCATGTCCGAGAAGGCCTGGCTCACCGATACCGAGCCCAGCACCCGCTTCCCCGTCTTCACTCGGCTCAACGCCGCCGACGTCATGGCCGACCCCATCACCCCGCTCGGGGCCACCATGTGCTGGATCCCGAACGTGCTTCCCGGCTGGGCGTCGGGCTATGTGGAGGACGTCTGCTTCACGTCGGACGAGCTCAACGAGGAATCGGCGGTGGCGGGGTTCTTCTACGGCTACCTCTACGTCAACCAGAGCTCGGTGCGCGTGCTCGGCATCCGCAAGGGCATGACGGCCGAGATCATCGACTCCATCTTCTTCAACTCCCCGGGGGCCCCGCCGCATGCGGCGTCCGAGTCCGACCAGAACGAGGCGCTGTCCGCTCGTGGTCCGGCCCGCGCGGGGTGGGTGCTCAGCACCTCGAAGTTCGAGGACGCCGACGAGGACGCAGCGATCGCTGACGACCTCCGACGCAACCGGCCGAACCTGCGGGCGCTCAGCAACAGGGCGCTCGTGGCCCGCGCCCGCGCCGTGATGCCGTACGAGCGGCTGGCCTGGCGCTCCGAGCAGATCGGCTCGTCCAACGCCGCGCTCGGCCCGGCCGTGGCGGGTCAGATGCTCGGGGCGGACAAGGCGCACCTGCTCGTCACGATCCTCGGCTACGCGGGCGACGTGGAGTCCGCGGCGCCGACCTACGCCCTGTGGTCGCTCTCCCGCACGGTGAAGGCCGACCCGGAGGTGTCCGCCGTCTTCGACAGCGGCGTGGACAAGGTCGTCGAGAAGCTGCCGACCGCGCGCGGCGGGTTCTGGAGCGACTTCGCCGCCTTCATCGCGGAGTTCGGCTACCGCGGCCCGTCCGAGTGGGACCTCGGAACCGAGTCGTGGGAGTCGAAGCCCTCGCTGGCGCTGGCGCTGGTCGACAAGATGCGCCACCTCGACGACACGGAGTCCCCTTCGGCCAAGCAGGCATCCCATGCGGCGGCAACCGACAAGGCCATGCTCGAGGCGACCGAGGGCATGGACGCCGCCACCGAGGCCGCGTTCCGCGGGGCCATCGGCTCGGCCCGCCGCTTCGCCGGCTGGCGGGAGAGCGGCAAGTCCTCGTGCATCAAGATCATGAACGAGGCCCGGATGGCCCTCATCGAGCTGGGCGAGCGCCTGGCCGCGAAGGGCGTCCTGGACAACTCGCGGCAGATCTTCATCGCCCTCGACGCCGAGCTGGACTCGCTCGCCCTGGAGGAGACGGCGCTCCTGGAGACCATTCGCGAACGGGAGGCCGGCTGGAACGCGCTCAAGGAGCTCGAGGTACCCACGTTCCTGGACGGATCCAAGCCGATCCCGCCGATCTCCGACGTCCCTCGCAAGGGCGCGTCAGCCGTGCAGCGGGTGTCGGTCGGAGACGTCCTCAACGGCGCGGCATCGTCGCAGGGCATTGTCGAAGGCACCGTGCGCGTGGTCCTCGGCACGGATGCCATCGACGAGTTCCAGCCGGGCGAGATCCTCGTGGCCCCGCAGACCGATCCGTCCTGGACGCCGCTGTTCCTGGTCGCGTCCGGCGTGATCGTGAACACCGGCTCGATGGGGTCGCACGCGATGATCGTCGCCCGCGAGCTCGGCATCCCCTGTGTGGGTGGACTTGCCGGCGCGACGAAGATGCTCGCCTCCGGCGACCGGGTGCGCGTCGATGGCGCCAAGGGCACCGTCGAGGTGCTCGAGACCGTCTAGCCCACCCCGCCCGCCTTCTTGTTGAGTGCGGGGTTGTTGGGGCATTTCGCTGCGCGAAACGCCCAACAACCCCGCACTCAACGAACGGCTAGGGGGCGATGACCGCGCGACCGTTGAGCGTGCCGGCCGCCATCGCCGCGTAGGCGTCGAGCGCCTGGTCCATCGAGTAGGTCGAGTAGTGCGGCGTCACGAGCCCCTTGGCGGCAAGGGCCATGACCTCGCCGAGCTCGGACCGGGTGCCCCAGTAGATCGACCGGACGGCCGTCTCGTAGGGCGGGGCGAACAGGCTCATGGGGAACGAGCCTCCGCCAACGCCCACGATGGTCAGGTCGCTCTGGGCTCGGCAGCTCGCGACCGCGGTGGCCAGTGAGGGGTCGTTGCCGACGAAGTCGATGACCACCTCGGCCCCGAGCCCGCCGGTCGCCTCCTTCACCTGGGCGGCGGCGTCCTCGCCGGCCGTGATGGTCAGGTCGGCGCCGCACTCGCGGGCGAGGGCCAGCGCCTCCTCCTTCATGTCGATCGCGATGATCGTGGCTCCCGTGAGCGCCCGCAGGAACTGCACGCCCATGTGGCCGAGGCCGCCGACGCCGATGGCGACCGCCGTGGTGCCCGGCACGAGCTTCGGCAGGGACATCTTCACCGCGTGGTAGGGGGTGAGGCCGGCATCGGTCAGCGGAGCGGCCGCGACCGGGTCGAGTGCGTCAGGGATCGGCACGAGGAAGCGGGCGTCCGGAACGAGCATGTACTCGGCCTGGCCGCCGTCTGCGCCGAGGCCGCCTCCGAAGGCGCCCTGGTAGCCACCGGTCGGGTTGTGGCAGTAGGTGTCCTGACCCCGGTCGCACGCTGGGCAGCGCCCGCAGCCCCACGGGCCGAAGACCGCAACGGCCTGGCCGGTGCTGACCCGGTCCACGCCTTCGCCGACCTCGTGCACCCACCCCGAGTTCTCGTGGCCGAGGGTGAAGGGCACCTGCCAGGGGAACATGGTCTCGTCGAAGTCGTGCAGCAGGTGCAGGTCGCTGTGGCACAGGCCGGCGCCGGCAATCTTGATCACCACCTGGCCGGGACCGGCGGTCGGGGCGTCGACGTCGACGATGACAGGGTCGGACTTCCATGCGGGAAGGCGTACGGCCTTCATCGGATACCTCCGTTGGTCAGGTGTCAGGGACTCAGGCTGAGGTGGCGCGTGTCGCGCTGCTTCCCGATGCTAGCCAGCGCGGGCGCACACCGGTCGGGTTTCTTTAGCCTTCCTCTAGAAAAGGGAAACCAACATCTGCAATAGTTGGACGTCCATATGATTGCCCGCCCCGGGGTGCTGGCCCCGGATACGGAGGAGACGCATGGCTGACGTGGTCCTGTCCGAGGAGCAGCACGAGGCTCTCGTGACGATGGTGGTCCGGGGGATGGCACGGGGGGAGGCCACGGCGGAGCAGACAGCGCTCGCCGAGGCCGGGCTGATCCTGATCAAGGGCCCGATGATGATGCCCACCCCGGCCGGGACCGCATACGTGTCCGAGCTCATGCGCCTGCCGGACGATGCTCCCCAGCGCGAGCGGATCATGGCGACCTTCGAGCGGTTCCTCCCGGTGAACCGCCAGCTGCGCGACCTGTGCACGGCCTGGCAGGTCCGTCCCGACGGAAGCGTCAACGACCATGCGGACGAGAACTACGACGCCGACATCCGCGACCGTCTCGACGACATCGACGACGCCGTCGCACCCCTGCTGAAGCGATTCTCCGAGGACATCCCACGCATGACCGGCTACCGCGGCAAGCTCACCGAGTCGCTGGAGAAGCTCGACGACGGAGACAATGCCTGGCTCGCCTCACCGCTCATCGACTCGTACCACACGGTCTGGATGCACCTTCACCAGGAACTGCTGCTGACCATCGGGATGTCCCGCAAGGAGGACGAGGAGCTCGAGGAGCGCCTGGTCTCGGGGGCCGGCGCGTGACACGTGCGTCCTGGACGCAGCCGGTCGATGACGTCGGTCTCGTCCCGTTCGGCAAGGGAATCGAGCGCGGATTCGACCAGCGGCTGCTGTGCACGCGCGGCATGCAGCTCGAGATCCTTGCTGGGCTCGGGCTTCCGGTGGGCGCCGGACTGACCATCCCGGTCCCCAACGTCCCGGGTGTCACGTCCGCGGACCGCGCCAAGGCGGCCATGAACCTGCTCGAGAACATCTCGGGTCGGCAGATCAGCGGCACCACCGACACGGGGGGACTCGTCCTGCTGAGGCTGAGCGCCAGCGCGCCCGTCGAGGCGGCCGGGCTCCCGCCGGACCTGGTCTGCCTGGGTCTCAAGCGCAGCGTCATCCCCGAGGGGCTCGGGTCGCGTGCGAGAGCGGATCTGGCGGCCGCGTGGTGGAAGTCGGCCGCCTTCATCGCTGAGCACGCACTCAACGTGCCCGGCGACGAGCTCGGCACCCTCGACATGGACTACCCCGATCCGGTGGAGCGGGTGGATCCCTTCAAGAGGCTGTGCGAGGAGCAGGGGTCAGCTCCCTTCCCGACGAAGCGGTCCGAGCAGGTCGCCGCAGGTGCCAGGGCCATGATCGAACGCTGGAACTCGCCGCGCGCTGCTCGTGCTCGGCGTAAGCAGAACCTGCCGCCCGACCTGCCGCTCGCCCTGCACCTCGAGACCGTGGTCGTCACCGAGCACGACAACGAGGGCAACGGCTTCGCCATCTCGCGGGAGATGGACACCGGTGTGTTCGCGCCCAACGGGGCGTTCCGGCACGGCTTCCGGCTGAGCGGGGAGCGGCAGCACGTGGGCCACCCGCTGAGTGAGCTGCCCGAGGGCGTCGAGATGCTGACCGGGGTCCTCGCCGAGCTCGAGGGTCGGCTGCGCAGCGCGGTCATCGTGGATTTCGAGTACGGCCCGGAGGGACTGGCGCTCGTCGGCCTCGAGCAGATCCGTCGTCCGTCAGCCCGGGTCGCCACCAGCCTGGCGGTGGACCTCGCCATCCGCGGCATCATCGAGGAGGACGAGGCGGTCGACCAGACCGACGCCTCCCACGTGCTCGAACTGCTTCACCCCCAACCGAAGCTGACCGGCCAGGAGGTCGTCCTCGTCACCGGGCTCGGGGCGTCCCCGGGCGCGGCGGTCGGGCAGATCGCCCTCGACAGCGAGACCGCCGTCGAGATGAGCGAGGCCGGCCTGCCCGTCCTGCTCGTCATGAGCGAGACCACTCCCGGCGACCTTCCGGGGATGATGGCGGCAGACGGCATCCTCACGGTCAACGGCGGATCCGCCTCGCACGCGGCGGTGGTCGCGCGAGGCATGGGGCGCCCGGCCGTCTGTGGGGCGGGCGGCCTGCGGATCGATCGTGAGGCCCGGACGATCACCTCGGGCGAGCACACGCTGAGCGAGGGAGCCGTCGTCTCCCTCGACGGGGCCACGGGCGTGGCCTATGTGGGCGAACTGAGCATCGAGCGGCCCACCCCGTCACCGAGCCTGACCACGCTGCTGACCTGGGCCGACGACGCGCGTCGCCTGGGAGTCCGGGCGAACGCCGACAACGGCCCGGACATGGAGGTCGCGGTCGACAACGGGGCTGAGGGCATCGGCCTGTGCCGCACCGAGCACCAGTTCATGGGCGATCGGCTGCCCCTGGTTCGGGCAGTCATCCTCTCCCACGACCTCGACGCGGAGGAGGCTGCGCTGGCCGCCCTCGCCGACGCGCAGCGCGAGGACTTCCGTGAGCTCCTGAGGGCCGTCGGCGACCGTCCGGTGACGGTGCGCCTGCTCGATGCCCCGATGCACGAGTTCCTCCCGTCCGACCCGGAGGAGCTGGCGGACGTCCATCAGCGACGCATGCTCGATCACCTGCACGAGGAGAACCCGATGCTCGGGGTGCGTGGCGTGCGCTTGGCGCTCATGCACGAAGGGCTCTACCCGGCACAGGTGGAGGGCCTGTTCAACGCGTGGGTCGACGTCGTCGCGTCCGACGACATCCGGCCGCAGCTCGAGGTGATGATCCCGCTCGTGTCGATCCCGGACGAGCTGGTGATGATGCTGCGCCTCATCCGCCGGGTCAACCAGCAGGTGTCGTCGCGCACCGGGATGATCATCCCGTTCACGATCGGCACGATGGTCGAGACGCCGAGGGCGGCCCTCATGGCGGACCGGCTGGCCCAGTGGGCGGAGTTCCTCTCCTTCGGCACGAACGACCTCACCCAGCTCACCTACGGGTTCTCGCGCGACGACGTCGAGCGACGCATGCTGGGCACCTACCTGGAGAAGGGCCTCATGACCGCTAGCCCGTTCGCGGAGCTTGACGGCGAGGGCGTCGCGACGCTCATGGAGTACGCGGCGGCGAAGGCCCGAGCGGTCCGTCCCGGGATCAAGCTCGGGATCTGCGGTGAGCACGGCGGCGACCCGTCGTCCATCGCGCTGTGCGAGCAGCTCGGCCTGGACTACGTCTCCTGCTCGCCCACGCGCATCCCCGTCGCGAGGCTTGCGGCGGCGCATGCACGGATCAGGACGACCGCAACGGATTCGTGACCGGGGAAATACTAGGAAGACCTTGCATCTTGAGATCCGGCCGGTAGTGTTCGACCGTCCTGAGGGAGGCCATATGACGACCGCGCTGTCCGTGCGCAACGCCACGAAGATCTTCGGGGCCCAGGTCGCGCTGGACCAGGTGAGTATCGACGTCGAGCCAGGCGAGGTCCGTGCCCTCGTCGGACAGAACGGCTGCGGCAAGTCGACCCTCATCAAGATCCTGGCCGGGTTCCACGAGCCTGAGCCCGGTACCGAGGTGACCGTCGGCGGCCAGACGCTCGACTTCGTCGACCCGGTCGCCAGCGAGCGGGTCGGCCTGCGGTTCGTTCACCAGGACCTCGGGCTGGTGGGCAACCTGGACGCGGTGGACAACATGGCGCTCGGCCAGGGCTACGTCACGAACTTCGCGCGGACGATCCGCTGGCGCACGGAGCGGGCGAATGCGCGGGAGGCCCTCGCGGCGCTGGGCTACGACATCAATGTGCGGGTGCCTGTCGCCGGGCTCCAGATGTCGGAGCGGACCGCCGTGGCGATCGCGCGGGCGATGTCCCCCCGCGGAACGCCGGCGAAGATGCTCATCCTCGATGAGCCCACGGCCAACCTGCCGGGCGCTGAGGCGCAGCGCCTGTACCAGCTCGTTCGACGGGTTGCGGACTCCGGCGTCTCCGTGCTCTTCGTCTCCCACCACTTCGACGAGGTGTTCGAGATGGCCGAGTCGGTCACCGTGCTGCGCGACGGGAAGCACATCATCACCCGCCCGGTCGAGGGCCTGTCGGAGGACGAGCTGATCGAGCTCGTCGTGGGCCGCAAGCTCGACGAGCACAACAAGCGCGATGCGGCTGCCCGCGAGCACGGTCCCGAGGTCCTCACGATCAGTGGAGTCGGCGGCGGCACGGTCAAGGACCTGGATCTGGTCGTGCACCGGGGCGAGGTCGTCGGTGTGGCGGGCATCACGGGCTCAGGCCGCGAGGAGATCGCGTCCCTCGTCTTCGGCGGTCACGAGCGAAGCGGCGAGATCAGCGTCGACGGCACCGTGCTCCCCGAGAACCGGCCGGATGTCTCGATCGAGAGGGGCGTGGCGCTCGTGCCCGCTGAGCGGCACGCCAACGCGTCCCTGCTGGACCACACGCTCCGCGAGAACATCACCTTGGTCGACCCCGGTCGGCACATGACGATGGGCATCCTGCGTCGACGTCCGGAGCGTGCCGACGTCCAGGTGTGGCTGGATCGACTCGACGTCAGGCCGGCCAACTCCGAGTTCACCATGATGCAGCTGTCCGGCGGCAACCAGCAGAAGGTGGTCATCGCCCGGTGGCTCCGCCAGGAGCCCAGCGTGCTGATCCTCGACGAGCCGACGCAGGGCGTGGATGTCGGAGCGAAGGCGGACATCCACCGGATGGTGGACGAGGCGGCGGCGATGGGAGCAGCCGTCCTCGTGACATCGACGGACCACGAGGAACTCGTCCGCGTATGCGACCGCGTCGTCATCATGAGGCGTGGCAGGGCCGTCGACGTCCTGCGAGGCGACCAGATCTCCGCCGACAACATCACGGCGGCCACCATCGGCCGCGACACGAACGAGCCAGCCGCATGATCCTTACGCGCATCCCCTCCTCGGTCCCTGCCATCACCATCCGGAGTCGTAGCCATGTCTGACGCCATCGTCGAAACCAAGCCGCGCCGCCGGATCAACCTCGGCTTCGACAAGTACAGCGGCCTGTACGTGTGGGGCCTGCTCATCGTCGTCTTCTCGCTGTGGATCCCCGACCTGTTCCTCCAGGTGGACACCTTCAAGCAGGTGCTCACCTTCCAGGCGATCAGCGCGATCGTCGCCCTGGGGCTGATCATCCCGGTGGCGGCTGGAGCCTTCGACCTGACGGTCGCCGGGACCCTGACCGTGTCCGTGTGCTTCACGGCGTGGGCCCTGCTCAACCACTACGGGGTGGTCGTGGCGGTCGGAGGGTCGCTGCTGCTGGGAATCGTGTTCGGGCTGGTCAACTCGGTCGTCGTCGTGAAGCTGAAGGTCGACTCCTTCATCGGCACCCTCGGCATGAGCAGCATCCTCATCGCGGTTGCCTACATGATCACGGACAGCTCGCAGATCGTGCTCAGCACCGAGGGCTACGCGCCGTTCTTCGAGTTCGCGCGCACCGAGATCTTCGGGCTGCCCCGTTCGGTCTACTACGCGGCCGCCATCGCCGTCTTCTTCTGGTGGATCCTGGAGTACACGCCCGGCGGCCGCTACCTGTACGCCGTGGGCGGTAACCCCGTCGCCTCGCGCCTCGCCGGCGTGCGCGTCGGGCGGATCACCACCATCGCCTTCGTGGCATCGGGGCTGACATCGGCCTTCGCCGGGATCGTCTACCTGTCGACCATCGGCACGGCGACGCCCGACAGCGGCAGCGGGTACCTGCTGCCGGCCTTCTCGGCCGTGTTCCTCGGCGCGACCCAGATCCGGCCCGGAAGGGTCAACGTCATCGGCACGCTGGTGGCGATCTTCCTGCTGGCGACAGGCGTGACCGGCCTGCAGCTCGCGGGCGCCCCCTCCTACGTGACCGAGCTGTTCAACGGCGCTGCGCTGATCATCGCGGTCGCCCTCGCGGCCCGCACCGCCCGCCGCCGCGGCTGACCCGCCCGCCCCCTTTCGTTGAGTGCGGGGTTGTTGGGCGTTCCGGACCCCCTGAGCGCCCAACAACCCCGCACTCAACGAAGCGCGGCGGGGGAGCCGCGGGGTGGGGCGGGGTGGGGCGGGCGGCATCCCTAGGGAAGCGGGATCTCGACCGGGTGCGCCTGGGCGTCCGCATGCGCTTCGTTGCTGCTCACCCACGCCAGGGCGTTGCCGATCAGACGGCGGAACATGGCGTTCTGGAACGTGCTCGGCCCGTCGCCCATGAGCAGCGTCGCCACGGGGGACCGGCCGGCGACGGTGGTCCAG
>JAHECS010000067.1 GCA_024641635.1 Actinomycetes bacterium | reverse complement strand
GTAGCAGGAGCCGGCCGGGCGCATCTTGATGCCGCAGGTCATGCACAGCGGCGCGTCGGATGCCTTGCCGGTGATGACCTCGAGCAGCTCGGCCGAGGAGTGGGCCTCCTTGGGTGCCGCGATGGCACCCGCCGGGACGTCCTCCACCGCGGGGGCGGGGGTCTCCACCGGCGCGGACTGCGCGAGCGAGGACAGCTCCTCCTCGACCGCCTCGGCGATCTCGGCCGGCGACGCGGTGGGTGCCGCACCGTAGGAGCTGGCGACGGTCTCGGCCCGCTCGTCCGCGGTGAAGATGCCCAGCGCCGCACGCTTCTCGTACGGCAGGTAGTCCAGCGCGAGGCGACGGAAGATGTAGTCCATCATCGACTGCGCCATGCGGACGTCGGGGTCATCCGTCAGGCCGGCGGGCTCGAAGCGCATGTTGACGAACTTCGAGACGTAGGCCTCGAGCGGGACGCCGTACTGCAGCGCGATCGAGATCGCGATGGAGAACGCGTCCATCACACCGGCCAGCGTGGAACCCTGCTTGCCGAGCTTGAGGAAGACCTCGCCGAGGCCGTCGTCGGGGTAGGACCCCGCGGTCATGTAGCCCTCGGCGCCGCCCACGGTGAAGGACACCGTCTGGCTCGGGCGCTTCTTCGGCAGCCGCGTGCGCACCGGGCGGTACTCCACCACGGTCGCGGTCGCAGCCTCGGCGCCGGCGTCGGACTTGGCCGCCTTGCCGTCCGACAGCGGCTGGCCGACCTTGCAGTTGTCGCGGTAGATCGCCAGCGCCTTGATGCCCATCTTCCAGGACTGGAAGTAGATCTCCTCGACCTCGTCGATGGTGGCGTCCTCGGGCATGTTGACCGTCTTGGAGATCGCACCGGACAGGAACGGCTGGGCGGCCGCCATCATCCGCACGTGGCCCATGGGGGTGATCGAGCGCTCCCCCATCGCCGTGTCGAACACCGGGTAGTGCTCGAGCTTGAGACCCGGGGCGTCGATCACGTGGCCGTGCTCGGAGATGAACTCCACGATCGCCTCGACCGTCTCCTCGGCGTAGCCGAGCTTGCGCAGCGCGCGCGGGATGGTCTGGTTGACGATCTGCATCGACCCGCCGCCGACGAGCTTCTTGAACTTCACCAGGGAGAAGTCCGGCTCGATGCCCGTGGTGTCGCAGTCCATCATGAAGCCGATGGTGCCGGTGGGCGCGAGCACCGAGGCCTGCGCGTTGCGCCAGCCGTTGCGCTCGCCGATCTTGATGCCCTCGGTCCAGGCCTTGTGCGCCAGCTTGAGCACGTCGGAGTCGAGGCTGGTCACGTTGCGCACCGCGTCGGTGGCCGCGGCGTGCTTGCGCATCACGCGCTTGTGGGCCTCGGCGTTGCGGGCGTAGCCCTCGTAGGCGCCGACCACGCCGGCGATCTCGGCCGAGCGCTTGTACGCCGTACCGGTCATGAGGCTGGTGATCGCACCCGCGAGCGCGCGGCCACCGTCGGAGTCGTACGGCAGACCCGTCGCCATGAGCAGCGCGCCGAGGTTGGCGAAGCCGATGCCGAGCTGGCGGTACTTCCGCGTGGTGTCACCGATCGGCTCGGTCGGGAAGTCGGCGAAGCAGATCGAGATGTCCATCGCGGTGATGATCAGCTCGACGGCCTTGGCGAAGGTGGGCGCGTCGAAGGTGTCGTCCTCGCGGAGGAACTTGAGCAGGTTGAGGCTCGCCAGGTTGCAGCTGGAGTTGTCCAGGCTCATGTACTCCGAGCACGGGTTGGACGCGGTGATGCGGCCGGTCTCGGGGTTGGTGTGCCAGTCGTTGATGGTGTCGTCGTACTGGATGCCGGGGTCGGCGCACTCCCACGCGGCCTTGCAGATCTTCTCGAAGAGCCCCTTGGCGTCGACCGTCTCGATGACCTCGCCGGTGGAGCGGGCGCGCAGGCCGAACTCGCCGCCCTCCTCGACCGCGCGCATGAACTCGTCGGTGACGCGCACGGAGTTGTTGGCGTTCTGGTACTGGACCGAGGTGATGTCCTTGCCGCCGAGGTCCATGTCGAAGCCGGCGTCGCGCAGGACGCGGATCTTGCGCTCCTCCGCGGCCTTGGTCTCGACGAACTCCTCGATGTCGGGGTGGTCGACGTCGAGCACGACCATCTTCGCCGCGCGGCGGGTGGCGCCGCCGGACTTGATGGTGCCCGCGGAGGCGTCGGCGCCGCGCATGAAGGAGACCGGGCCGCTCGCGGTGCCGCCGGAGTGCAGCAGCTCCTTGCTCGAGCGGATGCGGGAGAGGTTGAGCCCGGCGCCGGAGCCGCCCTTGAAGATCAGGCCCTCCTCGCGGTACCAGTTGAGGATCGAGTCCATCGTGTCGTCGACGCTCAGGATGAAGCAGGCGCTGACCTGCTGCGGGCTGCTCGTGCCGACGTTGAACCACACGGGGCTGTTGAAGCTGAAGATCTGGTGCAGCAGCATCCAGGTGAGCTCGTGCTCGAAGACCTCGGCGTCGGCCTCGGTGAGGAAGTACCCGAAGTCCTTGCCCGCCTTGGTGTAGGTGAGCACGACGCGGTCGATGAGCTGGCGCAGGCTGCGCTCGCGGACGTCGGTGCCCACCGCGCCGCGGAAGTACTTCGTGGTCACGATCGTGGAGGCGTTGACGCTCCAGAAGTCGGGGAACTCCACCCCGCGCTGCTCGAAGACCGTCTCGCCGGTCTTCCAGTTCGTCTGCACCACGTCGCGGTGCTCCCAGGTCACCTCGTCGTAGGGGTGCACACCCGGGGTGGTGTAGATGCGGTCGATGCTCAGGCCCGCCACGGTGGGCGAACCCTTCTTCGACGCGCTCTTCGCGCTGCCCGTGCTCTGCGTCATCGCTTCCTCCAGCGGCCGGCCGGAACGCTCCCGTAGGAGGCCGGCCCTCGTATGTGGTTCAACGTCTTCCGGTCGCTCGGTGATACCCGGGCGCCGGGGTGGATCAGGGGCGTTCGGTGGTGCCGCGCGGTCGGGCTGCGCTCGTGCCGGTGGTGCGATGTCGCGTCTGTTGTCTTCTCGTCCGGTGGCTCTGCGTCGGGACTGGGATGGCTTGTCGTCGGTGCGGTCTGTGGGTCGGTCGGCGGCACCCCGCGCGGGGGCGCTCGGTCAGCCGGGCGGGCCGGCTCCGGCCAGGTCGGACTCCTCCGTCGCGGCCCCGAGGTCGCGCTCGGCGCGCAGCAGGGCGATCTCGGCCTCGAAGTCCTCCAGGCCCTCGAAGGCGCGATAGACGCTGGCGAAGCGGAGGTAGGCGATCTCGTCGAGCTGGCGCAGCGGCCCGAGGATCGCGAGGCCGACGTCGTGGCTGGCGATCTCGGCCGCCCCGCCCGCGCGCACGCACTCCTCGACCGTCTGGGCCAGCAGCGCGAGGTCGTCCTCGCTGACCGGACGGCCCTGGCAGGCCTTGCGCACGCCCGAGGCGACCTTCGAGCGGCTGAACGGCTCGGTGACGCCGTTGCGCTTGACCACGGTGAGGGTCACCGTCTCGGCGGTGGTGAACCGCTTGCCGCACTCCGGGCACTGGCGCCGACGGCGGATCGTGGTGCCGTCCTCGGTGCTGCGGGAGTCGACCACACGGGAGTCGCTGTGGCGGCAGAACGGGCAGTGCATCCCAGCGGCTCCCTTCAACGGTCGATCTGTCCGGTTTTGTGGCACTTAGCCGCCCTGCCTGTGGACGACGCTGGGGATCTCCTGGGGAGAACCTGTTGGCCG
>JAHECS010000021.1:37511-53022 GCA_024641635.1 Actinomycetes bacterium | reverse complement strand
CCCTACGAGGAGCTCTTCGCCGTCGACGGCCCTCCTCGACTGACGCTGATCAGCTGCGGCGGCTACTACGACAAGAACAACGGCGGCTACCAGGACAACGTGGTCGTGACGGCGGTCCCCTTGTTCGAGCCGATCAAGACGGACCCCATCCCGTCGTCGTCGACGAGCCCGAGCCCGGCTCCGAGCACCGCCGCCTGACCTCTGGACCGGCACATGAGAAGACCCCCCGGTTCCACGCGGGGGGCCTTCTCATTCTTGCGAGGAGGGATCGTCGGAACGTCTAGGTCACGCAGCCTCGGTGCAGGGCTTCGTCATCGAGCGAGCCCCGGCGGTGTCGCCGGCGCCGAGCTCGAGGTGGTCGGTGACGACCGGGTACATGATGTTGGCGGTCTCTGCGGCGTGCGCCAGGCCGAGGACGTGACCGAGCTCGTGGAGGTAGAGGCTCCGGGCCTCGTTCACTCCGGCCTTGGCCACGTGGTCGGTGCGGAAGACCGCAGTGCCTCCGGTGATCTCCTTCGAGGACTGCCACACCTGCGACGGCCCGCCGAGACCGACCGTGCCGCCGCCGAGGCGGTCTGAGTCGGCGTCATTGACGAATGCCAGGAAGATGTTGCGGGCGGAGGCCGCGGTGCCGTCGGTGGGCGTGAGCGAGAAGGCGGCGTCGTTGTAGGCGAGCTCGGTGGTTCCTGCGAACTGGAAGGACAGCCCGGTCGCGAGCGTCCACTGGTCGAGTGCCCACTGCAGGTTGGCGATCTGCTCGGTCGCCTCGTCAGCGGAGAGGTTGCTGGCGTCCACGCTCCACGTGATCGGTGCCGGGCAGCCCGACCATCCAGCGTTCGCGAGGGCCGGAATCTGAGTGGCGAAGATCGACGAGTAGTCGGCCGCGACGGCGGCGGTGTTGGCGGTGCTGACGACCGCGCTCTTGACCGTCTTCACGACGCGGGGCTTGGTGGTCGGGATCCGGAAGGTCCTGGCGGCGTGCGACTCGGCGGCCATGGAAGCCGAGCCGGAGTCGGGGGAGTCCGTGACCGTGGCGGCCGAGGAACCCGACGCGACGAGCAGCGCGAGGGCGGCCAGGCCAGCGGTGGCAAGGGTGAACCAGCGGGTCGCGGTTGCGGTCCCGGTCCGTGTCATCTGACCCACCTCCTCGTAGCAGCAAGACCAGTGTGGCTATTCGGTCATGATCGGTCAATATGACCGATGGAGCGCTACAGGGGGTGGCTAGAGCCGGAATCAGCCCCTTTCGTGAGGGAAATCGACAGGATGGCTACGGACCAAGGGCGCAAAACGGGCGTCTAGGTATGATCGGTCAATATGACCGAATGCCCGGATTGGGGTTGTTTTCCCCCACAAACGGTCAGAGTGCGCTGCCCGACCGCTACGGCCGGGGGAGTGCCGGCGCTGCTAGCGGCGAACGATGACCCGGAGCGAGCCGACGACGCTCGACGAGTCACGGCCGGGAGCGCTGGTGAGGATCTTGACGACAGCCGTGCCCTTGGACTTCGCCGTGACCACCCAGTCCGTCGTGGTGGGGGCGCCGAGCGGCGAGCCCGCGGGCACCTGGGCTGGGTCCTTCTGCACCACGGTGACCGCGGTGCGGTCGCCAGCCACCCGGTATGACCATGTGTAGCCGGTCGTGTAGTTGGTCGTCAGCCGGATCGTGGCGGACTCCCCGGGGACGAGTCGCAACTGCGCCGGCAGGATCGTCAGGGTCACCGTGTTGTCGACCGGCTTGGCTGTCGCGGGACTCGTTGCCACAAGCGCCGACATGGCCATCGCGGCGGCGACAGCGAGGGTGGCGAGGCGGGTTCGGCGGTAGCGGGACATCACGGCTCCTCGGGTTCGGCGATGACCTCAGTATGCCGCGGGGGAGCCTTTGGTCCCCTGTTGTCGCATTGCCGTGCGTGACCCGGCGTGGCGAACAACAATGGGACCGCACAGCCGCTCATCCGGTTCAACCGCGTGAAGGAGCGCATCATGAAGACCAACGGAACAGGGCCCAACCGCCTCAGCCGATCTGCCGCCAAGAACGTCCCGCATCGCAAGGACGAGCGATTCTTCTCGGCCAGGTCCGACGTGACGAAGGCCTGCGAGGACCTTCTTCACGATGTGCGCAACTCCGCCATGCACGAGCCGATGATCGCGGACCTCGTGACCGCTGTGCAGCGCGTCGAGCAGTCGCTCAAGGACATGTCGCCAGACGAGCCGAAGGCCAGTTCCAGCGTTCGGGACATGGGCAAGGAGGTGCAGCACCTGCGGATCGCCGGGACCTGGGTGTCCGCAACCGAGCGGGTCCTGACGAGGCTCGGGTCGAGCGCGTCGCACGAGATGCGCGACGAGCTCCTCGAAGCGCAGAACACCGTCATGTGGTGCGTGCGCGCTCAGCACTGGGATGGCGAGCTGACCGCAGCCACCACCCGGCTGCAGAAGTTGGTGCAGGACGCGGAGGCGCACGCCTCGCGCGTCACCTAGCCAGTCGACCGACGGGGATCCGAGTCTCCTCGACCGTGCCGCCGACGACCTCGATTCGGTAGGCAGCCGGTCCGGGTTCCGCGTCCACGACCTCGAGGTCGCTCACCACCTCGACCGCGTCGGTGCCCTCGTACAGCAGGCCGATGCGGTCGTCGGTGGCGTAGGACGTCGGAAGAGCCCCGTCCCCGACCAGGCGGTGCAGGAGCGGGCGGCGCTGCTCCTCCGAGTCGTAGTGGACGCCGTTGCCGTACGGCAGGAATGCGAGCGCATCGTCGACGAGCCGGAGGTCGGTGCCGAAGGAGTCGGTTGTTCCGCCGACGTGCCAGCAGATCGAACCGGCGCTCACTCCGCCGAGGACGGCGCCGCGCTCCCACGCGTCGGCCATCGCCTCGTCGACGCCGTGCAGGCGCCACAGGGCCAGCAGGTTCGCGACGCTGCCACCGCCCACCCAGACGACGTCGGCGGCTCCGAGCGCGTCCGCGGGACGACGATTCGGCTGCGGGAACAGCGCGAGGTGATCGACGTCGCAGCCGACGTCCGCGAGCGCGGAGTACATCATCGTCAGGTACGACGTGTCATCGCCGCTGGCCGTCATCACCAGGCACACGCGCGGTCGCGTGACGCCGCTGAGCTCGAGGGCACGAAGCATGATGCCGCCGGGCTTCAGGACCCCCCACAGCCCCGTGGGCAGGAAGCCCCCGCTGGAGGCGAGGATGCGTCGCGTTGCCGGCACGGCTCCTACCGCTCGCCAACGGAGGACAGCGCGCCGTCGAGGAACGCTGTCAGCGTCTGCCGTTCGGCGGTGGGGTCGGTGACGCCGGCCTCGATGCGGTCGATGGCCGCCTCGGTCGCCCCCCAGGCGTAGGCGGCGAAGCGCTCGGCGTCCGTCCGTCCGACCGCACCGAAGGCGCCGACGAGAGGAGCGACGAGATCACGGTGCAGCGCCTGGACCTCGCTGCGTCGCGCCGCGGGGATGTCGATCGCACCGGCCGCGCGCAGCAGCGCGTGCCTGCCGTCGACGACGTAGTCCAGGATTCCTCCCACCCAGGCGTGCACCCGGTCCTGCGTGGTCGCCGCGGCCGCTGTCCCTTCGGAGAGCGCCTGGGACCAGGTCCGCAGCTCGTCCACGAGGACGTCGGCCACCAGATCGGACGCGCTGGTGTAGTACTCGTAGACGGCGGACCGTGACAGCCCGACCTCGTGAGCGACCTCGGCCACCGTGAAGGTGCCGGAGCGCTGCATCAGGCTGCCGGCGGCCGACATCAAGGCATCGCGACGCTGCGCGCGGTTCTCCGCGACGGTCGCTGCGGCGATCCTGGGCACGGGCCCATTGTGCCCGCCTCTCAGGATGTCGGCGCGCTGTCCGCCCTATCCGGCACGGCGCAGGACACCTCGCCGTTGAGGCGCGTCCGCAGCGCCCAGCCCATCATGACGATCGAGGCGACGGCCAGCACCGGCTGCACTGGCGCGAACCACGTGACGGCGCCGGACGCGCCGAGCGCGAGGAGCACGACCTTGTTGCATACCGGGCACCCCACGGCGAAGAAGGACACGAGCCCACCCACGGCCGCCAGCTTCATCGGCCGGTCGGCTTCGACCTCTTCGTGGTCGTCCGGCCCGGCGCTGTGGCTGGCGCCTCGGACGTAGGTCGCAGCGAGGAGGCCGCCTAGCACTCCGGTGACGACCACCACCGGGTAGGACCACCACGTCACGTCGATGGTGCGGCCGAAGACCGGATTCGGGATGACCGCGGTCGGCAGGGCGACGAGGAGCATCGTGACGGCTGCGGCGGCGCCTGCCACGAGCCAGCGTCGTGTCGACCACGCGCGGACGGCGAGCAACGCGTCTGTCATGCCCGATACGATACCCCACGGGGTATAAAGGAGGTACGTCGTGAGCGCGCCATCGGTGCATCGCCACCCGGCCTGGTTCGGGTCAGTCATGGGCACGGGGGCCGTGTCCGTGGTCCTGCTCATGCAGGCGGAGATCTGGGACCTTCCGTGGATGGAGTGGGCCGCCGTGGCCTTCCTGCTCCTCGCCTCGGCGCTGGGCGTGCTGCTCTGGCCGCGATACGCGCGGCGCCTGCTCGACCGGCCCGCCCTGCGCGCGGAGCTGGGCGACCCCGGACATGGGGCGATGCTCGGCACGTTCCCCGCCGGGATCCTGGTGCTCTCCGTGGCCTGGGGTCGGGTGGGACCGGTCCTCGTTCCCACCACCGCCGCCGTCTGGATCGACCTCGTGCTGCTGGTCGTCGGCGTCGTCCTTGCGGTGGCGCTCGGCGTGGCCTGGGCGAACGCCATCTCCCTGAGCACCAACGATCTCGCGGCGGTGCATGGCGGCTGGCTCATCCCACCCGTCATGAACCTCCTCGTCCCGCTCGCGCTGCTCCCCGTGGTCAGCGCCTACCCGGAGCAGGCCCCCTGGCTGCTCATCGTCGGCTTCGCGTTCTTCGGCATCGGCACCGTCCTGTTCCTGGTGATGCTCACGCTCCTCGTGGTCCGGCTCGCGCTGCGGCCATCCCCGCCGCCGCCACTGGTGCCCTCGCTCTTCATCCCGCTCGCTCCCGCGGGCGTCATCGGCTTCGCGCTGCTGAGGCTGCTGCAGGCATCGGCGTCGGCCGGCCTCGAGGGATTCACCTCGGCGACGGCGGGAGTGGTCGTGGCCTGCATGGGCGTCGGCTTCGGACTCTGGTGGGCCTTGTACGCATGGCTGGAGATGCGCCGGATCCATCGGGCCAGCGGCGCCGTCTTCCATCCGGGCTGGTGGGGGTTCGTCTTCCCGGTGGCCGCGATGACCCTCTCCATGGCGGCGGTGGGGCAGGCCCTGGACGTGACGGCCGTCGAGGCGGTCAGCGCCGTCGGGGCCGTCATCCTCCTGGCGATCTGGTTCGTGGTCGCTGTGCGCACCATTCGCTTGGTGCGCCCGGCAGCGAGTCGCTAGCATCGCCGCACGGCGCCTGCTGACAGGTGGGCTGACGGCGCGCCGACCCCGAGTCTCGCCTCGGGCGGACGGAGGACGCGCTCCATGACCCACGAACCGTTGCCCTTCGTCCCTTCCCTCCCGATCGACGCGGACCGGATGCATCGCGCCGACCCCGACATGGTGGAGGTCATCCTCGGCTACGTCGCGGATCGACTCCTGACACCTGAGGTCCCCCTCGACGGACTCGCCGATCGCGAGCACCTCGACACGGTCATCGCCGGTCTCATCACCGACGAGGGTCACGACTTCCGCAAGGTTCTCGACGTGTATGCCAACCACCTGGCACTGACCGTCCTCTCCGCCGACAGCCCGCGCATGTTCACGTTCATCCCCTCGGCACCGACGAAGGCGTCGCTGCTCTTCGACATGGTGGTGTCCGCCGCTTCCCTGCAGGGCATCTCCTGGTTCGAGGCGGCCGGCGCCGTGATGGCAGAGAACCAGGTGCTCCGCACGCTCGCGGACATCGCGGGGATGCCGGAGGGCACCGGAGGGGTCTTCGTGTCCGGCGGGTCGGCCGGCAATCTCTCCGCGCTCGTCGTCGCTCGCGACACGCACCGCCGTCGGCGCGCGGATGCGGGACTTCCCGATGTGCCGTTGCGCGTCGTGGTCAGCGATCAGGCGCACTCGTCCATCAAGAACGCCCTCAACATCACCATGATGTCCGCCCTGGTCATCGACACATCCGATTCGGTGCTCACGGGTGAGGAGCTGAGGGCGGCAATTGCGGGTCGTGACGACCTCGAGGACGTGTGCGCGGTCGTTGCGACCGCGGGCACCACGAACGCCGGGATCATCGACGACATCGCCGGTGTCGGCGAGGTGGCGCGCGAGCGGGGCTGGTGGTTGCACGTCGACGGTGCGTACGGCGGGGCGGGCATGCTCGCCCCCGAGATCCGCCATCGCTACGACGGCATCGAGCACGCGGACTCCGTCGTGATGGATCCGCACAAGTGGTGGTTCGCGCCGTTCGACTCGGCGGCCCTCCTCTATCGGGACCCCCGACTGGCCAAGGCCGTCCACACGCAGGACGCGTCGTACCTGGACGTCATCCACGAGCACGAGTCCGACATCAACCCGAGTGACCTCGCGTACCACCTCACCCGCCGTGCCCGCGGGCTGCCGCTGTGGTTCTCGATGGCCGTGAACGGGATCGGCGCCTACCGGGAGGCCGTGCAGCACTCGCTGGAGATGGCGCGGTACGCGGCCGCGCGGCTGGTCGCGCATCCCGAGTGCGAGCTCATCCGTGAGCCCGACCTGTCCGTCGTGCTGTTCCGCCGCCATGGCTGGGGCCACGATGAGTACGAGGCGTGGTCGCGCGGACTCCTCGAGTCGCAGCGGGCGTTCGTCACGTCGAGCGGCTGGGACGGGGAGATCGTCGGTCGCCTCGTGTTCCTGCACCCGGCGACGACCACCGAGATGGTCGACGAGGTCATCGCCGCGCTCGACTGACAGGATCGACCGGTGGACGTCATCGGGCTGCTCGGGCAGACGATCGCCCTCGGCCTCGCGGCCGCCTTCACTCCGTCCCTGCTGGCCCTGCAGATCCTGGTCGTGTCGGGGGACCCGTGGCGGCGACGGTCCCTCGCCGTTGCCATTGGTGGCGGCTCTGCCTTCGTCCTCGTCGGGCTCCTTCTTCTCCTGGGCTTCGCGCGGCTCCCCACCGCGTCGGGCGGCGAGACCGGACCGGTGGGGGACTGGCTGAGGATCGCCGCGGGGATCGCCCTTGCGCTCACGGCTGTCGCGCTGTTCCGTCCCCACCGTGGCCTCGAGGAGCGCGTCCAGTCCGATATCGAGGGCTACGTCGCGCGCGCGTCATCGTGGGTGTTCCTCGGGGTGGCCTTCGCGCTGAGCGTGAAGGACCTGTCGTCCTTCATCGTCCTGGCCCCGGCGCTGCACGACATCGCCGTCGCCGACATCGGCATGGTCGGGCAGGGCATCCTGCTCGTGGTCCTGTACGCGTGCGCGCTGTCGCCGGTGCTCGTGCCTCCGGCGCTGCGCCTGGTCTTCGGCCACCGGATCGACCCGGCGTTCCGTCGTGCCTACCGATTCACCATGTCGCACCAGTTCCAGCTGGTCGGCTCGATGGCGGCGGCGGTCGCTGCCTACCTGCTCGTCACCGGCCTCGTGCGCCTGCTGTGAGCAGGCGCGACATCCTTCCGGACGGTCAGCCGGTGAGCCCAGCCTTGCGCAGACCGCGCCACGTCAGCGGCAGGAGTCCGGCAGCAGCGGCGATCTTGATGACGTCGCCGACCAGGAAGTCCCGCACGCCGTACGCCCACGCGGACTCCGCACCGAACCACGGGACGCCGAGGTTGTACTTCAGCCACGTCGCGCCGATCGCGTAGATGATCACGTTGCCGACGATCATGAGCCCCATGGACCGCCAGAACGTGCGCGTGGCCCCGCTCTCGGCGATGCGCCCGACGACGAAGGCGGCGACGATGAAGCCGATGATGTAGCCGAAGCTCGGGGCGGCGTAGCCGGACGAGCCCTGCGCGAACCACGGAACGCCCACGACACCGGCGACCGCGTAGAGCAGCATGGCGAGGACGCCGCGAATCGAGCCCAGGGCCGCGGCGGACAGCACCACCGCGAACGTCTGCAGGGTCAGCGGGACCGCGGGGTTCCACGGCAGGTAGAAGTAGATCTGAGCAGACAGTCCGACGAAGGCCGCCCCTCCGACGACGAGCACCAGATTGCGGACCCACGTCTGCGCGAAGACATCAGCGAGAACGCGGGGCTGCGGGACGGCAATGGCCATGGTTCCTCCGAGGCAGGGGTGGAGCGTCGTGCGAACCCTACCGAAACGACCGGGGCGTCGTTACCGCCTCGGCGGCAGAAGCGGTTATCCTCGTCACACGTCGGCATGTGCCGTCCAACGAGAACGCTGGGGAAGGCGACTCTCGAAGGAGGCGGACATGACGATCGTGGTGAACGCGAAGGGTGCGTCCGACGCTGGCCCGTCCATGGGTCCAGCGCGGGGCGTCATCTTCATCCATTCCTGCCCGCGTGCGATCAGTCCGCATGTGGAGTGGGCCCTCGCCCATGTCTTCGGCAAGGAAGTCGCCATCGACTGGGCCGAACAGCCCGTCGCCCCGGGCACCGTCCGAGCCGAGCTCATCTGGGGTGGGCCGCAGGGGACCGGCTCCCGGATCGCGAGCGCGATGCACCCGTTCCGGCAGCTGCGGCACGAGGTCACCGAGGATCCCAGCCCGGGCCGCGAGGGGGAGCGCTTCTCGTCGACCCCGACGCTGGGACTGTTCCGCGCGACGATCGGCGTCCACGGAGACGTCATGGTCCCGGAGGACCGGCTTCGCACCGCCGTCGTCCAGGCGGCTGTCACGGGGGACCCGCTGGCAGATGAGATCGCTCGGCTGATCGGCACGCCGTGGGACGAGGAGCTCGAGCCCTTCCGCGGAGCCCATGAGGGTTCGACGGTGCGGGTGCTCCACCAGGTCGTCTAGCTGGCCCACCCCTCGTCGTGCTGTGCCCGATCGGGCCCAGTGGCGTCCGAACGGCTAGAGGGGGATGTTGCCGTGCAGGCCGCGGACTCCCGGGGTGTCGAGCAGTACCCGTGCGACGGCCGAACGGGTCAGGGACGGATCGACGACCTCGTCGACGACACCAATCTCCACGGCGCGGGCGATGCCGCCGGCGATCACCTCGTGCTCGGCCGCGAGCTCGAGCTCCACCTGGGCGCGTGCATCGTCGGGAACCTCGGCGAGACGGCGGCGGTGCAGGATGCGGATCGCTGCCACCGCGCCCATGACCGCGACCTCGGCATCGGGCCAGGCGTAGACCTTGGTGGCCCCCAGCGAAGCGGAGTTCATGGCGACGTAGGCGCCGCCATAGGCCTTCCGGGTGACCACCGTGACGCGGGGGACCACGCACTCGGCGAAGGCGTGCAGCAGCTTCGCGCCGCGTCGGACCACGCCCTCCCACTCCTGGCCGACACCCGGCAGGTAGCCGGGGACGTCCACCAGCACGACGAGTGGCACGGCGAACGCGTCGCACATGCGGACGAAGCGGGCGGCCTTCTCGGCGCTGGAGGAGTCGAGGCAGCCGCCGAGCCTGAGCGGGTTGTTGGCCACGAGGCCGATGGTCCGGCCGCCGAGCCGCCCGAGACCGACCACGATGTTCGGGGCCCACTTGGCGTGCAGCTCGAGGAACTCCCCGTCGTCGCAGAACGACTCGATCATCGGGTGGACGTCGTAGGCGCGTCGTGACGAGTCCGGCAGGTTGGCGCCGAGGTCGACGTCGGCGACCGCATCGATGTCCAGCGAGCCCTGGTGCCCGAGAAGGGTGGCGAGGCTTCGGGCCTGCTCCAGCGCAGCGGCCTCCGACTCGGTCGTGATGTGGACGACGCCGCTGCGCCGACCGTGCGGCTCCGGTCCGCCGAGGCGATCCATGTCGACGTCCTCGCCGGTCACCGAGCGCACGACCTCGGGGCCGGTCACGAAGATCCTGCCGGCCGGTCCGAGGATCACGATGTCCGTGAGGGCCGGACCGTACGCCGCGCCGCCCGCCGCCGGGCCGAGCACGACGGAGATCTGCGGGACCTTGCCCGATGCGCGGGTCTGGGCGGCGAAGACGCGGCCCACCGCGTCGAGGCTCGCCACGCCCTCGCGCAACCGGGCCCCGCCGGAGTGCCACAGGCCGACGACGGGAGCCGAGTCGGCGAACGCCCGGTCGTAGGCCGTGACGATGGCACGGCAGCCGCCGGAGCCCATTGCGCCACCCTGGACCGTCGGGTCGGTCGCGAAGGCCACGGTGTGCGTACCGTTCGCCCGGCCGACGGCCGCGATCACGCCGCGGTCATCGACCGGAGTGATCGTCGTGAAGTCGCCGTCATCGAAGAAGGCGCCGAGGCGGACCAACGGGTGCCTGGGGTCGAGCTCGGTGGTCGCCGCCTCGGTCATGTCATGCACTCCTGAAGATGAGGGCGACGTCGTGGCCGCCGAATCCGAACGAGTTGTTGAGGGCGGCGATGTCGCCGTGCGGCAGGGGGCGGGGTGCGCCCGCCGCCACGTCGAGAGCGACCTCCGGGTCCATCGTGTGCAGGTTGGCGGTCGGGGGGACCAGCCGGTCGCGGAGGGCGAGGATCGTGAAGATCGACTCGATCGCCCCGGCCCCGCCGAGCAGGTGCCCGGTCATGGACTTCGTCCCGGTGACGACCACGTGATCGGCGTCCGCGCCGAGCGCGGCCCGGATGGCGACCGACTCCGCGATGTCGCCCTGCGGGGTGGAGGTCGCGTGGGCGTTGGCGTGCACGAGGTCGCCAGCGGTGAGCCCGGCGTCCTCGAGCGCGAACACGATGGCCCGGGAGGCACCGAGTCCGGTGGGATCGGGCTGCGCGATGTGGTGGCCGTCGGACGTGAGCCCCGCCCCGCCGTACACGCCGAGCACCGTGGCACCGCGCGCAGCTGCGAACTCGGCGGACTCCAGGACGAGCGCGCCGGCGCCCTCGCCCATGACGAAGCCGTCGCGATCCACGTCGTACGGGCGGGAGGCCGCCGCCGGGTCGTCATTGCGCGTTGACAGGGCGCGCATGGAAGCGAAGCCCGCCATGGTGATCGGGTGGATGACAGCCTCGGTGCCGCCGCAGATGACGACGTCGGCGCGGCCGGTCTGGATCATCCGAGCGGCGTAGGACACGGCCTCCGCGCCCGACGCGCAGGCGCTGACCTGCCCGTGCACGCCGGCGCGGGCCCCGACCTCGAGGCCGACGATCGCTGCCGGTCCGTTGGGCATGATCTGGGTGACCATGTGCGGCGAGATACGGGACGGTCCCCGCTCGAGGAGAATGTCGTAGGAGTTCATGAGCGACGTGAGACCGCCCATCCCGGTGGAGATGACCGCGCCGAGGCGCTCGGGGTCGACTTCCGGGTTGCCGGCATCCGCCCAGGCCTCGCGTGCGGCGACGAGCGCTGCCTGCTGCGAGCGGTCGAGCTTGCGGGCCTCGACGCGATCGAGGACCTCGGTGGGGTCGACCTTCATGATGCCGGCGATCTTGGAGGGCTGGGCCTCGACCCACGGCTCGTCGATCACCCGGATCCCGGACTCGCCGGCGAGCAGGTTCCGCCAGCTGGTCTCGACATCCCCGCCGATCGGCGTGGTCATGCCCAGGCCCGTCACTACGACCTGTCGCGTCATCGGAGGTCCTCCTCGGTGGTGACTCATGGCGCCCACCTTGAGGTTGGCGACCGAGAACGTGAGCCCTCAGGGCGCCAACCTCAAGGTCGGCGGGAGCGCGGTGACCGCGCCGGGGCCTACTGGTTGGCTGCGATGAAGGCGACCGCGTCGCCCACCGTCTTGAGGTTCTTGACCTCGCTGTCGGGGATCTTGACGCCCCACTTGTCCTCAGCCGCCATGACGACCTCGACCATCGACAGCGAGTCGATGTCCAGGTCGTCGACGAAGGACTTGTCGGACTGGACGTCCTCAACGGGGACACCCGCAACCTCGTTCACGATGGTGGCGAGGCCCTCGAGGATCTCCTGGCTCATGTTCGTTCCTTTCGGTTGTCGTGCGTGTCGGTGGTGCGGTGAGTGGTGCGGCGTGAGGCTGGCGGACTAGGGGAGCGTGACGACCTGGGCTGCGTAGACCAGACCGGCACCGAAGCCGATGAGGAGGGCGGTCCCGCCGTGCGGTGCCTCCCCGGACTCCAGCATCCGGTCCATCGCCAACGGTACCGAGGCGGCGGACGTGTTCCCCGTGTAGGCGATGTCTCGGGCGACGGGGACATGCTCGGGCAGCTTGAGCGCGCGGACCATCGCATCGGTGATGCGCATGTTCGCCTGGTGCGGGATGAAGGCGTCCAGGTCGTCGGCGGCGACGCCCGCGACGTCGAGCGCCCGCTGGGAGGCCTTGGCCATCTCGCCGACGGCCCAGCGGAACACCTGCTGACCCTGCATCTCGAGCGTGGGGAAGATCGGGCCGCCGTTGTCGCGGTAGTCGATCAGTGACTGGGTCATCGTGATGGCGTCCTTCTGGGAGCCGTCCGCTCCCCAGACGACAGGTCCGATGGCCGGCTCGTCGGAGGGTCCGATGACGACCGCCCCGGCACCGTCGGAGAACAGGAACGCGGTGCCGCGGTCCTCGTAGTTGACCCAGTCGGACAGCTTCTCGACCCCGACGACGACGACATAGCGGGCGCTGCCCGCGCGGACCATGTCGCTGGCCAGGGCGACGCCGTAGCAGAAGCCGGCGCAGGCGGCGGAGATGTCCATGGCCGACGCCTGGATCGCCCCGAGCCGATCGGCGACCTCCGCGGCTGCGGACGGGGTCTGGTACGGATGGGTCACGGTGGCAAGAAGCACCATGCCGACCTGGTCGATCGCGATTCCGGACCGCTCGAGGGCCACGGTCGCCGCAGCCGTCGCCATGTCGACGACGCTCTCGTCCGGGGCGGCGAAGCGGCGCTCGATGATGCCGGACCGCTCGCGAATCCACTCGTCCGTGGAGTCGATCCGCTGGCAGATCTCCTCGTTGGTCACGATGCGTTCGGGGCGGTAGGCGCCCACGGACATGATGCGGGCGAAGGGAGCCCCGACGGACGCGGTGATGGTGGCGCTCACTCGTGTGCCTCCTGACCGATGGGATGCAGACGGACGATGGGCTGCCCCGGTGACACGGGGTCGCCTTCCTCCACGAGCCACTCGACCACGGTGCCGCCGTGTGCCGAGACCACGGGGATCGAGTCGCGCAGGGTCTCGACCCTGCCGATCTCGGTGCCGATCGGCAGATCGTCACCGACCCGGGCGCTCGTGCCGAAGCGGAAGGAGCCCTTGATCGGCGCGACGATCAGCCGCCAGGTGGGACTGTTCTCCAGGCTCGCGGGCCGCCCGTGCTCGTTGATGAGCCGCCAGGCAGCAGGCAGGTCGTCGGGAGTCTTCACCGCCAGCGTCTCCACGCCGGGTAGCGCTCGCTTGACCAGTCCGGTGAGTGCCCCGGCGGGCGGGATCTCGATGACCGCAGTGACGCCGAGATCGCTCATGGCCGTCATGCACAGGTCCCAGCGCACGGGGCTGCTCACCTGCGAGACGAGGCGGGCCAGCACGTCTCGACCATCGTGCACGACACGACCGTCGGCGTTCGAGATGAGAGGGATGCGTGGGTCGTGCGAGGTGATGGCCGTGGCCAGTCGGGACAGCGAGCTCACGGCGGGGGCCATGTGCTCGGTGTGGAACGCCCCGGCCACCTCGAGCGGGCGCACGCGCGCGCCCTCGGGCGGATCGGCGGCGAAGGCGGCGAGCTGGTCGAGCGTGCCGGCCACGACGACCTGCCCCGCGCCGTTCATGTTGGCGGGGGTGAGGCCGTGCTTCTCGGCCTGGGCGACCACCGTCTCCGGGTCGCCCCCGAGGACGGCGCTCATGCCGGTCGGGGTGACGGCCGCCGCGGATGCCATCGCCCGGCCCCGCTCGCGGACGAAGACCATGGCCTGCTCGGCGGTGAGGACACCGGAGCCGACGGCCGCGGTGATCTCACCCACGGAGTGTCCGGCCCCGGCGCCGATGCGCGAGAAGGCGTTCGTCGGGTGCGGGAACAGGCTGAGCAAGGTGACCAGTCCCGCGCCGACGATGAGCGGCTGCGCGACCGCGGTGTCGCGGATGGTGTCGGCGTCGGACGTCGTCCCATGCTCGACCAGGTCGACGCCTGAGACGACGGAAAGCCACTCGAGCCGATCGCGGACGCCAGGGACGTCAAGCCACGGGGTGAGGAAGCCGGGAGACTGGGAGCCCTGTCCGGGCGCAACGACAACGAGCACGCTCGTAGCCTTCCGTGGGTTGGCGCCGACTGGCGCTGTTGAGGGCGCCAATCTCGCGCCGTGGTCTTTGTAGGAAACCTACAACATCCGGCTAGTCGGAGACGTCATCCTCCGCCAAGCGGCCGAGGACGAGGCCGACCCGCAGTGAGAAGGCTCCGCGCGGTTCCGTCGGGCTGAATCCGGTGACGTCCGTGATCCGCCGGAGGCGGTAGCGCACGGTGTTGGGGTGGATGAAGAGAGCTCGCGCCGTCGCCTCCAGTGAGGGGGTTCGCTCGAGGTACGCGCAGGCCGTGTCGTACAGGACGGGGTCGGCAAGCAGGTTGCGGTGGACGTGTGCGGCCAGGATCTCGGCCGCGTCGGCGTCGCCTGCGAGCGCGCGCTCCGGCAGCAGGTCGGCGGCGGCGACAGGGCGGGGAGCGTCCGCCCATCCCCACGCCGCGCTCAGCCCGGACAGGGTCGAACGGGCGGCCTGCGGGACCTGTGCGAGAGACGGAACGGGGTCGCTCACGACGACTGGCCCCGGGCCGAAGTGCGGCGTGAGCAGTCGGGCTGCCTTCATGGAGTCGGAGCCGGCGCCGACGAGGGCGAGCAGCGTGGTGCCATGGACGCCCGTGAGCAGGTCAAGCCGCTGATGCTCGGCCGCACGACGGAGCACGTCGAGGGCCGTCCCGGGGTCGCCCACCGGCGCCGCGCCGGCCATGACGATGAGCGCCGTCTGAGCCGACCAGCCGAGGGTCGCGACCCGGCCGAGCACGGACTCGTCGACCTCGTCGCGCAGCAGCGCGTCGACGACGAGCGCCTCCAGCCGGGCGTCCCAGGCGCCTCGCGCCTCGGCTGCACGTGCGTAGACCTCGGCGGCGGAGAAGGCGATCTCCCGGGAGTACCGGAGCACGGCCATGCGCAGGTGTGGCTGGTCGGACTCGGTCGCCAGGCGGTCGATGGCACTCTCGACGACCCCGACCGTGGTGCGGACGAGATCAACGGTCTGCTCCAGCGAGATGACGCGGGCCAGTTCGCTGGGGGCCGCGCCGAACACGTCGGAGGTGAGGGCGGGAGCCTCGTCGGGGGTCGTGTACCAGTCGATGAAGGCGGCGATGCCCGCCTGCGCCACCAAGGACACCCACGACCGCTCGTCGGGACCCAGGCTCCGGAACCACGGCAGCGTCTCCTCCATGCGCTTGGTGGCGGCGGTGGTCAGCTCGCCGGTGGCGCGGGTGAGCATGGCGACGTCCGGACGGGCGGGCGAGGTCACGAGCCGTCCTGGTGGGTGGGGGCGGGCGAGGTCACGAG
>JAHECS010000021.1:30701-37411 GCA_024641635.1 Actinomycetes bacterium | reverse complement strand
GGGCGGGCGAGGTCACGAGCCGTCCTGGTGGGTGGGGGCGGGCGAGGTCACGAGTCCGCTAGCCCAGCGAGATGCCGACAAGTCGTCCGACCACGAAGGTGACGACCGCCGCGCCAGCGCCCCAGAGCAGCTGACGTGCGGCGGAGAAGACGACGCCGCGGCCGGACAGTCGTCCGACCAGGCCCCCCACGATGACCATGGCCAGGACGGCCAGGGTGACGGCGATGATCGCCGGGGTGGTCGTTGACGCATCGTCCCCAAGAAAGAACAGGTACGGAATGACGACGACCGACGCACCGATCGCGAAGGCTACGAAGCTCGACACGGCGACTCGGACCGGCGACCCGAGCTCGTCGGGATCGAGTCCGAGCTCCTCGCGAGCGAGTGTGTCGAGGGCGGTGTCGGGGTCGGACATGATCTTGGCCGCGACGGCCGCTGCGCTGGCTCGGTCGAGTCCCTTGGCTCGGTAGATGAGCTCGAGCTCCTTCTGCTCCTCCTCGGGCTTCTCGCGAAGTTCGGACGCTTCCAGCTCGATCTCGCGCCGGAACAGGTCGCGCTGGCTGGCGACGCTGACGTACTCGCCCGCGGCCATGCTGAAGGCCCCGGCCAGCAGGCCCGCAAGACCGGCGAACAGCACGGTGCTGTTGCCTGTCGCCGCCCCGGCGAATCCCATGACGAGGGCGGTGTTGGAGACCAATCCGTCGCTGACCCCGAACACGGCGGCTCGCATGGAGCCGGACTTGTCGGTGCGGTGCCACGGCTCGCCCTGGTTCGGGGTGACCACGCGGTGGCCTCGCTTGCCCGGTGGAGGGACCGGGGCCGGCAGCCCGTGGCGCATCTGCTGGAACACCTGGATGTGCTCGCGCTCGTCCTCGGACATGGAGGCAGGTGCCTCGGGCTCCGCGTCGTACATGCCGGCGTCGGCGCCCTCCGCCTCCTCGAGATGACGCAGCACGTCCGCGAAGCCGGCACCTCGTGCCCGCCCGACGAGTGCGGCGTCGTTGGGGTCGAGCGCCGTGGGTGCCGGCGGGACCTCTACGCCGTTCTCCTCGAGCTTGGCCACCCAGTGGGCCGCATGGTCGTCCTCGATCTGGGCGAGCTCGAGAAGCGCCTCCCTGCGGTCACCGTCGACGGTGTCGGCCAACGCGCGGTACAGCAGTGAGGCATTCCGTTCAGCCTCGAGGTAGCGCAGGAACCGACGTGGATCGTTGGCCATCCTCAGCCGCTGCCCTCGGTGTTGCCTGCGTCCGCAGCAGCCGGGTTGTCGAGCTGGTACCGGTCGATCGCCTCGACGACGCGCGCGCTGTCGTACTGCCCGGCGGAGGCGAGGCGAGCGAGCGTCTGGACGGTGATCGACTCGGCGTCGACGAGGAAGTGCCGTCGGAGCGCCCCGCGTGTGTCGGACATCCCCCAGCCGTCCGTGCCGAGCGACACGAAGTCACCGGGGACCCACTCCCGGATCTGGTCCTGGACCGCCCGCATGTAGTCGGACACCGCGATGACCGGTCCGGGTCGATCGGCAAGCCGCTGGGTGACGTATGCGGTGCGCGGCTCCTGATCGGGGTGGAGAAGGTTGTGGCGATCGACCGCGAGGCCGTCACGACGCAGCTCGTTCCAGGACGTCACCGACCAGACGTCGGCCTGCACGCCCCACTCGTCGCGCAGGAGCTCCTGGGCTCGAAGGGCCCAGTTCACCCCGACCCCGCTGGCCAGCAGCTGGGCGCGCGGACCGTCTCCCTCGCCACTGGCGCTGATCAGGTGCATGCCGCGGAGGATGCCGTCGACGTCCACGTCATCGGGCTCGGCCGGCTGCGGGTAGGGCTCGTTGTACATCGTCAGGTAGTAGAAGACGTTCTCCGGGTCGTCGCCGTACATCCGGCGCAGCCCGTCCTTGAAGATGTGCCCGAGCTCGTAGCCGTAGGCGGGGTCGTACGCGACCACCGCCGGATTCGTGGCGGCGAGGAGGTGCGAGTGACCGTCCTCGTGCTGCAGGCCCTCGCCGTTGAGGGTCGTGCGACCGGCGGTGGCTCCGACGACGAAGCCACGGGCCATCTGGTCCATCGCCGCCCAGAACGCGTCGCCGGTCCGCTGGAACCCGAACATCGAGTAGAAGATGTAGATCGGGATCATCGACTCACCGTGCGTGGAGTACGCGGACCCCACCGCCGTGAACGACGCGACGGATCCCGCCTCGTTGATCCCCTCATGCAGGATCTGGCCGCTCTGGTCCTCCTTGTAGCTGAGCATGAGCTCGCGGTCCACCGACAGGTACTGCTGCCCGTGCGGCGAGTAGATCTTCGCGGTCGGGAAGAGGGAGTCCATCCCGAACGTGCGGGCCTCGTCGGGGATGATCGGCACGAATCGAGGGCCGATCTCCGGGTCCTTCATGAGGTCCTTCAGCAGTCGGACGAAGGCCATCGTGGTCGCGACGGCCTGCTTGCCCGAGCCCCGCTTGACGACCGTGTAGACCTCGTCGCCGGGCAGCTTCAGCGGCTTGGCGGCCGTGTGCCGGGCCGGGTACGAGCCGCCGAGATGCCGTCGCGTCGCCTGCATGTACTCGATGGCCTCGTCCTGCGGTCCCGGGTGGTAGTAGGGCGGCAGGTACGGGTTCTCCTCGAGCTGTGCGTCTGAGATGGGGATGTGGATGGTGTCGCGGAAGGCCTTCAGGTCCTCCAGCGTCAGCTTCTTCATCTGGTGGGTGGAGTTGCGTCCCTCGAAGTGCGAGCCGAGGGTCCATCCCTTGATCGTCTTCGCCAGGATCACGGTCGGCTGGCCCTTGGTGTGCGTGGCCGCCTCATACGCGGCGTACATCTTGCGGTAGTCGTGCCCGCCGCGCTGCAGGCTCCAGATCTCCTCGTCCGTCCACGCCTCGATGAGCTTGGCGGTTCGAGGATCCCGGCCGAAGAAGTTCTCACGCACGAAGGCGCCGTCCGCACTCTTGTACGTCTGGAAGTCGCCGTCAGGCGTGTTGTTCATCAGGTTGACGAGGGCACCGTCGCGGTCGGCGGCCAGCAGCTGGTCCCACTTGCGCCCCCAGACGACCTTGATCACGTTCCAGCCGGCGCCGCGGAACAGGCTCTCGAGCTCCTGGATGATCTTCCCGTTTCCGCGCACCGGGCCATCGAGCCGCTGAAGGTTGCAGTTGACGACGAAGGTGAGGTTGTCGAGTTCCTCACGAGCAGCGAGGGTCAGTGCGCCGACGGCGTCCACCTCGTCGGTCTCGCCGTCGCCCAGGAATGCCCACACGTGCTGCTGCGACGTGTCCTTGATGCCGCGGTGCTGCAGGTACTTGTTGAAGCGCGCCTGGTAGATGGCGTTGAGCGGGCCGATCCCCATGGAGACCGTGGGGAACTGCCAGAACCACGGCATGAGACGCGGGTGCGGGTAGGACGGCAGGCCGCCGCCGGGGTGCGAGACCTCCTGGCGGAATCCGTCCATCTGCGACTCGGTGAGGCGCCCCTCGACGAAGGCGCGCGCGTACACGCCAGGGGACGCATGCCCCTGGAAGAACACCTGGTCGCCACCGCCCGGGTGGTCCGGACCACGGAAGAAGTGGTTGAAGCCGACTTCGTACAGCGTCGCGGACGATGCGTAGCTGGAGATGTGACCGCCGACCGAGATGCCCGGTCGCTGCGCGCGGTGAACCATGATCGCGGCGTTCCAGCGGATGATCTGCCGGATCCGCTTCTCCAGCGACTCGTTTCCGGGGAACGACGGCTCGCGCTCCGGCGGGATGGTGTTGATGTAGTCCGTGCTCCGCAGGCTCGGCACGCCGACGTTGCGCTCCGCGGCTCGCCGCAGCAGCGAGAGCATCAGGTAGCGCGCTCGGTAGTTCCCTGAGTGGTCGACCACGTTGTCGAAGGATTCGATCCACTCGGACGTCTCGTCCGGGTCGACGTCGACGTACTGGGTGGGGAGCCCGCCTGCGAGGAGGGGGTCGCGGTCACGTCCGAGGGTCACGGGATTCCTTCGACTCGGCCCGCGTCCGGGATCACCGGACACCGGGGCATCGGCACATCGGCTGTGGGCCCATCCTTCCGCATGCGGCGGGGCTTGTCCGCAAGAGGTCGTGCAGTTGTCACTCGAACTCGTCCTCCTGAGTGCGTAGGTGACGATTCGGAGTGAAATCGGCCGGGTCGCTTGCGCCGAGGCCCGTCGTCCGGTGGACTACGGCCCAAGGGATGCAGGAGGCGAGGGTTCTCCCGCACACGTCCTTGGGAGACAGGAGTGTCGTGACCGCCGCTGCGGAGGACGAGGCCCGGACGAGGGCCAGCCGCCTCGGGCTCCAGCCCGGCCTCACTGTTCAGGAACTTGGGTACGACGACGACGTGGACGAGGACCTGCGCCTGGCAATCGAGGACGTCGTGGGCAGCGAGATGGTCGAGGAGGACTTCGACGACGTCGTCGATGTCGTCCTCATGTGGTGGCGCGACGACGACGGCGACCTGGTGGACGGCCTCGTGGACGCGATCGGCCCCCTCGCCGACCACGGCGTCGTGTGGCTCATGACTCCGAAGCCCGGTCGTGACGGGCACATCGAGGCCGAGGACATCGCCGACGCGGCGCCGACAGCGGGACTGCAGCAGACCAGCACCATCAGCGCGAGTCCCACCTGGCAGGGCACGCGACTCGTGGCCCCGCGGGCCAAGCGCTAGAGACCTCCCGTCGCGCGCCCGGCAGGATGCTGAGAATGTCCGGCGAGATCGACGCCATCCCTGCGGTGGGCCAACTCGCCCCCGACTTCACGCTGACCAACCAGTTCGGCGAGCAGGTCTCCCTTTCGGGCTTCCGTGGCGACAAGAACGTCATCCTGTTCTTCTACCCGGCCGCGTTCACCACGACGTGCACCTCGGAGCTGCGCTCGATGCGCGACCGGACGACCGACTTCGACGCCGAGGGCGCCGTGGTCCTGGGCATCTCGTGCGACCGCGTGCCCTCGCTCAAGATCTACGCGACGCAGGAGAAGATCGCCTATTCGCTCCTGAGCGACTTCTGGCCGCACGGCGATGTGGCGCGGGAATATGGCGTCTTCCTCGACAGCCATGGCATAGCAACCCGGGGGACCTTCCTGATCGACAGGGACGGCATCGTGCGCTGGTCGCTCGTCACCGGGCCCCGCGAGGCCCGGGACGTCGACGACATCGTGGCCGCCGTGTCGCGTCTCGCACTGGGCGACTGAAGGGCCCCACGGACCTTCGGGGTGCGGGATGCCTCGATTCGGTGTCCACTAGGACTGCACGTGGTTGCGCGGGACCCGAGACCCGCGCAACCACGTCGCCCGCCTAGGTATGTCGGGACGAGCCAGCCGCGCGTGACTCGTCGGATCGGCGCGTGACGCCCAGGCCGACACCGCCGAGGATGAGCACGGAAGCCAGGAAGATCCGTACCGTCGCCGGTTCAGAGAGCACGACGAGTCCCGCCACCACGGCGATGGGTGCGGGGATCAGCTGAACCAGGCCCGATTGGACCCGGGTCAGGCGAGGCAGCACGAGGTACCAGAGCGCGTACCCGAGACCCGACGCCACCGCCCCCGACAGGACAGCGAGGACCACGCCGTACGCGCTCACGTGCACGGCGTGCCGATCCAGGGCGAGCAGCGGCGCGATGACCACCAGGGCGATCGGCATGCCGAGGACGAAGTTGGCGGCGGTGGCATCCAAGGGCCGAGACGTCCCACGGCCCCTGAGCGTGTACACGGCCCATGCCACCCCGGCGGCCGACATCAGCACCAGCCCCAGGGGATCGGGGGCCGTGGCGCTTGGCGCGGCCAGGACGACCATGCCCAGTCCGGCCAGCCCGAGCCCTGACCACGCGGCAGGTCCGGGCCGCTCACCGGTCCGGACGGCCGTGGCGAAGATGACGATCTGGACGACCGCGAAGAGGACGAGCGCGCCGGTGCCGGCACCCAGCCGGACGTACGCGTACGAGAAGGCCGTCGCGTAGCCCACGAGCATGGCGGCTGATGTCCACGAGCCAGACGCGATCCACCCACGCGGTGGCGCCGTTCGCGATGCCAGCGCGGCGAGCACGGCCGCGCCCGAGGCCAGTCGCAGCAGGGTGAACGTTCCCGCGTCGGCCTGGTCGTCCCCGAGGGCGAGTCGTGCGAGCACGGAGTTGGCTGCGAACGCGGTCATGGCCAGCCCGGACATCGAGACAGTGCCGAAACGCGACCCGTGTCTGGGTTGCAGGGTCATGTCGCGCCCACTTCACCGCAAGGGTGCTCGGCTGGCGCGCGAACGACGCGCTCCAGGGATGTCGACGTGATCGTAGGGCGCGAGGTGCGCTCCCAGGCTCGTGTTAGCTCGAAGGGTGCCGGCGGGGGTGACGCGCGGCCCCGACCTTCGGGACCTTGGTCGACGCACGAGTCGCGGCCGGCATGGCCACCGAGACCTGGAGCAGGACGTCACCCTCGTGGCCGACGACCACCGGTTGCGGATCCACGGCGACAGCCGGTGCATTGGGGATGGAGGCCGATAGCTCGGGGCCGTCTGCTGCGGCTGCCGGGATGGCCAGCGCCAGGGATGCCGACAGGGCTGTGCCGAGCGCAAGCGCGACAAGCGTGGTGGCCCTGCGCCTCATGTGGGCTCCTGTCCGGGGATAGCGAAGTGCGACAGGACCAGAGAAGCCGATGAAGTTCTCGGTACCCGCTCGAGAGCCGCATCGTCGCGTCACGCTTCGTGGCGGCGGCCGCTCCGCGCTCGGTCGTGGGC
>JAHECS010000021.1:0-30601 GCA_024641635.1 Actinomycetes bacterium | reverse complement strand
CGCGCTCCGCGCTCGGTCGTGGGCCCAGCCGGACTCGAACCGACGACATCCTCCTTGTAAGGGAGGCGCTCTAGCCAACTGAGCTATGGGCCCGCACGGGAGGCTACCGAGCAAGGGACCCCGGCGTCCCACGTGGGTAGCCTGAGGTCGTGCCCGGATCCGTCACGCTCGGTGAGGTTGTTGGACTGCTCGATCGACGCTACCCACCGGCGCTCGCCGCGGATTGGGACTCGGTCGGACTCACCTGCGGCGACCCGAGTGCCACCGTCACCCGGATCCTGTTCGCCGTGGATCCTGTTCTCGCCGTCGTCGACGAGGCTCTCATGCTGCAAGCCGATCTCATCGTCACGCACCATCCCCTGTTCCTTCGGGGCGTCCACTCGGTCGCAGCGGTCGACCACAAGGGCGGCCTGATCCACGCCCTGATCTCGCACGGCATCGCCCTGTTCAGCGCGCACACCAACGCAGACCACGCGGATCCCGGGGTGTCGGACGCACTCGCGTCGGCACTGGGACTCGAACGCGTGCGACCCCTGGTGCCCGCGCCCGGTGACCCCGCGGTCGGAACTGGCCGGGTGGGGACTCTTGGTGAGCCGGTGTCCCTAGGCTCCTTCGCGGAGACGGTTGCGGCAGCTCTCCCATCGACGCACCACGGCGTGCGGGTCGCCGGGGACATCGACCGCTTGGTGCAGAAGGTCGCAGTCTGCGGCGGCTCCGGCGACGCTTTCCTCACGGATGCGACGGCAGCCGCGGACGTGTACGTGACCTCCGACCTGCGTCATCACCGTGCGCTGGATCATCTCGTCGACGGCGGCTGCGCCGTGATCGACGTCGCGCACTGGTCCAGCGAGTGGCCGTGGCTGCCGGTGGCGGCCGAGGCACTCCGCGCCGACATCGCGACGCTCGGCAGTACGGTGGAGGTCCACGTGTCCACGGTTCCCACCGATCCCTGGACCCTGCACCTAGGGAGCCACTCCTGAACGCCGATCCCGCGACGCAGCTGCGCCTCCTCGAACTCCAGGACAAGGACACCCGGCTGGCCCAGCTCGCGCACCGCGGGCGCACACTTCCCGACCTGACCCGACTCGCAGAGATCGAGACCCGGCTCCAGCGGGTCCGCGACGAGGTCGTCGCGGCAGAGACCATCGCCAGCGATCTCGATCGAGACCAGGCGCGCGCGGACCGCGACGTCGACCAGGTGCGAGACAGGATGACCCGCGATCGGGAGCTCCTCGATTCGGGGAGCATCGGCGATCCGAAGCAGCTGCAGTCCCTGCAGGCCGAGCTCGAATCTCTGGCCCGCCGTCAGTCCGACCTCGAGGACGTCGAGCTGGAGATCATGGAGCGCGTGGAAGGCGCCGCCGCAGCCGTCGCCCAGCTGACCGAGGAACGAGACGCCCTGGCGAACGAGCGCGAGACGCTGGCCACGAGCGTGCACGAGCAGCGGGCGGCTATCGATGCCGAGCGGCGGATGGTCGACGAGCAGCGCGCCGTCATCGCAGGCGACATCCCGTCCGACCTGATGGGCCTGTACGACAAGATCCGCGCCGATCACGGTGGGGTCGGCGCGGCGCCGCTGCACCGCGGGACCTGCGAAGGCTGCCGACTGACCCTCCCTCCGACAGAGATCGAGGCGCTGCGCGCTGCGCCCCCGGATGCCGTCATCCGGTGTGAGGAGTGTCGGCGCATCCTCGTCCGCACTCCGGAGTCAGGGCTCTAGGACCCAGACGATGACACGATCCCTGATCGTGGAGGCCGACGGTGGCTCCCGCGGCAATCCCGGCCCGGCCGCGTACGGCGCCGTCGTTCGGGACGCCGTCACCGGGGCCGTGCTGGCGGAACTCGCGGAGTACCTCGGCGAGGTGAGCAACAACGTGGCGGAGTACCGGGGCGCCATCGCCGGGCTCGAGCACGCCCATGAGGTCGACCCGAACGCCAACGTCGAGATGAGACTGGACTCCAAGCTCATCGTCGAGCAGATGAGCGGACGTTGGCAGATCAAGCACCCGGACATGCGGGTGCTGGCCAAGCGCGCGCGCGACGTCTTCCCACCGGGGCACGTCACCTACACCTGGGTGCCTCGCGAGCGCAATCGACTGGCCGACCGGCTGGTCAACGAGATGATCGACGCGGCCCTCGCACGCGGCGATGTCCGCATCCTGCGGCTCGACGGGCAGCCTGCCGAGGACGTCCTCGCCGAGGACATCGTCGGCAGCATCGACGTCGAGCGAAGCCGCGCCGTCGTCGAGGCGAGGCGCACGCCGAACGTCATGGTCGGGTGGGCGGATGTCGGACCTCCGACCTACACGGTTCTCGCGCGACACGGCGCCACGGCGCTGAGCCTGGAGAAGCGCTTCAGCGGTCGCGGGGGGTTCGATGCTCCTCTCGCGCCGATGGGGGAGCAGCAGGCGCTTGCGCTGGCGGCGGAAGTCGCCGTGCGCGGAGGCATCGACCGAATCGTGAGCTCTCCACTGCTTCGCACGCGGCAGACTGCCCTGATCGTGGCCGACCGGATGGGGCTGCCCGTCGAGGTCGAGGACGGCTTCGCCGAGTGCGCGTTCGGGGACTGGGACGGGCACACGTTCGCGGAGGTCCGCGAGCGATGGCCGTCGGAGCTCGAGGAGTGGCTCTCGTCGACGGAGGTGCCTCCACCCGGAGGAGAGTCCTTCGCCGCCTGCCGGAATCGGGTCGAGGCCTCGCGCGCCGCACTCGTGGAGCGTTGCCCCGGCGAGCGCGTCCTCGTCGTATCGCACGTGACCCCCATCAAGGTCCTGGTGGCCGAGGCCGTGGGTGCTCCACTCGTCAGCCTGTACCGCATGGAGCTGCCTCCGTGCTCGCTCAGCACCCTGGCCTGGTTCCCGGACGGAAACGCGTCGATGTTCAGCTTCGCCGAGGCTGCCCACGTGCGAGAGGTGCCGGCTCCTCACGGCACCTGACGTCAGGGGCGGTCGACGATCACGTCGACGATGGCGGGGCTGCCCTGCTCGTGCGCGAGCTCGATGCGGAAGCCGGCGTCGACGAGCATGTCTGCGAGGTCGTCGACGCCACCCACGGCGCGTCGGCCCTGCACGAGTGAGCGCGCGATCCGGCCCTTCGTGGCCTTGTTGCTGTGGCTCACCACGGTGCGGCGACCGTCGTGCTCCTGGAGGACCCTGACGGTGGCGGCGCGGGCTGCGACGGCTCGAGGGAGGGGGCCGAGGCTCACGTACGCGGACGAGCGGAGGTCGACGATGAGGCCGTCTCTCGACTCGATGACCGGAGGAAGCACGTCGCGCCAGGTGCGCGCGATCGTCCCGAGCTCCGGGAGGCTCGCCGAGCCGCTGAGTCGGTACGCCGGGATGGGATCGGACGGCCGCACCAGACCCCACAACGCGGACGCGATGACCACGCGGTCGTCCATCTGCCGACGTGCGGATGGTGACAGGGCGCCGGGATCGAGAGCGTCGAACAGCACCCCGGAGTACACGTCGATGGCGGGGGCGCATGGCGCCGATCGGAGCCGGGCATCGGTCGCTATCTCGCCCAGCTGGGTGGGTCCGAGGCCCAGGACCCCTGCGGCCGTGTCTGCTGAGCCCCGGCACAGGCGCACGAGGGCTGTCAGGACCCGGCGCCGGGTCGCGGTGAGGGTCGGGAACGACAGGGCCGACAGGTCGAGCCGCGGGCCGACGGGGGGACTCGACTTGCCCTCGCTGGGAGGGAGAAGGATGAGCACGTTGCGCACGCTAGCGAAAGGCGGATGGATGACCTCCTCGGGGAACCTCGAGCACTGGGAGGACCTGGCGGCCTTCCACGGCACCGGCAGGGACGGCTACTACGACGTGCCGGCCCTGGTCCGCGGCGACATGTCGTTGCGCGACCTCGAGTCTCGTGCCGTCGACCTGGCGACGGGCGGGGCCGGGGTGTCGGGACGACGCGTCGCGCACGTGCAATCGCACATCGGGATCGACTCCATCCACCTTGCCCGGCTGGGCGGCAAGGTGACCGCGTTCGACTTCTCTCCGACCGCCCTGCTGCGGCTGCGGGAGCTCGCCGAGCTCTGCTCCGTGGACGTGCGGACGGTGGTGGCGGACTCCCAGCAGCTGGCGTCATCTCCGTTCGCCGCGCACCACGGTTCGTTCGATCTCGTGTATGCCACTGTCGGCGTCATCAGTTGGATTGCCGACCTGCAGGCGTGGATGGCCGGCGCGGCCGCCCTCCTCCGCCCGGGCGGTGGGCTCGCGCTGCTGGAGCTCCACCCGCTGCTGTGCATGCTCGAGTCGGCTGATCCGGTGGTGGCCGACTTCCCCTACCTCAACGACGGCGGCCGGCACTATGAGGGAACCGGCTCCTACGCGAACCCCCAGGCCGACCTCACCTGGTCGATCGACCAATACGCATGGTCACTCGGGGAGACCGTCAACGCGGCCCTCGACGCCGGACTGCGGATCGTCCGGCTGGACGAGCACGTGGCGGCACCCTTCGACCCACGAGGGGACATCCTGACCCGTGAGGACGACGGCATGTTCCGGTTGCGCCTCGGACAGGGCGCGGAGGGAGAACGGCCGGAGCCCCTGCCCATTCTCTTCACACTTGTCGCCGAGAAGCCGTTACCCTAGGGGCGGACGAGCCAGCCGGGTGATCGCGGCACGCGAGTGTCGAGGAAAGTCCGGACTCCACAGGGCAGGGTGGTGGGTAACGCCCACCCGGGGTGACCCGCGGGACAGTGCCACAGAGAACAGACCGCCGTGAGCAATCGCGGTAAGGGTGAAACGGTGGTGTAAGAGACCACCAGCGCTGCAGGCGACTGCAGCGGCTCGGTAAACCCCACCCGGAGCAAGGTCAGAAGGGCGATCGGCGCGCAGGCGTCGAGCGCCTGCGCAGGCGAGCGGCCCGCTCGATGCCTGTGGGTAGACCGCACCAGGCCGCTGGCAACAGCGGTCGCAGATGGATGATCACCGGCCAGCCTCGGCTGGTCACAGAATCCGGCTTACAGGCTGGCTCGTCCCCCGCCGGGCTACTCTCGGGCGATGGCTCCGTCGTTGCGTGTCACCGGCCTCGATCACATCGTCATCAGAACCCCGGATGTGGAGCGGGCGCTGTCGTTCTACCAGGAAGTCCTCGGGCTCGCGGGCGAGCGGGTCGAGGATTGGCGGGAGGCGAGAGTCCCGTTCCCGTCGGTCAGGGTGGACGCGACCACGCTCATCGATCTCATGCCGGGGGAGCGGTCGGGTGTGAACCTCGACCACCTGTGCCTGGTCGTGGAGCCGGTCGACCTGGACGATCTCGCGGCCAGCGGACTCGTCGAGGTCGAGCGGGGCCCCGTCGATGGGCTGTTCGGAGCTCAGGGGTACGCGCGAAGTCTCTATGTGCGGGACCCTGATGGGAACGTCATCGAGTTGCGGAGCTATTGACGGCTATCGCCGTCGGTGGTCTCAGGCGGTCTCGCCGGCCCGACGTCGCTTGTAGTAGAGGGTCTGCATCGCGAGGATCCGTCGGTGCTCGATCTCGAACTCGGCCAGCGCCTCGAGGGCGTCGAGCTCCTCGTGGGTGAACGTTTCGCGCATCGGTCTGTCCGAGGAATCCGAGGGGACGCTGCGAAGGTGGCCGGGGTCCGGTGCCATCCACCGAAGGTAGCACCGCGCCGGACGAGGCCGGGGATGTGCGACGCGTGTCGCTCGGTCGTGATCGGTCAGGCTTCGCCGGGCTCGCCGAGGTGGTCGGCCACCTTGCGGCACGCGGACCCGAGGGCGGCGAACTCCTTGGCCGACAGCACATCGACGAGATGAGCCCGAACGCTCTCGACGTGGTCAGGCGCGGCGATCACGAGGGTGTCCCAGCCATCGGGGGTGAGGGCGGCGAACGCGCCGCGGCGGTCGTCGGCGCACAGTTGGCGCTCGACCAGCCCGGCCTTCTCCATGCGGTCGATCTGGTGCGAGAGCCGGCTGCGCGAGGACAGCGTCATCTCCGCCAAGTCGCTCATCCGCAGGCGTCGATCCGGCGCCTCGGACAGCCTGACCAGGATCTCGTAGTCCGCCATCGTGAGCCCGTGCTGTCCCTGCAGCTCGCGGTTCAGGCGGTCCTGCAGGAGCAGGGCGGCAGCGAGCCAGGCGCGCCAGCTGCGCTGCTCGTCCTCGCTGAGCCATCGGGTCATGGGTACAGTGTAGCCGATGTAGTTGAAATCTGGACTTCTTAGGCTAGGCGTCGAGGTCCCACACGCGCACTCCGCCAAGGATGCCTGACGTGTTCGGGACGATCTCGCCCTTCGGGCCTATGTCGGCGGACGTCAGGCGCTTCGCGTTCCCGCCTCCGACGAAGAGCCGGTCGAAGAAGAGCATGTCGTCGAATGCCTGCACGGCATGTCGGACGCGCTGGGCCCATTCCTCCTTGCCGATCTCCTTGCGATGGGCGTTGCCCAGCGCAATATCGAACGACAGCCCATCCATGAACGGCCCATGGGAGAGCTCGAGGTGGGGGAGCAGTGTTCCGTCATGGAACAACGCGGTGCCCACTCCGGTGCCGAGCGTGATGACGAATTCCAGCCCCTGCCCGAGCACGACGGCGCAGCCCTGCATGTCCGCGTCGTTGACGACCTTGGTGGGGAGCTGGAAGGACTGAGCCAGGGCGTGTGCGAGATCGAATCCGTGCCACGCGTCGGCGAGGTCGCGATCGCGCTCGCCACCGTACTCACGCCGGGACAGTGACGGCACTTCGATCACGTGCCCGTGCCGCACAAGGCCGGGGAAGCCGACGGAGACCCGGTGTACGTCCAGGAGCCCCGCCACGAGCGTCGTCACCTTCGACACGAGCAGGTCGGGTGGGCACGGGTATGGCGTGTCGACCCGGACGCGGTCAGTCGTCATGACGCCCTGGGCGTTGACAATGGAGGCCTTGATCCCGCTCCCGCCGATGTCGATCGACAGGGTGTGGACATCAGACGGCCAGACGGTCTCGGTCTTCGCGTGCGTCATCTACCAGTTCTCCTCGTGCGTGCCGGTTGGGAGCGTGAGGATCTCCGAACCGGACTCGGTGACGGCAATCGTGTGCTCGAACTGTGCCGTCCAGCGGCGGTCCTTGGTGACCACCGTCCAGCCGTCTTCCCAGATGTCGTAGTCGTGGGTGCCAAGCGTGATCATCGGCTCGATCGTGAAGGTCATCCCCGATTCGATGATCGTCTGCAGGTTCGGATCGTCGTAGTGGGGAATCACCAGCCCGGTGTGGAACGAGGTGCCGATCCCGTGGCCGGTGAAGTCCCGTACGACCCCATAGCCGAACCGGCGCGCGTAGCTCTCGATGACGCGGCCAATCACGCTGATCGGGCGTCCTGGTGCGACCGCCTTGATGGCACGCCGCGTCGCCTCCTTGGTGCGTTCGACGAGTAGACGCACGTCCTCGTCGACCTCGCCGACGAGGAAGGTCGCATTGGTGTCGCCGTGGACACCCCCGATGAAGGCGGTGATGTCGATGTTGCAGATGTCGCCGTCCTGCAGGACGGTCGTGTCCGGGATGCCATGGCAGATCACCTCGTTGAGCGATGTGCACAGCGATTTCGGGAACCCTCGATATCCCAGAGTGGAAGGGTAGGCCCCTCGGTCGCACAGGTACTCGTGACCGATGCGATCCAGTTCCTCTGTCGTCACCCCGGGCTCGATGGCCCGCCCCACTTCGGCGAGGGCATCGGCCGCCAGGCGTCCGGCGACTCGCATCGCCTCGATGGTCTCGGCGTCCTTGCGCTCCGGGCCCGCGTAGGGGGTGGGGGCGGGCTTGCCCACATACTCGGGTCTGGCGATGGCGCTCGGGACCGATCGGATGCGTGACACGGTGCCGGGGGTCAGCGACGCGCGGCCAGCGGACGACATGTGTCGAGTCTAGGGTGACCGGTCGCTCGCTATGTTTGTGCCCGACGGTCATCGTTCACGACGGGAGCAGCCATGAGCTGGTACTACTGCCTGGTCCATCAGAAGGTCGAGTCGGAGGAGGGCTGCGCCAACGCCGAGCGGATGGGGCCGTACGCCACCGAGGCAGAGGCGGGGCATGCTCTCGAGCTGGCCAAGGAGCGCAACGAGGCATTCGACGCCGACGAGGACTGAGCACTGGCGCTGCCGATGCGTCCCGCGTCATGACGAAGGGCCCGCACCTCACGGTGCGGGCCCTTCGCGTTGGCCGATGTTCGGCAGTGGCTAGCGCTTGCGTGCAGGCGCCTTGCGTGCAGGTGCCTTGCGGGCCGGTGCCTTCTTGGCCGGGGCCTTGCGGGCCGGGGCCTTCTTGACGGCTGCCTTGCGCGGAGCTGCCTTCTTCACGGCTGCCTTGCGCGCCGGTGCCTTCTTGGCTGGGGCCTTCTTGACGGCTGCCTTGCGCGGAGCTGCCTTCTTCACGGCTGCCTTGCGCGCCGGTGCCTTCTTGGCTGGGGCCTTCTTGACGGCTGCCTTGCGCGGAGCTGCCTTCTTCACGGCTGCCTTGCGCGCCGGAGCCTTCTTGGCTGCGGCCTTGCGCGGAGCTGCCTTCTTGACTGCGGCCTTGCGAGCCGGTGCCTTCTTGGCGACGGCCTTGCGGGCCGGTGCCTTCTTGGCTGGTGCCTTCTTCGCTGCCGCCTTGCGCGGAGCCGCCTTCTTGGCTGGCGCCTTGCGTGCAGTCTTCTTTGCGACCGCCACGTTGCCTCCCGTGTCGTCGGACCTTGCACGTTTGCAGAGTCCCTCGATGACAACTGTGACAGAGCACGACTCATATGGCAAAGGCATCGACGTCAGTTCGATCATGCGTGTCGAACGCGATCTTTGCCATTGCTGTTGTCGCCATGGACGCTGCGCTGAAACCCATCGCCTGCTCGTAGTGAAACATGTTGCAGCGCAACGGAATTCGCGTGGTCCGCTTGCGTGCGTGTCGCGCATACGCGGGGCGACGATGCAGTTGCGCTCGTGTGCTGCGCAACCACGTCATGTCACGACCCCGCGTCATCCTGTCGTCGTCGCTGTCGTTGACGGAGTGCGTCCGGCGACGTGCGCTCGTCATATGACCACAACGACGGCAGGGTCACGGCTGCGAGGCTGACGCCGATGACGCACAGCACACCGCCGGAGATGAAAGACATGCGCAGTGACGTCAGCGATGCAGCCGTGCTGCTACGCAGTTGACCGAGCAAGGGGCCGATCGAGTAGCTGAGCATCTCGATGCCGGCCATGCGCCCGCGAACGTCGTCGGGGATGGTCTGGTTCCACATCATGCTGCGGAAGATGCCGCTGATCATGTCTGCACCGCCCGCGAGTGCGAGGAAGGCGAGCACCCACGGTAGTGACGTCGTCGTACCGACGAGCGCGATGCCGACTCCCCACGCGATCGCGGCTATCACGATGGCGCGACCGTGCCGATGGACGGACGAGGTCCATCCGCTGGTGAGGGTGACCACAAGAGAGCCGACGGCGCCCGCCGAGTACAGCAGACCCAGCGTCCATGCGCCCCCGAGGTCGTCGGCGAGGAAGGGGAAGAGCGCGTAGGGGAAGGCGAAGACCATGGCGATCAAGTCGACCGCGTACGTCCCGACGAGGTCCTTCCTGCCCCAGGCGTAGCGCACGCCTTCGGCGATGTGCCGCAACGGCGAGCTGCCTCCTCCCTCCGGGGCGACTCGCATCCGGTGTAGGCGAGCGAGGAGGACGAGGGAGACGGCGAATGTCGCGACGTCCACTCCGTACGCCGCCACCGCCCCGCCGGCGCTGAGCAGTAGTCCGCCCACCGCAGGCCCGACGATGGTGCCGAGCTGCCAGCGCAGGGACGTGAGCGCTGCCGCCGCCCCGAGCTGGTCGTGCGCCACGACTCTGGGGATCATCGCCTCGAGGGATGGACGTTGGAGCCCGTCCACCGCAGCGAGAAGCATGGCAACGACGTACAGCACCCAGAGCTGCGGCGACGGCAGAAGGCTGTTCACCAGCAGAACGGCCACCAGCAGGCCGGACGCCGCCTCCGTCGCCACGACCATGACCTTGCGGTCGACCGAGTCGGCGAGCGCACCGCCGTAGAGGCCGAAGGCGACGAGCGGGACAAGCTCGGCCAGTCCGATGAGTCCTACCGCGACGAAGGACCCCGTCAGCTGTGCGACCTGGTAGGGCAGGGCGACGTAGGTGATCATCGAGCCGAGGTAGGTCACAAGTCCGCTCGCGAAGATGATGCGGAACTCGCGGGATGTACGGAGGGGGGTGACGTCCAGCCGCATGCGTGACAGCCAGTGGGGAGGCGATTCATCCGCGGAGGCAGTCACCAGCGAAGTGTGGCAGGATCGCGGATCGTGACTCAGCCCGCAGCGATGCCGGATCCGCGCCAGCTTCCCGACGTCTCATCGATCGTCGTCGGCGTCCTCGGCGGCACCGGCGAGCAGGGCCGGGGCCTCGCCCGTCGTCTGGCCATGGCCGGGCATGACGTGATCATCGGGTCCCGGGATGCGGCCCGAGCGGCGTCGCTCGCTGCCGAGACCGCGGCGGGCATTCGAGGCCTGGCCAATGACGAGTGTGCTCGCATCGCGGACGTGGTCATTGTCGCGGTGCCGTGGGAAGGGCACCGGGCACTGCTCGAGGGCCTACGTGAGGTCCTGGCCGGCAAGGTCGTCGTCGACTGCGTCAATCCGCTCGGCTTCGACAAGCAGGGTGCCTTCGCGCTTCGCGTGGAGGAGGGATCCGCTGCGGAGCAGGCGGCCGGGATCCTCAGCGAAAGCCGCGTCGTGGCGGCCTTCCACCACATCTCGGCGATGCTGCTGCTGGACGAATCGGTCGCTGCGATCAACACGGACGTGCTGGTCCTGGGCGACGACCGCGAGTCAACTGATCTCGTCCAGGCCCTCGCCGGGCGTATCCCGGGCATCCGAGGCGTGTATGGCGGTCGGTTGCGGAACGCGGGTCAGGTCGAGGCTATGACCGCCAACCTCATCTCCATCAATCGGCGGTACAAGGTGCACGCCGGCCTGCGCGTGACGGACGTCTAGGTCGACGCGCGGCGTCAGGCGTACTCGTGCTCGGATGACGGGTAGGTACCGGTGCGGACGTCCTCGCCCCACTGCCCGACCGCATCGGAGATGACGGTGCGCACGTCGGCATATCGCTTGACGAACCGTGGCGCGGGTCCGCCGGTGAGTCCGACCAGGTCCTGCCAGACGATCACCTGAGCGTCGGTGGCACTGCCGGCACCGATCCCGATCGTGGGGATCGTCAGGACCTCGCTGACGCGGGCGGCGAGATCGGCGGGGACGACCTCCAGCACGATGGCGCTGGCCCCGGCCGCCTCCATCGCCTTGGCGTCACGCAGCAGGAACTCGCCAGCCTCGCCGCGCCCCTGGACGCGGTAGCCGCCAAGCATGTTGACCGACTGCGGCGTCAGGCCCAGGTGGCCGATGACAGGCACGCCGGCACTGGCGAGAGTCTCGACCTGGGGGAGCATCGGGGCGCCGCCCTCGAGCTTCACCGCGTGGGCGCCGCCCTCCTTCATGAACCGCGCAGCGGTCTCGAGTGCCTGCGCCGTGGACGCCTGGTACGAGCCGAAGGGAAGGTCCGCGACCACGAGGGCTCGCGGTGCGCCGCGGACGACTGCACGGACCAGCGGCAGGAGCTCGTCGACCGTGACGGGCAGGGTCGAGTCGTGGCCGTACACCACCATGGCCGCGGAGTCGCCCACGAGGATGGCCGGGATGCCGGCCTCGTCGAAGATGGCAGCGGTCAGGGCGTCGTAGGCCGTGATCATCGGCCACTTCTCGCCCCGCCGCGTGGCTTCGCTCAGGTCGCGAAGCGTGACTCGTCGGCCGTCGGGCGCGCCGTAGAAGGACATCGTGATTCTCCGATCTCGAGGCTCCACGACGGAGTCCCCGGACGCACCCATGATGGCATGTCTTCGGTCGAATCGCCACGACCCTGAAGAGGGGGAGCCGCGGCGATGCGGGGAGCGGGCACTTACGCTACGGTGTCGTTTCGCAATGCATCGGGGCTCGCCGGATACGAGGAGTGCACGTGGACAGTGATTCCTGGATGACGTCGGGCGAGGGCCATCCCCGACGGTGGGCGATCCTCTCGGTGCTGGTGGTCAGCCTCCTGATCGTCGTGCTGGACAACACCGTCCTGAACATCGCGCTGCCGACGATCCAGGCCGACCTGAACGCGACCCAGAGCGAGCTGGTCTGGTCGATCGACTCGTACATCCTGGTGTTCGCCTCGCTGCTGTTCACCTGGGGAGTCATCGGCGACCGCATCGGGCGCAAGAAGGTGCTGATCATCGGGCTCGTCATCTTCGGGCTGGCATCCGCGGCCTGCGCGTTCGCGGACTCCTCCCTGCACCTCATCATCATGCGTGCGTTGATGGGTGTCGGCGGCGCTGCCGTCATGCCGACGACCCTCGCCATCATCACCGTCGTGTTCCCGCCGCATGAGCGTGGCAAGGCGATCGGCGCATGGGCAGGATCCGTGGGCGCGGCCGTGGCCCTCGGTCCGGTTCTGGGCGGAATCCTCCTCGAGCACCCGCAGTGGAGCAGCTGGCTGACCGGCAACGACTGGGGCTCGGTGTTCCTCATCAACATCCCGATCGTCATCATCGGGCTCATCGGCATCCTCCGGGTGGTGCCCGAGACCCGCAATCCCCATCCTCGGAAGCTGGACATCGCCGGGCTCGTCATCTCGGCGTCCGGCCTCGTGCTGCTCGTCTACGGGATCATCGAGGCGTCGTCCACGCGCGACTGGCTCGCGCCGACCGTCATCTGGCCCATGGTGGCGGGCATCGTCCTCATCACGTTCTTCCTGTGGACCGAGGCGCGCAGCGACCACGCCAGCTTCGACGTCTCGCTGTTCAGGAACCGCGGCTACTCCGTGAGCCTCTCGGCGGTGAGCCTGGCGTTCTTCGCCATGTCCGGCATCACCTTCTCCCTTCCCTTCTACCTGCAGATCCTGCGTGGCTACACCACTCTCACCGCGGGTCTGTGCTTCCTTCCGTTCGCAGTCGGCCAGCTCATCGCGGCCCCGCGCAGCGCTGCGATGGTCAAGCGGTTCGGCTATCGAGCCGTCATGACGACGGGGCTCGTCATCGTCGCCGTGTCGTTGCTGGCGCTCGCCGTGATCCAGCTCGACACGGCCCTGTGGCTCATCCTCGTCGTCTTCTTCCTCTTCGGCTTCGGAATGGGCAACGTCATCGCCCCCGGGTCCACTGTTCTGCAGAACGTGCTTCCCCTTGCCCGAGCGGGCGCTGGCTCGGCCGTGCAGAACACGGTGCGACAGGTGGCCGGTGCGCTGGGCGTGGCGGTCATCGGGACGGTGCTCGCCACGCAGTACGCGGCCAACCTCACGACGGCCGTCGCTGACGCGCCCGTGACTCTCGACCCTGGCGTGATCGACGCGGCGTCGGAGTCCGTGGTCGCGGCGAACGTGATCCTTGATCAGGCTGCCCAGGCAGGAATGCCGACGACAGTCGTGGACACGCTGAGGGCGGGAGCCTTCGAGTCCTTCCTCAGCGCTTCGCACGTCACCACCTACATCTCGCTTGCAGTGGTGGCCATTGCGGCTCTCGTGGTGTTCTTCCTCCTGCCGCAGATCACCCCGCCGGAGAAGGGCGACCATCCGGTTGGCGGCCCGACGGGCAGGGTCGACGCCCTCGTCCAGGAGGAGATCGCCAACTATGCGACCGAAGCGGCTGAGGAGTACGGGGTCCCGGACGAAGGCAAACCGGCATGACCGCCGCCGTCCGCGACGACCAGTGCGCGACGGCAGTGCGCAAGGGGCGACCGAGGGATGCGCGGATCGACGACCAGGTGACGTCGGCCGCTCTCGAGGCGCTGGCCGAGGGGGGTTTCGAGGGCCTGTGCGTCGAGGACGTCGCGCAGCGGGCCGGCGTCGCCAAGACCACCGTCTATCGGCGCTTCCCCACACGTGACGACCTCATCGCCGGAACCCTCGAGCGGCTCAACGACGACCTTCCCTCGGCGCCGCCCCCCGGCCCCGTCCGCGACCGGCTCGTGGGCCTGCTGTCGGACATCCGACGTCGCACGCCCGGGAGCGTGCGCGGCCGGATCCTCATGCACGCTGCCGCGGCTGGCCAGCGCGAACCGGACCTCGCGGAGCTCGTCCAGGCCCGCGTCCTGGCGCCACGTCGGCGGGTCATCAGGGACGTGATCGCGGACGCGATCGCATCGGGCGAGGTCCGGGATGACGTCGACGTCGACGCCGTCATCCCCGTCCTCGTCGGTTCGATGATCTACCTCGGCATGTGGGACATGACGTCGGTCGCGCAGGACGTCACCGTCGAGTCCACGGTCGACACGATCCTCAGGGGGATGACTCCCGCCACCGACTCGTGATCGGCAGTCGGCGATCGCGGCCGAACGCCCGCAGCGAGATCTTCGTTCCCGGCGGGTACTGACGTCGCTTGTACTCCGCCAGGTCGGTCAGCCGCAGGATGCGCTCGACGAGGCCCGGGTCGAACCCGGCGGACACGAGGTCGGCAGCGCTGTGGTCACCCGCGACATAGCGGTCGAGCAGCTGGTCGAGCAGCTCGTACTCGGGAAGTGAATCCGTGTCCTGCTGGCCCGGGCGAAGCTCCGCGCTGGGCGGCTTCTCGATGCTGTTCGGCGGGATCGGCGGCGTGCGTCCGGCCTTCGCGGCCTGATCGTTCCGCCAGCGGGCGAGCTCCCACACCAGTGTCTTCGGCACGTCCTTGATGGGCGCGTAGCCGCCGACCGCATCGCCGTAGATGGTGGAGTAGCCGACGGACAGCTCGCTCTTGTTGCCGGTGGCGAGGACGAGGTGCCCCTCCGCGTTGGAGAGGGCCATGAGCGTGGTGCCACGTACTCGCGCCTGAAGGTTCTCCTCTGCAAGGCCGGTCAGGTGCAGCGAGCCCTGGTAGGCATCGACCATGGGGGCGATCGGTACGGAGCGGATGGACAGTCCGGTGCGGGCGGCGAGGTCGTAGGCATCGGCGACCGAGTGCCCGGAGGAGTAGGCGCTCGGCATCGCGACGCCGAACACGCGCTCGGGGCCGAAGGCGTCGACGGAGATCGCGGCAACGAGGGCGGAGTCGATGCCTCCGCTGAGTCCGATGAGGACGGACGGGAAGCCGTTCTTGTCGACGTAGTCCCGCACGGCGAGAACGAGCGCCGCGTAGACCTCGGCATGGGAGTCGAGCCTGGGTGCCTGCGGGCCGGGCCTCGGGGAGTCCGGGTCGATCTCGAGCAGCACCAGAGCCGGTTCGAACTGCGGAGCCCGGGCGAGGACGGTTCCGTCGGACGCGACGGCAAGGGAGTCCCCGTCGAAGACGAGCTCGTCCTGCCCGCCGATCATGTTCGCGTAGAGGAGCACGGCGCCAGACTCGCGCGCTCGCCGCTGGCACAGGTCGAGGCGGACGTCGTCCTTGTCCCTCTCGTAGGGCGAGGCGTTGAGAACAGCCAGGACCGCGGCCCCGCGCTCGCGAGCCCAGGCGACGGGCCCGCCCTCCTGCCAGAGGTCCTCGCAGATGGCCACCGCCACCGGTACGCCGTCGACATCCACGACGAGCGGCTCGTCGCCCGGCACGAAGTACCGGGCCTCGTCGAACACTCCGTAGTTGGGGAGGTGATGCTTGACGTACCGGCTCTCGACCCGGCCGCCCCGGACGACGCCTGCTGCGTTGACGGGCGCCCGCCGCGGACGGCCGGTCGGGGCCGCGCCATCGTCGTCGAGGAAGTCGAGATAGCCGATCAGGCAGGTGATGTCGCCGTGGCCGTCGTCGCCCAGCGTCCTGGCCAGCTCATGCAGCGACCGGCGAGCCGCTTCCTGGAAGGACGGTCGCAGGGCGAGGTCCTCCACGGGGTACCCGGTGAGCACCATCTCTGGCAGGACGACGAGTCGGGCACCCTTGTCGGCCGCCTCCGCGACCGCGGTTCGTACCAGCGCTGCGTTGCCGACCAGGTCACCCACAGTGGGGTTCACCTGGGCCAGGGCGACGCGGAGGGACGGCACGAGCCGACAGTACTGCGTCCGGAAACGCCCAGATCGGACCGCTCGGTTAACCCCGATGTAACACGGGAGGGACCACTATGGCCTCATGGACAAGCAGGCGGAGTTCGTGCTGCGCACGATCGAGGAACGTGACATTCGATTCGTCCGGCTGTGGTTCACCGACGTGCTCGGGACCCTGAAGTCCGTCGCCATCGCTCCTGCGGAACTCGAGGGGGCCTTCGCCGAGGGCATCGGGTTCGATGGATCTGCCATCGAGGGATTCGCTCGCGTCTACGAGTCCGACATGCTCGCCAAGCCCGACCCCGCGACCTTCTCCCTCCTGCCGTGGCGCAGCGAGGGCCCCGGCGTCGCCCGGATGCTCTGCGACATCCTCATGCCCGATGGGTCGCCGTCCTACGCCGATCCCCGGTACGTGCTCAAGCGGACGCTGACGAAGGCCGCCGATCTGGGCTTCACGTTCTACACGCACCCCGAGGTCGAGTTCTACCTGTTCAAGGATGCGCCCCGTCCCGGTGCGGAGCCCGTCCCGGTGGACAGCTACGGGTACTTCGACAACACCCCGCACGGGATCGCGCACGACTTCCGCCGGCAGGCGATCACGATGCTGGAGCAGATGGGCATCTCCGTGGAGTTCAGCCACCACGAGGGCGGCCCCGGGCAGCAGGAGATCGACCTGCGCTACGCGGATGCCCTCACCACGGCCGACAACCTGATGACCTTCCGCCTGGTGGTGCAGGAGGTGGCCCTCGAGCAGGGCCTCTACGCATCCTTCATGCCCAAGCCGCTGCAGAACCATCCCGGTTCGGGGATGCACACCCATCTGTCGCTCTTCGAGGGTGACCGCAACGCCTTCTTCGAGGCCGGCGCCGAGTACCAGTTGTCGAAGGTCGCGCGGTCGTTCATCGCCGGGCTCCTCGTCCACGCCCCCGAGATGACGGCCGTCACGAACCAGTGGGTCAACTCCTACAAGCGACTGGCGGGGGGCGCCGAAGCGCCGGCCTGGATCTGCTGGGGGCACAACAACCGCTCGTCACTGATCCGCGTCCCGATGTACAAGCCCTCCAAGGGCAACAGCACGCGCATCGAGTTCAGGTCCCTGGACAGCGCCGCAAACCCCTACCTGGCCTTCGCCGTCCTGCTGGCGGCCGGGCTGAAGGGCGTCGAGGAGGGCTACGAGCTGCCCCGCGGCGCGGAGGACGACGTGTGGGCGCTCACCGCCGGCGAGCGTCGCGCGCTCGGCATGAAGCCGCTGCCGACGAGCCTGAATCAGGCCATCCAGGCCATGGAGCGCTCCGAGCTGGTGGCGGAGACTCTCGGCGAGCACGTCTTCGACTTCTTCCTGCGGAACAAGCAGGCAGAGTGGGAGGACTACCGGCGTCAGGTGACGCAGTGGGAGCTCGACCGCTACCTTCCCCTGTTGTGACCTCGTCTGCACCCGTCGTCCTCGCGATCCAGAACGACCCGACCGACCCGCCCCTGCTGGTCGGCGAGTGGCTGGAGGAGGACGGCATCCGCGTCGTCGTCCTGGGAGCCTGTTTCGGCGACGCGGTGCCCGATCACGTCCCCGGCGATGTCCACGGCATCCTCGCGTTGGGCGGCTCGATGGGCGCCGGCGACGTGGACGTCGCACCGTGGCTGCCGGCCGAGCAGTCGCTGCTGGCGGACGCGGTGAAAACGGGGGTGCCCGTCCTCGGCCTGTGCCTCGGGGGCCAGCTGCTGGCCGCCGCCACAGGTGGGCGGGTGGAGCTCGGACCCACCCAGGAGATCGGGCTGGCCTACGTGCGCAGGACGGTGGACGGCCTCCTCGATCCGGTCATGTCGCAGGTCGTCCCGTCCATGGGCCAGGACGTCCCCTCGGCGCAATGGCATCAGGACGCCGTCACCGCGCTGCCGGAAGGCGCAGTGCTGCTCCTCACGAACGACGCCTGCCGCGTGCAGGCCTTCCGGCTCGGGGACAGCGCCTACGGTCTCCAGCTGCACCCTGAGCTCGACGCCGCGACGTTCCGGTCGTGGGCTGACTATCCCGACGACGCGCTCCGGCGCTCGGGCATCGATCCGCTGGTCGTCGCGGACGATGTCGCCGCCGCCGAGGCCGACCTGATCGCAGCCTGGCGGCCCATGACGCGCGCCTGGGGCGACCTCGTGTGGGCTCGCGCGGCGTCGCTCACCGGCCCATGACGAATCGACCGGCCTCCGACACGGGTCGCATGATCCGTGCCGGCCTGCAGGATCTTGAGCTGGCTCGACGGCTCTTCGCATCGGACCGCCTCGAGCCGCTGCTCGGCGACCAGTCCGACGGCGAGTTGCTGGCAGACATCGGCGCGGCCGCAGACCCCGACACCGCTCTCCTGCTGCTCGTGCGCATCCTCGAGGCCGCGGACGACGCCCAGTGGCATCGACTCGTGTCCGCGATGCAGGCGGATGCCGAGATGCGTCGTCGGCTGATCGACGTCATCGGGATGTCGGAGGCGCTCGGCGAGTTCCTGGTCCGGCACCCGGGGGAGTGGGAGGTGCTCGTCGACGCTGAGGCCCTCGCCGTGGCTCCGTCCGTTCGCCACATGCGCGACGGGCTCCTCCTCGCCGTCGGAGCACAGCCCGGCGACCCCACCCCGGTGGCCTCGTCGGCGGCTGAGCCGGTGCTCGACGAGCTGCGGGTCGCGTATCGACGATCCCTCCTCGGGATCGCCGCCCGCGACCTGAGCGGCCTGGCGTCCATGGACACGGTCGCACTCTGGCTGTCCGACCTCGCCGACGCCGTCCTCGAGGCGGCCTTGGCGATCGCGCGCGCAGACGTCGGGGTGATCTCGGAGACGTGCCGGTTCGCGGTGATCGGTATGGGCAAGTGCGGCGCCCGCGAGCTCAACTACGTCAGCGACGTCGACGTGATCTTCGTGGCCGACACCGCGGACGGTGCCGAGGATTCGGACACCATCCGCGTGGCGACCGCGCTCGCCACCGGGCTCATGCGCGCCTGCAACGCGACGACGGCGGAAGGAACCATCTGGGAGGTCGATCCCAACCTTCGCCCGGAGGGCAAGCAGGGGGCACTGGTGCGCACCATCGCCTCGCACGTCGGCTACTACGAACGCTGGGCGAAGACGTGGGAGTTCCAGGCGCTGCTGAAGGCGCGTCCGGTGGCGGGAGACGTGGCCCTGGGGGCGCAGTACGTCGATGCCGTGAGTCCGTTCGTCTGGAGCGCGGCGGACCATCCGACGTTCGTCGAGGACGTGCAGACCATGCGGCGCCGGGTGGAGGGTCACGTTCCGACCCGCGTCGCCGAGAGAGAGCTCAAGCTCGGCCCCGGCGGGCTGCGCGACGTCGAGTTCTCCGTCCAGCTCCTGCAGCTCGTGCACGGGCGGAGCGACGTCATGCTGCGCAGCCCGACAACGATGGTCGCACTGGAGGCGCTGGCCACCTGGGGCTACGTCGGACGGGACGATGCCGCGACGCTGGCCGACGCCTACCGCTTCCTTCGGACCCTCGAGCATCGGATCCAACTGCACCGGCTCCGGCGCACACACACGATGCCCGAGGACGAGAACGACCTGCGTCGGCTCGGCCGGTCCCTCGGCTACCGCCAGGATCCCGTGGGGGAGCTCGTCAGCACGTGGCGACGCCACGCGCGCGAGGTACGACGCCTGCACGAGAAGCTGTTCTACCGGCCCCTGCTGCAGGCTGTCGCGCGGCTCGATGCCGGCGAGGCGCGACTCAGCCCCGAGGCCGCGGAGGAGCGGCTGCTTGCCCTGGGCTACTCCGACCCGCAGAACGCGCTTCGGCATCTGGAGGCGCTCACGTCGGGCGTGAGTCGACGCGCCGCCATCCAGCGGACCCTCCTGCCGGTCATGCTCGGCTGGTTCGCCGATGCGCCGGATCCCGATTCCGGACTCCTCGGCTTCCGGCGGGTCAGCGATGCCCTGGGTGCGACGCACTGGTACCTGCGACTGCTGCGTGACGAGTCGGCGGCCGCGGAGCGCCTGGCACGTCTGCTCGCCACAAGCCACTACGCCACAGACCTGCTGCTCCGTGCACCCGACTCGGTAGGGATGCTCGCCAACGCCGCGGACCTGCGGCCGCGGCCGAGGGAGACCCTGCTCGCGGAGGTGCTCTCGGTCGTGGACCGCCACGAGGAGCCCGAGGGGGCGGTCGCTGCGATCCGCTCCATCAGGCGTCGCGAGCTGTTCCGGATCGCCACCGCGGAGCTGCTCCACGTGGCCGACCCCGAGCAGGCCGGCGAGGCGCTCACCGACGTGGCTATCGCCGCCGTCGAAGGGGCACTCCGCGTGGCCCGCGAGAGCGTGGATCCCGACAGCAGCGTGGAATTCGCCGTCATCGGCATGGGCCGGTTCGGCGGACAGGAGCTCGGCTTCGGCAGCGACATCGACGTCATGTTCGTCTACGACGCGATACCGGGTGTCGACGACGAGGTCGCCGCGCGCGCGGCCGCAGCGATCGCCGAGGAGCTGAGACGCCTGCTCATGGCGCCGAGCGGCGACCCACCGCTCGACATCGATGCCGATCTGCGCCCGGAGGGCAAGCAGGGGCCCCTCGTCCGCTCGCTCGGGTCGTACGCGGCGTACTACGAGCGCTGGTCGTCGACGTGGGAGGCCCAGGCCCTCCTGAGGGCGACCTTCGTGGCGGGCGACAACGATCTCGGCGGACGCTTCCTCGCGCTGGTCGACCCTCTGCGGTGGAGTGGTGCGCTGACACAGGCGGAGCTCACCGAGGTCCGCCGGCTCAAGGCCCGCATGGAGTCCGAGCGCCTGCCGCGGGGCGCCGACCCCGCGCTGCACACCAAGCTCGGCCGCGGTGGCCTGAGCGACGTCGAATGGGTCGTCCAGCTCATGCAGATGCAGCATGCGGATGCCGTGCCGGCCCTGCGCACCACCCGCACGCTCGACGCGCTCGAGGCCGCCAGGCAGGCGAACCTGATCGTCGATCACGACGCGCTGGAACTGGCCTCGGCCTGGCGCATGGCCACGGCCATCAGGAACGGGGTGATGCTCGTCCGTGGTCGGGCCAGCGACATGGTCCCGGTGGACGTACTCGACCTGCGCGCAGTGGCATTCGTCCTCGGCTACCCGGTGGACCAGTCCGGCCGCATGCTCGACGACTATCGCCGCATCACGCGCCGGGCTCGGCACGTGTTCGAGCGGCTGTTCTATGGCGACGAGGGCGAGTCCGAGCCCGAGTCCGAGTGACGTTCAGCGGAGCCTGGGCACGAGGGCCCCGGTCCGTCCCGCCCACTCACGCCATGCCTCGCCGTACTGCTCGCCGAGGAGTCGGTCCTCCCACCGGGACTTGAGCCAGAAGAACACGAGAATCACTCCCGCGAACGCCAACGACCACAGGCTCCCCGCGATGATCACGTAGCCGAGGACCAGGAGCAGGACGGCGCTGTAGATCGGATGGCGCACGCGCGCGTAGATGCCATCAGTGCGCAGCCCGGCGTCCGCGATCGGCACGGGTGTGGGGGTGAGCGCGCTGCCGAGGTGCCGGCCGGCGAGGAGTCCCAGGACAGCACCCGCCGCGAGGACGGGCACCCCGATCGCCAGAGCGAGCAGGTTCGGCTCCCGGCGCGGGAGCAGCACGAGAGCGATGAGCAGGACGAACTGGATCACGACGAGAAGCCAGCCGATGGCGCGACGGTCCATCCGCTCAGTATCGGGCACGAAGAGGCCCCCCGGCAGTAGCCGAGGGGCCTCCCCATTCCCTGTGCGCGCGAGGCGAATCGACGCGGAGGGAGCCTGCGCCCGCCCGCGAGGCGCTGCCCGCGGAAACGGCGACTAGATGTCGTAGTAGAGCTCGAACTCGTGCGGGTGCGGACGCAGGCGGATGGGATCCACCTCGTTGGTGCGCTTGTAGTCGATCCAGGTCTCGATCAGGTCGGCCGGGAAGACGTTGCCCGCCTGCAGGTACTCGTTGTCCGCCTCGAGGGCTTCGAGGACGGCCGGCAGCGAGCCGGGAACCTGAGGAATGGCCGCGTGCTCGTCCGGCGGCAGCTCGTACAGGTCCTTGTCCACGGGCGCGAGCGGCTCGGTCTTGTTCTTGATGCCGTCGAGTCCCGCCATGAGCTGGGCTGCGAAGGCCAGGTACGGGTTGCTCGAGGGATCCGGGACGCGGAACTCGATGCGCTTGGCCTTGGGGGAGCTGCCGGTGACCGGGATGCGGATGCAGGCGGACCTGTTCCGGGCCGAGTACACGAGGTTGACCGGTGCCTCGAAGCCGGGAACGAGCCGGTGGTAGGAGTTCACCGTCGGGTTCGTGAAGGCGAGAAGCGACGGTGCGTGCTTCAGGAGTCCGCCGATGTACCAGCGGGCGAGGTCGGACAGTCCGCCGTAGCCCTTCTCGTCGTAGAACAGCGGCTCGCCGTCCTTCCACAGGGACTGGTGGCAGTGCATCCCCGAGCCGTTGTCGCCGAAGAGTGGCTTCGGCATGAAGGTCGCGGTCTTGCCGTGCGCCCACGCGACGTTCTTGATGATGTACTTGAACAGCATCACCTCGTCGGCGGCATGCTGGAGGGTGTTGAACTTGTAGTTGATCTCGCCCTGGCCGGCCGTGCCGACCTCATGGTGCGAGCGCTCGACCTGCAGGCCCACCTTGAGCAGGTTCGTCACCATGTCGTCGCGGATGTCGGCGAAGTGGTCGACCGGCGGCACGGGGAAGTAGCCACCCTTGTAGCGCGTCTTGTAGCCGCGGTTGCCGCCCTCCTCGACCCGGCCGGTGTTCCAGGCACCCTCGACGGAGTCGATGTGGTAGTAGGACTCGTGCTGGTTGGTGTCGAACCGGACGTCGTCGAAGACGTAGAACTCGGCCTCAGGGCCGAAGAAGACGGTGTCGGCGATGCCCGTGGACTTGAGGTACGCCTCTGCCTTCGCGGCGACGTTGCGCGGATCGCGCGCGTACTCCTCGTTCGTGAAGGGGTCGCGGATGGAGAAGTTGATGACCAGGGTCTTGGCCGCACGGAACGGGTCGAGGAACGCGGTCGCCGGGTCGGGGATCAGCTTCATGTCGGACTCGTGGATCGCCTGGAAGCCCCGGATGGACGAGCCATCGAACATCAGGCCGTCGTCGAAGACGGCCTGGTCGAAGGACTCCACAGGGATGTTGAAGTGCTGCATGACACCGGGCAGGTCGATGAAACGGACGTCCACGAACTTGACGTCCTCGTCCTTGATGTACTTCAGGACCTCGTCGGAACTGTTGAACATGACACCTCCTGCTCGCCGCGGCGAGCGATCGTCGTGCACCTCATCGGTGCGTTCGCCTCGCACGGGTGACCCCGTCGGATCGGCGGCGGCTGCCGCCGACAGGTGGAACCTACGAAGAGGCGGTGTCCCCGGCGTATCCCGACTGTTTCAGGCGTGTTAACGGTGCCGAGTACGGTGGTCGGGTGTCAGAAATCCCCTCTCCGGTGCCCGGCGAGCTGGCGGGACTGGGCAGGCGCGTGGCCGCCCTGTGCCTGGACTGGGTCGTCAGCATCGGCGTCTCGCTGGTGCTCCTGCGCGACGTGGCCTACGGGTCGATGGAGAGCTCGATGTGGGTGCTGCTCATCTTCGTCGTGGAGGTCATCCTGCTGACCTGGCTGATGGCGGCATCCTTCGGCCAGCGTGTGCTGGGGATCTCGGTCGTCCGCACGGACGGAACCAGGCTCTCCCTCGGCCGAGTGGTGCTGCGCACCCTCCTCATCTGCCTGGTCATCCCGGCGGTGGTCATGGACGACTACGGCCGAGGCCTGCACGATCGCGCGGTCGACTCGATGGTGGTCCGGAACCCGTCGCGCCCGGATCCGGATCAGGCAGGGTCGTCGACCCGGAACGCGGCCGGATAGCGCATCGTCCCGGTAGGAAACGCGTCGGCGAGGGGTAGGCACTGGAACTCGACGATCGGGCCGAACGGTCCGCTCACGCCCATCGCTGCGGCCGCCGTGAAGCCGAATCGGCCGTAGTAGGCCGGATCCCCGAGGACGACGATCAGCGATTCACCATCGGCCCGCGCGCGGCTGATCCCGTCCTCGACGAGGGCCGTGCCGATTCCGCGGTGCTGCGCGTCCGGTATGACCGACACAGGGGCGAGAGCGAGAACGGGGACGCCGTCGACGTGAGCCCGCGTGAAAGCGGCGTGACCGACCACCCGATGATCGAGCTCGGCGACGAGGCTGAGCTGGGGCAGCCAGGCGGTGCTGGAGCGCAGGGCGCGGACGAGGTCGGCCTCGTCCCGCTGGCCGAACGCCGAGGCCACGACAACGTCGATGGCTGCGTCGTCGTCCTGCCTCTCGGTTCGGACCGTGACGCCTGTCGGCGAGGTGTCGCCCATGGGCCTAGCGCTGGCGGCGCACCTGTCGGGCGCTCGTCGGCATGGGTCCCTTCGGGATGGGCATCGACGTCGCGGCATTGCCGAGGGCGTCCAGCTTGCGACGCACCTCCGTGATCTCGCCCCCGCGCAGGTTGCGGGGCAGCTTGTTCAGCGCCTTCTGCAGCTTCATGAGGGGGACCTGGCCCTCGTCGTTGCCGACCTGGATCTCGTAGATGGGGATCTCGGGGAGCCAACGGGCGGTGCGCTTGCGCTCGTTGGCCATCATCGGCACGACGCGGTTCGACGGGCCCTCGGAGACCAGGATGACGCCGGGCTTGCCCACCACGCGATTGACGATGTCCTGGCTCTTGTTGACCGCGACTGCTGGTGTGACCAGCCAGTTGCCACCGCGCTGCGACTGGATCACCGCTGCCGCGGCACCGGGCTGGCCGTCGATCTGCGCGTAGGCGGCCCGCATGGCCCGCCGGCTGAACCAGAACGTGGCCGCAAGCAGGGCCAGAGGGATCGCGAGGATGAGGGACGTGAGCCAGTTGAGCCACAGGCCGATCGGAACGGCCACCACGACGAGGGTCACGACGAAGATGCCGCCGACCTCGAGAGGCAGAAGCTTGTACACCTGCTGCGTCATGCGCCAGTTCTGGGCGAGCGACGACAGGGTTGTGCGGATGCGACCGGCCATGGGGGAAGCCTAGATCAGCAGGTTCCGGGCCTCACGCGGGCGTCTGTGCCCGGGCGGCCACGGCCTGCTCGTAGAGGCGACCGGCACGGTAGCTCGAGCGGACGAGCGGACCGCTCATGACTCCGGAGAATCCCAGCTGCGTGGCGACGTCGGCGAGCTCGACGAACTCCTCCGGGCGTACCCATCGCTCGACGGGGTGGTGCCGCGGGCTCGGGCGGAGGTACTGCGTGATGGTCACGAGATCGCAGCCGGCGTCGACGAGGTCGCGCAGGGCCTGGTGCACCTCGTCGATCTCCTCGCCCATGCCCAGGATGAGGTTGCTCTTGGTGACCAGCCCGGCGGCCCGGGCCTGGGTGATGACGTCGAGGCTGCGCTCGTAGGTGAACGCAGGGCGGATGCGCTTGAACAGCCGCGGCACGGTCTCCACGTTGTGGGCGAGGACCTCGGGGGCGGCAGCGAACACCTGCCCGAGCAGCTCGGGGTTGCCGGAGAAGTCCGGGATGAGCACCTCGACACCCGTGCCGGGATTGAGCTCGTGGATCTCGCGCACGGTCTGGGCATAGAGCCACGCGCCCTCGTCGGCGAGGTCGTCGCGTGCCACCCCGGTGACCGTCGCATAGCGCAGTCCCATGGTGCGGACCGACTCGGCGACTCGTCGCGGCTCGTCACGGTCCAGGGGTGAGGGCTTGCCCGTGTCGATCTGGCAGAAGTCGCAGCGGCGGGTGCACTGCTCGCCACCGATGAGGAAGGTGGCCTCGCGGTCCTCCCAGCACTCGTAGATGTTCGGGCAGCCGGCCTCCTGGCAGACCGTGTGGAGTCCTTCGGACTTCACGAGGGCCTGGATCTGGGCGAACTCGGGGCCGGTCCGCAGGCGCGTCCGGATCCACTCGGGCTTTCGCTCGATCGGGACCTCCGCGTTTCGCGCCTCGATGCGCAGCAGCTTCCTGCCCTGGGGGTCTACCACGTGACCATCCTCCCGAGATGCCGCTCGACGACCGGCAGCGCCTCCGTCACCGGCACGTCCCTGCCCAACTCCCGGGACAGTGATGTCACCTCGGCGTCGGATATCCCGCACGGGACGATGCGGTCGAACCAGGCGAGATCGCAGTCGCAGTTGAGGGCGAATCCGTGCATCGTCACCCCTTCGGTCACCCGGATGCCGATCGCGGCGATCTTGCGCTCCGGGCCTCGCTCGTCCGCGGCGACCCACACGCCGCTTCGACCCTTCACGCGCATCGTGGGCACGCCCAGGTCGGTGCACACGTCGATCAGCATCGCCTCGATGCGACGCACGTGGTCCACCACCGCCATCGGCGAGGGGAGCCGCACGATGGGGTAGCCCACCAGCTGGCCGGGCCCGTGCCACGTGATCTTGCCGCCACGGTCGACGTCGACCACGGGGGTGCCGTCGAACGGGCGCTCGAAGGGCTCCGTTCGCCGACCCGCGGTGTAGACGGACTGGTGCTCCAGCAGCAGCACGGTGTCCGGGGCCTCTCCGGAGACGACATCGGCGTGAACGCGCCGCTGGAGGTCCCACGCCGACTGGTAGTCGACTGCAGCGGGCCCGAAACCGACGTGCTCGACGACGAGGTCGGCGGCCGTGGGCGCGGTCATAGGGACAGGGTAGTCGCCGCTCGGAATGCCGCCCGTCGGCGTGGCTGCCCTGCCGCGGCAACCGCTCGCCTGACGAAGGGCCCTAGCTCAAGGTGCATCGAAGCGGAGACCCGGACGCTGAGGCGCCTGCTGCTCATCAGCCTTGGCCTGGGGCTGGTGGTGCTGGTCGGGGTGCTGGCTGCGTTCCTGCTGATGGCATAGGCCTCGCATCCGTGTCCGCTGCCGTGGCGGATGTTCAGGTGGCGATGCTGACGCCGAGATGACGCATGGCGGCGTCGGCCGCCCTGCGTCCGCTGACCAGCGCGCCCTGGATCGATGCCGTGTCGCGGTGGTCACCCGCGACGTACAGCCACTCGCCGAGCGAGACCGGCTGGCGAACCTGCAGCGGCGACTCCATGGCGGGCAGCGCGTACGGGACGGGGTAGGTGGCGACGTGCTCCCACCCTCGGGTGCCGACCGCGTAGAGCTGGGCGAGGTGCTCGCGCACGGCGGCCTCGGTCGCGGCATCGTCGTGCAGACCCAGGGCGGAGGCCGACACGAGGGTGCGTCCGTCGGAGGCGTAGCTCGGCGCGGCGTGCGTGAGGACCACGGTGTTGATGACCGGACCGCGTCCGGGTCGGCCGTCCACCACGAGCACGGGATCGCCTTCGGTCAGCAGCTGGGGGTTTCCGTCGGCGAGGTAGTACCACGTCGTGACGTCGCGCCCGGGCGGCACGTGCAGGCCCGGGAGCAGTCGAGCCGCCGCCGGGCCCTCGGTGGCGACGATCACCGTCCGCGCTCGCACGGCCTCCGAACTGGTGTGGACGATGCCGTCAGCGACGGATTCGACGCGCACGTCGCACTGCACTGTGTCGTCGGGCAGCGAGTCGCGCAGCTGCTCTGGGATCGCCTGCATGCCGCCGGCGGGAACGGAGGGGACTCCCTTGGCGAAGCTGGTGAGGACGAGGTCCATGAACCGTCGGGAGGTGACCAGTCGATCCTCGAGGAAGACGCCGGTGAGGAAGGGGCGGATGACCGTCTCGAGGAGGTCGGGGTCGACGCCGGCCGACAGCAGGGCCACGCCGGCCGGCATGTCGGTCCGCAGTTCGCGCTCCCTTCGGGTCATGCGCGACGTTCGCCACGCGTAGGCGGCGAACCGGAGCTTGCCGGCCAGCCGGCCGGAGCGCGATGACAGCGCATCCGTCGACCATCGGGGCCGGCGACGTGGATCGGCCAACCGGGTCGGCCCCTGATCGGTCTGGGAGATCACGCCCGGCACGAACGACCGGAGGTCGAGGGCGGCATGGTCGAGGACGCGAAGGCCTTCGGGGTATGCGGGGTTGTAGAGCTGGAAGCCGCGATCGAGCAGCAGGCCGTCGACGCGATCGGTCCGGACGCGGCCGCCGACGTCGTCGGATGCCTCGAGCACGCGAACGTCGACGCCGTGGATGGCCAACTGCCGTGCGGCGGCCAGGCCGGCCAGTCCGGCGCCGACGACGACGACGTCGTGCTCGCGCACGGCTAGGTGCCGGCCAGGGCAGTACGAAGGGCGGATTCGATGGTGGGGTCCTGGAAGGCGAAGCCGGCGTCCTCTAGGACACGCGGCCTCACCCGGGCACTGCCGAGGATCTCCGTGGAGAACTCGCCTAAGGCTGCTCTGAGGGCAAACGACGGGACAGGCAGGACGGTCGGGCGGTTGAGGGCGGCGCCGAGCGCCTTGACCGCCGCCGCTTGGGTGACCGGGACCGGTCCGGTGAGGTTCACCGGGCCGCTCAGCTGGTCCTGCTCGAGGAGGAACTGAAGGGCGCATACCTCGTCGCGCAGCGAGATCCACGACCAGTACTGCTTCCCCGAGCCCAGTCGTCCGCCGACGCCCAGCCGGACCAGAGGAATGAGAGGCCCGAAGGCGCCACCCAGTCCGCTGGCGTGCCCACCGAATGCCAGCCGCGCGACCGATGTGAGAGGTCCCACGATGCCATCCTGACCGGCGACGACCAGCCCGGTACGTGGATGGACGACCCTGATGCCCGCCGCTGCAGCGGGCTCGGCGGCGGCCTCCCAGGCGCGAACGACGTCGGACAAGAAGGCCGAGCCGGCCGGTGCGGTCTCATCGACCTCGCGGTCGCCGGTGTCTCCGTACCAGCCGATGGCCGAGGCGGACACGAGGACGCGAGGCTTGGGGTCCAGAGCGGCCATGGCTTTGGCGATCGTGGCCGTTCCGTCGACGCGGCTCGAGAGGATCTCTTGACGGTACTCGGTCGTCCAACGATGGTCCCCGACGCCGGCGCCAGCGAGGTGAACGACCCCGTCGACACCCTGCAGGGCGTCGAGGTCGACCGTTCCGGCCACCGGATCCCACTGGATCTCGTCGGGGGCGGACGGTGCCCTGCGCACGAGGCGCTGAACGTCGTGGCCAACGGACCGCAGGTGCGGCACGAGGGCGGAACCGATCAGGCCGGACGCGCCGGTCACTGCAACTCTCATGCCCCCACCCTCTCGCGAGTGGTCACTGCGCGCACCTCCGCGAAGGCACCCGCCGACCCCCGCGAGTGGTCACTGCGCGCAGATCCCTCATGCGCGCAGTGACCACTCGCGGGGCGGGAGAGGCGGGAGGTCCGAGCTCCGCCCTGCGCGCAGTGACCACTCGCGGAGGTCAGAGGCCGAGCTCGGCCTCGAAGGAGGCCTCCTCGAGGCGGGCCTTGACGGTGCTCAGGAACCGGGCCGCGTCGGCACCGTCGACCAGCCGGTGGTCGTAGGTGAGGGCCAGGTAGACCATCGACCGGATGGAGATGACGTCCTGGCCGGTGGCGTCCGGCACGACGACCGGCCGCTTGACGACCGCGCCCGTACCGAGGATCGCCACCTGCGGCTGGTTGATGATCGGAGTGTCGAACAGCGCACCGCGGCTGCCGGTGTTGGTCACGGTGAACGTGCCACCGCTCAGCTCGTCAGGGGAGAGCTTGTTGGTGCGCGTGCGGTCAGCGAGGTCCGCGATGCGCCGGGCGAGACCGGCGATGTTCAGGTCGCCGGCATCGCGGATCACGGGGACGAGCAGGCCGCGCTCGCTGTCGACCGCGACGCCCAGATGCTCGGCATCGAAGTACGTGACCGTCCCGGCGGCCATGTCCAGAGTCGCGTTCACCTGCGGGAACTGCTTGAGCGCCTCGACGGCCGCCTTGCAGAAGAAGGGCAGGAAGGAGAGCTTCACGCCCTCACGTGCCTCGAAGTCCGACTTCACCTTGCCGCGCAGCTGGGCGATGCGGGTGACATCGACCTCGACGACCGTGGTGAGCTGGGCGGACACCTGGAGGGACTCGACCATTCGCTCGGCGATGACCTTGCGAAGACGGCTCATCTTCTCCGTCCGTCCGCGCAGCGGGGACGGTGCGGCTGCCGGCGCTGCGGCGGGAGCGGTCGCCGGAGCTGCCGTCGCCGCGGTTGCCGGGGCAGGGGCGGCGGGCTGGGTGTCCTTGGCCTTGAGCGCTGCATCGAGGACGTCAGACTTGCGAACCCGGCCGCCGACGCCCGTACCGGCGACCGTCGACAGGTCGACGTTGTGCTGCGCCGCGAGCCGACGGACCAGCGGGGTGACGTAGGCGTCGGTGTTGCCCGCGGGGGCTGCCTGGGCTGCGGGTGCCTGAGCTGCGGGTGCGGGCGCCGGCGTGGAAGCCACCGTTGCCGGCGCCGCTGGTGCGGGCGCGGGTGCAGCAGGCGCAGGCGGAGCGGCGGGGGCCGCCGCACCGGAGCCGATCCGGCCGAGTTCCGAACCGACCTCGACGGTCTCGTCCTCGCCCACCGTGATGGCCAGGAGCACTCCGGCGGCGGGGGCGGGAATCTCGGTGTCGACCTTGTCGGTGGAGACCTCGAGCAGCGGCTCGTCGGCGGCGACGGTGTCGCCGACGGCCTTCAGCCAGCGGGTGACCGTGCCCTCGGTGACGCTCTCGCCCAGCGCCGGCATGAGGACCGCGGTGCTCTCCCCGGCGGCCGCGGGCGCGGCTGCGGGACTGGCCGCGGCGCTCGGGGCGGGTGCCGGTGCCGCCGTGGGGGCAGGGGTTGGCGCCGGAGCGGGTTCGGCCACCGGGGCCGGTTCCGC
>JAHECS010000040.1 GCA_024641635.1 Actinomycetes bacterium | reverse complement strand
ATCTGGTCCAGGGCGTGGAGGAGGACCGGAGCCAGGGCGGCGACTCCGTCCCTCGCCCCACCGTTGGAACCCGGCAGGTTGACGATGAGCGTGGAACCGGCGATCCCGGCCACCCCCCGGGACAGCACGGCGGTGGGGACCCCCTTCTGGACGCCGTAGGCACGGACGATCTCCGCCAGCCCGGGCGACGGCCGATCGATCACCTGCGCGGTCATCTCGGGTGTGAGGTCCATCGGGGTGTGGCCCGTGCCCCCGGTGGTCACGACGAGATCGACGTCGTCCGCCACGGCCAGACGCAGAGCGACAAGCAGCGGGTCTCCGTCGGCCACCACGACAGGCCCGTCGACGTCCAGGCCCAGTGCGCGCAGGCCTTCCGCGACGATCGGACCTGACGTGTCCTCCCACGTGCCCGCAGCAGCACGCGTGGACGCGGTGATCACCCGTGCCCGGCGGGCCTGGCTCACCCGCGAGTCCAATGCCCGGACCGGCCTCCGAGCTTCTCCAGAAGGATGACCTCCCGGATCGACGCTGAGCGGTCACGGCCCTTGACCATGTCGATGACCGTCAGGCCACCGACCGCCGCCGCCGTCAGGGCCTCCATCTCGACTCCAGTGCGATCCGCCGTACGCACCGTTACGACGATCTCGACGTAGGGGCCGTCGTTGCCGTCGAGCACCCGCAGCTCGACATCGACTCCGTGCACCGCAATCGGGTGGCACAGCGGGATGAGGTCGGGCGTCCGCTTGGTCGCCTGGATGGCCGCGATCCGGGCCACTGCGAGGGCATCGCCCTTGGGCATCTGACCGGCCCGCAGCAGTTTCGCGACCTCGTCGGACACCCCGACGCAGCATCGGGCGGTAGCCGAACGCGCGGTGACGTCCTTGCCGGTGACGTCGACCATGCGCGCCTCGCCGCGCTCGTTCAGATGCGTCAACGGGTTCTCAGTCATGCGGGCACCCTACGCCGGGACGGAGGCGCAGGTGTGCGCTCGGTGGCCGTGCGGATTGCCTCCATGACGTCCTCGAGTGCGCGCATCGAGTGGCCCGACACGAACGTGTCGACGAAAGGCAGCGCCGCGGCCATCCCGCCGACAAGCGGTTCGTAGGACTCGGCGGCCTTGCGCGGATTGACCCAGATGACGTGATGGGCCAGCCGCGCAAGCCTCTGCATCGACTCCCCGACGAGCTCCGGGCTCTCGATCTCCCAGCCGTCGGAAACGATGACGACGACGGCACCGCGTGCCATCCCGCGACGTCCGAACTGGTCGAGGAAGTCGGCGAGCGCGCGACCGATTCGCGTCCCACCCGACCAGTCGGGGGCGGAGACCACAGCCTTGCGATACGCCACGTCGGGGTGTGCGGCCGCAAGCGCCCGCGTCAGGCGGGTCAGGCGCGTGGCGAACACGAACGCCTCGGCGCCGAGTGCCTGGACCGCCCCCCGCATGAGGTGGAGGTACACGCGCGCATACGGCTCCATCGAGCCGGACACGTCGGCGATGAGGACGACTCGTCGCGGGCGCTCCGCCTTGCGCCGCAGGATCATGTCGACGGGATCGCCTGCCGTGCGATGGGCCTTCCGCAGCGTGCCCCGCACGTCGAGTCGGGTGCCCGACGGGTGCCGACGAAGACGCCTGCCCGTCCGCGGCGGCGGGACGAGGGGCAGTTGATCGATCAGCCGCCTGAGCAGGGCGAGCTCCTCCTCGGTGCAGGTCGCGAAGTCGCGATCGCTGATCCGCTCGGTCGCACTGGCGGCGGCGAGCACACTCGGCTCCTCCCCCTCGTCATCGTGACCCTCGGCGGACTCACCCGGCGTGGCGCTCGTCGGGCGGTTGCCCTGCCCCGACTCCCCGGCTCGCTCCGATGCCTGGGGACTCCGCTCGCCCTCGGGGACGCTGGACGCCGGTGCAGGGTTGGCGCTGTCACCGCGGAACGAGGCCACGTCCACCAGCCCCTCGAACACCTGCCGGAACACGCGGTCGTACGTCTCCACCTGGTCCCGTGCGGTCAGCAGGGTCACGCGACCGAGCCAGTACACCTCGTCGACTCTGCGCGGCTGCGCCAGGAGGACCGCACTGCCGAACCTGATGCTCTTCTCAGGGGTCACCGGAACGCCGGCCGCGTGGAGCAGGTGGCCGAATGACGCGACGAGCCGCCCGAAGGCCTCGTCCGCATCCACAGTCGTGCTCCCGCCGATCCGGCTAGTCGCCGGTTCCAGGACGCACTCCTGACGGCGCTGAGCCGGCCACCCAGGCCAGGCCCTCACCCCGCGCGACATCCTGATCCTCGCGGTACTTCAGGACGGAGCCCAGCGTCCTCTCGACGGAACCTTCGTCAAGAACGCTGATGCCGAGGAGCGTGGCAGCGTGGACCCAGTCGATCGCCTCGGCCACGCCGGGCGGCTTCTGCACGTCGAGCCCGCGAAGCCGCTGGACTGCGCCGGCGACCTGCACGACGAGTTCGTCCGGCGCCTCGGGCACTCTCAGCCGGACGATGCGCGTGGCGTGCGCCAGGTCCGGGTAGTCGATCCAGTGGTACAGGCAGCGTCGCTTCAGGGCGTCGTGGAGGTCGCGCGTGCGGTTCGACGTGAGGATGACGACCGGCGGAACCTTCGCCCGCAGCGTGCCGATCTCCGGGACCGTCACCGCGTTCTCCGCGAGCATCTCGAACAGGAACGCCTCGAACTCCTCGTCCGCGCGGTCGACCTCGTCGATGAGCAGGACGGCGGGGTTCGGCCCGGGATGCTCCAGCGCCTGCAGCAGCGGACGCTCGATGAGGAAGTCCCGGGAGAAGAGCGAGTCCTCCTCCATGTGGGATCCCTGCGCCTCCGCCAGCCGGATCCCGAGGAGCTGGCGGGGGTAGTTCCACTCGTACAGCGCCTCGGACGCGTCGATGCCCTCGAAGCACTGCAATCGGATGAGCGGGGTGTGGAGCAACGAAGCGAGCGCCTTGGCCGCCTGGGTCTTGCCCACGCCAGCCTCGCCCTCGAGCAGCAGCGGCTGCGGCAGGCGAACCGCGCAGAAGAGGGCGGTCGCGAGGCCGGGCTCGGCCAGGTAGTCGTGCTCGGCCAGCTGGGCCGTCAGCGTCGCCGCGTCCGGAATCTGGTCCGCTACGGACACCAGTCAGGTCCCTGCATAGGCGGACGGGTCCGCGAGGAACGTCTCCTTGCACCCCGGGCAGCAGAAGTAGAAGCGCTCGCCGTCGACGTCGGCGTGGATCGAGGACTCCACGGCCGCGACGGTCATCTTGCAGATCGGGTCGATCGCGGTCGCAGGCGAGGCGTCGACGAGCAGGGGCAGCGACCGGGCGCCGCTGCGAGGCGCCACGGCCGAGCGGCGCTCGATCACCTCCGCGATGATCGACAGGGCGATCTCCTCGGGGGTGCGAGCGCCGATGTCCAGCCCGGCCGGCGCCTTGATCCGAGCCTTGTGCTCCTCGTCGAGATCGAGGGAGGCGATCACCGCCGCCCCGCGCTTGGGGCTGGCGACGAGTCCCACGTACGGGATTCCTGCGGTGACCGCGTCGACAAGCGCCTGCTCCTCGTCGAAACCGTGCGACGCCACCACGACGGCGTCGGTCGTGCGCATATCGCGCAGTGACCACTCGGCGATGTCGTAGCCGAGGGCACGGCCGACAGTCGCGAGGGCCTCGGCGATCGGGGTGTCGCCGACGACAGCCATGCGCGGCGCGGGCAGTACCGGCTCCATGAAGATCTCCAGGGTTCCGCCCGACAGGCAGGGGTTGTGCACGACCGTCTTGCCGGTCTGCTCCGGTTCAGGACTCGGCGAGATCCTCAGCAGCAGCGTCGATCCGGACTCGAGGATCGCCAGGCCCTGGGCTCGGACGGTGGCCTGCGCGCACTGGCCGCCGACGAAGCCCTCGATCGTCCCGTCCGCCAGCACGAGCGCCTCGTCGCCCGGCTTGGCCGACGTCGGTCGCTCAGCGAGCACCACGCGGGCGTGCACGAAGGGGGTGCCCTCGGCTCGGAGAGCCTCGGCCCGTTCGTGCACTGCCCGCGTGGTCATGTCGCCAGTGTCTCCCTACTCCACGGCCATGTCGACACGCACCGGACGGCCCTGGATCGCCCGCCACACGTTGGCGGGAGTGAGGGGCATGTCCGCATGGCGCACGCCGAACGGGCTGATCGCGTCGATGACGGCATTGACCACGGCCGGCGGGGAGCCGACGGTCGCGGACTCGCCGACACCCTTGGCGCCGATCGGGTGATGCGGCGACGGGGTGACGGTCTCGCCGAGCTCGTAGTCCGGGCACTCCATCGAGGTGGGCAGCAGGTAGTCCATGAAGGAACCACCGAGGCAGTTGCCGTCCTCGTCGAAGGCGATGAGCTCCATGAGCGCCATGCCGATGCCGTCCGCGAGGCCTCCGTGCACCTGGCCCTCGACGATCATCGGGTTGATGCGGGTCCCGCAGTCGTCGACCGCGATGAAGCGTCGAACCTTGACCTGTCCGGTGCCGGGATCCACGTCGACGACGCAGATGTAGCAGCCGTAGGGGTACGTCAGGTTCGGCGGGTTGTAGACCGTCATCGCCTCGAGGTGGCCCTCGACGCCCTCGGGGAGCTCGAGCGAGCCGTGGGACAGCAGGGCGATGTCCTGGATCGTCTTGCCCCGCTCCTTGTCACCCTTGACGAACCAGCGGCCGAGCTCCCACTCGAGGTCGTCGGGCGAGCACTCCAGCGCCGCTGCGGCGATGATCCGTGCCTTGTCCTTGACCTTGCGGGACACGACAGCCGCAGCCGCCCCGGACACCGGCGTCGACCGGGATCCGTAGGTGCCCAGACCGAAGGGCGTCTGGTCGGTGTCGCCGTGCACGACCTCGATGTCCTCCGGCGGGATGCCGAGCTCGTGCGCCACGATCTGCGCGTACGTCGTCTCGTGCGCCTGGCCCTGCGACTGCACGGACAGCCGCAGAACGGCCTTGCCCGTGGGATGCACCCGCAGCTCGATGCCGTCAGCCATGCCCAGGCCGAGGATGTCCATGTCCTTGCGGGGACCGGCACCGACGCCCTCGGTGAAGAAGGAGATGCCGATGCCCATGTACTCGCCACGAGCGCGCTTCTCCGCCTGCTCCCGACGCAGCTCGTCGTAGCCGGCCATCTCCAGTGCGACGCGCATCGTCTTCTCGTACTGACCGGAGTCGTAGACCCAGCCGGTGGGAGACGTGTACGGGAACTGCTCAGGCCTCAGCAGGTTCTTCAGCCGTAGCTCGGCCGGATCCATTCCCAGCTCCGCCGCGAGACAGTCGACGAGGCGCTCGATCAGGTACACCGCCTCGGTGATCCGGAACGAGCAGGCGTAGGCGACACCGCCCGGCGCCTTGTTCGTGTAGACCGGGGTCACCTTGCAGTGCGCGTTCGGGTAGTCGTACGAACCCGAGAAGATGTGGAAGAAGCCGGCCGGGTAATTGGTCGGCTGGGCCACACCGTTGAATGCGCCGTGGTCGGCGAGGACATCGACGTCGACCGCGAGGATCTTGCCCTCCTTCGTCGCGGCGATCGTGCCCTTCATGTGGTAGTCGCGTGCGAACGACGTCGACACGAGGTTCTCGTTGCGATCCTCGATCCACTTGACCGGCTTGCCCGTGACGATGGATCCGACGATCGACAGCACGTAGCCGGGGTAGACGCCGACCTTGTTGCCGAAGCCGCCACCGACGTCGGGGCTGATGACGCGGATCTTGTGCTCGGGCAGGCCCGCCACCATCGCGTACACAGTCCGGTGCGCGTGAGGTGCCTGGCTGGTCGTGTACAGCGTCAGCTGGCCGGTGACCTTGTCCAGGTACGCGACCGATCCACACGTCTCCATGGGCGACGGATGGACGCGCGGGTACATGACGTCCTGCGTCACGACAACGCAGTCGGGATCGGCCTCGGCCTTGGCGATGGCCTCAGCCGTGCCGATGGCGTTGCCGGACTCCCAGCTCTTGTGCCCGTGGACATCGGTGATGCTGTTGTCGGTCTGGCCCTTGTCGTCACGGATGACCGCGGCGTCGGGGTCCATGGCCTTCTTGGCATCCATGACCGGAGGCAGCGGCTCGTAGTCGACGTCGATGAGCTCCAGCGCATCCTTCGCGATGTAGCGCGACGTCGCGATGACGAAGGCGACCTCCTGGCCCTGGAACCGGACCTTGTCCGTGGCGAGCACCGCCTGGGTGTCGTACGAGAGCGTCGGCATCCAGGCGAAGTTGTCGCCCAGAAGGGACGGGCGCGGGATGCCCTCGAGGATCTTGCCCGTGATCACGGCCACGACGCCCGGGAGGGCCTCAGCCGCGGACGTGTCGATCGAGTTGATCTTCGCGTGGGCGAACGGACTGCGCAGGATCGCACTGTGCAGCATCCCGGGCAGGTTGACGTCGTCGACGTAGTTGCCCTGGCCGCGCACGAAACGCTGGTCCTCGACCCGCTTCATGTTCCCGAAGCCGATCGGGTTGCCTGCCGGGCTCAGCGGCACTTCCTCAATGGCGGTCATGCGTTCACCTCACTGGTCTTGGGGTGCTCAGCGGCCCACTGGATCGCCTCGACGATGTTCTTGTAGCCGGTGCAGCGGCAGATCTGCCCGGAGATCGCCTCGCGGATCTCCTCTTCCGACGGATTCGGGTTGTGATCGAGCAGCCATCGGGCGGTCATCATCATGCCCGGGGTGCAGAAGCCGCACTGCAGGCCGTGACACTCGATGAAGCCCTGCTGCACCGGATCCAGGCCATCGGCCGTTTCCAGCGCCTCGACCGTGGTGACCTCGTGACCGTCAGCCTGTGCGGCGAGCACCGTGCAGCTCTTGACCGCCTGGCCGTCCACCCACAGGGTGCACGCCCCGCAGTTCGAGGTGTCGCAGCCCCAGTGCGTGCCCCGGAGCCCGGCGTCCTCGCGAACGAAGTGCACGAGCAGGGTGCGCGGCTCGACGTCGCGGGTCACCTGCTCGCCGTTGATCGTGATCGTTACCTGCATGTCAGGCTCCCTGGCTTGCGGCGGCCGCGCGAACGAGCGCACGGTAGGTGAGTTCGTTGGCAAGGTGCTTCTTGTAGTCGGCCGGACCGCGCTGGTCCGGGGACGGGTCGCTCGCGTCGCTGGCCAGCTGCGCCGCGGCGCGGAGGTTCTCCTCGGTGGGCTCCTTGCCGATGAGGAAGGCCTCGGCGTCGGGGGCGCAGAAGTGCTCGGCACCGACGGCCGTGAGGCCGATCCCGCAGTCGCTCACGACGCCACCGGAGACGACGACGTAGGCGCCTGCCGAGCAGACCGGCCAGTCGCCGACACGGCGCTCGACCTTCTCGTAGGCGCTGCCCGCACCGGGCCTGATCGGGAACCGGACCTCGACGAGGATCTCGGCTGCCTCGACCTTCGTCGTGTACGGGCCTTCGTGGAAGTCACGGAGCTCGACGGTCCGTCGGCCCGACGAGTTCTCGATCACGACGGTGCCCTTCAGCGCTGAGCCCACCGCGGAGAGGTCCTCCGAGGGGTCGGCCTGGCACATCGACCCGCCGACCGTGCCGCGGTTGCGCACCAGCGGGTCGGCGATGACCTTCTCAGCCTCCCGGAAGATGGCGTAGTGCTCGGCGAGCACAGGCGACTCCAGCACCTCGCGATGCGTGACCATGGCGCCGATGACGATCTCGTCGCCCTCGATCTTGATGCCGCGAAGCTCGTCGAGCTCGTTGATGTCGATGAGCATCTCGGGCCGCGCGACGCGCAGCTTCATCATGGGCAGGAGGCTGTGTCCGCCGGCGAGCAGCCGGGATTCCTCTCCGTGCTCCTCGAGCAGAGCGATCGCGTTCGCCACGGACGTGGCGCGGACATAGTCCGTTGGTGCGGGAGTTTGCATCCCTCACCCCTTCCGTTGATGTGCCTGGTTGGTGGATGTTCGAGAAGCAGGAGTGCCTAGCGGCTGGCGAGCCACCAGATGACGACGCCGACGACGACGAGGCCGATGACCACGGGGACGACGCGCTTGAGGACCGGGCCCATGGCCGCGTTGCCGAGGTCGAGCGCCTCGTTGTTGAGCACGGGTGCGGGAGCCGGAGCGGCCGCCGCCGCAGTCTCCCCCGCCTCGGCAGCCCCTTCCCCAGGCGCGTTCGCGGCTACCTGGCGCGCGGCAATGACCTGCTCGAGGTTGCCGGCGAACTGCCCGATGAGCTTCTTGGAGACATCGGCCATGACGCCCCGGCCGAACTGAGCGGCCTTCCCGGTGACCGTGAGGTCGGTGACGATGTTCGCGCGGGTGCTGCTGGGACCCTCCTCGACGAGGATCGCGGTGATCTTCGCCCCGGCGGTGCCGGCGCCCTTGGTCTCCTTGCCGCTGGCGTCGATGACGGCCTTGTGGTTGGCCTCGTCCTTCTCGACGAACTTGCCCTCCCCCGCGAAGTTCATCGTCATCGGGCCGAGCTTCACCTTGACGTCGGCGGTGAAGTTGTCACCGTCGAACGAGGTGAGGGTGGCACCCGGCATGCAGGGGGCGATGGCCTCGACGTCGAGCAGCGTCTTCCACGCCGTGTCGATGTCTGCGGGGACGACGAACGAGTTCTCGAGCTCCATGAAACCTCCGGGTTCGCCTGCCGAACGCGCGCTCGCAATCCAGCAGTGTGGTGCACATCACGCTAGTCCCGGTCCGGCCAACCCGCGACTGGAACGCAGGAACTGGCGGGGCTGCGCTCGCTCCTCAGCCGCCCGCGAAGGGCGGGAGGACGTCCACCCGGCTCCCCGCCGGCACGTCGATGCCCTCGGCATGGACGGACACCTCGTCCACGAGGTACGAGCACCGGGGCCGCACCGCCGCGAAGGCGGGGTGGTCCGTCTCCAGGCCGTCGAGGATCCGGGCCAGGGAACCCGGCTGGGCCATGACGACGGAAGACCCGACTGCCGCCCGTGCGGCCGCGAAGAGGTGCACCTCGACCGTCACGCGCTCAGCCGCCGATCGCACTCATCGGACGGTCCGGCTGGATGAACGACGGGTCGTTGATGCCGTGCCCGGGGAGCTTGGCCAGCGTCGACGACGCCAGGAGGCCGGCGATGCGCTCACGCCGCTGCTCGTCGGTCAGCGACGGATCCCGGAGCGTGGCGCGGATGTCGGTCTCGTCGCGGGCGAACAGGCAGTTCCGAAGCTGGCCGTCGGCCGTCAGGCGAAGTCGATCGCAGGCCGAGCAGAACGGCTTGCTCACGCTGGCGATGATTCCCACCGTGGCCGGTCCGTCGTCCACGAGGAACTCCTCGGCGGGCGCCGAGCCGCGGCCCGGAACCGGAGTGAGCGTGAACTCGGTCTCGAGCAGATCGTGGATCTCCGCCGCCATGACCATCTCCGACCGGTCCCACGATCCCTGCGCATCCAGCGGCATCTGCTCGATGAAGCGCAGGTGCCAGCCGTTCTCGATCGAATGACGAAGCATGGGGACCGCCTCGTCGTCGTTGACCCCGCGCATGAGCACCGTGTTGACCTTGACGGGGTGCAGTCCCGCAGCCAGCGCCGCCTCGACCCCCGCGATGACGTCGTCGAAGCGGTCTCGGAAGGTGAGCCGCTTGAAGCGCTCCGGATCCAGGGTGTCGAGGCTGATGTTGACCCGCTCGAGACCGGCGTCGGCCAGCGGCTGAGCGAGTTCGGCCAGCTTCAGGGCATTGGTCGTGAGGGTGACCCGGGGCGGAACCGGCAGCGCGTTGATGCGCCGCACGATCTCGACGATGTCGGGGCGCACGAGCGGCTCGCCGCCCGTCAGGCGGATGCTGACGATCCCCTCGCCGACGGCGACCTCGATGACGGTCATGAGCTCGTCGATGCTGAGCAGGTGGTCGCCGGGCATCCAGTCGGCGAAGTCCGGTGGCATGCAGTAGGTGCACCGCAGGTTGCAGCGGTCGGTGACGGAGACCCGGAGGTCGCGGTGCACCCGGCCGTAGGTATCGGTGAGGCTCACGCGCAGTTCACCCACTCGTCCGTGCCGTCGGCGAACACCTGGTGCTTCCACACCGGCAGGCGTTCCTTCGTCAGGTCGACAAGGTCCCGGCACGCGGCGAACGCCTCACCGCGGTGCGCGGTGGCCACCGCCGCCACGAGGGCTGCCTCCCCGATCGCGATCGGTCCGACGCGGTGCGCCACGGCCAGGGCGACGAGGTCGTAGCGGGCGTCGATCTCCTTCGCGACCTCCATCAGCACGGCCTCTGCAGAGGGATGCCCTTCGTAGGCGAGGCTCGCGACGGATCTCCCGTGGTCGTGGTCGCGGACGTTCCCGCTGAAGGAGACCACGGCACCGGCCCGGGCATCTGCCACGATGTGCTCGATCGCGGCCGCGTCGAGCACGTGCTCGACGACCTCGACCAGCCGGATCTCACCCATCGGGCCATTATTGACCCAGACAGCCGAATCGGCCCCACGGGACCGTCATCGAGGAGGGCTCATGCGCGAGGTGCTGACCGAACTCCTTGCCGTCCGCGCCCGGGGCGGCGCGGCCGCCATGGCCACGGTCGTCCGCACGTGGCGCTCAGCGCCGCGACCCGCGGGCGCGTCGATGCTGGTCACGGATGCCGACGAGGCGGTTGGGTCCGTGAGCGGGGGCTGCGTCGAGGGCGCCCTCTTCGACCTGGGCCAGGAGGTTCTCGCCGACGGCCAGCCCCGGTTCGAGACGTACGGAGTCAGCGACGACGACGCCTTCGCCGTCGGCCTCACCTGCGGCGGCATCCTCGAGGTCTTCGTCGAGCGGGTCGACGGCGACTCGTGGCCCGAGCTGGCCGGGATCAGGTCCAGCATCGACGCAGAGGAGCCGGTGGCCGTCGCCACCGTCGTTGCCGGAGCCGACCACGTCGGACGGCACCTCGTCGTTCGCAAGGACCGCTCCGAGGGCTCGCTCGGGACCCAGCGCCTCGACGACACCGTCCGTGAGGATGCCATCGGCATGCTCGAGTCCGGCACGACCGGCTTCCTGCACTACGGGCCCGAGGGCGAGCGGCTCGGCGACGGCCTCGACGTCTTCGTCCAGTCGTTCGCCCCCAAGCCCCAGATGTTCGTCTTCGGCGCCATCGACTTCTCGGCCGCGCTCGTCCGGGTCGGCAAGCTGCTGGGCTTCAAGGTGACCGTGGTCGACGCCCGCCCGGTCTTCGCGACGCCGAAGCGGTTCCCGGACGCCGACGAGGTCGTCGTCGACTGGCCGAACCGCTGGCTCTCCGGTCAGGAGGTCGACTCCCGGACCGTCATCGCCGTGCTCACGCACGACCCGAAGTTCGACGTCCCCGCGATCACGGCGGCGCTGGCCACGAACGCCGGCTACATCGGCGCCATGGGATCCCGCCGGACGCACGAGGATCGGCTCATCCGGCTCAAGGAGGCCGGCCTCACGGACGACCAGCTGTCCCGCGTGCACTCGCCGATCGGCCTCGACCTCGGCGCTCGCACTCCGGAGGAGACCGCCATCTCGATCGCTGCCGAGATCATCCAGTCCCGTTGGGGCGGCACCGGCATGCGGCTGACCACGACGGACGGCCCCATCCATCCCGGTGCCCCCCGCTGAACCGATGACGGTCGCCGGGCTGGTCCTCGCAGCAGGGGCCGGCACCCGCTACGGCCAGCCGAAGGCGCCCGTGGTGATCAACGGCGAGCGGCTGGTCGACCGCGCCGTCCGGATCCTCACCGAGGCCGGCTGCGACCCCGTCCTGGTCGTCCTCGGGGCGTGGGTGGGAGAGGTGGCAGGGGCCGATGCCATCGTCAACGACGACTGGCCCGAAGGCATGGGCTCCTCGCTGCGCACCGGCCTCGCCGCCCTCGAGAGCACGACCGACGTCGACGCGGTCGTCATCACCCTCGTCGACCTGCCCGGGCTCACGACCGAGGCCGTGAGCCGGCTGGTGGAGTGCCCGTCCGACCTCGCCGTGTCCACGTACGCCGGCGAGCAAGGGCATCCCGTCCGCATCGGTCGGCGCCTGTGGCCGCAGGCCATTGCGTCCGCCCGCGGGGACCAGGGGGCCCGCGGGCTCATCCGAGCGCACGAGGACGTGACGTGGGTCGAGGTCGGGGACGTCGCCCTCGGCTACGACCTGGACGTGCCCGAGGCGTGATGCCCCGCCCCAACGCCGCCGCCCAGCACGACGAAGCCGCCGGCCGCCAGGAGCAGCATCGTCATCCCCACGGCGGCGACCGCCCGCGGTGCCGCGGACGGTGACTTCTCCCAGCACAGCAGTGCGGTGAGGCCGAGAAGGCCCACCATCGGCAGGACGGTGCCAGGGATGGACATGACGGTCACCATCGCAGCGAGCATCACCGGCCAGCACGACGCCACACAGCGAAGGCCTTGGCGGACTCCGTATCGGGACGGGTCGCCGTCGAAACGGATCGACCTGCAGGTCGTCAGGGTGCGTCGCATGAGCGGGGTGAGCTGATAGGCACCCGCCGCAGCCCACGTCGCCGCGATCCAGAACGGCGTCCACTCGACGGCGTTCATCACGAGGTAGGTCGGCGCACCGACGAGCAGCCACGGGAGGGCGAAACCCGCCACGAAGGCCCAGGCCCGACCGATGGATCCGTCAGCCGCGCGCATCATGGGGCGGGTCGCCGTGGGGAGCATCATCGCGATGGTCATGGCCACCCACATCACGGCGAAGGACGGCGGGGAACCGTGGCCGCGGACCGACGAGAGGACCGTCCACCCCGCGACGACAAGGACCAGCCCCGGCACGAGCACCCACGCACGGAGGCGCGGGTCTGCGATGACGCCAGCGGATCCCATGGCGTGAGGCTAGGCCTGTTCTGCGGATCGCACCACCGTCGGCACCGATCAGACGGAGGACCGCCCCGCCTCCTGCACCCGCACCGGCGGCACCTGGATCCAGGGGAATCGGATCCACCTGTCCGTCGAGCGCCAGGCGAGATCGGGGGCGTACGTCGTGTGCGGCTTCTCGTACAGCACGGCCACGTGCACGATGGCGTCGTCGGGAAGCATCGATCGGACGAACTGCAGCGTGGCGCCCGTGTCGGCGACGTCGTCAGCGACGAGCACGCGTTTGCCCCCGAGGTCGCCGAGGTGCGGCTGCTCGCCGATGAGGACCGGAGCCGCCAGCGTCTCGCCCGCGTCGGTGTAGAACTCGACGTTCACGTGCCGCACGTCCTTGATGTCGAGGGCGTACGCCAGGGCAGCGGACACGAACAGCCCGCCTCGGACGACGCCGAGGATCGTGTCCGGGATCCAGTTCCGGGCCACCAGCTGCTCCGCGAGCCACCGGATCCCGATGCCGAAGTCCGAGTAGGTGAGGATCTCGAGCTCGGACTCCGGCGGCTCGGTCATGGTCAGATCTGCGTGCGGTGGAAGTTGGCGAACGACCGGCTCGGCGTCGGTCCACGCTGGCCCTGGTAGCGCGAGCCGTACTTCTCCGACCCGTACGGGTGCTCGGCCGGGCTCGACAGCCGGAACAGGCACAGCTGGCCGATCTTCATCCCGGGGTACAGCATGATCGGCAGGTTGGCGACGTTGGACAGCTCGAGTGTCACGTGCCCGGAGAACCCGGGATCGATGAAGCCGGCCGTGGAGTGGGTGAGCAGCCCGAGCCGCCCCAGCGACGACTTCCCCTCCAGGCGACCGGCGATGTCGTCGGGCAGGGACACCACTTCGTACGTCGAGCCCAGGACGAACTCACCCGGGTGCAGGATGAACGGCTCGTCCCGCTCCGGCTCGATGAGCCGGGTGAGGTCCGGCTGCTCCGTGCTCGGATCGATGTGCGGATAGCGGTGGTTCTCGAAGACGCGGAACCAGCGATCCAGCCGGACGTCGATGCTCGACGGCTGGATCATTGACTCCGCGTATGGCTCGACGCCCACACGTCCCGAAGCGATCTCGGCCTTGATGTCCCGGTCTGACAGCAGCACGGAACGGAGGCTACCCGCTGGTCGTGCGCGCGCGCCCGCCGAGGGATGCCCTCGACTCTCGGACCCTTGTCGCTCGGATGAGGCAAGGCTACGCTCACTCGACATGCACACACACAGCCGCTGAGAACCGGCCTCCTCGAGCCGCACGCGCGGCCCGCCGATCCCGACTCTCGAAGGTGTTCCGGACGGTTCGCCGCCCCACCTCGATCGAGACGCTGCTCCACCTCACAGGGGAATCCGCATGAAGACGAAATCACTGGTCGGCCTCGTCACGGCCGTCCTCCTGCCCGTCAGCCTTGTCGCCACCGCC
>JAHECS010000020.1:10072-53540 GCA_024641635.1 Actinomycetes bacterium | reverse complement strand
CCGCTCCTGACGTCGCCGGGCCGACCGACTCGCCCGCTCCTGACGTCGCCGGGCCGACCCGCCTCTGGGGCGGACGATTCTCCGACGGCCCCTCCGACGCCATGGCCGCGCTCAGCCTGTCCACCCATTTCGACTGGCGGCTGGCGCCATACGACGTGCGCCAGACCCGTGCTCACGCATCGGTGCTGCACGCTGCCGGGCTCCTGACCGACGAGGAGCTCCGCAGGGTCAACGGAGCCCTCGACGAGCTGGCTGCCGAGATCCGAGCAGGCACTCTCGTACCCGATCCCTCCGACGAGGACGTCCACACCGCGATCGAGCGCTCGCTCATCGCCCGGCTCGGCGACCTGGGCGGCAAGCTGCGGGCGGGCCGCAGCCGGAACGACCAGGTGTCGACCGACTTCCGCCTGTACCTGCGGGACCAGGTACGTCACATCGCGGTTGCCGTCACGGCGTTGCAGGACTCGCTCCTCACCCAGGCCCAGGCCCACATCGACACGTACTCGCCGGGCTTCACCCACCTCCAGCACGCCCAGCCGGTGTCCTTCGGGCACGAGCTGGCCAAGCACGTGCACGCTCTTGGTCGCGACGTCGAGAGGCTCGCCGACTGGGACCGCCGGGCCGCGCGCTCGCCGCTCGGGGCGGGGGCCCTTGCGGGCTCGAGCCTCGGGCTCGATCCGCAGGCGGTCGCGGCCGACCTCGGCTTCGACGAGGCGCTCGGGAACTCCATCGATGCGACCAGTGACCGTGACTGGGTGGCCGAGTTCCTGTTCGTGGCCGCGATGATCGGCGTGCACCTGTCGCGGCTCGGCGAGGAGGTCATCCTCATGTCCTCGCGTGAGTTCGGCTGGGCGACGCTCGACGACGCGTGGTCGACCGGATCCTCGATCATGCCCCAGAAGAAGAACCCGGACGTCGCCGAGCTGGCGCGTGGCAAGTCCGGTCGGCTCATCGGGAACCTCACCGGGCTCCTGGCGACGCTCAAGGGACTGCCCTTCGGCTACAACCGAGATCTCCAGGAGGACAAGGAGCCGGTCTTCGACACCGTGGAGCAGCTGCTCCTCGTCCTCCCGGCCATGACGGGCATGATCGCCACGCTCCGCTTCGACGCCGAGCGCATGGCGCGCTCCGCGCCCGAGGGGTTCGCCCTGGCGACGGACATCGCGGAGTGGCTGGTCCGCGCTGGCGTGCCGTTCCGGGAGGCCCATGAGATCGCCGGGGCGAGCGTCCGGGCGGCCGAGGCGCGCGGCATCGAGCTGTGGGATCTCGGCGATGACGATCTGGCCGCGATATCGCCGCACCTGCATCCGGGGGTGCGTGACGTCCTGACGGTGCGGGGCTCCCTCGACTCCCGATCGGCGTTCGGCGGAACGGCGCCCGCACGCGTCGCTGAGCAGCTCGACCAACTCGCCCGCGACCTCGCCGAGCAGCGGGTCGCCTGGACCGTCCCGGCGTCGTGACGCGGGCGCGGACCGCGCGGTCCGTGGCACGAGCGCTCTTCGTCGGCGCGGTGGTGGCGACCGTGTATGCCTCCCTCCTGCCACCGGCAGACCTGCCGTCCGCGTTCGGGATCTCGGACAAGCTGCTGCACCTCGTCGGCTATGCGGTCCTGGGGGCGCTCGCGGTGGCCAGCGGCCTTCGGTGGCCGGCCGCGGTGATCACGGTGATCGCCCTCGGACTCGCGCTCGAGATCGCCCAGGGGATCCTCGGCTACCGATCGTTCGAGTGGGCCGACCTGCTCGCCGATGCTGCTGGGGCGTCCCTCGGGGTCGCTGTCGCCACCGGCCTGGCCCATCGCACCGGAGCTAGGTCGGAGGAGTCCGCTGAGTGACCGCTGGGGGCCGCGTGGCGTCAGTTCCTCACAGTTTCCTCACGACGCCTGTCGCTGTGCCCGGGGGTGCGGGCCGGGTGCGATCATCCGCCCATGAGACCAATCGAGTGGGTCTTCATCGGGATCGCCGCGGTCGCGTTCCTGTCGATCGTCTTCTTCCGTCCCTCGCGGCGGCACTGGCCGATCCTCGTGTTCATCGGACTCGTGGCCCTCGTCGGGCTCCTGCTGGCCTCGATGAACGTCGATCCGCAGACGTGCCTGCGGATCGGCCTCGACTGCCTCTAGTCGCCGGCGCAGCGCGGCGAGTGCTCGCCTGCGTGGGACCGTCCGGCTACCGTTCGCCCATGCGTATGAGCCTCGACGTCATGCCCACGGGAAGGACCACGGCCACCGTGATCCTCGCGCAGGAACAGGTCGACGAGCTCCGTGGATCCCCGGGCCGAAGCCGCGTCCCCCTGGCGATCACCTACGGCGGGGCCACCTTTCGCACCAGCGTCTCCGTATACCGGGGCGAGTGGATGATGGTGGTCAACGAGGCGATGCGCTCCGGTGGGCTGAACCCGCCTGGCTCGTACGACGTCGACATCGTCATGGACGCGTCCGAGCGCACGGTCGACGTGCCGGAGGACCTGGCATCGGCGCTGTCTGCGGCGGGACTGGCCGACGCGTGGGCGCGGCAGTCGTACACCAACCGCAAGGAGTTCGTTCGCGGCGTTCTCGAGGCCAAGAAGCCCGAGACGCGCAGCCGCCGAATCGCGAAGGTCGTGTCCACGCTCGCATCCTGAGGACGAGGCGTCCACCGCGCGGTCACCGGTCGCGTACCGTCGGACCGTGACGGCACCGGCGTGGCTCGGCGGGCACGCCGTCGACGTCGCTCCCCGGCTGCTCGGGGCCGTCATCAGGTCCACGGTGGACGGGCACGCCGTCTCCATCCGGCTGACCGAGGTCGAGGCCTACGGGGGGCAGGCCGAGGACCCGGGGTCGCACGCCTACCGGCGCCTGACACCTCGCAACGCCACCATGTTCGGGCCTCCGGGCCGTGCCTACGTGTACTTCACCTATGGCATGCACTGGTGCCTCAACGTCGTCACCCGGTCGGACGGCACGGCGGGAGCCGTGCTGCTCCGTGCCGGCGAGGTCGTGTCGGGCCTGGACACCGCCCGAGCGCGCCGCGGGGAGGGCGTGCGAGACCGTGACCTGGCCCGGGGTCCGGCCAGGTTGACCACTGCTCTGGGAGTCACCGGTGAGCTCGACGCGGTGGATCTGTTCGCCACCCGGTCGCGGCTACGGCTGCAGCTTGCGCCCGAGCCCGCTGACGTCGTCGAGATCGGGCCGCGCACGGGAGTCGGGGGAGAGGGAGCGGACACGCCCTGGCGGTTCCACCTGCCCGGTGAGCCCACCGTCAGCCCGTACCGGCCTGCCGCACCTCGGCGTAGGGTCCCCCCGTGAGCACCGACCTACCGATGAGCCACCAGATCTGGGAATCCATGGACGCGGACGCAGGTGCCGAGCGCGAGTTGCTGGAGGCGCACCTCGAGGCGAACCGTGCCGACGTCGTGCGCAAGGCCAGCGGCCTGCCGTGGGACCTCGCGGTGCGACGCCTGGGCCCGACGCCCACGAGCGTGGCGGGGATCCTCAAGCACCTGATCGACGTGGAGCGATGGTGGTTCCGCTACTACCTCGAGGGCCAGGCCGACGTCCCGATCAGCTCGACGCGCGAGGACCCTGACGGGGACTTCGCGCTGACCGACGATGACACGCTCGACGCCCTGCTTGCCCAGTACGAGATGGCGTGCGCCGAGAGCCGTGAGATCGCCTCCCGGCATGAACTGTCCGACCAGTGCGTGCGCGAGCGTCGGGGCGGCAAGCGTCCCTCGCTTCGCTGGATCTACCTGCACATGATCGAGGAGCTGGCCCGTCACCTCGGCCATCTGGACATCTACCGCGAGCTCCTCGACGGACAGACCGACCGCGACTGACGGTTCGCGCGTGCATGCGGGAGGATGCCCCCCGTGAGCGGAATCATCGACGAACTGACCTGGCGCGGGCTGATCGCGCAGAGCACCGACCTGGACGCCCTTCGGGCGGCCACGGAGTCGGGGCCGGTCACCGTGTACTGCGGGTTCGACCCGACTGCGCCGAGCCTCCATCTGGGCAACCTCGTGCAGATCCTCACGGTGCGGCGATTCCAGCAGCACGGGCACCGGCCCCTGGCACTCGTGGGCGGCGCCACCGGACTGATCGGCGATCCCAAGGAGACGGGGGAGCGCACGCTGAATCCCCGCGACGTCGTGGAGGGGTGGGTCGCCCGAATCCGGGAGCAGCTTGATCGCTTCTACGATTTCGAGGGTCCCAACGCCGCCGTCGCCGTCAACAACCTCGAGTGGACCGAGGGCGTCTCGGTCCTGGAGTTCCTCCGCGACATCGGCAAGCACTTCAGCGTCAATCGGATGCTCGACCGCGAGGCGGTCGCGGCTCGGCTGGCAGGCGGCGGCATCTCCTACACCGAGTTCAGCTACCAGCTGCTGCAGTCCTTCGACTACGTCGAGCTGTTCCGGCGCTACGGCTGCACGCTCCAGACTGGGGGCTCCGACCAGTGGGGCAACATCACGGCGGGCGTCGACCTGATCCGCCGCATGGAAGGAGCCTCGGTCCACGCGCTCACGACGCCCCTGATGACGAAGGCGGACGGGACGAAGTTCGGGAAGACGGAGTCGGGGACCATCTGGCTCGATCCGGACCTCACGACGCCTTACGCCTTCTTCCAGTTCTGGCTCAACTCGGACGACAGGGACGTCGCCCAGTACCTGCGGACCTTCAGCTTCCGGTCGCAGGAGGAGATCGAGACCCTGCTCGCCGAGCTCGCGGAGCGGCCCCAGAGGCGAGAGGCGCAGCGTGCGCTGGCCAGCGAGCTCACCGCGCTCGTCCACGGGGAGGCGGAGCGTGACGGGGCCGAGGCTGCCGGGCGAGCCCTCTTCGGGCAGGGCGAGCTCGGCGACCTGCCGGCGCGCACCCTCGCCGCCGCCCTCACCGAGGCGCCGCACACGGAACTCGCCGCGGACGAGGTGGTCGGAGGCCTCCTGCCGCCCTTCGACGAGCTGTTCGCGCGGGCCGGCCTGGCCGCGAGCAAGTCGGCCGCGCGCCGGACGATCGACGAGGGCGGCGCGTACGTCAACAACGTCCGCATCGAGGATCCGGCCGCGCGCCCAGCACTAGGTGACCTACATCACGGGGAGTGGCTGGTGCTGCGGAGAGGGAAGAAGGCCTTTGCCGGGGTCCGACTGGGCACGTCCTGATCCGGCGAAAGCGTTGCCCCGCAAGGGGATTCGACGTTCACGCGAGTCTGGCACGGCGTGAGTCCAGAAGGCCGGGGACCCGATTTGACCCGCTGATCCCACGCGTCATAACATTGCTTCACCGCAAGGGAGTAACGGACACCAAGCCGCACTTCTCATCGGGGGACTGAGTCCTCCAGAGGGTGCGCCAAGCTAGGCCGGTCCTTGGGTAACTGACAGGCAACCGTCGGGGCGCAACACGCTGGTCTCAGCGTTTTGACTCCCTCGACCAAAATCTGTAAGTTAGGAACGTTGCCCCAAAACGAGGTCGAAAGCCTCGCTGAGGTGCGCGCCCGCTCCTTGAGAACTCAACAGCGTGTCACATGTCAATGCCAATCAACCCCGTTCTGGGGCAGGGCACTGGTCACCGACCAGAACGCCGGCTCTCAGACGGATTCCTTTGGTAGAAATATGAGCACACAGCTCATTCTCTGCCAGTATCAAAACAATTCATTTATGGAGAGTTTGATCCTGGCTCAGGACGAACGCTGGCGGCGTGCTTAACACATGCAAGTCGAACGGTGAAGGGGAGCTTGCTCCCCGGATCAGTGGCGAACGGGTGAGTAACACGTGGGCAACCTGCCCCTGACTTCGGGATAACTCCTCGAAAGAGGAGCTAATACCGGATACGAACCCCGTAGGCATCTACGGGGTTGGAAAGTTTTTCGGTCAGGGATGGGCCCGCGGCCTATCAGCTAGTTGGTGAGGTAACGGCTCACCAAGGCGACGACGGGTAGCCGGCCTGAGAGGGCGACCGGCCACACTGGGACTGAGACACGGCCCAGACTCCTACGGGAGGCAGCAGTGGGGAATATTGCGCAATGGGCGAAAGCCTGACGCAGCGACGCAGCGTGAGGGACGAAGGCCTTCGGGTTGTAAACCTCTTTCAGCGGGGAAGAAGCGAAAGTGACGGTACCCGCAGAAGAAGCACCGGCTAACTACGTGCCAGCAGCCGCGGTAATACGTAGGGTGCAAGCATTGTCCGGATTTATTGGGCGTAAAGAGCTCGTAGGCGGCTAGTCACGTCGGATGTGAAAACTCGGGGCTCAACCCCGAGCCTGCATTCGATACGGGCTAGCTAGAGTGTTGCAGGGGAGACTGGAATTCCTGGTGTAGCGGTGAAATGCGCAGATATCAGGAAGAACACCGGTGGCGAAGGCGGGTCTCTGGGCAACTACTGACGCTGAGGAGCGAAAGCGTGGGGAGCGAACAGGATTAGATACCCTGGTAGTCCACGCCGTAAACGTTGGGCGCTAGGTGTGGGGAACCTTCCACGTTCTCCGTGCCGCAGCTAACGCATTAAGCGCCCCGCCTGGGGAGTACGGCCGCAAGGCTAAAACTCAAAGGAATTGACGGGGGCCCGCACAAGCGGCGGAGCATGCGGCTTAATTCGATGCAACGCGAAGAACCTTACCTAGGCTTGACATATACCGAAAACTCACAGAGATATGGGGTCCGCAAGGGCGGTATACAGGTGGTGCATGGTTGTCGTCAGCTCGTGTCGTGAGATGTTGGGTTAAGTCCCGCAACGAGCGCAACCCTCGTCCTATGTTGCCAGCGAGTAATGCCGGGGACTCATAGGAGACTGCCGGGGTCAACTCGGAGGAAGGTGGGGATGACGTCAAATCATCATGCCCCTTATGTCTAGGGCTGCACGCATGCTACAATGGTCGGTACAAAGGGCTGCGATACCGCAAGGTGGAGCGAATCCCAAAAAGCCGGCCTCAGTTCGGATTGGGGTCTGCAACTCGACCCCATGAAGTCGGAGTCGCTAGTAATCGCAGATCAGCAACGCTGCGGTGAATACGTTCCCGGGCCTTGTACACACCGCCCGTCACGTCACGAAAGTCGGTAACACCCGAAGCCGGTGGCCCAACCCTCTGGGAGGGAGCCGTCGAAGGTGGGACTGGCGATTGGGACGAAGTCGTAACAAGGTAGCCGTACCGGAAGGTGCGGCTGGATCACCTCCTTTCTAAGGAGCATCGAGACGCCGAAAGGCGTCGAGAGCCCGTCATCGACAAGTGTTCGATGAGGGAAAGCTCAAGGGTGGAACATTGACATGGACGAGCCTGGACGCTCGTGCACCAAGTACAACCGGCTTGCCGGAGTGGAAAGGAGCACGAGGGGACGGGGTTATCAGACACGCTGTTGGGTCCTGAGGGAACGGGAACGTTTTCTCGGACCTGGTCCTCGGACCAGGTTGGGCCACTCTGACGCTGAACCGCCGAGACTCTCGGACAGGCAGCGAACCAGGGGTGGAACCCGCCCGAATGTTGAGAACTGCATAGTGGACGCGAGCATCTTTAATGATTCTGTCATTAATTAAGTAAATGGTATCTGTGGCAAGTTATTAAGGGCGCACGGTGGATGCCTTGGCATCAGGAGCCGAAGAAGGACGTAGGAGGCTGCGAAAAGCCTCGGGGAGCTGCCAACCGAGCTGTGATCCGGGGATGTCCGAATGGGGAAACCCGGCTGGGGTAATGCCCAGTCACCCTTGCCTGAAAAAATAGGGCAAGCGGCGGGAACGTGGGGAAGTGAAACATCTCAGTACCCACAGGAAGAGAAAACAACAGTGATTCCGTCAGTAGTGGCGAGCGAACGCGGAAGAGGCCAAACCACAATGGCGTGATAGACGCCAGTCGTTGCCGTTGTGGGGTTGTGGGATTGTTCAGTTGGTTCTGGCGGACCAGCAGAGAGTCAGAAATGCATGTCGTAGTCGAAGGCCATGCGAAAGGGCCGGCACAGAAGGTAATACCCCTGTAGACGAAACGTCATGCACTCTCGAGCATCATCCCAAGTAGCACGGGGCCCGAGAAATCCCGTGTGAATCCGGCGGGACCACCCGCTAAGCCTAAATACTCCCTGATGACCGATAGCGGACAAGTACCGTGAGGGAAAGGTGAAAAGTACCCCGGGAGGGGAGTGAAATAGTGCCTGAAACCGTGTGCCTACAAGCCGTTGGAGCCCCCAAGGTCTTCGGACCAGGGTGACAGCGTGCCTTTTGAAGAATGAGCCTGCGAGTTATCGATACGTGGCGAGGTTAACCCGTGAGGGGCAGCCGTAGCGAAAGCGAGTCTGAATAGGGCGATTCAGTCGCGTGTCATAGACCCGAAGCGGAGTGATCTACCCATGGCCAGGTTGAAGCGACGGTAAGACGTCGTGGAGGACCGAACCCACCTAGGTTGAAAACTGGGGGGATGAGCTGTGGGTAGGGGTGAAAGGCCAATCAAACTCCGTTATAGCTGGTTCTCCCCGAAATGCATTTAGGTGCAGCGTCACGTGTTTCTTGCCGGAGGTAGAGCACTGGATGGGCTAGGGGGCCAACAAGCTTACTGAACTCAACCAAACTCCGAATGCCGGTAAGTGAGAGCGTGGCAGTGAGACTGCGGGCGATAAGGTTCGTAGTCGAGAGGGAAACAACCCAGATCACCAACTAAGGTCCCAAAGCGTGTGCTAAGTGGGAAAGGATGTGGAGTTGCATAGACAACCAGGAGGTTGGCTTAGAAGCAGCCACCCTTGAAAGAGTGCGTAATAGCTCACTGGTCAAGTGATTCCGCGCCGACAATGTAACGGGGCTCAAGCACACCACCGAAGTTGTGACATTCACACATCGCATGGCCGCAAGGTCCAAGCGTGTGGATGGGTAGGGGAGCGTCGTGTGGCCAGCGAAGCGGCGGGGGAACCCAGCCGTGGAGGCCACACGAGTGAGAATGCAGGCATGAGTAGCGAAAGACGGGTGAGAAACCCGTCCGCCGAATGACCAAGGGTTCCAGGGCCAGGCTAATCCGCCCTGGGTAAGTCGGGACCTAAGGCGAGGCCGACAGGCGTAGTCGATGGACAACGGGTTGATATTCCCGTACCCGCATTAGTTCGCCCATGACGAACCCGGTGATGCTAAGGGCAGGAAGGCGTGGATCCCTTCGGGGGGAAGCGCTGGAGCGCCCGAACCGAACCGGCAGTAGTCAAGCAATGGGGTGACGCAGGAAGGTAGCTCATCCGCGGCGATGGTAGTCCGCGGCTAAGGTTGTAGGGCGAGACGTAGGCAAATCCGCGTCTCATGTGCCTGAGAACTGATGGGGAGCCGATTGAGGCGAAGTGAGTGATCCTATGCTGCCGAGAAAAGCCTCTAGCGAGAACTAAAGCGGCCCGTACCCCAAACCAACACAGGTGGTCAGGTAGAGAATACTAAGGCGATCGAGTGAACTATGGTTAAGGAACTCGGCAAAATGCCCCCGTAACTTCGGGAGAAGGGGGGCCGCAACTGGTGATGGGACTTGCTCCCTGAGCTGGCGGCGGCCGCAGAGACCAGGCGGAAGCGACTGTTTACTAAAAACACAGGTCCATGCAAAGTCGCAAGACGACGTATATGGACTGACGCCTGCCCGGTGCTGGAACGTTAAGGGGACCGGTTAGGCCTTCGGGCCGAAGCTGAGAACTTAAGCGCCAGTAAACGGCGGTGGTAACTATAACCATCCTAAGGTAGCGAAATTCCTTGTCGGGTAAGTTCCGACCTGCACGAATGGCGTAACGACTTCCGCGCTGTCTCAACCATAGACTCGGCGAAATTGCACTACGAGTAAAGATGCTCGTTACGCGTGGCAGGACGGAAAGACCCCGGGACCTTTACTATAGCTTGGTATTGGTGGTCGATTCGATTTGTGTAGGATAGGTGGGAGACTTTGAAGCTCGGACGCCAGTTCGGGTGGAGTCATTGTTGAAATACCACTCTGATCGTATTGGCTGTCTAACCTCGGACCGTGATCCGGTCTAGGGACAGTGCCTGGTGGGTAGTTTAACTGGGGCGGTTGCCTCCCAAAGAGTAACGGAGGCGCTCAAAGGTTCCCTCAGCCTGGTTGGCAATCAGGTGTCGAGTGTAAGTGCACAAGGGAGCTTGACTGTGAGACCGACGGGTCGAGCAGGGACGAAAGTCGGAACTAGTGATCCGGCGCATGCTTGTGGAAGCGGCGTCGCTCAACGGATAAAAGGTACCCCGGGGATAACAGGCTGATCTTGCCCAAGAGTCCATATCGACGGCATGGTTTGGCACCTCGATGTCGGCTCGTCGCATCCTGGGGCTGGAGTAGGTCCCAAGGGTTGGGCTGTTCGCCCATTAAAGCGGTACGCGAGCTGGGTTTAGAACGTCGTGAGACAGTTCGGTCCCTATCCGCCACGCGCGCAAGAGTCTTGAGGAGACCTGTCCCTAGTACGAGAGGACCGGGATGGACGAACCTCTGGTGTGCCAGTTGTCCTGCCAAGGGCACTGCTGGTTAGCTACGTTCGGTAGGGATAACCGCTGAAAGCATCTAAGCGGGAAACCCGCTCCAAGATGAGGACTCTCACCGGGTAACCGGGTAAGGCCCCCAGCTAGACGACTGGGTTGATAGGCCGGATGTGGAAGTGCGGCAACGCATGGAGCTGACCGGTACTAATAGGCCGAGGACTTGCCTCACACATTTATTTGACTCGCGTCCACTGTGCGGTTCCCGAGATTCGGTCGGGAACCTCGAGCCCATCGGCCCTGTGCCGATGCCGGCTCGGTTAACGTTGATATCTCAATAGAGTTTCGGCGGCCATAGCGAGAGGGAAACGCCCGGTTCCATTCCGAACCCGGAAGCTAAGCCTCTCAGCGCCGATGGTACTGCGCGGGTGACTGCGTGGGAGAGTAGGACGCCGCCGGACATTCTTTCAACAAAGGCCACCCTCGGGTGGCCTTTGTTGTTTCGGCAGGATGGGGTACGACCGCACGTCTGGGAGGATCGATCGTGGCTGAAGACGCTGGACGTCGGAGCTCGGCTGACAGGCCGCGGGGTGGGAAGCCGGGCGAGAAGCCGCGTCGTGGGAAGCCGGGCGAGAAGCCGCGTGGTGGGAAGCCGGGCGAGAAGCCGCGTGGTGGGAAGCCGGGCGACAGGCCCCGTGGTGGGAAGCCGGGGGACAAGCCGCGTGGTGGGAAGCCGGGCGAGAAGCCGCGAGGTGGGAAGCCGGACGACCGATCCCAGGCGGCCCCCGCCGGTCGGACGACAGCAGGGCGTCGGCCGTCCTCTGCCCGGAGCGACCGCCCAGGTGCGGATCGCCCTCGCGATCCGCACATCCCCGACGAGGTCACGGCCGAGCAGCTCGACCCAGGTGTCTCACACGAGTTGCGGACACTCCCCGAGGGCTTGGCGGAGATCGTCGCCCGGCATCTCGTTGCAGCGGACAACGCGCTTGTCGAGGGAGACATCACGACCGCCCGGGCGCATATCGCAGCGGCCAAGCGGCGAGCGGGGCGGGTGGCGCCGGTACGCGAGGCCGCAGGCATCGCTGCCTACCTCGACGGCGACTATTCCGAGGCCATCGCCGAGCTGCGCACGGTGCGCCGGATGACGGGGTCGGACGAGTACGTGCCGATGCTCGCCGACTGCGAGCGCGGGCTCGGGCGGCCGAGGCGCGCTCTTGAACTGCTCAAGGAAGTGGACCAGCGGAACGTGGATCCGGCCACCCGTGTCGAGCTCACCCTGGTGGCGGCCGGGGCCCGCGCAGACCTGGGCCAGGTGGATGCGGCTCTCGTGCTGCTCCAGATGCCTGAACTCACGCGACTGCCCAAGGGCACGCCACGAGCGCGTCTGCAGTACGCCTACGCGGACCTCCTGCTGCAGGCGGGCCGGGTCGACGAGTCTCTCGACTGGATGCGCAGGGCGGCGGAGTCGGATGTGGAAGGGGCCACCGACGCGGCCGAGCGTGTCGAGGAGGAGACGGGACTGACCTTCGAGGAGGAGGAGCTCGTCGAGTCCGAGGGGTCCGCAGAGCCGCCCGAGGGGTAGCAGGCGTCAGCCCTGGTCCCGGTTGTCCAGCCAGCGGATGATGCCCTTCACGTTGGCGGCGACGCTGGACAGCTCCTCGAACTTCAGCGTCCGGGACTCGTCGGAGTAGAACGACCGGTTCCTCTCCCGGTCCCGGTCGCGCACCATGGCGATGGCGTGGTCGACGTCGGGTTCGACGGCGTGCACCGCCGCAACCTCCTCAACCCAGAGCCGAAGCTCCTCCTCAGACCGTTCCAGCGTTCCGGCAACGTCGGTCACCGGGCCGAAGTGGCTGAACAGCAGGCGCTGGGCGCCCGCGTCCCTCATTCGGGCCAGCGATGACAGCGTGAGGTCGAGGTCGAAGTCGGGAGGTGGCGTCGCCGGCCTGACGTCGGCGGTCTCGGGGACGTAGACCCCCGCGGCATCGCCGGTGTAGAGGTCGCCCGTCTCTGAGTCGAGCAGGCCCACATGGTGGGACGCGTGACCGGGGTTGTGGAAGGCGTCGAGCCGGCGGCCGTCACCGAGGTCGATCGAGCCGACGTCCCCGACGGTGACGAGCCTGTGCTGCGGCACGGCTCGGAGGTCGCCGAAGAGCCGGTCCATGTCGTCCCCGAAGACCCGCCTGGCGCTGGCGACCAACCGGGAGGGGTCGGCCAGGTGGCGGGCGCCCTTCTCCTGGACGACGACCTGAGCGTGCGGGAAGGCCTCCGCGATGTCGCCCACGCCACCGGCATGGTCAAGGTGGATGTGCGTGACGACGATCGTCGACAGGTCGTCCGGTCCGACGCCCAGCTCGGCAAGCGCTCGCACCACGACGTCCGCGCTCTTCGCGGTCCCCGTCTCGACCAGGCACGGACGGCTGCCGCGGATGAGGTATCCGGACGTGATCCCGTCGTAGCCCCCCATGCGGGTGTCGACGTGGAAGACGTCGTTGCCCAGGTCCTCGATGTTGTCCGCCATCGGATCAGTATGGCCCCGAGAGGGAGTCCTCCCCAGCCCCGCGCGTGCCGCGTCGCTCGTCCACACGGCCAACGGGACGGCCCTAGCCGGGTCCTCGGTGTCGGCAGTCTGCCCCCATGACGCCATCAACCCGTGCCCCCTCCACGACCGTCGTCCTCGTTGGCCGGCTCGGCTCCCGAGTCGAGCAGCGCGAGCTCCCCAGTGGGGACCAGGTCACCACCTTCACTGTCGTCGTCGATCGACCCCGTCGAGCTGGGTCGGCGGTCACGGTGGATGCCATCCCCTGTCAGTCCTTCCGAGTGACCGTCAGCCGTCGGGTGGTCTCCCTCCCGCCCGGGCAGTGGGTGCGAGTCGAGGGCCAGCTGCGTCGGCGATTCTGGCGTGCTGCAGGCGGGCTCGGCAGCGCCGTCGAGGTGGACGTCAGCAGGCTTCGAGTCGAACCCTGATCCATGCGAGCATGTCCCCGTGGATGAGTGGAGCGAGGCCGACGCCCCGCAGCCAGCGCCGTCGCGGCCGTCCCCGGGCACCCGCGCCGCCGCCGGCGATCCGGAGGGCAGCCCGTACGACTGGTACCGGCGGGCCGTCGAGCTGCTCGATACCGGGAACCCGGACGCGGCCGCCCTCCTCCTCGCCCGTTTGCGCGACGTCGACCCGGACTCGGCTTCCGTCCTCGAGGCGTACGCACGGGCCCTGTTCGACAGCCGGCGATTCGAGGAGGCGGCCGATGTGTTCGCGGAGATGGCCGAGCGCAACCCCTCCGAGGACTACGCGCACTACGGGCTCGGAATGTCGCTCTGGCGCCTGCAGCGCTTCCCTCTCGCCCGCGACCACCTGTCCATGGCCGTCGTCATGCGCCCCGAGCGCACGGAGTACGTCAAGGCGCTGGGGCAGGTCAACGCCACCCTCCGGGCGCGTTCGGAGTCCGGACTCCCGCTCGAGGGCCCGGTGTCCGGGTGACGTCGCCCATCCTTCTCTCGCGGTTCGATGCCCTGCTCTTCGACCTCGACGGCGTCGTGTACGTCGGACCCGACGCGGTACCGCATGCGGCTGAGGCCATCCGCGCCGCTCGGCAGGCCGGAGTCGCCTGTGGATACATCACGAACAACGCATCACGATCGGCGCAGGCCGTCGCCGACCACCTCGTCGACCTCGGCATCGAGGCAACCGCTGCCGACGTCATCACCTCACCCCAGGCGGCCGTGTCGGTGCTGCCCGACTTCGTTCCGGCCGGTTCACGCGTGCTCGTGATCGGCGGCGCCGGCATCGACGACGCTCTCGTGGCCGGCGGCTACGTACCGGTCCACAGCCGCGACGACGGCCCGGCCGCGGTCATGCAGGGATTCTCACCCGATCTCACGTGGCGGGACCTCGCCGAGGCCACCTTCGCGGTGAGGTCCGGACTGCCGTGGATCGCGACCAACCCCGATCTCACCTTCCCGGCACCGGGGGGCATCGCACCCGGCAACGGCGCGCTCGTGCGGCTTGTCGCCGAGACGGTGGGGCGGGGGCCGGACGCCGTGGCAGGGAAGCCGGAGCCCCCTCTGCTGCGTGCCGCCATCGCGCGCCTGGAGTCCGAGCGTCCCCTCATCGTGGGCGACCGGCTCGACACCGACATCGCGGCCGGCGCGCGCATCGGCATCCCGAGCCTGCTCGTCCTCACCGGCGTGTCCTCCCTCGGGGAGCTCCTGGGCGCGCCGAGGGGCGAGCGTCCCGATCACGTCGGCCCGGACCTTCGCATCCTCGCGGAGGAGTACCCGGAGGTCGTCGCCACGTCCCAGGGAGTGAGCTGCCGACGATCGTGGGCCGGAATCGTCGACGGGGACCTGCGGGTCGAACTCGGTGGCGACCCGTGGGACGGCGTGCGCGCCGCCTGTGCGGCCGCATGGTCAGCGGCGGATGCGGGGGATGCGGTCCGGGTCGAGGGGGCCCACCGGATCCTCGAGAAGGCTGTCGGCTGACGGCACGGTCGCCGATCGCGATCGTGGGCCGGGTACGGTTGGTACGCGGTGCTTGCCGCGCTGAGCTGAAGGGGTGTGAGCGTGCTCGACGACCTGCGCAACTACCTGCAGATGGCCTCAGGGCTGACGGAAGCAACGACGACAAAGGCCAAGGACGTCGTCTCCGGCCTGCTGGCCACGGGCATGTCGCTGTCGTCCCGCGCGGTCCCGGCGCCGGAGATGATGGGGCAGGTTCAGGAGCTTGCCGACGACCTTGTCGCCACCAGCAAGAACAATCGGGAGATGCTCACCGGCATGATCCGCTCCGAGGTCGACAAGGCCGTCGGTCGCATGGGTTTCGTCCGCGAGGACGAGCTGGCCGCCCTCCGTCGGCACGTCCAGCGGCTGGAGAAGCAGATCGCGGATCTCGAGACCACCGTGACGCCCGCCTCCGGCCATCATCCGGCCGTGGTGATCGAGGAGTCCGCAGCCGTGGTGGTCGTGGATCCGCACGCCACCGAGGAGCCGGAAGGACTGCCGGCCGACGCGTCGACGGACTCGGCCAGTGACGAGCCTGAGCCGAAGAAGAAGAAGAAGATCATCGTCGACCCCTCTGCTGGGGCCTGAGCATGGCGGACGACGAGCAGTCTCACGACGACCACGACGACCACGTCGACCACGACGACCATGACGCCTCCGAGGAGTCCGCGTCCAGCGACATGCGCGACGACGACCTTCTCGTCCTCGAGCAGGCGGAGAACCTGCTGCCGGTATGGGAGCCGACGGGGGAGCCGCGAGTCGACTCGGCGTTGGACATGCTCGCTGCCCTCGACCCCGACGACGTGCACCAGCACGCCGAGGTGTTCAACCGGGTCCATGAGGAGCTGCGCGGCACCCTCGCCGACCTCGACTCGTCCGCCTGAGGGCGACCGACGCCGTGGCCCGACGACGGCTCGACGCGGAGCTGGTGCGTCGGCACCTCGCCCGATCGCGGGAGCACGCCCGGGAGCTCATCGAGGCGGGGTCCGTCAAGGTCCGCGGGACACCGGCGAACAAGCCGGCCACCCAGGTCGAGGAAGCCGATCCCATCGTCGTTGCGGAAGCCGCGTTCACGTACGTCTCGCGCGGGGCGCACAAGCTCATCGGTGCGCTTGAGGCCTTCGGAGCCGTGGCGGTGGCCGGTCGGGACTGCCTCGACGCCGGGGCGTCCACGGGCGGGTTCACCCAGGTCCTCCTCGAACGCGGTGCCGGGCGCGTGCTGGCGGTCGATGTCGGCTACGGGCAGCTTGCCTGGCCGGTGCGCACGGACCCCCGGGTCACCGTCATGGAGCGCACCAACGTCCGCTCCCTGCGAGCAGCCGACGTGGCCTTCCGGCCGTCGCTCATCGTCGCCGACCTGTCCTTCATCCCGCTCGAACTCGTGCTGCCGGCGCTGTCGGACGTCGCAGTGGATGGCGCGGACCTCCTGCTGATGGTCAAGCCGCAGTTCGAGGTGGGCCGCGCGGCGGTGGGTGACGGGGTGGTGCGTGACCCCGCACTGCGCTCGTCCGCCGTGCGAGGAGTCGCTCGTGCCGCCCTCGAGCTCGGCCTGACCGTCCAGGGCGTGGCGGCGAGCCCGCTGCCGGGACCGAGCGGCAACGTTGAGTACTTCCTGTGGCTGCGACGGCCGTCGGGCGGGATGATGGTGGGTGAGACGTCGGGGATGTCCGGCGACATGCTCGATGAGGCCATCGCCACGGCCGTGACGGAAGGACCCCCATGACCGAGCAGGCGGCCACGCACCGCGTCCTGCTGGTGGTCAATCCTCGCCGGGAACAGGCTCGGTCTGCGCTGACGACGGTCGCTGAGGCCCTGCTGTCCTCCGGCATCGAGGTCGTCGTCACGACCGAGGACCGGGACGACCTGCTGGGTTATGGCTGGCCCGCTCTCGATGGGTCCATCCGGGTGGTCGCCTCCGACGAGCACGCGGCCGACGGTGCCGACGTCGTGGTCGTCATCGGCGGCGACGGCACGGTCCTTCGGGCGGCCGAGCGTGCCCGCCACAGCGGCGCGCCGCTGTTCGGCGTCAACCTCGGCCATGTCGGCTTCCTGGCCGAGGCGGAGCCGGAGGATCTCTCCGAGGTGGTCGACGCCATCGTGCAGCGTCGATGGGTGGCCGAGGAGCGCATGACGCTTGACGTCCGGATCCTGACCGGCGGCTCGGTGATGCAGTCGACCTGGGCCCTCAACGACATCGCACTCGAGAAGAGCGCACGCTCGCGCATGGTCGACGTCATGGTCGAGGTCGATGGCCGGCCTCTGTCGCGATGGGGTTGCGACGGTGTCGTGTGCGCCACCCCGACCGGCTCGACGGCCTACGCCTTCTCGGCCGGTGGTCCCGTCGTCTGGCCGGAGGTGCAGGCGATGCTCGTGGTCCCGCTCAGCGCGCATGCGCTGTTCGCCCGCCCGCTCGTCGTGTCGCCGACCAGCGTCGTCGCGCTCGAGCTGGGCGAGGGATCCGTCGCCATCCTCTCCGCCGATGGCCGGCGGATCGTGGACGTCGCCGGTGGCAGCCGGATCGAGGTACGCCAGGACCCGCGCCCCGTGCGTTTCGCTCGACTGGCGATGGCGCCGTTCACCGACCGGCTCGTGGCGAAGTTCGAGCTGCCCGTGTCCGGATGGCGGGGCCGGCGCGCGGAGAGCGGATGATCGACGAGCTGCGCATCCGCTCGCTGGGCGTGATCGACGAGGCAGTCATCCCGTTCGCGCCCGGGTTCACGGTTCTCACCGGCGAGACCGGTGCGGGCAAGACCATGGTCCTCACCGGCCTCGGCCTGATCACGGGGGAGAAGGCCGACGGCGCCCTGGTGCGCGGGGGTGCGGACCGGGCCGATGTCGACGGCGAGTGGCGGATCGACGCGAGGACTGCCGAGGCCGTCCTGCCGCGGCTGGAGGAGGCCGGCGCCTCATGCGATCCGGTGGACGGAGAGTGGATCCTCATCCTGGGCCGCACCGTCGCAGCCGCCGGACGCAGCCGGGCGTTCGCGGGGGGACGCAGCGTCCCGGCGGGAGTGCTGGCGGAGCTCACCGAGTCGATGATCGCGGTTCACGGGCAGTCCGACCAGCTGCTGCTCCGAGATCCCCGTCGGCAGCGCGAGCTGGTCGACCTGTTCGGCGGCCCCGGCCTCGCAGCGCTCCGTGACGCCTACTCCTCCGAATTCGCCGCGTGGCGCGAGGCCGAGCGCGAACTGCGCGATCTCGTCGAGCACCGGCAGGATCGCGAGCGCGAGGCAGCGCTGCTGCGGCACGGCATCGACGAGATCGCGGCCCTCCAGCCGCTGTCAGGCGAAGACGACGCCCTCAAGGCCCAAGCCGGCGTCCTCGCCCACGCCACCGACCTGCTGGCCTCGGTGGGAGAGGCGCACGAGGCACTCACCGGAGGGGATGAGGCGGCGGGCGGTGGCGTCGCAGAATTCCTGATGCTGGCGCGCAGGGCCGTCGACCGAGCCCGTGCGCTCGATGGCGAGCTCGACCCGATCGTGGAGCGCCTCGAGCGTCTCGCGGAGGATGTGTCGCTGGCCGCGGGGGAGCTGTCCGCCTATGCCGGCGCCCTGGAGGTCGACCCGGAGCATCTCCAGCGGGTCGAGGAGCGGCGCCAGGCGATCGGCGCGCTCAAACGACGGTACGGACCCACCCTCGACGACGTCCTCGCGTGGTGGAGTGCCGCGGAGTCGTCTGTCGCGGCCGTCGACGGCGCCGACGAGCGCATCGCGACCCTGACCACGGAGGCCGCGGGCCTGCGCGAGCGGATGTCGCGCCGCGCTGAGGCACTCACGGCGGCCCGACGCTCGGCAGCCACCGACCTCGCCGCCGCCGTGACCGTGGAGCTGCACGACCTCGCCATGCCCGATTCGTCGATGACGGTCGACGTCGTCGCCGCCGCCGTCCCGGAGGAATTCGGCCCGGACGGCGCCGACTCCGTGGCGATGCTCCTCACGCCGCATGCCGGCGCCGAGCCCCGACCCCTGGGCAAGGGCGCATCGGGAGGCGAGCTCTCCCGGCTCATGCTGGCCATCGAGGTGGTCCTGGCCGGGGTGCGGGCCGTGCCCACATTCGTGTTCGACGAGGTGGATGCCGGGATCGGCGGGCGCGTCGCGGTCGAGGTGGGTCGGCGACTCGCCCGCCTCGCCAGGTCCTCCCAGGTCATCGTCGTGACGCACCTGCCCCAGGTCGCCGCCTTCGCGGATCGGCACGTCGTCGTCACGAAGGACAGCGCCGGCCACGTCACGGCCGCGAGCGTCGCGGTCGTCGATGGTCAGGAGCGGGTGCGTGAGCTCGTCCGCATGCTGTCGGGGCTCGAGGAGTCGCAGGCGGGAGCCGAGCATGCCGCCGAGCTGCTCGCCCTTGCCGCAGACGACCGGGGGGCCTCGTGACGGCGACCATGGAGTACCTGACGACCGCACGGTCCGAGCGCCGCGCACCGCTGCGGATCCTGGGTCTGGCCCTGGCCCTCGCGGCCGCGTCGGTGGCCGGCTTCCTGTGGTGGTCGGACTCAGTCCGCAGCTCGGCCACCGAGGAGCTGACCGCGGTCTTCTCGGAGGCGTCCGCACGGGCGGCCTCGGGGGAGCGGCAGGTGCAGGGGACCCTCGCCTACGCCTCCCCGATGATCTGGTCGATGGAGGTGGGGGAGGAGGTCCGCTCCGGGCTGCGCGCCCTCGTCGAGGAGAGCGCCGCCGACGTGGCATCCGACCTCGGCGCCATGAGGCAGAAGGCGGCCGACACGACCGTGCTCCCCTGGCAGGAGGAGCAGCTCGCCGCGCGCGACCAGGTGCTGCTCCTGATCGAGGCGCAGCAGGCCAGGTTCGACGGCATCGCGGCCGATGCCAGCGACATCGACCTCGTGCTCGCCGGCGGCCCGCTGCCGACCGGTGCCGCCCTCACGGCGTTGCGCGCGGCGGGGGCCGACCAGCTGCCGTTGCGCTGATAGTCTGGTCATCCATGGAGAAAACCCCGACCAAGCATGTGTTCGTCACCGGGGGAGTCGCCTCCTCCCTGGGCAAGGGCCTCACCGCCTCGTCGCTCGGAAACCTGCTGAAGGCCCGCGGTCTCCGGGTGACCATGCAGAAGCTGGATCCGTACCTCAACGTCGATCCCGGCACCATGAATCCCTTCCAGCACGGCGAAGTCTTCGTGACCGACGACGGCGCGGAGACCGACCTCGATGTCGGCCACTACGAGCGCTTCCTGGACACCGACCTGCACGGCTCGGCCAACGTCACCACCGGGCAGGTGTACTCGACCGTCATCGCGAAGGAGCGGCGTGGGGAGTACCTCGGCGACACCGTCCAGGTCATCCCGCACATCACGAACGAGATCAAGTCGCGCATCCGCCGGATGGCCGGTCCCGACGTCGACGTCGTCATCACCGAGGTCGGGGGGACAGTCGGCGATATCGAATCGCTGCCCTTCCTCGAGGCCGTCCGCCAGGTGCGGCACGAGGTCGGTCGAGACAACGTCTTCTTCCTGCACGTGTCCCTGCTGCCCTACATCGGCCCCTCGGGTGAGCTCAAGACCAAGCCCACGCAGCACTCCGTCGCATCCCTGCGCAGCATCGGCATCCAGCCGGACGCCATCGTCCTGCGCGCCGACCGCGACGTGCCGTCGAGCATCAAGCGCAAGATCTCGCTCATGTGCGACGTGGACGCTGATGCCGTCGTTGCGGCGGTGGACGCGCCGAGCATCTACGACATCCCGAAGGTGCTGCACAAGGAGGGGCTGGACGCCTACGTCGTGCGCCGGCTGGACCTGCCCTTCCGCGACGTCGACTGGACACGCTGGGACGACCTGCTCCGCCGCGTGCACCATCCCGCCAACGAGGTGACGATCGGGCTGGTCGGCAAGTACATCGACCTGCCCGATGCCTACCTGTCCGTGACGGAGGCCATTCGTGCGGGCGGGTTCCACAACGACTGCAGGGTCAACATCCGATGGGTGTCCAGCGATGACTGCGCCACCCCGGAGGGGGCGGCGCGGAACCTCAGCGACCTCGACGGCATCTGCGTGCCCGGCGGATTCGGCGTGCGCGGGATCGAGGGCAAGCTCGGTGCCCTGCGGTACGCGCGGGAGAGCGGGCTGCCTGCGCTCGGCCTGTGCCTGGGCCTGCAGTGCATGGTGATCGAGTACGCCCGCAACGTCGTCGGGCTCGACGGCGCCAACTCACTCGAGTTCGACGAGTCCACTCCGCACCCGGTCGTGTCCACGATGGCGGATCAGCGCGACGTCGTGTCGGGCGATCGCGACATGGGCGGCACGATGCGGCTGGGCCTGTACCCGGCGAAGCTCGCCGAGGGATCCCAGGTCGCGGCGGCATACGGCGTTCCCTACGTCGACGAGCGTCATCGCCACCGCTACGAGGTTGCCAACCAGTACCGGGGGCAGCTCGAGGAGTCGGGCCTGCGCTTCTCGGGCACCTCGCCGGACGGCCGGCTGGTGGAATTCGTCGAACTGCCCGAGGCGGCGCACCCGTACTACGTCGGCACGCAGGCGCACCCGGAGTTCCGGTCCCGTCCGACCCGTGCGCATCCGCTCTTCGCCGGCCTGGTCGGTGCCGCGCTGGTGAAGTCGAAGGACCAGCGCGAGGCGCTCGCCCAGGGATGAGCGGACCCGGCTCGGAGGAGTGGTCGGAGCCGGTCCAGGACGGGGGCGGGCCGCGCGACACGACGGCTCGGGCGGTGCGCTTCGAGGGCGCCGTGTGGACCGTCGTCAGCGACGACGTCGACTTCGGGACCACCTCCGCGCGACGTGACGTGATCATCCATCCGGGCGCCGTGGCGGTTGTCGCCATCGACGCCGACGACCGTGTCCTGCTCATCCGCCAGTACCGGCATCCGGTCGGCCGGTACCTGTTCGAGCCGCCCGCGGGGCTGATGGACAACCCTGACGAGTCTGCCTGGGAGACGGCGCAACGGGAGCTGGCCGAGGAGGCCGGCTACCGGGCCCGCACGTGGCACGTCCTCCTTGACATGTACCTGTCGCCGGGCGGCACGTCCGAGGCCATCCGCGTGTTCCTCGCTCGCGACCTCGAGGTGCTCGAGGACGGACGCCCGCACACCGGCGAGGCCGAGGAGGCCCATCTGCCGCGGGCGTGGGTGGACCTCGACCGTGCCCGGGACCTGGTCCTGTCGGGACAGGTGGGCAGCCCCACGGCGGTCGCCGGGATCCTGGCTGCCTGGTCGAGCCGGGACCCGGGCTGGGACAGCCTGCGCGCCCCCGAGGTGCCGTGGGCGGCGCGCGACCACCTGGTCGCCACCGGGCGCGTGCGCGGCAACCGCCGTCCGGGAGCCTGACCCCATCTCCGACGCTCCGTGGTGGAATCGGCGAATGGCCGTCTACGGCGTGGCTGTCTCCTAGGCTTGCCTCGATCACGCCCCGTCGGGGCTGACAGGACGACAAGAGGCGAACGTGAAGGTCGGGATCCCCAAGGAGATCAAGAACCACGAGTACCGGGTGGCGATCACCCCGGCCGGCGTGATGGAGCTGGTGCGCCACGGGCACGAGGTCGTCATCGAGATGGATGCCGGCAACGGTTCCTCGATCCCGGACGAGGACTACGTCGCGGCTGGGGCGACGATCCTCCCCACCGCCGACGACGTGTGGGGCTCGGCGGACATGATCCTCAAGGTCAAGGAGCCGATCGCCGCGGAGTACCACCGCATGCGCGAGGGGCAGGTGCTGTTCACCTACCTGCACCTCGCCGCCGACCGTCCGCTGACCGAGGAGCTGGCCAAGCGCAAGGTCACCGCCATCGCCTATGAGACCGTCGAGCTCGCGGACCGCTCGCTGCCGCTGCTGGCGCCCATGTCCGAGGTGGCCGGGCGACTTGCCCCCCAGGTCGGGGCCAACGCCCTGATGCGTGCCCACGGTGGCCGCGGAGTCCTCATGGGTGGTGTCTCCGGCGTGTACGCGGCGAAGGTCGTCGTCATCGGTGCCGGCGTGGCGGGCCAGAACGCGGCGGCGATCGCCCTCGGCATGCAGGCCGAGGTCCTGCTGCTGGACACCAACATCGCGCGCCTGCGCCAGATGGACGCCATCTACCAGGGTCACATGCAGACCATCGCGTCGAACACCTACGAGATCGAGCGAGCCTGCATGGACGCCGACATGGTCATCGGCGCCGTCCTCGTCCCGGGGGCCAAGGCACCCAAGCTGGTGACGAACGAGCTCGTGTCGCGGATGAAGCCGGGCTCGGTGCTCGTGGACATCGCCATCGACCAGGGCGGCTGCTTCGAGGACTCCCGGCCGACGACGCACGCCGCTCCCACCTACAACGTCCACGACTCGGTGTTCTACTGCGTTGCCAACATGCCAGGTGCCGTGCCGAACACCTCGACATACGCGCTGACCAACGTCACGCTGCCGTACGCCGTCGCGCTGGCGAACAAGGGCTGGCGGCAGGCCATCGCGGACGATCCGGCGCTCGCGCTCGGGCTCAACGTGCACGCGGGAGAGGTGACCTACGGCGCCGTCGCCGAGGCGTTCGACATGCCCCTGACGTCCTTGGCGGAGGTGCTGGCCTGACCTCCGTCGCGGACGCGGTGGCCGGCTACCTCGATCACATTGCCATCGAGCGCGGCCTGTCGTCGAACACCGTGGCGGCCTACCGGCGCGACCTCCGCAGGTACGTCGGCTGGTGCGAGGAGCGCGAACGGGACATCGAGGCCGTCACGGAGAACGACGTGGCCGACTTCGCCGCATCGCTGCGCCAAGGTCAGGAGGAAGTGCCCGCTCTCGGCCCCGCCAGTGCCGCCAGGGTTGTCGTCTCGGTCCGCACCTTCCACCGCTTCGCGGCTCGAGAGGGGCTGACCCCGACCGACCCGGCGCGCGACGTGCGGCCGTCAGCGATCCCGCGTCGGCTGCCGAAGGCACTGCCGTACGAGGACGTGGCCGCCCTCATCGAGAACGCAGGGGACGCAGACAGTGCGGAGGGTCTCCGGGACCGAGCCCTCGTCGAGTTCCTCTACGGCACGGGTACCCGGGTCTCGGAGGCGGTCGATCTTGACGTCGATGACGTCGACCTCGAGGCCCTGACGGTGGTGGTCACGGGCAAGGGGGACAAGCAGAGGCTGCTGCCCCTCGGCACGCTCGCGGCTGACGCCCTGAGCGCCTACCTCGTGCGGGGGCGGCCAGCGCTGGCTCCCCGGGGGCGCGGCACCCCTCGCCTGTTCCTGAACTCCCTCGGTCGCCCGCTGTCTCGGCAGAGCGCGTACGGCGTCCTGCGCCAGGCGGCCACCCGCGCGGGCCTGACGGCCAAGGTGGGCCCGCACACTCTCCGGCACAGCTTCGCCACGCATCTGCTGCAGAACGGCGCCGACGTCCGCGTCGTGCAGGAGCTCCTCGGCCACGCCTCGGTGTCGACGACGCAGATCTACACGATGGTGACGGTCGATACGCTTCGCGAGGTGTACGCGACCAGCCATCCGAGGGCCCGATGAGGCGCGGCCTGGCGGCGGCAGTCGGGGCCGCGGCCCTCGCACTGAGCAGCCTGCTCGTGGGTGCCGGGCCCGCATCAGCGCAGGATGCCAACGACTCCCGCTCGGTGGTGACGACGCCGGGGGGCAGGGAGGTGGTGGCACGCCACTACGGCCCGCTGGATGCGCCCGTCCAGCTCGTCGTCCTCGGTCAGATGCACGGGTCTGAGCCAGGGGGTCGCCGCGTGGTCAAGGTCCTCGCCGATACGGCGCCTCCAGAGGGCGTGGGCGTGTGGCTCATCCGGAGCCTCAACCCCGACGGAGCCGTCGTGGGGCGACGTACGAACGACAATGGCGTCGACCTGAACCGGAACTTCCCCACCAGATGGATGCAGGACGGCGCCGGTCGGATGTTCTGGTCGGGGCCCGAGGCAGCGAGCGAGCCCGAGACTCGCGGGATGATGGCCTTCCTCGACGAGGTGCGTCCGACGGCGTTGATCTCGTACCACCAGGCCATGAACGCGGTGGACACCTCGCACGCCCGAAGCCGCGCCGCCGCTCGCCGGCTCGCCCGCTGGATGGGCGTGCCCGCGACGGCCGTCCCGTGCGCCCTGCCGCAGTGCCACGGGAACCTGACGCAATGGGTCGACCGCCGGCTCGGGGCGATCGCGGTCACCGTCGAACTGGACCGTCAGGTGTCCCGGATCGAGGCGCGCCGGGCGGCCGCGGCGGTGCTCCGGCTCGGGACATGGCTGGGCAGGTAGGCTCAGCCGACGATCCAAGGGGCGAGAGTGGCGAAATCCAAGAAGGGCAAGGAGAGGAAGGCGATGGAGACCGAAGGCTTCGAGCCGGGGCTGCCGTCACCGGACGTGCTTCCCATGGCAAGCGAGCCGGAGGCCGGTCCTGCCGGAGGCACGGACGACGCCGACGCCGGGAGCAGCCTGCCCGAAGCGGCCGGCGAGAGTGCGGCGCCGACGCTCGACCTGCAGGACCAGTCGGTCGGGGCCGGCGCCTCGGCTGCCGACGAGACCGACCAGGCCGCTCCCGTCGAGGAGGCCAACGCCGAGGTCCCCGCTGAGCGGCGCATCCCGGATCCTGCTCCCCTCACGACGCACGGCCCGGCCCGGATCATCGCCATGGTCAACCAGAAGGGCGGGGTCGGCAAGACGACCTCCACCGTCAGCCTGGGAGCGGCCCTGGCCGGCTACGGCCGCAAGGTGCTCCTCGTCGACTTCGATCCGCAGGGCGCTCTGTCTGTCGCCCTCGGCGTGAACGCCTATGAGCTCGACCTGACGGTCTACAACCTGCTCACCCAGTCGGACTGCCACGTCGGCGACGTCATCCTGTCCACCGATGTCGAGGGCCTCGATCTCCTGCCCAGCAACATCGACCTGTCCGCGGCAGAGGTCCAGCTCGTGAGCGAGGTCGGGCGTGAGCACGCCCTGGGACGTGTTCTGGCACCGATCGTGGACGAGTACGACATCGTCCTCATCGACTGCCAGCCCTCGCTCGGGCTGCTCACCTTGAACGCGCTCAGTGCCAGCAGTGGCGTCATCATCCCCATGGAGACCGAGTACTTCGCCCTGCGCGGTGTCGCGCTGCTCAAGGACACCATCGACAAGGTCACCAGCAGGCTGAACCCGAACCTTGAGGTGATCGGAGTCCTGGCCACGATGTACGACCCGCGCACGCTCCACAGCCGCGAGGTCCTGCAGACGGTCCAGCAGGCGTTCGGGGACACGGTGTTCCAGACCGTCATCAACCGCACCGTCAAGTTCCCCGACGCGGCCGTCGCCGGGGAGCCGATCACCGAGTTCGCGCCCTCCAGCACCGGTGCCGACGCATACCGGCAGCTGGCCCGGGAGGTCCTGGCGCGGTGACGGTGCCCTCGGGGGCGACCCTGCCCGCGACCGCGCAGCCGCCCGGGGAGCCCGTGAGCGGCTTCTCCGTGCGCGTCGGCGAGTTCGAAGGCCCCTTCGACCTCCTCCTGACGCTCATCTCCAAGCACAAGCTCGAGGTCACCGAGCTCGCCCTGCACGAGGTCACCGACGAGTTCATCGGCTACATCCGTGGCCAGGGGCACGACTGGGACCTGGACGAGGCCAGCGGGTTCCTGGTGGTGGCCGCGACCCTGCTGGACCTCAAGGCGGCGCGCCTGCTTCCCTCCGGCGAGGTGGAGGACGAAGAGGACCTCGCGCTCCTCGAGGCGCGAGACCTGCTGTTCGCTCGGCTCCTGCAGTACCGCGCGTACAAGGAGGTGTCGGCGCTGTTCTCCGAGCGCATGGCCAGCGCTGCTCGGCGCTACCCGCGTGCGGTCGGCCTCGAGCCTCAGTTCGCGGAGCTCCTGCCCGAGGTGCTCATCGGCATCGGGCCGGACCAGTTCGCGGCCCTGGCTGCCCGCGCCCTCGCCCCCAAGCCCGCGCCCGAGGTCTCCATCGCGCACATCCACCTCCAGCGCGTGAGTGTGCGGGAGCAGGCTGCCATCCTCGTCGACAGGCTCCGGCGCCACCGCACCACGACGTTCCGCGCCCTCATCGCGGACTGCGACACGACCCTGCTCGTCATCGGCCGGTTCCTGGCCCTGCTCGAGCTGTATCGCGAGCAGGTGGTCGCCTTCGAGCAGCTCGCCCCGCTCGGCGACCTGACGATCCGGTGGACGGGTGCGGACGACGGCGACGTCGAGGTGACCGATGAGTTCGACGTCGAGCGCGAGGTCGACCGGGATGCGGACGAGGAGGGGTCGGGTACCGTCGAGGACGCCGGCCTGGTCACGGACGAGGACGCAGGCGAGGCGGAGCTTTCCGGCCAGCCGGAGGGAGTGAGCGGCGATGAGTGAGTCGGATCTGGCGTTGGAGGCGAGTGTCGTGGAGGAGGCTGCGTTGTCGGAGGCGGACGTGGACGGCACGGAGCTGGACGGCACGGAGCTGGACGGCACCGAGCTGGACGGTTCCGGTGACAACCTCGGCGCACCGTCGCTGATGGCCGCGCTGGAGGCCCTGCTGCTGCTTGCCGACGAGCCGATGAGCGTGATGGACCTGGCTGCGGCGGTTCGCCATCCCGCTGATGCGGTCGAGGAGGAGCTCCGTCGCCTCGCCGATGAGTACACGGCCGATGGTCGGGGCTTCGACCTGCGCGAGATCGCCGGCGGCTGGCGCTACTACACGCGCGGGGAGTGCGCACCCCTGGTGGAGAGGTTCGTCCACGACGGCCAGCAGGCCCGGCTCACGCAGGCGTCTCTCGAGACGCTGGCCGTCATCGCCTATCGCCAGCCCATCACCCGCGGTCGGGTCAGCGCCGTCCGCGGGGTGAATGTCGACGGCGTCATCAGGACGCTGCTGACCCGCGGGCTGATCGCCGAGGCCGGCCACGATGGCGAGTCGGGAGCGCACCTGTACGTCACGACCTCGCACTTCCTCGAGCGGATGGGCATCGCCTCACTCGACGAGCTGCCGCCGCTCGCGGAGCACCTTCCCGACCTGGCCGATCTCGAGGACGTCCTCGACTCCGTCGCGACGGGGGACTGACCCCATGGCTGAGCCCGAACCCTCGACCCTGATCAGGCTGCAGAAGGTGCTGGCCGCCGCGGGACTGGGCAGCCGTCGCGCGTGCGAGGCGTTGATCGACCAGGGCCGAGTCGAGGTCGACGGGAAGCGCGTGACGGAGCAGGGCATGCGGGTCGACCCGCGCACTGCCGTCGTGCGCGTCGACGGCGAACGGGTGCCGACGGCCCCGGACACGTCCGTGTTCGCCTTCAACAAGCCGCGTGGCGTCATCTCGACGATGTCCGACGACGAGGGCCGGCCGTGCGTGGGGGACTGGGTGGCGGGACGGACCGAACGCCTGTTCCACGTCGGCCGGCTCGACGCCGACACGGAGGGTCTGCTCATCCTGACGAACGACGGCGAGCTCGCCAACCGGCTGGGCCATCCCTCATACGAGGTGGACAAGACCTATGTCGCCACTGTCCGCGGCCAGATGGCGTCGCAGGATCTCAAGGCCCTGAAGGACGGCGTCGACCTGGACGACGGTCCGGCGCGGTGCGACTCCGTCCGCATCCTGCAGAAGCTCCCCGACCGCACGCTGGTCGAACTCGTCATCCACGAGGGACGCAACCGGATCGTCCGCCGGATGCTCGCCGAGGTCGGGTACCCGGTCACCGACCTCGTTCGCACTCGGGTCGGGCCGGTCCATCTCGGGCAGCAGCGGCCCGGAGTCGTGCGTGCCATCACCGGTCCCGAGCTGCGCCAGCTGTACACGTCCGTCGGCCTGTGACCCGAGGCCGGTGGGTACGCTCTGCCCGGACAGGAGGGTCGTCATGACGTTGCGGGGAATCCGCGGAGCCACGCACCTGGCCGCCAACGACGCGGACGAGATGCGCGAGGCGGTCCGCGAGCTGCTGCACGAGGTGATGGATCGCAACGAGATCACCTCCGACGACATCGTGAGCATCATCCTGACGGGCACACCAGATCTCACCTGCGCCTTCCCGGCTGCCGGTGCCCGGGACTTCGGCCTCGTCGATGTGCCGCTCCTCTGCGCCCAGGAGATGAACGTCGAGGGGGCACTCGACAAGGTGGTGCGGATCCTCGTCCACGCTGAGATGACCACGCCCCGATCGCAGATCCAGCACGTGTACCTGCGCGGGGCCGAGGTGCTCCGCCAGGACCTGGTTCAGTGACCGAGCCCAGCACGGACGCCGTCGCCGGGCCCGTCCTCGTGATCGGCGCCGGCCTCATCGGCACGTCGGTGGCCCTCGCACTGACCCGCGCCGGGGTCGAGGTTCTCCTGCACGATGTGGATGCGGAGAACCTGAGGGTCGCGGTCGAGTCGGGGGCCGGGCGCGTCCTTGCCGGCGGGGATCGGCCCGTCATCGTCGTCGTGGCGGTCCCGCCACGGATCGCGTCAGCGGTGCTGGCGGACGCGTCTCGACGATTCCCGGACGCGACGATCACCGACGTCACCTCGGTGAAGGAGGAGGTCATCACCGGGGCGCTGACGCTCGGCGCCGATCCCGAGCGGCTCGTGGGCGGGCACCCGATGGCCGGCCGCGAGGTGTCGGGTTCGGCGGGGGCGAGGAAGGACCTCATGGACGGCCGGCTCTGGGTCGTCACCCCGCTGTCATCGAGCGGCGGCGAGCACGTGGCTCGCGTCCTGCGGCTCGCGACGACGTGTGGCGCCGTGCCGGTCGAGATGGAGCTTGCGCGTCATGACGCCGCCGTCGCCCTCGTCTCCCACGCGCCACAGGTGCTGTCCAGCGTGCTCGCGGCTCGGCTGATCGGCTCCGACGACGAGTACGTGCAGATCGCTGGCCAGGGGCTGCGGGACATGACCCGGATCGCGTCCTCGAACGTCGCGATGTGGACCGACATCCTCGCCGCGAACGCGGGACCCGTGGCCGACGTCCTTGATGGCGTCATCGACGACCTGGATCGCACCCGGCAGGCGCTTCGGGGCCTGGCCACCGGTGGCGAATCCCCGGCCGACGATGTCCGTCTGGTGCTGGAGTCCGGCGTCGTCGGCCAGGCCAGGATCCCGGGCAAGCATGGCGCCGCCCGCACGGCATTCCGGGAGATCACCGTCATGCTGGCGGACCGTCCCGGCGAGCTCGGCCGGCTGTTCTCGGCCGTCGGCGTCGCCCAGGTCAACCTGGAGGACATCCGGATCGAGCACGTGCTCGGTCGGCCCAGTGGCCTGGTCGCCCTGTACGTGAGTCCGGAGGCGGGGGACCGCCTGTCCGAGGCGCTCCAGGCCCTGTCGTTCGACGTGCGCGCTTAGCCATCCGGGCTGCCGAATAGGCTGGGTGCGTGAGCACTCCCGTCATCGCCGTCGATGGCCCCGCAGGCTCGGGCAAGTCGAGTGTCTGCCGCGGCGTCGCGGAGCGGCTGGGCCTTCGGTACCTGGACACGGGCGCGATGTACCGGGCGATGACCTGGGCCATGCTCGATGCCGGCGTCGACGTCGACGATCGAGCCGCTGTGGCGAAGGCCGCGTCGGAGGTCGCCCTCGTCAGCGGAACCGATCCGAGCGCGCCGACCATCCACGTGGGCCCGGTCGACGTCTCTGGACCGATCCGCGGCGACGCCGTGACAGGCGCCGTCAGCGCCGTGAGCGCCGTCCCGGAGGTGCGACAGGGGCTGGTCGCGATGCAGCGGGCCGAGGTGGCCGCCGCGGCCGCCGCCGGGTCCGGAATCGTGGTCGAGGGGCGCGACATCACGACGGTCGTCCTTCCGGACGCCGATCTCAAGGTCTTCATCACGGCCGATCCCGCGGTCCGCGCCGCTCGTCGCGCGGCTCAGGACGCCAGCCTCGGCAAGGCGGCCGTCGACGTGGGTCAGACCGAGGTCGACATCCGCGAGCGCGATGCCAAGGACTCGAGTCGCGAGACGTCACCCCTGGCGCAGGCATCCGACGCCGTTGTCCTCGACACGACCACCCTCACGCTGGACGAGGTGATCGATCGGCTGTGCACGCTGGTCGACACCCTGGCGGAGTAGCGGATGCCCACACCCGTCGAGCCTCCGTCGTGGACCGGCGCCGCTCACGCTCGCAACATCGCCTCGGCGGCCATGCGCGTCACCTACCAGCTGCGCGCCCATGGCGCCCACCACGTCGGCACGAGCGGTCCACTCCTGATGGTCTGCCGAAGCGAGAACATCATGGCCGGCTCCCTCATCCACGCCACCGTGCCGCGTCCCGTGCACGTGATGGCCAACGAGGCCATGTCGACGGCGCTGCGGCAGGGGATGATGGCGAAGGCCGGCGTGATCCCGGTGACGACCGAGACCGCTATCGAGGCCCAGCGGGCGGCGCTCGCGGCTCTCGAGGACGAGCGTGCGGTCGTCGTGATGGGCAGCCTGCTTCCCGTCGGCTACCTCGTGGCGATGACGGGCGTCGACGTCCTCCCCGTGGTCATGCTCGGCTCGGAGGCGCGAGTCCACACTGATCCGCCCCGCCCGCGCACGCGGATCGACGTCTACTACGCCCCAGCGGTCCCGGTTGCCGTTCCGGGCGACCCGCTGCGCGCGACGACGCGCGCTGCGATCGAGGAGCAGGTGCGGCAGATCGTCATCGACGCCGAGCAGCAGGCCGCGATGCGGGCCGGGCGGGAGTGACGACGATGATTGGTGCCGACGAGAGGGCGGGCGTTCGATGAGCGACGAGTGGGTGGCGTTCGACGATGACGCCGAGGACGTCGCGCCCGAGGACGCTCTCGGCGCTGATGTCGGTGACGAGAATGGCGCCGAGGACATCGACGCCGCGCTGGCAGCGGCGCGCCTGGAGTTCGGCGACATCGACGCCGAGCTCGACGAGCTCATGCGTCCCGGCGGTGAGCACTCCGGACTGCCCGTCCTCGCGGTGGTCGGCCGGCCCAACGTCGGCAAGTCGACCCTCGTCAACCGCATGATCGGGCGCCGCGAGGCGGTCGTCGAGGATGTGCCGGGCGTGACCCGGGACAGGGTCATGTACGAGGCGGAGTGGAACGGGCGTCGATTCATCCTGCTCGACACCGGCGGCTGGGATCGCAAGGTCAAGGGCATGGCTGCCCAGATCGCGGCGCAGGCCGAGCGGGCCATCAACGACGCCGACGCGGTGATGTTCATCGTCGACGCGAAGGTCGGGCCGACGGACACGGACGAGGGCGTCGTCCAGGTTCTGCGCCGCACGGGGAAGCCCGTGCTGCTGGTGGCCAACAAGGCGGATGACGCGACGACGGAGCTGGAGGCGGCGTCGCTGTGGTCCCTCGGTCTCGGTGAGCCGCATCCGGTCTCGGCCCTGCACGGCCGTGGCGCAGGCGACCTGCTGGATGCTGCCGTCGCGATGCTCCCCGAGCAGGGCGCCGGCATCTCCCGGCTTGGCGGACCCCGCCGCGTCGCGCTGCTGGGCAAGCCGAACGTGGGCAAGTCGTCCCTGCTGAACGCACTTGCCGGAGGCGAGCGCGTCGTGGTCGACAGCGTGGCCGGAACGACCGTCGATCCCGTCGACGAGCTGATCGAGCTCAAGGGCACGTGGTGGTGGTTCGTCGACACCGCCGGCATCCGGCGTCGCGCGAAGGAGGCGAGCGGTCACGAGTACTACGCCACGCTTCGCACTCAGGCCGCCCTCGACCGCGCTGAGGTGGCTGTTGTCCTCATCGACGCGTCGGAGCCCCTGAGCGAGCAGGACATCCGCATCGTCACGATGGTGATCGAGGCGGGCCGCGCGCTCGTCATCGCCTACAACAAGTGGGACCTCACGGACGAGGAGCGGCGCAAGTACCTCGAGCGCGAGATCGACCGTGACCTCGTTCAGGTGCCCTGGGCGCCGCGGGTGAACATCTCGGCGAGGACGGCGCGACATGTCGAGCGGCTGACACCGGCCATCGAGGCGGCGCTCGAGGGCTGGGAGACACGTGTCTCCACCGGTCGGCTCAACCAGTTCGTCAAGGAGCTCCAGGACGCGCACCCGCACCCGCTGCGCGGTGGCCGCCAGCCGCGCATCCTGTTCGCGGCGCAGGTGCAGGTCGGACCCCCGACGTTCGCCCTGTTCACGACGGGCTTCCTCGAGGCGGGCTTCCGACGGTTCATCGAGCGACGCCTGCGCGAGGAGTTCGGCTTCGCCGGGACCCCGATCCGCCTTGTCATGCGGGTGCGCGAGAAGCGGTCGCGGCGGCGCTAGCCGTCAGGAGCCGGCAGGCACTTCGGGTGCGACCGGCGGTGGCACATCGCAGGTGCGCGGTGCGGGTCGACCGGCGAAGCGGTCGGCGATCCACGCCACGGCCGACGGGCCGGCCGTCGTAGCGGCCGCCATGTGGCCCACATTCCCCATCCAGAGAACGCTGATGGCGGACCCGGCGCGGCACCAGGCGTCCTCCACGATCGCGTTCGGCCACGGGAGGACGACCTCGTCGGCCATGCCCTGCGCGATGAACACGGGCATGTCGGTCGGTAGGGGAGCCGGGGTCTGCTCGTGCACCGCGTCGGACCATTCGGCGTTCGACTGCGGATTGACGTCGAAGAACCGTTGTCCGACGTTCTGCAGCAGCAGGCCCTCGAGGGCTGAGCGCTTGATGCACTCGTCCACGAGTCGAGGGGTCGCGCGGATGCCCTCGGCCGACACCACGCCTTCGATAGGCAGTCCGGGGTAGTAGGCGGGCCACGACTCGACGACGTCGGGGCCAATGACCCAGCCGGCCGCCGTGTTCCACTGCGCGCCCATGATGTCCGGAAGGTTCAGCGCGGGAGCGGCCGCCGACACGGCGAGCAGATCCAGCTCGGGTGCGTACTCCTCGGCGAGGTGCCCCGCCCAGATCGAGGAGTGGCCACCCTGGGAGTGCCCCCACGTCACGTAGCGCGTTCCCGCCTGTGCCTCGGGGATGCTCCGCGCCGCCCGGACCGAGTTGACGACGTCGCGGACCTCGGACTGGGCGACGAGATACAGGCTGGGGCCGGGTGTGCCGAGGCCGACGTAGTCGGTGGATGCGACGACCCAGCCGAGCTGCATCATCTGGTCGAGCCAGTTGTCCGTGTCCTGCAGAGGGTTCGCGGAGCGCGACGGCGTGCAGGCATCGCCCATCCCGAGAGTGCCATGCGCCCAGGCCACCACGGGCCGGCCCTCGGGCGGTGCCGGGGAGTCCGGGATGAACACCATGCCGCCGGAGGCCGCCGTGCTCCCGTCCGGCCGCTCGGAGACGTAGAGCATCCGGTAGCCCGTTCCCCCGGGCACGTCGACGTCCAGCGGCTCCAGACGGATGAGGGTTCCCGGCTCGCTGGGCAGGGGGTCGGGAGGTTCGTAGAACGGGTCCAGCGCCGACTGTCGCTGCCGTTGCTCGACGGTGCTGGACCCCACCGCGGCCACGGCGACGAGCGCTGCAGACAGGAGGACTGCGAGGAAGGCGAGACCGAAGACCTTCCACCCGCTCACGAGCCTCAACCTAGCCCGCCCGGGGGTCCGAGGCCGCCCCCGTGACCGTGTAGGGTTGCGTTTCGCCTTGGGCAACCACGGCTTCGGGCTGTAGCGCAGCTTGGTAGCGCACTTGACTGGGGGTCAAGGGGTCGCAGGTTCAAATCCTGTCAGCCCGACGGGACATCCCCTCGTAGATCTCGCCATCTACGGGGGGATGACTCACGTTCGGGGGTCGCCTGACCGCAGTCATCAGCACAGAAGTTCCGGCATCCCACCGAGGTTCAGCGCCAGCCTCGCTGCCGGTGCGGGTGCACCGGCGGCGAAGGCTGCCCTGCGAGCCAGGTGTCAGCTCTCCGGCACGGAAGCCAGGAGATCGAAGTACTCGGTAGTGGGCTGCGGTGCGTCCGGCGGCATGTTGGGAAGGATCACGCCCTCGACCCAGGCCTGGTGAGCCTCACGTGACTCCCACACCTCGATGACGCGGTACCCGTTGCCGGTTGCGCCACTGACGTGGCTGACGAACCCGGGGTACGTCGCCATCGCGTCAAACACGCCGGCGGCGCGCATGCCGTCGAGGAAACTCCCGTCGGCGCCGGCAACTTCGGCAATCATGATGACTGACATCTGTCCTCCTGCTCACGGACCGAGATGGCTCGCGCCGTCCCCGATGGGCGGCGATGCTTGATCCTTGAGCTGCGCGGGTGCCACGTCAATAGTGGGCGCGCAGGACATCGCAGACGGGCCGGCCCCTACTCATCCATGCGGACCCTGACCGTCGTCGCGGCCTGCGATCCGCTCCGACCACTCGCGGTGGCCGTTGATGCGAGGATGACCGCGTGGCGATCCGATCCGACGGCATAACTCTGAGCACGGGAGAGATCGTCGAGACCTCGACTCGCCGCTTCCACGTGAGTGCCAAGGACCTGCGTGCACTGGTGTCCATGCGTGCGTTCCTCATCGAGGAGGCCAGCGCGCGGGCGACGGTGACGTACGGCGAGCTCGTCCGAGAACTCGACCTGCCCTGCGCTCCCAAGGGGCTGGGCCGCCTTCTCGTGCTGCTCTCGGAGGACTGTGCTCGGCGAGGGGAGCCCACCCTGGCTGCCATCGTGGTCACGCAGGCGACCGGCGAGGTCGGCGACGGATACGGCGTGGGAGCCGCGAACGAGCGTCGGGTGCTGTACGAGCACTGGTCCAGGCGTGAAGTCCCCGGATGACGGTGAGCCGCGGTGAGTCCTTGCGCTTGCCGGCGCATCGCAGTGGTACGCGAGAGCGGTTGGACCTCGTGATCCTGCCCAGGACTTCGCATCCGCCTGGCGGACCTACCCGGCGTTCTTCTCGTGCCGTCGTTCGCGCCCCAGCCGAGCACGATCAGGTCACCAGGCCCCAGATCGGCGCGGGCGCCGGGGAAGTACCCGGGCTGATCCTCGTCTCCCGCCATGCTCATCGCGCGCGCGGGACTGGCAGGCTTTCCCGCTCATTCGATGAACTCGTCGTCTCCACCATCGGGCGCGCAGACATCCGTGTCGTCACCGGTGCACCGCTGCGCGGAGTCGGCTGGATTCTGCGGAAGGCTCGGGCCCTCGTCCCAGTTCGCGTAGGAGTACCAGACGATGCCGGCGACCAGCACGATGACGGCCGCGATGATGATGCGCGCGTTCCGCGTCTTGAGCCACTCCTCGAGCGAGCCGTTGCTGGAGTAGCTAGACATCGCGCGTCGCTCCCACGCCGACCGGACGCCACAGGCCGGCCCCGGGGTTGACTGCTGACACGGCCGCTGCAAGGGGGAGGGCCACGAGCGGCAGCACCGGCAGGAGGCTGGCTCCCGCGAGCAGCGACAGCGCAAGTTGGCTCGCCGCCACCGGCAGCCACAGCACGGCCAGACCCATGATGCGATGACCGGGGTCGGCCCGAGTGGCGAGCACCTGACCGGTTGCCCACGCGGCCCACGCCGCGGCTCCGAAGGCCGCAGGCATGGCAGCGAAGACGAGTGGCGCCGGAACGATGCGCGGAAGCGCGGCAAGGAGCACGGCGCCGACGCCCAGCAGGGCCACTGCCCGTGGATGCGGCGGCCTTCTGACGAGGGCGATGAGTGGCTCGCGGGGCGCTGGCTCCGGCGGAGCGGGCAGCGGCCGTTGCGCATCGGCGTGCAGCAGCACGCGCCGTGCCTCGTCGAGCCGCACGAAATGATCCGGATCGCCGCCGGTGTCCGGGTGGGCCAGTCGCGCCCAGACCCGCCACGCGTGCCGGATCGTGGTGGCGTCCGCGTCAGCGCGGATGCCGAGGAGCGATGCCGCCTCCTCGCCGGTCACCTGCCACCTCCCATGCCGAGAGTCGACCTACGCATCCGTCGCGGCACCGAGGTCGACTTGTCCCGTCGTCACCACGCGAGCGCGTCGTCCGGGAGCGGCATGGTTCTGCCAGTAGAGATTCGTGTGAGCGATGACCTTGTCCGGGGTCGGAGCGCCCCACTCGCTGAGGTCCTCTGTCGTGTGCGCATCGCCGACGAGCGTGACGTCGTAGCCACGCACGAAGGCTCCGTGGATGGTCGAGCGGATGCACTCGTCGGTCTGCGCTCCTGATACGACGAGGTGACCCACGGCCCGCTGTGACAGGACGTCCTCGAGGTCGGTGCCCTCGAACGCATCGCCGTAGCTCTTGTGGACGACCGGCTCCGACGCCTCCGGCGCCAGCTCGCTGACGAGCTGCCAGGCATCGCTGTCCCTGGGCATGCCCTCGTCCGAGTGCTGAACCCACACGACGGGCACGACGCTCGCGCGGGCGGTTGCCACGAGGGTGGCGATGTTTGCGACAACGGTGTCCCGAGCATGGGCATGGCCGACCACGCCGTCCTGCACGTCGATGACGACCAGCGCGGTGTTCGGGCGATTCGACAGCGTCGTCATCGGACTCCTCGGCGGTTGATGTCGGACAGAGTAGTCGCGACACGAGGGAAGGGCAGGGCCTCACCTCGAGCGTGGCCCAACCGGTGTGCCGCGTGGCCGCGTCCGGTCACGCGGCGAGAGGGAGTCCGTCGAGAGCAGGCAGCGGCTCTCCGCCGTGCGGGCCCGAAGGGAAGGTGCCGACGCTGATGGCGTAGCGGTCCGGGTCGGTGCAGCCCCGCCCGAGCATCAGCCCCCGGACGAGCAGGGTGGCTGCGGAACCGAGGTCGACGTCCGGCACCCAGTAGTTGTCCGAGCCCTCGCCGGGTGGGCGCCAGCCGGCCGCGCTCAACGCGAGGTGGTCGATCGGCCAGCGGTGACGGGGCAGGTAGCGGTCCGACACGACCTCGCAGTGCCAGCCACCGGGGTCGAGGGCGGCCTGCGCATACGGCTCGACGGGGAGGTCGTCATCCGTCAGGTACTCGATGAGAAGGAACTGCCCCGGGGTGACCTGGTCGAGGGCGGCCTGCACCCAGGGTACGAGGTCGTCCAGTGCGGTCTGCGTACTCAGCGACTCCATGTGCTCAGGCTGACGGGTGGGTCTGACATCCGGCCCTGGGCGTCGATCGGCGGGTGCCGAACTCCCGCGGCCGGGACTGGCCGCGGCACCAGTTGGCCATACTGGCCCGGTGACCCTGCTTCTCGCCTTCAGCGTCCTCCTCCTGATCGGAGTGCTGCTGTCGGGAATCGCGCACCGAACGATCCTGTCCACCGCGGTCCTGTTCCTGGTGGGTGGGTTCCTCCTCGGTACGGGGGTTCTCGGCGTCCTGGACTTCGCCCCTGACGATCCGCTGGTATCGGGGCTCGCGTCGCTGGCGCTGTTCGCGGTGCTGTTCACTGACGGGCAGAAGGTCGGGTGGCAGGACCTCCGCCGGGCGTGGCGGCTGCCCGGCCGGGCCCTCCTCCTGGGCATGCCCCTGACCATGATCGTCACCGCGGTGCTCGCGTACTGGCTCGTCGGCCTCTCCTGGCCGGAGGCCTTCCTCATCGGCGCGATCCTGGCTCCCACCGACCCCGTCTTCGCCGCCGCGCTCGTCGGCAACAACCGCGTGCCCTATCGGCTCAGGCACCTGCTCAATGTCGAATCCGGCCTCAACGACGGCCTGGCGCTGCCCTTCGTCGTCATCTTCCTGGCACTGGCCTCCGCTGAGTCGGTCGAGTTTCCCCTGCTCGTCCTCGAACTCCTCTCCGGCATCCTCCTGGGCGTGGCCGTTCCGTGGATCGCCATCCGGCTGGAGCGTTCGCGCTTCTTCGATGCCGTCCATGTCTACAAGCCCCTCAACGGCGTCGCGATCGGCCTGCTGGTCTTCGCGATCGCGTCCGTCACGCACGCGAATCTCTACCTCGCGGCCTTCGCTGCGGGAATCACCATCGCCACCATGGGTCCGAAGCAGAAGGAGTCCTTCGAGCCCTTCGGCGAGCTCGTCTCGGAACTCCTCAAGCTGGCGGCGCTGCTCGTCTTCGGAGCGCTCATCTCCCCGCAGTTCCTGTCCGAGATCCCCGTCTCCGGCTGGATCTTCGTGGTCGCCGCGGTTCTCGTGGCGCGCCCGATCGCCATCGCCATATCCCTGTGGCGGTCCGGTCTCACCACGCGGGAGCAGGCGGCCGCCGCGTGGTTCGGGCCGAAGGGATTCGCCTCGGTCGTCTACGGGCTGCTGGTGCTCGAGGCCGGAATCGGCAGCAGCGACACAATCTTCCACCTCGTCGCGGCGACGATCGCCTTGAGCATCATCCTTCACTCGTCGACGGATGTGGTCGTCGCGAACGGCTTCGCCAAGGCTGCTGAACGGGAGGCCATCTCCACTCAGCCCGGCCCGTCGCCGTGACGCATGGAGGCTGTCCCGACGGTCGGTCCTTCTGGCGACCGGGCGACGGGGCCAGCCGTCAGCAGCCGGTGCCGCGACCGAAGTCCTGGACCCAGTAGGTGCGGCTGGCGCTGGCCGGATCGGCTGCGAAACCGAAGCCGACCCTCTCCATGCGGGGATCCAACAGGTTCCCGTAGTGGTCGGGGGAGGCGACCCACTCCCGCATCACCTGCTCGATCGAGCCCTGCCCCAGGGCGAGGTTCTCGGCCACCGCGCGCAGGCTGAATCCCTGCTTCCGCGCCCGGTCCCAGGGCCAGGTGCCGTCGGGTCCCAGGTGCCCGAACGTGTTGGTCGCGGCCATGAGGGCCGCGTAGCCCTGGGCCGAGCGCCGAAGCGACGCGCACATCCTGAGCGGGTGCAGTCCCTGTGCCGCCCGCACTCCGTTCACGCGCCTCAGCATGTCCTGTCGCCAGCCCGCCGGAAGGGTCCCGGTCCGGGCATCCACGACCATCGGCCCCGACGTTGCGGTGGGCGTCGTCCCCTGCTCGGTGGCCGCTGAGGCGGCACCGGCTCCCATCAGCGTGGTGGCGAGGATCGTGAGCAGGGAGGCGATGGCGATGCCCACTGAGCGTGTCGGTGCGTTCCTGTCGGCTCTCATGACTCGATGGTGACCCTCCCCATTCGTCGCTGCTACCCCAGAAGGCATCTCGTGACCCGTGCGAGACGACATCGTGCGGGCAGTGTGCGTTTCGAGAGCGTGTCGAGACGTTTGGGGCAGGTGTGACGTTGGCGACTTCGTGGTGCTGGATCCTCCTTCACCGTCGGCCGCGTTCTAGCGTGTGGTGGTTGCTGTCGATCGGAGTCCCCATGTCCACGCTCACCCTTGACCCGGCGACGAGTCCGATCGTCGACCTCGCGCCCGACATCTACCGGCAGCGCCTGGTCATCGAGGGGCTGCCCCCTGGACCGATCGACGACCAGCAGATCCGCGACTACCTGTCCGAGCTGTCGCACGTTCTCGACATGGTGACGCTGCTCCCGCCCGTGACCCATCGGTCCGACCAGTTCGGCTGGGCCGGCTGGATCCATTGGGAGACCTCCGGGGCGCACTTCTACGGCTGGGACCTCCCACGACTGTTCTTCAGCGCGGACATCTACACGTGCAAGCAGTTCTCGGTCGCAGATGCCGTCGACTACACCCGCGACTTCTTCCGAGCGAGCGAGGTCGCCTTCCGGGAGTTCTGAGGAGGCCCGCGGGACGTCGCCCTGTGCTAGAAAGGCGGCGAGAGTCATCTAGACAACCGTGGGGGCCCCATGTCGTCCTACCCCAACCTGCTGTCCCCGATCCAGGTCGGGACGATGGCGCTCAGGAACCGGGTCATGATGCCGCCGCACACGGCTCCGCTGGGACCCCTGTGGGGCACGGATGCCCAGGCCGCTCAGAACATCGAGTACATCCGAGCGCGGTGCGAGGCCGGCGTCGCGTGGGTGGTCAACATCACCGGGCACATCGACAACCTGTTCGTGCCGGGCTTCACCCCGGTCGGGATCGGGGCCCGCACGCGCGGGTACTTCCGCCTGCCGGTCTTCCACGACCGCGTGCAGGCGTACACCGATGCCGTGCACGCTGCCGGCTCGTTCACGACGGTTCAGCTGGTGAGCCAGGGCGGGTTGCCCAACGCCCCTTCCGCGACCCTCAGCTCACCCGTGCTCAATGCGGTGCCGCATGTCCTCGACCGGGAGGAGATCCGTTGGTACGTCGACGAGTTCGCCTGGTCCGCAGCCGCGGCACAGCGCGCGGGCGCCGACGGGGTCGACCTGCACGTCAACCATGACGACCTCATGGAGTGGTTCCTGTCGCCACTGGCCAACACCCGCGACGACGAGTACGGCGGGTCCGTCGAGAACCGGCTCCGCTTCGTCACGGAGATCCTGCGCGGGATCCGGGAGCAGTGCGGCGACGACTTCACCGTGGGCATCCGGCTCAACATGTTCGAGGAGGCGCCCGGCGGCTACGACCTCGACGAGGGCATCGAGATTTCTCGCCGGCTCGAGGCGACCGGGATGGTGGACTACCTGAGCCTGGTCGCGGGCAGCAACTGGGGCAACCCCTCCTACATCCAGTCGCACGTCTACCCGCCCGCGGCGTGGGCGGAGCTGTCGGCGCGGTTCGTCGAGGCAGTCGACCTGCCGATCGCGTACGCCGGCCGGGTGACGACTCCTGACGTCGCCGAGCAGGTGCTGGCCGCAGGTCAGGCCCACGTGGTGGGCGTGGCCCGCGGCCTGCTCGCCGACGCCGAGTGGGTGCGCAAGGCGGAGCAGGGCAGGACCGAGGACATCCGCCCGTGCACCGGCTGCAACGAGTGCATCAGCACGGCGGTCGTGGAGCGACTTCCCTTCGGGTGCGCCGTCAACCCGCACGCCGGCACCGAGAGCACCGTCGACTGGCCTGAACCTGCGCGATCGCGTCGTCGGCTGCTGGTCGTCGGCGGGGGACCGGCCGGGCTCGAGACGGCGGCGCTGGCGGCCGAGCGCGGCCACGCAGTGGAACTGTGGGAGACCTCCGATCGGCTGGGTGGCCTTCTCCGCGCGGCCACAGCCAGCCCGACCTACCGCGACTTCGGCCGCTTCCTCGACTGGCAGGAGCGCCGCCTGGCCCGGCTCGGTGTCGACATCCGGCTCGGCGTCACTGCCGACGCGGATTCCGTTGTCGCGGCGGCCCCCGACGTCGTCGTGATCGCCACCGGCACCTCCGCACGACTGCCAGGCATCCCCGGCGAGGATCTGCCCTTCGTTCACGACGTGCGCGCGATCCTCACCGGCACCGAATCGATCGGCCAGCGGGTCGTCGTCGTCGCGCAGGATGATCACATGCCGCCGCTCGCGGTGGCCGACCTGCTGGCACAACGCGGTCACGATGTCACGATCGTGTATTCCACTCCTGGGCCGGCGCCCCTCCTGAGCCGCTACACGATCGGGGGCATCCTCGCCCGCCTGGAGAAGGCAGGCGTCGACATCGTCACCTCGGAACAGGTCACGGACATCCGGCCGGGGTCGGTCGGCACGCGCAAGGTCTACTCCCACCTGGCCGGACGGATCGACGGGGTGGACAGTGTCGTGCTGGCCTGCGGAGGCGTGCCCCTGGGCGGGCTGGCGACCGAGCTCCGGGGCCGTGTCCCAGAGGTCCATGTCGTGGGAGACGCCTTCGCACCGCGGCGCCAGATCTACGCGACCCGCCAGGCATACGCGCTCGTCACGTCCCTCGAATGACCGCCCGGCCAACCGACCGTGGGTAGCGTTCCCTCATGATGCGCACGACCGGGGTGCAGCCCTCCAGGATCGCCATCGATGACGACACTCTCGACGACCTCCGGCATCGGCTCCTCCGAACGCGGTGGTTCGACGGCATTCCGGGCACGGGTTGGGAGTATGGGACGGACATCGGCTACCTGCGCGACCTGTGCTCCTACTGGGCGGATGGGTTCGACTGGAGGGCGGTCGAGGACCGGTTCAACACCTTCGAGCAGGTCGAAACCGTCGTCGACGGCCAGCGGATCCATGCCTTCCATGTGCGGTCACCACGGGACGACGCGACGCCTCTGCTGCTGGTCCATGGCTGGCCGGGCTCCGTCATCGAGTTCATCGACTGCATGGGGCCGCTGTCGGACCCTGACGCCCACGGTGCGCCGGGAGCACCCGCCTTCCATGTCGTCTGCCCGTCGATACCCGGATACGGGTTCTCGGGTCCCACCCACGAGCGCGGGTGGAGCGGGCGGCGCATCTCAGCCGCGCTGGACGAGCTGATGTCCGCCCTCGGCTACGACACCTATGCGGGCGCCGGGGGAGACTGGGGGGCCAACATCCTGACCGACCTTGCGCGGTCGGACCGGTCCGGCTCCCTGACATCCCTGCACCTCACGATGCCCACCGGGCTGCCGCCAGCCGCCGGCGAGGTCGAGAACCTCACCGCGTTCGAGCAGGACTCCCTGGCGCACTGGGACCACGCGCTGGCCACCGGGCGCGTCGAGCACGTCCAGGTGAACGCCCATCGTCCGCACACATTCGCCCTGGCCATGAACGACTCGCCCGCGGGACTGCTGGCCTGGCTGGTCGACATGTGCCGGTCCTTCACCGTCTACGAGGGCGACGTCGAGACGGCGCTCACCCGAGACCAGCTGCTCGCCAACGCGACCATCTACTGGGCAACCGAGACGATGCCGTCCGCGATGCGCCTCTACTGGGAGTGGGCCCGGCAGAAGGCGGCGATGGGCGACCCGCCGTTCGTGACCGTGCCGGTATCCGTCTCGATCTTCCCGAACGACATCCGGCGCTGGCCGAGATCGTGGGCCGAGCGCTGCCTGAACGTCGTCCACTGGGAGGTTCTGCCCGCCGGCGGCCACTTCGGCTCCTGGGAGCAGCCCGCGCTCTTCGTCGACGCCGTCAGGAGGGCCATCCCCGCTTCAGGCCATTGACGACCCCCCGAGGCTGCGCACCCGCGCGACATGCCGCACTTCTACCTGTCGCTCCTGGCCACGGACCCCGCGCAGCGCGGTC
>JAHECS010000020.1:0-9972 GCA_024641635.1 Actinomycetes bacterium | reverse complement strand
GGCACGCCATAATCGTGCCAACGGGGATGAATGGAGGTGTCGCATGCCTAGGGGACTGTTCAAGTTCTGCGGAGGTCCGCTGGACGGCGAGCAGCGGCTCATGGACGTCGACCGCAACGGCGAGATCAACGTCAAGGCTGTGGACTGGACGCGGCACGTCTACCGCTTCGACCGCGCCAACTGGGGGCTCAGCTACGTCGGCAAGGCGCCCGTTGAGGTCGTCGAGCGCCGGATGGGCCGGCGGGACCGCCGGATCGGCGAGCCAGACCGTCGTTCCGTCCGTGTCGAGCGGCGGATCGCCCAGCAGGATCGCCGGGCGGCGTAGCCCTGTCGGCACCGGCTCAGGGCCCGCGCTTTCGGTTCGACGAGTACGCGGGATCATCGGGGCATGCCCGTCATCCGCATCACTGATCCGGTCGATCCACGGCTGGCGGACTACGCCAACCTGACCGACGTCGCCCTGCGCTCCCGCCGCGAGCCCGAGCAGGGATTGTTCATGGCGGAGAGCACGTCCGTCATCGAGCGCGCGCTGGAGACCGGACACCGCCCTCGGTCCTTCCTCATGGAGGACAAGTGGCTGCCCGGTCTCGCGCCGCTGCTGTCCGATGTGGGTGCCGGCGACAACGGCGACGTGCCCGTCTACGTGGCCGAGCCGACCGTGCTTCGGCAGATCACCGGATTCAACGTGCATCGCGGCGCCATCGCCGCCATGCAGCGGCCCGCGCTCCCGGCGGTCGACGACCTGCTCTCCGACCCGGCAGTGCGACTCGTGGCTGTGCTGGAGGACATCGTCGACCACACCAACGTCGGGGCGATCTTCCGATCCGTCGCCGGCCTCGGCGCGGACGCGGTCCTCGTCACTCCGCGATGCGCGGACCCGCTCTACCGCCGAAGCGTCCGTGTCTCGATGGGCACGGTGTTCCAGGTGCCGTGGACCCGACTCACCGCCTGGCCGCGGGATGTCGACCTCCTTCGGTCGCACGGGTTCACCGTCGCGGCCATGGCCCTCACGGACGACGCCGTTCCGCTGGACCGATTCGTGGTGGATCGCCCCGACCGGATCGCGCTCGTCCTCGGTGCCGAGGGGGACGGGCTCAGGCCGCAGACGGTGGCCGCGGCCGACGTGCGCGTCCGGATACCCATGCACGGGGGAGTCGACTCGCTCAACGTCGCGGCGGCGTCAGCGGTCGCCCTCTGGGCCCTGCGCTGATCCGGGTGTTTCGACAGGCGAGCGATGGGCCCGAAGGGTCAGGTACAGCGCGAGACCGGTGGCGGCCAGCAGGCCGGCGATCCGCGCGGACTGCACCAGGACCGTCAGGGTGTCGGCAGTGACGAGCTGGGTGGCGGACCAGGGGTAGACGACCTGAGTCAGCAGCGAGACCGCGACGACGAGGCCGGCGACTGTCCTCAGTCTCGTCGCCCGGTCGAGCAGCGCGACCGAAGCGAGCCCGACGAGCCAGACGTTGAACTGGGGTGAGTACACCCGGCTGGTCGCGACCGACACGAGCATGACGGTGAGGGCCACGTCCCCCGGAGCCACCTGTTCGAGCCGCCCGCGGAACCGCCACGCCGCCAGGAGGGCGAGGAGGCCGAACCCCACAACGGTTGCCGCGAGCCCGACCGCCTCGGTGCCCGGGGCGAGGACCTGGATCGATCCGTACTGCAGGCCGAACTCGACGTCGCCCCCGGTCAGCGATGCGAGCAGGTACGGCAGCGCGCCGACGGACTCGACCTGCAGCCCGCGAGCCTGCTGGTTGGCGATGAAGGACAGGCTGCCGTCGGTGAGGAGCGCGAAGCCGGTGAGCATCAGCCCGGTGGCGACGGCCGCCGCGATCACCCCGCGCGGAAGGGACCGCCGGGGAAGGACCAGGAGCATGAGGGCGGGCCAGACCTTGGCCATGATGCCCAGCCCCGCACTCACGCCCGCCAGCACGGGACGCGCGGCGAGCAGGACCACGCCGACGGCGAAGAGGGTCGGGACGACGTCGAAGCGCACCACCATGATCGATCCGACCACGATCCCGGCCAGCGCCCACAGCCACGGGCCGCGCCACGACGTGGCGGGACGGTGGGCGTGCGTCCACAGGAGCGCCGCCATGATGAGTCCGTCGACGGCGAGGATGGCCAGCGTGAAGCCCCATCGGTAGTCGAGTGGCGAGCTGCCCGCGGCGAGGAAGAGGGGAGCGATCCCCGGTGGGTACTGCCAGGTGGGGTCATCGACCGGGAAGCTGCCGTTGGACAGTCCGGTCGACCATGACCGATAGATGTCCAGGTCGTTCAGCATCCACGGTGTCAGCCCGACCGATACCACTGCCATGACGCGGGTCGACAGCCACGCCAGCGCCACGAGGGCGTATGCCGAGCCACCGGACGGTGCGTCCGTGGCGGTTGGCGGCGATGTCATGGCGGAGGCTCCCGGGTCGGGTGGCGCGAGCATACGCAGCGATGCGCCTCCGGATGACCCAGGCTCGGGCGCCCCCGAGCTGGGTGGGGACCAGGTCGCGACCGCCCGACGCGTCAGGCATGCGGCCCTGTACCTCCGGGACCTCGTGCTGCTCAGTGCGCTCTGGGTCGCGTACCTGGCCCTGATCCGTCCCGCCATCGACTCCGCCGAGGGGATCGCGATCGTCTGGGCGTCGGGGGGCGTCGTCGCGGGCCTGCTCATCGTGCTGCCGCCGCGGCGCTGGTGGCCGCTCATCCTCACGTCCGTCGTCGGCCTCTCCGTGGGGTACGTCCTGCTCGGCGTGCCCGACTGGCTCACCGTCCTCCAGGTCGTCGTCGACGCCGTCGCGGTCGTGGGGTACGCCGAGTTCGTCCGGCGGCACCGCCGCGACCTGTCCGGCCTTGGGGCAGACGTCCCCTGGGTCGCCGTCGGAGCGCTCACGGCGGGCGCCATCCGGCTGGTGCCCGTCCTCGTCGTCTCAGCCGCCGGGGGCGGAACCGTCGACGGCTACGCGCCGGCGGCGGTCGCGGAGTCCGGGCTCAGCACGGTCGTCGGGCTCATCGCGGGTACGGCGACCGTCCTGGGCCTGTCCCGCTGGGAGTGGGGCTCGGTGCGCCTCAGGCAGAGCCGGGAGCTCGTGCTGGGCAGTGCCGTCGTGGTGGGCGCCCTCGTCCTCATCCTGTTCACCGACTTCGGGACCGCGGTCCCCGGCGCTCAGTACCTGATCCTGCCGCTGCTCCTGGCCTCCGCCGTCCGATATCCGGTTCCCCTGACCGCATTCCTCACCGGGCTCAGTGTTCTCGCGGTGTCCCTCGCGGCCGCCGGGGGGACCGGCGCCTACGCCCTGACCGGCCCGCCGACGCCGTCGGACGTGTTCGAGGTGCAGGTGTACCTGCTCGTCGTCTCGGTCTCCGTGTTCGTCCTGGCCTCCGTGGTGGGCGAACGACGCCTCGCACAGCAGCGGGCGCTTCGTTCCTCGGCGATGCTGGCGAGCGTCTTCGTGGAGTCGCCGGTGCCGGGTGCCTGGGTCACCCTCGCGGCCGACCGGTACCCGGTCATCCGGGAGGCGAACCCGGCCTTCCTCGACCTCATCGGACTGTCTGCGGACGACGTGCGAGGGGTGCGCGTGTCGTCGCTGCTCAGCCCCACCGAGCCCGCTGACGAGCTCGACCTCGCGTCGGGGCGCGACGTCCATGCGATGGCTCGGGACGGCACCGCCCGCTGGCTGCGGCCCACGCTGTCGGGACGCTTCGTCGACCCGCTGGCGTCTGGCGGGCAGGACGATCCGCAGGAGGAGTACGCGGTGCTCGTCCTCGAGGACGTCACCGCCGACCGCGTCTCCGAGGAGCTCCTGCGCCAGCAGGCCCGACGCGACAGCCTCACCGGGCTGCCCAACCGCGCCGCGCTCGTGGAGCGGCTCGAGGAGGCGCTCGAGGACGCGACGGACGAGGACCCCGCCGGGCTCCTCATCCTCGACATCGACGACCTGAAGGTCGTCAACAACGGCCTCGGTCACCTCGTTGGCGACCAGCTCATCATCCAGATGGGGGAGCGGTTCCAGGCCGTCCTCGGGCCGCGAGATCTGCTGGTGCGGACCGGAGGCGACGAGTTCGCCGTGCTGCGCCCCAGGGCTGTGACGGGGGACCCGTTGGACGACCTCGCTGCGCGCCTGCTGAGGTGCAGCGACACCCCGTTCCTGCTGGACAACCGGCCCGTGTCGGTGTCCGTGAGCATCGGGTCGGCCGAGTCGGACGCGGCGACCGAGCTGCCCGGCGACCTGCTCAGGGGGGCGGACATCGCCTTGCAGCGGGCGAAGCACGGCGGCCGCAGCCAGGCGGCGAGGTTCGAGCCAGGGGAGGACCGGCCGGCGCTGGAGCGCATGGGGATCGAGGAACTGCTGAGGCGATCGCTCGACAGGGACGAGCTGGTCTGCCTGTTCCAGCCCATCGTTCTGGCGTCCACGTGTCGCGTCGTGGCAGCGGAGACTCTCGTTCGGCTGAGGGACGCGTCCGGAAGCCTCGTCCCGCCGGTCGCCTTCCTTCCCCTCGCGGCCGAGCTCGGGCTCCTCGGGCGGCTCACGGATCAGGTCATGAGGCAGTCGTGCGCGGCGGCGGCCGCCTGGCTGACGGCGGGGCACGAGGTGCGGGTGGCGTTCAACGCTCCTCCGCAGTGGCTCACGGCGACCGCCATCGACACGGTGGAACGGGCCGCCGCAGATTTCGACATCCCGTTGTCCGTGCTCACCGTCGAGGTGACGGAGGAGGAAACGCTGTCCGCCGGTCGGTCGGCCGTCGAGACACTCACCGAGCTGCGCAGCCGCGGGATGCACGTCGCCATCGACGACTTCGGGACCGGTTACGCGGGCCTCGACTCCTTCCGCAGTGTCCCCGCGGACGTGGTCAAGGTCGACCGCTCCTTCGTCGAGGAGATGCTCCGCAACAACGAGGACTACGAGCTGGTCCGGTCGATGCTCGACCTCGTGTACCGGTTCGGGAAGCTGGCCGTCGCCGAGGGCATCGAGTCGGAGGAGCAGCTGCTGGCGTTGCGTGGCATGGGCTGCGAGTACGGGCAGGGCTTCTACCTCAGTCGACCGGTGGCCTTCGACGATTTCCCTGTCGGGGAGGTGCTTCCGCTGGGGCTGCCCACCGAGCCGCGCTAGCCGTGCTCAGGCGGCGAGCGTCACGATGAGGGCCAGCACCGCGAACGCCAGGGCCAGACCGCACAGGAGGACGCCGATCGCGGTGATGCGCAGCGGTGCGCGGTACTCGCCGGCGGCGTAGTGCCCTGCGCGGCGAACGATCGTGGAGAGACGCGTCGCGTCGGTCCGGGCGTCCCCGGTGGGATCGCGTTGGGCCCAGTAGCCCCTCTCGCTGTTCTGCCCGAGCACGACGAAGACGAGCCCGAAGGCGAACAGGACGATGGCGATGATCCAGAACACGAGCGCGGCGGTCGACACCCGCCGACCCTACTGTCCGCGCACCTCGAGCCGCAGGATGCGGTCGTCGGCCTTCCGTGGCGACCCGCGGCCGTCGGTGTTGCTGGTGACCAGCCAGAGCGCACCATCGGGCGCCACCGCCACGTTGCGCAGTCGCCCGAGTCTGCCGAGGTCGAGGGCGATCGGCTTCGCCGCCTTCGTGCCTGCCAGCTGCACCTGCCACAGCACCTCGCCGCGCAGGCTGGCCACGTAGGCGACGTCATCGAGGATGGCGATGCCGCTGGGGGAGGCGATCGAGGTCGGCGACCACTGCACGACCGGATTGACGTAGCGGTCGTCCTTCGAGGCGCCTTCGTGGATGGGCCAGCCGTAGTTCCGTCCCGCGCGCAGGAGGTTCAGCTCGTCGGCGTCACTCTGCCCGAACTCGCTAGCCCAGAGGCGCCCCACGGAGTCGAAGGCCAGTCCCTGGACGTTGCGGTGTCCAAGGGTGAAGACGGGCGAGCCGGCCCGGGGGTTGCCCGGTGCCGCCTTGCCGTCGAAGGTGATGCGCAGGACCTTTCCCGCCAGGCTGCTGCGGTTCTGCGACCGGTCGGGGACGCCCGCATCGCCCGTCGCCACGTACAGGGTCTCGTTCGGTCCCACGAGCAGGCGGCCACCGTCGTGATAGGTGTTCTTGGGGATGCCGGTGAGGATCGCGGTCTGCCTGCCGAGGCGTGCGCCATCCCACGCGATCCGGACAACCCGGTTGTCCCGTGCCCCGGTGTAGTAGGCGAAGACGTAACGAGGGTTGTCGCCGGGCGGAACGGCGATGCCGAGCAGTCCGCCCTCGCCCTGCGGAGCGACCCCGCGCACCTTGCCGACTGTGACCGCGCGCCCGCCACGTGCCGGGATGCGCTTCACCGTCGCGGTGTCCCTCTCGGTGACGAGGGCGGATCCGTCGGGGAGGAAGGCCAGGCCCCACGGCGACGTCAGCCCCGTAGTGACCACTCCGGCCACCGTGACCTTGGGGGCCTTGGCCTGCATCACCGCCGGGACGGGGGCCGCCTCCGCCTCGAAGGCGGTTGCTCCGCCGCACGCGGACAGGGCGGCTGCGCAGGCGAGCACGATGATCGCCTTCGTTGCCTTCATGGTTCCTCCGGGCGATGTGGTCCGTCCTTCCAGTATCACCGGTACCGTGCGGTGGTGCCATCCGTGCCGTACGGGCCGCCCACGTCGGTCGATGTCGATGGGGTCTCCGTCAGGTTGACCAGCCCGGAGAAGCCCATGTTCCCGGGCATCTCGAAGCGCGACGTGCTCGACTACTACCTCGCGGTCGGTGCGTCGCTGCTCGCGCAGATCGCCGGTCGGCCGACGGCGCTCGAGCGCTGGACCGACGGCGTCGTCGACGGGGGCGAGCACTTCTTCCAGAAGCACCTGCCGCGCAAGGTGCCCGAGTACGTGCACGGGGCGTCGGTGCGCTTCCCGAGCGGTCGTCCCGGCATCCTCCTGGATCCGGATTCGCGGGCTGCCATTGCGTGGGCCGTGCAGATGAGCACCATCACGTTCCACGCATGGCCGGTCAGGTCGACGGACGTTCTGCATCCCGACCAACTGCGGATCGACCTCGACCCGTCGCCGGGCAACACGTTCGACGATGTGCGACGGGTGGCGTTGGCGTGCAGGGACCTGCTGAGCGAGTGGGGCTGGCCCTCCTTCGTCAAGACGAGCGGCAGCAGTGGCCTGCACGTCTTCATCCCGCTGCAGAGCCGCTACTCCTTCGTCGACGTGCGGCACGTGGCCATCGTCGTGGGACGGGAGCTCGAGCGTCGCGATCCCGGCGGCGTGACGACGTCGTGGTGGAAGGAGGAGCGCGGCCAGCGGGTCTTCGTCGACTTCAACCAGAACGCGCAGGATCGAGTGATGGCCTCTGCCTACTCGCTCCGGCCGCGCGCCGACGCCCCGGTGTCGATGCCGATCGAGTGGTCGGACGTCAATGACGTCCTGCCCGCCGACTTCACGCTGCGGACAGTGCCGGGTCTCGTCGCGGCCCGGATTCGGGATCCGTGGGCGGCGATGGCTGAGAGCGCTGTCGACCTGGCGCCCGCGCTGGAACTCTGGGACCAACAGGTCGCCGCGGGGCTGCCGGAGCTGCCGTATCCGCCGGACTTCCCGAAGATGCCGGGGGAGCCGCCGCGGGTCCAACCGAGCCGGGCGAAGGCGCCCGCGCCCGAGGGCGACCTCGCTACCTGAATCGGAGGAGGGTCACCCGCAGGACCGACCCACCAGCTGGCCCCGCGGTGAGCGACCACGCCCCCGGAGCCGCTCGGTCGAACAGGTCGCTGCCCAGCCCCCTGCCCGCCGCTTCGAGGCGGTGCCCGTCGGCCCTGACCTCCACCTCGATCGTCCGATCGTCAACAGCCAGAACTACGTCGATGTTCTCGGCGTCGCCATGTCGCACGGCGTTGTTCACCGCCTCCGTCACTACGTCGACGATCGTGCGCACGAGTACTGGGGGCAGCGGTCCATGCTCCTCCACCTCGACGAGGATCGTCACCAGCCCGCGCCAGGAGTCGACCAGTGCGTCGAGCAGCCTGTCGAGGTCCGAATCGTCGACGAGGGAGGAGGTGGCGAGGTTGGCCTCGAGAAGTCCGCGCGCCTCAGTGAGGGCGTGCATCGCTGCGTCGGCATCGCCGTCGTCCATGGCCTGCCGCAGGCGCATCGAGGCGGCGGTCACGTTCGCGGCCACGGTCCCATGAAGATGCGTGGCAATGTCCCGCCTGATGCGGGACTCTTCACTTTCGAGGGTGCGTCGGCGCACCTCGGCCGCGGAGATCGAGTTGTGCAGGTCGGTCAGGACCGCGTCCTTGGCCACATTGACGCCGTGGGCGACGCCTCCGGCCACCATGAGCATGGTCAGCGGCACGGCAAGCGTGACCATCAGCTTCACGCTGGCGTGGTCAGCTTCCCCGGTGAGGTGCATGACGACGGCGGCGGCGATGCCGCTCGCCAGCATCAGCCCGACGCAGCCCGCGTAGAGGGGTATCGACGGTCTGGCGGTTCTCCCGCACAGGTGATTGGCAACGACGACGACGGCAATCGACCAGAGGCCGGCGGATGCCACGGCGACGACTGTGGGTCCGAGGGGCGTGAAACGGCTCACGTACAGCACGGCGATGACGCTGAAGAACGGGATGGGCCACAGGCTGAACGGCCGTCGCGCCGTCGCATCCACGACCGCGCGGACCGGCAGTCGGCTCCGGTCACGGGCCTTCTCGTGAAGGGCGGGTGCGAGTTCGCGTGACGTGTGACGCAGCGCCTCCTGCAGCGAGTCGAGCTCGCTCCTCGCGGCCAAGGCCACAGCGGGATCGGGGGGTCCATCGGTGCGGGGCAGGCGAGTGGCGGCGGCGTGAACCTGTGCCTCGATGGGGGCAAGCAGTTCTCGTCGCACGAGGTCGAGGTATGCGGCGGACTCCTCGGCCTGTAACTCCCGCGAGACGAGCTCGCCGAGGAGCCGCTGACGTTCGCTGCGAAACTCGTCGAGCGTCGCGAGCAGCCATGCGACTCCTGGGACGAGCAAGGCCCCGAGGAGGAACCCGACCACCAGTCGCAGCCGCAGGGGGGTGTCCTCGGGCAGGCGAGCCCATGCAAGGTAAGCCGCGAACACGGCGCTGCGGAGCAGCCACGCCACCCCGCCGATCACGAAGATCCACCACGCCGGAACAGGACGTCGAGCACGGTCTCCCAGCACGGTGATGGACGCGAGGGCCAGCACGCCGCCTGCGACCAGGTACGCGCCCGTCGACACGAGCAGGCCCACGACCAGCGTTCCCGACTCGAAGAACGCGGGCACGACCAGCATCGAGAGCGGGATGGCGAAGGGGGCCAGAAGCAGGTAGCCCTGCCAGGACACTGCCCAGCGCCCGCCGATCCGGCTCCGCCACGTGGTGGCCCTACCGGCCACCGCCCCCTCCGATCATCGACAGGTAGGCCTGAGCGAGCTTGACACGGGTGTTGACAGCGGGGTCGTGCTCGATGCCGAGGCGCTGCGCGATGCGGCCGAGCGCGGCCTCGACGGCGCGTTCGCTGGTGACCCGTCGCCGGGCGATCTCGGCGTTGGACAGTCCCTCGGAGACGAGACTGAGCATCTCGACCTGGTTGTCCGTCAAGGGGACACCGGCGGACGCGTCAGGGGACGCGCGCTCCTGGCGGCCACACGCCTCTTCAATCCGGCGGCGCAGGTCGTCGGTGGAGTGGATGTCGTTCTTCACCACGTAGACCGCACCGTCGGGCAGCGGCCGATTCGCCCCCGGCAAGAGGCGCGGATCTTCGTAGGACGTCAGGAAGACGATGGGAAGGACTGCATTCGCCTTCCGCAGGCCGTGGGCAAGGTCGAGACCGGTGGGGCCGGTGCCCAGGTGCAGGTCGATCACCGCGCAGTCGAAGCGCTCAGTGCGGGCGGCGTCCACGGCCTCCCGGGCCGAGGCCACGGCCGCGGCGACCTCAATGCCCTGGCTGGCCAATGAGGCGGCGACCGTCAGTCGCGTGAAGTCGTTGTCCTCGACGAGCAGGACGCGGATCGGCGTGGACTCGGGCACAAGGGCATTGTGCCAACGCG
>JAHECS010000066.1 GCA_024641635.1 Actinomycetes bacterium | reverse complement strand
CCGGTCGCGCCGGACTAGCCGCCGGTGATCCCGGCCATTCCCTTGAACAGCTCGAAGACCAGGAACCCGGGCCAGAAGAAGGACTCGATCACTCCCCAGGGGTAGCCCCAGAAGGTCTCCGCCTGCTGCCAGTTCCACACCACGGCCCCGAAGAGCCCGAGGCCATAGACCGCGCCGGCCCCGCCGGCCGCGGCATTGTTGCTGCTTGCCATGACGCCTCCTACTGGCGTGAGTACACCTCGAGGCTACTCCCGGGAGACGGGCCGAGGGGCCGTGAAACGCGGCCAGTGGCCCGCCTCACGACCCCTCGGTCGGGCTTCGCTGCTACTGCTCGGTGACGGTGATCGTCTCGTCCACCTCGACGACGTTGCCGTCCTCGTCGGTGTACACGTCGATCTCGTCGTCGACCTCGATCGTCTCCCCCAGGCCCTGGAGCCGGTTCATCTCCTCGTCGAGCGCCTTGAGATCGACCGCGTTGCCGTCGGCGTCGACGACCGACGCCGACTCGAGCACGACGGCAAGGGCCTTGGCCCGCCGGATGTCCTGGATCGCCATCGGCACCTGGCCGGCCTCGACGAGCGCCTGCGCGAATGCGTCCGGGCCCATGCCGTACCGCGGCGCCTGCTGGATGAGCCACGCGGAGAGCTCGGTCTCGCCGACCGAGACCTCCTCCTTCTCGGCGATCTTGTCGAGGATGAACTGGCTCTTGAGGGACTGCCGGGTCTGCTCCTCGACCTCGGCCCGGTGCTCATCGCCCGAGTCGTGGCCGTCCTCGAAGTGCGCCTCGATCTCGGCGGCGATGACGCCCTCGGGAAGCGGGATGTCGACGGAACCCATGATGACGTCGAGGACGTTGTTGCGCGCCTCGGCACCCTGCTCGAGCCGCTTCGCGCGGGTCAGCCTCTCGGCGACGTCAGCGCGCAGCTCGGCGACGGTGTCGAACTCGCTGGCGAGCTGGGCGAAGTCGTCATCGAGGGCCGGAAGCTCACGCTCGCGCACGGCCGTGACCGTCGCCGTGACGGTGAGCGGGATGCCCGTCCAGTCGCCGTTCTCCGGCGTGAACTCGAAGGTGCGAACCTCGTCCTTCGCGGCGCCCCGGACGGCGTCGTCGAAGCCGGGCAGCATGCCATCGGTCCCGAGCTCGTAGGACAGCGCGTTGCCGACGAGGTCCTCGACTGCGTCGCCCTCGGCCGTGGCCCCGGCGATGTCGACGAGCAGGACGTCGCCGTCGGCGGCCGCACGGTCGACGTCCTTGAGGCTGGCGAAACGGCCACGCAGACTGTCGAGCTGCTCGTCGACGTCAGCGTCGCTGGGGGTGGCGTTGGCGACCGTGACGGTCAGGCTCGAGTAGTCGGGCAGGTCGAACTCGGGGCGGATGTCGACCTCTGCGGTGAAGCTGAGTGCCTTGCCGTCCTCCAGCTCGGTCACGTCGATGTCGGGGCGGCCCAGCGGCACGATGTTGTTGTCGCGAAGAGCCTCGTCATAGGCCTTGGGCAGCGCGTCGTTGACGGCCTCCTCCAGGACGGCGCCGCGGCCGAAGCGCTGCTCGATGATGCGCGCCGGGACCTTGCCCTTGCGGAAGCCGGGGACGGTGACCGACTGCGCGATCCGGCCATAGGCGGCGTCCATGCTCGGCTGGAGCTCCTCGAAGGGCACCTCGACGGTCAGCTTCACTCGGGTCGGGGACAGGGTCTCGACGTCGGTCTTCACGGCAGTTCCATCTCCAGATCGTGGGGTACCCAGCGCTGGGGCTCCAGCTCTGAGTGGTCGGGGCGGGGAGACTCGAACTCCCGATCTCCTGCTCCCAAAGCAGGCGCGCTAGCCACTACGCTACGCCCCGCGCGGGCTCGCAAGAGTCTAGGGGCAGCAGCGCTGCACGCCGAATCCGGGCATCGGCTGCCCCGGCCGCGTCGATCCCGGTCCACACCCACCGCCGACCCTCGCGATGCGGGCGGACCGGACAGGACACCTCCCTCCCGACTGCCTACCGTGGGACCACAAACCGAATATGGGGGTGTGCTCATGCGCAAGATCCTGATCGCCGTTGCCACGGGGGCCCTGGTGGCCGGAGGCGCCGTCCTCGGTGCTGCACCCGCGCAGGCGTACGAAGTTGTCGTCATCTCGCCCGGATCCGCGGCGCAGGTCTGGCACCAGTCGTTCCAGCGGCCCAGCGAGGACGCGCCGTGCAACCCGCCCGCTGCCCTGGACATCCCGTGGCAGGCGGCCTGGCCGCAGGACGAGAACACCTGGGCCAAGTCCTGGGAGCAATGGCCGAACGGCGGCACTGGCGGCTGGACCTGCACCCGCTCCATCACCTGGGCGCAAGGCTCCCCGGCCGTGTACATGTCCCTCGCCTAGGCTCCAGCGGTTCCTGGCCGCAGTACCCCACCGTCGCCCGACGGCGGCGGGATCACAGTCCCGTCGGGTACGTCTCCGGCGGCTCGCCCATGTCCCACAGGGGTGTGCGCTCGAGCGGGTGCAGCGCCGATGTGCGGTCGACGTGGATGACAGCGTCGAACTGCTCGGCGAGGTCGGCATGGAACCAGTGGCTGGTGCGCTCGGTATCGGGTCGGTAGATCACGCCGATCGCCCGCTCGAGCAGGTTGGCCGGCAGCCACGTCGCGTCGCGCGTGTCGACGAGGAAAGCGTCCCCGTGCTCGTCGGTCATGCCGTGGAAGATCGCCTCGTAGCTGTCCGGCAGCGACGGGCGCACCCGCTTGCGCTCGGCCGGGGCTCCCCACTCGCTCGCAGCCGTGACATGCCCGTGGTGCGTCGTGAACCCGATGTTCACGCAGTCCCCGCCCGCCCACTCGCGGACCAGCTGCCCGATGTTCACCTCGCCGTGGCGCCCCATCTGCGTGTGCCGCGCGTCACCCACGTGCGAGTTGTGCGCCCAGACGACGACCTTCGCCGGTCGCCGCCGCGTCTCGAGGTGCCCGACGAGCTCCTGCAGGGTCTGCACCATGTGGGTGTCACGCAGGTTCCACGACGAGACGCTCCCGCGGTACATCGCCCGGTAGTAGTTCTCCGCGTTGCGGACGAGCCGGGCGTTCTGCTCCGCGAAGAAGAAGTCGTCCTCGGCCAGCCAGCCGTCCTGCGCGAGCAGCTGCTGGCGCCGCCCGCGAAGGTCGACGAGCTGGTCGACCACCTCCTGCTCGCACGGCGCCGCGTAGTTCATCGTCACCGCGTGCCCGTAGTGCTGCCCCTCACCCTCGAACAGGTCGAAGCACGCGTAGCGATCGCGGGCGTCCACCGCCGCCAGCGGGTTGTGCCGGTCCAGGTACTCGACAACGGCGTCCATCGAGGCCCGCATGCTGTAGAGGTCAAGGCCGTAGAAGCCGACCTTCGCCTCGTCGAACGCCTGCGCATCGTTGCGTGCGCGCAGCCACTGCAGGAAGGCGACGACATCGATGTTGCGCCACATCCACTGCGGGAAGCGGCGGAAGTCCGTCAGGGCGCCGGAGGCATCCGCGTCGGGCGACTGACCCCGCACGAAGCGGTTCACGCGGAACGAGTCGGGCCAGTCCGCCTCGACCGCGACCGCGCTGAAGCCGCGTTCGTCGATGAGCCGACGCGTGATGCGGGCGCGTTCCCGGTAGAACTCGTGGGTGCCGTGCGAGGCCTCGCCGATGAGGACGAACCTCGCCTCTCCGATGCGTCCCAGAAGGCCGTCGTAGTCGCCGTACTCGCCCGTGACGGGCGTGACCCCGATCACGCTTCCACTGTGCCCCCGCGCAGGCGCGATTTCTAGGGACGTTCGACGGGTTCCCTGGCGCGATGCCCGGTGACAGGATGAGAGCGGCGGGGGCACGTCCCTCGACCGCGCCCGCCGTGG
>JAHECS010000065.1 GCA_024641635.1 Actinomycetes bacterium | reverse complement strand
GGTGGCACGGCTGATCGTGCGGTGGGTGCCCGAGGCAGGCGGCAGCGGCGTCCAGCGGGTCGAGGCGAACATGCGCGCGGAGATCGGCTTCGCGCCGTTCCGAGTCCTCCCCGCCAAGTTCGTCGGCGGCGTGCTCGCCATCGGATCGGGCCTGGCCCTCGGGCGAGAGGGACCCACCGTCCAGATGGGCGCGATCATCGGCAGCCAGGTCGCGCGCGTCGCGCGCGCGTCCGAGCACGATCGCCGGACGCTCTCCGCGGCTCTGGCCGGTGCCGGGCTCGGCGTCGCCTTCGGCGCTCCCATCGGCGGCGCCGTCTTCGTCTTCGAGGAGGTCAGTCGGGCGATCCGCACGCGACTCGTCATGGCGACCCTGGTCGGCTCAGCCGTCGCTGTCGGGGTGGCCAGCCTCATCGTGGGCGGGGAGGCCGTCCTCCCGGTCCGCGGGGTGGCCGTTCCGCCGCTGTGGACCCTCGTGCCCTTCGCCGTCCTCGGGCTGCTGCTCGGCGCCATGGGCGTCGCCTACAACCGCATGGTCATCGGCATGCTGGACCTGATGCAGCGCCTCCCCTCGATACCGCCGGAGGCGAAGGCCGCCATCGTCGGCGGGCTGGTGGGGATCATCGGCGTCCTGTCCCCCGAGCTCGTCGGCGGCGGGGAGGTCACCAATGAGGCCGTGCTCCTCGGCCGGTACTCCCTCGGGGGGCTCGCTGTCATCCTCGTCGTGCGATGGCTCCTCGGCCCGCTGTCCTACTCCGTCGGGACGCCCGGCGGGCTCTTCGCTCCCCTGCTCCTCGTCGGCGCCGCGACGGGCTCCCTCTTCGCCGGGCTCCTCAATGCCGTCGTCCCCGGTCTCGACCTGTCGCCGGTGGCCTTCGCCGTGGTCGGCATGTCGACGTTCTTCGCCGCCGTCGTTCGTGCGCCCATCACCGGCGTCGTCCTCATCATCGAGATGACGACGACGACCGCCCTCGTGGTCCCCATGCTGCTCGCGGCCGCCATGGCGGTACTCGCTGCGACCATGCTGCACGGCCCTCCGGTCTACGACTCCCTCCGGCAGCGCCTGCCCTCCGCGCCTTGACGGGCACCGGCGGCCTACTCTGGAGGTGAGCCCTCCGCGAGGAGGTGGAGACCGTGCTCTACGCCAACATCCCCGTGCTTCTCGTCGCCGGAGTCATCGTGGGGATCGTCGCCCTCGTCCTCCGCGACGCCCACCGCATCGCAGCCGTCACCCGTCGGGTCGCGATCTCACTGGTCCTCGGCTTCGCGGTCATCGCCGTGCTGTTCATCTCCGGGTACGCCTTCGAGGATCCGGGCGGGCTGACCGCGTGGGCGATGACGGCCGCGTGGGTGCTCCCCATGGTCGGACTGGCCCTCTGGGGTTGGTTCAGCCCGCGGACCGCCGAGCCCGTCATGTGGGCGGCGACCCTCGTCATCCTCATCCTCAGCATCTCGTGGGCGGCGCGAGGGGAGGCCTGGCAGGACTTCATGAACGACTACGGCCCGGTCATCGGGATCGCCGCGCTCGCCGTGGGCGTGGGCCTAGCCGCGTGGGGGTACCACCGCCCCATCCGGGGAGCGATCTGCCTGCTCATGGTCGCGATCGCCCCCGTTGTCGGAGCCGGGATCGCGGCCGGCTTCGGCTTCGCGACGGCGGCCACCTCGACGGCCGTGACCGTCTGCCCCTTTCTCACCTGTGCCCTGCTCTACCTTCTGGCCTGGCGGCTGGATCGCGCGTCCCAGAGATCGGACGTAGCGTTGGTGGCATGACGGTCAGTCGCCTCGTCGGCGTGTACCGCGCCGACGGCGGCCTGCGCGGCGAGCTCAGGTACCTCGCGGGTCACTACCTGCGTGGGCTGTCGTGCTCCCTGTGCGACATCACCCACTCGCCCTTCCGCCGCAAGACTGACTGGGACCGGCATGCGAGCGACCTGGGCATCCCGATCGTCCTGCTCCACCTGAACGAGCTGAGCCCCGACCTGGCCGACTTCGTCGCTGACGACGCCGCGATGGTCCTGGCCGAGAGCGACGAGGGGCGCGTCGTGCTGCTCAGCAACGACGACCTCGCGCGCCTCGACGGTGACGTCACGGCGTTCTTCGCGCTGCTCAGGGATCGCCTGGCGTCAGTCGGCGACCTCGCCTGACCATGACCGTCGCCCGACGAGGGCGAGGGTCACGAGGACGGCGGCGATCGAGCCCATCACCGCCTGCAGGACGCTGGGGCCAAGGAACGGGATCTGGACGAGAAGCTCCATCACGAGGAGACCGCTGGCGACGAGAACGGCTGTCGGGGTCCAAGGCGAGCGTCGGATCGCGAGCCACGCCGCGACGCCGCAGGGGACGGCCACGGTGACCAGCAGCCAGAGCCCTGGCAGCGTCCAGGTGGTCAGCCCCAGCGGCTCGAGATCCTCGATCGGCGGGGTGCCCTGCCCGAGGAGCATCGACACCGACCCGCCGACCGCGCCCACGGCGGTGAATGACGCGAGCGCGACGATCGGCCAGCGGAAGCGGAAGCGTTTCGTGGTCACGCCTCCGAGTAGACGCGCGAAGGGTCGTACCCGTAGAAGGCGGTCCGAGCCGCACGGCGCTCGTGCGCCTCAGCCTCGGCCTCGCGGGCGAAGCGGGGGTCGAGCACGGGCGAGTCGATCCGCGTCACCGGGCTGCGCTCGAACAGCCACTTCTCGAGGGCCGGCCCCGACTCGAACGAGTTGATGAGGCAGTACCTCGGCTTGTCGTCCACGTGCCAGACCGAGTGCCACATCCTCTCCGAGTCCACGATGAGCTGCGCCCCGGCCGGCAGCGAGATGCGCGTCTCCGTGCTCGGGTCGTCGATGTCCTCGCGAAGGATCATGTAGGAGTGCGGGTTGTCGGTCAGCTGCATGAACGAGCGGACCACCCACCCCTCGCCGTCGGGGTTGCGCCGGTTGTTGTCGTCGAGATGCGAGTTGTAGAGCGCGTCGGCATACGAGTTCGGCTGCAGCTCGATGATGCGGCACCGGCCGACACGGGCGTCGACCTCCTTGACGCGCTCGACCAGTGTCGGCGCCTTCGCGGCCTGGGAGTCGATCCACACACCGTCCTTGTCGGGACGGGGCGGGTCGAAGTGCCAGAACGCGTTGCACTCGATGTCGCCGTTGGCGCTGGCCAGTGGGGCGAAGCGCGTGTCGCCGGAGGACTTCCAGTCGACGTAGTCGAGGCTCAACCACTCCGAGGGATCAACCACACCGTCGTACGGGTCGAGGACGACGTAGCCGGTCTCGTCGAGGATGGACATGCGGTCATGCGACATGAGCGCCTCCCTGCGTGCGGATTCACTCCATTGTGAAACGTCGCTGACGGGCCACCTTCACCCGAACGGCCCCTATCGCGCGGGACCTTCGTCCCGCGTTGCTCACCGCTGACGACCGGAGATGGTCCAGATCAGGAGCCCCGCCCCCCAGGGACCCAGTACCCACAGCGGCCAGTAGGAGGGAGCGTCGCCGCCCTTCGTCATCCAGGTCGTGGCCCAGATGATGTTCATCATCACGCCGACCCCGATCCACGCCGCCCAGGCCTGGCGCACCTTGCGACGGAAGGCGTCCTGCTCGACCACCTCCGCGGCGGCCACGTCCTCTGCGGCGAGCGCCCTCGTTGGCTCCGGATGGCTCTCCGTCGGCGAAGCGATCGGAAGGTCGCTCAGGAGGACTTCCAGCTCGCCGAAGGTCCTGGCCTCGTGGGCACGCTCCAGTCGCTCCTGGAACTCGTCCGCGTCGACCCGTCCCTCGGCATAGGCCTCGCTCAGCAACCGGGCTGCGCGGTCGCGATCCGCGTCTCCGGCCCTCATCCCGGGTTCGTTGGCCATCA
>JAHECS010000064.1 GCA_024641635.1 Actinomycetes bacterium | reverse complement strand
GGCCGATAGGATCCCGCTACTTGAAGGAGAACGACATGACCACCACCGCTCTGCAGACGACCGTGACGGACTTCGCCAGCTGGAAGTCGGTGTTCGAGAGCACCGTGAGCCTGCGTCAACGTCACGGAGCCACCGGGCACCGCGTCCTGAGCAACGGCAACGATGTCCTGGTCCTCGTTGACTTTCCCGACGAGGCGTCAGCGCGCGCTCTCTTGTCCGATCCCGACATTCGGGAGGGCATGAAGAGGTCCGGAATTCAGGGCGCACCCGATCTCCTCGTGTGGGCATCCTCCGAGGAGGTCCAGTACTGAGCGCGAAGCGAGCTGAGCCGAGACGGGGCCCCAAAGGTCGGGGCCCCGTCTCGCGCGCGTCCGATACCGATCCGTACCTGCAGGAGTTCCCCCACGGGAGTCGGTCGGCCGGCGCGGCTCTCATGGGCCTCGCGCGCCTCACCACACTCATCAGCGACGTGTTCGACCGCGGGGTTCATCGTCCCGGCCTGTCGTCCACAGGCCGTCAGGCGCTTGCCGTCCTGGATGGTGCGGGAGAGCCGCTTTCGCCTACGGAGATAGCCGGACGACTGCTGCTCACGACGGCGTCGATCACGTCGCTGCTCAACACACTCGAACGGCGCGGCTGGGTACTTCGCCAAGCGGATGCACGCGACCGACGCAAGCAACTCATCAGCCTCACCGAGGAGGGGCAGCGGCTTGTGGACGACATCCTTCCGCAAATCGTTGCCCTTCAAGCCGCGATCATGCAGGAGGTGAGCGAGAACGACCGCCAGAATCTGCTGCGCATCCTCGACACGATTCGCACCACCGCGAGTCACCTGGATCCAGAGGCCGTCGCCGTCGCCGCGCCGCCACGCGGAAAGCGGAAGCGGCCGTGAATACGGCGCGGCGCCCCTCTCCTCTTGGTGCGCGAGTCCCGCGACGATAGCGGTCACATCGGGCTCCGCCTGAGGGCGGGCGAACGCCCAGAGTGATCGGCGCACGTGTCGGCTAACGGGCGCAGGCTTGGACCGCTGCCGGCGTCCTGTCCTGCCCGGCCAGGGCGCGAGCCGCATTCGCCCAGCGCACACCCTCGCGCGCGCACACCGTTCGTGGCACCCTGTGTCCGCGATGCTGCCCGGAGCGGCTCGCCAAGGAGAGGCGAGGTGCCGCGGGTGCCGAACGACGAAGCCGGGTATCCGGACTCCTCTCCCCGATCGCCATGGATCGCGCAGATGCTCCCCGACGGCCCCGGCCGGCCCCTCACCGGTGAGGCGCAGGCGGACGTCGTCATAGTGGGCGCGGGGATCGCGGGCATCGCAACGGCCTTCTGGGTGCTGCGCGACACCCCGAAAGACGTCGTCCTGCTGGAACGCGACCGCGTCGGGCGCGGCGCCACGGGCAGGAATGCCGGCCAGCTGACGACCTACTTCGAACGGCCGCTCGCTGACATCGCGGAGGAGTTCGGTATCGAGCAGGCCGCCGACGCTCAACGTGCCCTGGACGGCGCCCATGACCTTCTCGACGTGCTGGTGGCCGAGTGCGCGGCCGACGTGCGAGTGGAGCGGTTCACAGGGCACATGGGGATGTTCACGCTCGAGCACCTCATCGTCCACCTCCGCAACAACGAGGTCCGCCGACACGGGAACCTCAGTCAGGAGACGTGCCTGGTCTCCGAGGAAGCTGAGTTCCTGGATGACATCCCGCCTGAATTCGCGACGCTGTACTCCGTCGTGCCGCAGGCGCACATCGACGAGCTGCTTGAGGTCAGCGGCGCCGGCTACCGGGCCGTGCTGTCCGACCGCAAGGGGTGCGCGAACTCCGGGGCGCTGGTGCAGCAGGTCCTCGCGCATCTCGAGGCCGCGTACCCGGAGCGACTGCGCTATCACGACGAGACGCCAGTGGAACGAGTCGTCGTCGATGCGGACGCCGCCACGGTGCAGACGCCCGGCGGGATCGTCCGGTGCGGGCACGTCGTGCTGTGCACGAACGGTTTCGTCGACCACGTCATCGTCGACACCGGCGACCGCGAGATCCGGCTCGCCCGTGAACAGCGCATCGAGACGGTCGTCGGCTACATGGCTGCCTTCGTCGAGGAGTCGCCCCGACCACCGACAGCAATGAGCTACATCCGCAATGCCGTGATCGGGGGCGAGATTCCCTACGTGTACATCACGCGACGCACCTACGACCGGCCCGACGACGTCGTCACGCTCACGTGCATGGGTGGGCCGGGGGAAGGCGATGGCGCTTCCTGGCACCCCGACATGCCCTTCCCCGGCCCGTTGCAGTGGGCCATGGACCGCGAGGTGCTGCCGCTGGCGCAGCCGGAACGTCCGCGCGGCCTTCCGTACGACTTCCTGTGGCACGGACCGATGGGCTACAACGACGGGCGCACTCGCGTGGTCGGCGCGCACCCGGAGCATCCCGCGCTGCTGTACAACCTCGGGTGCAACGGCATCGGCTTCCTGCCGTCCATCTTCGGTGGCCGCCGCATCTCACAGCAGTTGTCCGGCTTCGACCTCGAGCCGAGCATCTTCGATCCCCGGCCCGACGACGGCGACTGAGGGGCGTCTGCGGCGGAATGAAGCACCTCGGATCGATTGAGTCCGGACTCGGAGGCTGCTGCGACGCCGCGCCGCTGCGGACGCAGGAGCCAATCGCGCCTGCGCTACTCCACCGCTGACGTTGCCGCGCACGAGCAGATCTGACGCAATCCCTGATCGCGCCGCGTGCACGCCGTGCACTTCGCCGAAAGTCAGCGGCGCACGCCCCTTGCACCATAGTTAACTTTCTAGTTAACTATTGGGGCCGGGCCCACCGGCGAACGCTGCAGACCCGAGGGAGGCAACCATGGCCGAGGAGTCGGATGCGCTCGATGTCCTCTTCTCGGCGCTCGCCAATCGGCACCGGCGCGAGATCATCCACGCCCTTGCCCTTCAGCCCCACTCGATCAGCCAGCTGGCCGCGCTTCGCGACCTCTCGCTGCCGGCCATCCACAAGCACATCGCGATCCTGGAGGACGCCGGACTGGTGACCCGCCGCAAGACGGGCCGCACGACCCACCTCGCCCTGGAACGACAGTCGTTGCGGGCGCTGCAGTACTGGCTCTCGGAGTTCCACGCCTACTGGGGCAGTGGCGCGGAGACCCTCGAGAACTACGAGAACTACCTGAGTCAGTCCCCGACTACATCCAAGGAGTAAGTCATGAGCAAGTTCGTCTTCCTGTACGGCGGGCAGTCCGAGCCGACCGACGACGTCATGGCCGCGTGGCACGAGTGGTTCGACAGCATCGGCAGCAACATCGTCGACAGCGGGAACCCCTTCGGTGCCGGCCGCGAGGTGGCGCACGGCGAGGGCACCGACCTGACCGAGGCGATGGGCCCGGCCACCGGCTACTCCATCGTCAACGCGGACAGCCTCGACGCGGCCGTCAAGCTCCTCGACGGCTGCCCGAGCAGCGTGACGCGCGTGTACGAGGCCATGCCGATGTGACAGCGCGTTGACGGCCCGACCCGGCGTATCCGTCGGGTCGAGCCCCCTGACTGGCATTGCGGTTCCGCCCTGACGTCGCACAGCGGAACCGCAATGCCGGCCACGACCTCGCTCAGCCCTGGTAGTCCAGCACCTGCTCGGGGAGTGACATCCCCTCGGCGAGGTCCATGCCGTGCACGGCCAGAAGGTGGCTGCGGAACCAGACGTCGAAGGGCTCGGTGGACGTGGCGAGGCCGTGCAAGGCGCTCGACAGGTCGGGCGACTCGATGAGCACGACCGCGAAGTCCCCGACGGGAGTGCTCTGGATCCACACCGCCTCCCGGGTGATCCCGTGCCGGCGGCGCGAGGCGACGTGGTCGTCGCGCCG
>JAHECS010000063.1 GCA_024641635.1 Actinomycetes bacterium | reverse complement strand
ACGTCGGGCGCGGCGGCGAACGCATCGTCATACGCGCCGGAGGTAACCGTGGCGGCCGTGCCGATCACTCCGACGTGACCGGACCGCGTCGCCGACACCGCTCGACGCACCGCGGGGTGCACGACCTCCACCACGGGAACGCTGTATCGCTCGCGCGCATCGCGCAGGGTGGCCGCACTCGCGGAGTTGCACGCGATGACGAGCGCCTTGACCCCCTCGTCAACGAGCCGGTCCATGATCTCGAGCGAGAAGGCCCGCACCTCAGCCAGCGGTCGAGGGCCGTACGGGCCGCGTGCGGTGTCGCCGACGTAGCGGACAGGCTCGTGCGGCAGCTGGTCGATGACGGCACGGGCGACGGTCAGCCCGCCGACGCCAGAGTCGAAGATGCCGATGGCCGCGTCGTTCATGAGGGCTCCAGCCTAGAGCGCGGCGTCCCTGCGGTGGGCTACGACATCCCTACGCTGCTCGCATGAACCGTCCCGTCTCCGTCGCCGTCCTGGCCGTCCTGGTGTTCCTGTCCGCCGTGTACAACATCGTCATCGGCGTCATCTTCATGCTGTCGATCATCGGCACCAACCCCGGCTTCACCGACCTCGCCGGCAACGTGCACGAGGTGTCCGGCTGGTACCTGTTCTTCACCGGCGCCGTCGACGTGCTGTTCGGCCTGCTCATGGTGTGGCTCGGCCGGATGACCCTCGCCGGCTCACGCACGGCCTACATGCTCATCAACGTGCTGGCCATCATCAACATCAGCTTCGGCATGCTGAGCCTGCCGTACGGATGGGGCATGGTCGCCATCAACATCGTGGCGCTCGTCCTGGTCAACACTCGGGGCGCGCGGGACTTCCTCACCCAGGCCGCGTGACGCTCCCGCGCTGAGCGTCACGGCGCGGATGTCACTCCGCGGGCGTCAGGCCCAGAGCTGGCCGTCGAGCGCCGCCTCGGCCGCGTCGACGGTGCCGTCGTACGCGCCCGTCGACAGGTACTTCCAGCCGCCGTCGCACACGATGAAGGCGATGTCTGCCTCGCGCCCGTCGCGCACCGCGGCGTTCGCGACGCCGAGGGCCGCGTGCAGGATGGCGCCCGTCGACGGCCCGGCGAAGATGCCCTCGACCTCCATGAGCTCACGCATCCGTCGGACCGCGTCGTGCGGTCCGACCGAGTAGCGGGTCGTGAGCACCGACTCGTCATACAGCTCTGGCACGAAGCCCTCGTCCAGGTTCCGCAGGCCGTACACGAGCTCGCCGTATCGCGGCTCGGCGGCGATCACCTGCACGCCCGGCCGGGCCTCGCGCAGGAATCGTCCGGCACCCATGAGGGTCCCGGTTGTGCCCAGACCGGCGACGAAGTGCGTGACGGTGGGCAGGTCCTTGAGGATCTCCGGGCCGGTCGTCTCGTAGTGCGCGCGCGCGTTGGCCTCGTTTCCGTACTGGTACAGCATCACCCAGTCGGGGTTCTCCGCCGCGAGCTTCTTGGCGACGCGCACCGCCTCGTTCGATCCACCGGCAGCCGACGAGGGGACGACCTCGGCACCCCACGCCCGCAGGAGCTGGCTTCGCTCGGCGGACGTGTTCTCCGGCATGACGCAGACCAGCCGGTAGCCGCGCTGCTTGGCCACGACGGCGAGCGAGATCCCCGTGTTGCCGGACGTGGGTTCGAGGAGCGTCGCACCCGGGTAGAGGAGGCCGTCCTTCTCCGCCTGGGCCACCATCGCCAGCGCAGCCCGGTCCTTCACCGACCCGGTCGGGTTGCGGTCCTCGAGCTTGGCCCACAGTCGCACCTCGGGCGTCGGGGACAACCGCGGAAGACCCACGAGCGGCGTGCCGCCGACGACGTCGAGGAGCGAGTCGAAGCGCATGGTCAGCCGCCGGCTACCGCGGGCAGGATCGTGATCGAGTCCGCATCAGCCACAGGCGTCCCCAGCCCGTCGAGGAAGCGCACGTCCTCGTCGTTGAGGTACACGTTGATGAAGCGGCGAAGGCCGCTCTCGTCGATGAGGCGTTCGCCGATGCCCGGGTACCGCGCGTCGAGGTCCTTGACGACGCCCTCGAGCGACGAGCCCTCGGCGGCGACGATCTTCTCGCCGCCCGTGTAGGGGCGCAGGATGGTGGGGATGCGAACCTCGACTGGCATGAAGGGGAGCCTAAGTTCGGGTGCCGCTCCCCGCCATTCGGGTTTCGGCAGGTGCAAGTCCTTTGCAGAAGGCCCCTACTCCGGGACGACCGTGACCGGTTCCTCCGTCACCGCGCCGTCGACAATGCGGAACGACCGCAGCTCGTAGGGTCCGTCTTCCGTGCCGGTCTCGCGCGTCGAGACGAGCACGTAGTGCGCCTCCGGCTCGGACGCGTAGGCGATGTCGGTCCGCGACGGGTAGGCCTCGGTCGCCGTGTGCGAGTGGTAGATGACGACCGGCACCTCGTCGCGATCGTCCATGTCCCGGTACAGGCGGAGCAGGTCCGTCGTGTCGAACTCGTAGAACGTCGGAGATCGCGCGGCGTTGGTCATCGGGATGAACCGCGTGGGCCGGTCCGATCCCTCTGGCCCGGCGATGACGCCGCACGCCTCGTCGGGGTGGTCGGCGCGTGCGTGCGCCACCATGGCGTCGACGAGGGCCTGCGTGATCTCGAGCATGGAGCGACCCTAGGGCGAGGTGAGCAGGCGCTGCACCAGCGACTCCTGCAGGAAGGTCAGCCAGTCGTAGACCTGGAACAGCCCGGACCTTGGGTCATCGTCAGGCAGGGAAGCCAGCTCGTCGTGGTTGTCCTCGGTGATCTCCAGTCGCGTGCCGAGGGTGAGGCGCGTGTCATTGAGGAAGCCGAGCCAGACGGTGACGTCGTCTCCGGCCACGTGCACGCGGCCCTGGCCCGCCTCGAGCATCTCGTGCACGCGCCTGGCGTGACGCTCCTTGGTCGCCCTCAGGTCCCGCTCCGTGAAGCGCCGGAACTCGTCGGCCGCCTCGGGATCGTCCACGAACGCGTCGGGCAGCAGCCGACGAAGAGCGGGATCCTCGGGGGTCTGCGCCAGCGGGTCGATCCCCACCATCGCGGCCAGCGGGTCGTCGTCGGCACCCTCCTCCGGGCCGACGAAGTCGATCATCTGCCCCGCCAGCGACAGCAGCAGCGCGACCTCGACCTCTTCGAGCGCGAGGTCGGCGCCGCGTTCACCTGCGGACAGCGCACTGACGACGGCCATCAGTCGTCCTTCTGCATCGTGGCCCACAGCCCGTAGCCGTGCATCGCGGTCACGTCGCGCTCCATCTCCTCGCGGGTGCCGTTCGACACGAGCGCCCGACCCTTCTCGTGCACGTCGAGCATGAGCCGTTCCGCGGTGGCACGGTCGTAGTGGAAGTACTCCATGAACACGTACACGACGTAGGACATCAGGTTGACCGGGTCGTTCCACACGATGGTGACCCAGGGCCGGTCGGTCTCCTCCACCACCTCGGGGCGCGTGACCTCGGCGGGAGCGACGGACATGCCCCCATCCTCCCACCCCCGCCGATCTTGAGGTTGGCGACGGATTCCGGGGCCTCCCGGGGCGCCAACCTCAAGGTCGGCGAGTGGGGGTGGGGGTGGGCCGGCGGCCTAGGGTTGGGGCATGTCGGTCATCTCCATCCCGCCGCGCGACGACAGCCTCCCCGAGCCACCCCTGCTCGCCCGCATCCGCGAGGGCGTGATCGGCGACGACCAGGTCATGTGGGGTCCGTTCGGCGCCCGGCGCGTCACCTACGCCGACTACACCGCGAGCGGTCGTGCCCTGACGTTCATCGAGGACTTCATCCGCGACGAGGTGCTCCCCCGCTACGCCAACACGCACACGGAGTCCAGCGGCACCGGGCTGCAGACCACCCGGCTGCGCGAGGACGCCCGACGGATCA
>JAHECS010000062.1 GCA_024641635.1 Actinomycetes bacterium | reverse complement strand
AACGAGCGGGGCGGTTGGAAGCTAGGCGGACTTCTCGCCGCGCTCGCGGCGGACCCGGGCCGGTGCCTCGCGTGGCACGAGCGTCGGGTTGACGCTGTCGCGGACGACCTCGCCGGTGATGACGACCTTGGCCACGTCGGTGCGGCTGGGCACGTCGTACATGACGTTCAGCAGCACCTCCTCCAGGATCGCCCGCAGCCCGCGGGCGCCGGTGCCGCGCAGCAGCGCCAGGTCGGCAACCTCGTCGAGCGCGTCCTGATCGAGCTCGAGCTCCACGCCGTCGAGCTCGAACAGCCGCTCGTACTGCTTGACGAGCGCGTTCTTCGGCTCGGTGAGCACGGCGACGAGCGCTGCGCGGTCGAGCTTCGACACCGACGTGAACACCGGCAGGCGGCCGATGAACTCCGGGATCATGCCGAACTTCAGCAGGTCCTCGGGCATGACGTGGCTGAAGATGTCATCGGGGTCGCGCTCGTCGCTGACGCGCTCGCCGTCGACCATGTCGAAGGTGAAGCCGAGCCGCTTCTGCCCGAGCCGCTGCTCGACGATCGTGTCGAGCCCGGCGAAGGCGCCGCCGACGATGAACAGCACGTTCGTCGTGTCGATCTGGATGAACTCCTGGTGCGGATGCTTGCGCCCGCCCTGCGGAGGAACCGATGCGGTCGTGCCCTCGAGGATCTTCAGCAGCGCCTGCTGCACACCCTCGCCGGACACGTCTCGGGTGATCGACGGGTTCTCGCTCTTGCGCGCGACCTTGTCGATCTCGTCGATGTAGATGATCCCCGTCTCGGCGCGCTTGACGTCGTAGTCCGCAGCCTGGATGAGCTTGAGGAGGATGTTCTCGACGTCCTCGCCGACGTAGCCCGCCTCGGTCAGCGCGGTGGCGTCGGCGATGGCGAACGGCACGTTGAGCATGCGCGCGAGCGTCTGCGCCAGCAGCGTCTTGCCCGAGCCGGTCGGGCCGAGGAGCAGGATGTTCGACTTGGCGAGCTCGACGCGCTCGTCCTTGGAGCGCTCGGAGCCGGTGGTCTCGGCCTGCACGCGCTTGTAGTGGTTGTAGACGGCGACGGACAGCGACTTCTTGGCTGTGTCCTGGCCGATGACGTACTGGTCGAGGAACTCGAAGATCTCACGCGGCTTGGGCAGGTCGCCCCACGACGCCTCGGTGGCCTCGTTGAGCTCCTCCTCGATGATCTCGTTGCACAGGTCGATGCACTCGTCGCAGATGTAGACGCCGGGGCCGGCGATGAGCTTCTTGACCTGCTTCTGCGACTTGCCGCAGAAGGAGCACTTGAGCAGATCACCACTCTCGCCGATGCGTGCCACCGCGTGCCCCTTTCGCGCCCCATCGCGCAGTCCACATGCCGGAACCGACCCCCTGAGGGGCGGAATAGCACGACCGTACCTCCCCTACCCCCTGATTGCAGCCCCGCGGCACGCCGGAAACGGTCTTGTCCGTGTCACGGACCGGTCAACCGCCATGGCATCAACCGCAGCGTCACCGAGGTGCTCCCGCGGCCTCCCACGCCGCACGGACGTCCGGTGCCACGCGGCCACGCTCGGTCACGGCCATTCCCACGGACCTCGCCCAGGCGCGGATGACGGCCGCGTCCGTCGTCGGCTTGGCCGTTCCGCGAGCACGAGCGGGCGACTTCCTCCCGGTCGAGGCGGGCCTTCCCGACACAGCCCTGGCCGCACGCACATAGGGCTTGAGATAGGCCCGGAGCTCGCCGAACGATGCGTCCGTCAGGTCGATCTCGTACTCGACGCCATCGAAGGCGAACCTGCGCGTGCGGGCGCCAGTGTCGCCGGTGAGGTCGTCGATGATGAGCGTCTTCTTGGCCATGCGCCGATCATGCCAGCCCTCAGGCTGGGCACGGGTTGTTCAGGTACATCGTCCGCAGGCCGTCACGGTCCCCGGCTCCGAAGTCGGTGTAGAGCCCGGCCGCGGGGTTCATCACCTGCGTCGGATCGTTGACGTGCGCGAGGCCCAGGGCGTGCATGGTCTCGTGCACGACCAGCCAGCCGCGCCCTACGGCCCGCGATCCGTCCGGCTGCGTCACGACCCCATAGCCGGGCCACTGGTCCGTGGGCCACCAGTGCGCGGTCGAGAAGGTGACCAGGCCTGTGTCGCCGGAGCGCCCACCCACCCCAGCGGCGTCCCCGTACTGCCCGCGCAGGTCGTCCCAGTCGTAGATCAGATTCGCAGCGGATGGGTCGGCCGTTTCGGTGAACGCCAGCCCCGTCTCGGCTGCCAGTCGCGGGAGCGCACCGGCGATCTCCGCCCGCATGCCGGCAGCGCCCGCCGGTTCACGGGGCCGGTCGTAGTACCACTGCACGGTCGAGCAGGGCACGTACGTCGCTCCCCCGCTGAAGAACGCCCACCCCGCCGGCTGTGCCCAGCCCGCGGGCGGCGTCCACGGGCGCGGAGCCTCGCGCACGACGACGACGGTGCGGGCGATGACGCGGGCACCGGAGCGCACGACGATGGGGAACGTCCCACCCGCCCGGTACTCGTGCGCGAGGGAGACGCGGCACGACGCGGGGCGTTTCGTCGCCCGCGCGGCCGAGCAGGAGGAGCGGCCCTGCGACGCCGCGCCATCGCCCCACGTCACGGACACGACCCGGTCACGGGAGGCACCGGTGACGATCGCCGTCCGCGTCGTCTCCTGGTCCAGTCGCGGCGACTCCGGGCCGGCCACCGCGGCGACGGGCACCGGCACCTTCCGGGAGGAGGTGACGGCGCCCGTGCTCGCGGACGCAGGCGCCGTGCCGACCGCGAGCACCCCGAGCGCGCAGACGAGCGTCACAGCCGCGCGGAGCCCGATCATCGTGTTCATGGCATCGTCACCGTACGTCAGCCATCGGACCTCAGCCAGACAACGCGGTCGGCCAGTGCCATGTCCGCCGGATGGTCGGCGAGGAGGTCGTCCAGGGCATCGATGAACACCCCGACCGTGCCCATGATCCGAGGCAGGGAGGCGTCGGAGGTGAACACCAGACCTGCGTGCGTCCGCCCCTCGGACTGCCACCGTCGAGCAAGCGCGTCGAAGTCCACGACGTTGTTGGTCATCAGCGCTCGGCTCTCCGCGGCGCACAGCATCAGCAACGACTCGTCGTCCTCTGCGTGCCAGCCTCTCTCGATCGCTGCGACCACGTCGTGGCCTCGGTCGCGCAGCCCAGCCGCGATGACCGTGGCGAAGTGATGATCCAATGCCAGCCTCACGCGAGGGCGGCCTGCTCGCGTTCCCATCGCGCACGATGGTCGGCCTCGAAGGCGTTCGCTCTCGCGATGGCGTCGTCAACCTCGTCGCTGAAGTCGACGTAGTAACTCAGGGCAGCGCGTACGGTCCGGGCGGGCAAGCCCAGGTATTCGGCCACCTCGTCGACGTTGCCGTCGGCGGCTCGGAGTTGAGTCACGACCTGTCGCACGAGGTGACGGGTGCCGACGATCGCCGGCTCCCGCCGTCCGGCGGCACCGGCGCGGAAACGCACCAACGGGTGCCTCTCGGTGCGGGCGGCCTCCCCGAGCAGTCGTTCCACGACGGAATTGCGACTCTCATCGCTGACCTCCGCCAACTCGTCCAGCAGCGCGCTGGTGGCGGCGGACAGGCGGAACGAACGGTGCACCGACCCCACGGCCTCTATCATGAACACAAAGTAGCACGTTGTGTGTAACACCTCGCAAGCCTTCGATGGGCCTCGCCGCACGTGAAAGCGCCCGCCCCACACGGGGACGGGCGCTGCGACGCGGCACGGGTCAGGGCACGGTGACCGTGCACGTCTCGCCGTTGGGCGTGGCGGTGGCCGTGAACACCAACGCACCCGGGACGTCGGAAGCCCAGGACCGCCACTTCACCTCAGCCGTGTGCCGGGTGTCGTCGCC
>JAHECS010000061.1 GCA_024641635.1 Actinomycetes bacterium | reverse complement strand
GCCCAGAATACGGAAGGATCCCAGATGTTGTCGAAGTAGTATTTCTTCGTGTCACTGTCTGAAATCATCCGATACATGGTCATGGCGAGATTGGGCTTGTCGGGATCACCGCCCATATCTGCACAAGCCACGCTAATGACCCGCATCTGGGCAAAGATCGCGGCGAGCGCCTCTCTTCGGTTGTCCCATTTGGGCATGGACTTGAGCGTGTAGCTGGCCCGGACGTAGCGGTCCGCGGGGGAGATCGTACCCGGTAGCATGCGCTCTCCGCCAATCAGGTCCCAATACGCATTGATCGCGATTTGCTCATCATAGATCGGCGAATTGGTCATGACCGTGAATTCGGGACCATGATGGATCTGCAACTTGCCGTCGATGTACTCGAATATAGCGGAGTCCCCGCTTGCGTCCGAGACGCTCCAATGGACAGAGATCGGCCGTCCGTTCCCGAAGTGACCACCGACGATTGCAAAGGGATCGGACTCGAACGCCTCGACCGCCTCGGCAACCGTCTTGAAGTTATCGAGCACATACTGCAGCCAGGCGCCGATGGAGAGGGTCGGACGCCCGCCCTGATCTGCGTCACCGAAATCGGATTCGGCGAGGAAGTTCATATTGCAGACCAGCCCCTCCTCGTTCATCCCGTCAGCCGCCACGTTGCCATACATGCAAAGCGAGATGGAGCCGTATTTGGATGTCCAGCTAACCGGATTGTCGCCGGCGGTTTTTTCCCGTTTCATGCCCCTGGGAAAGAGCCAGAGAATCCCTTCGACTTCCTTGTCATTCCAGTCGGCGTTGCGGCCGACCATGTAGGTGCCGTAGCCGGTTCCATAGAGTACTCTGGTGCACATAGTTGGTTCTCCCGTTTATGATTCAGATAAGAGTTTGTTCTGTCTTCAGTCGGCTTTTCACTCGGGTTTCCAGGTGATTGCGGTGCCGGCCTTCTGGAAGATGAATGGATCGCACGGCTGGAATCTCCCTGAGACTTCACCGGATGCTTCCATATCCTTGGCGAGATCGAACACCTGCTGGGAGGCACCCTCGCTGAGGTCGAGCTTGTCCAGGTCGACCCACACCACGTTGGGCATCCGGGCGAATTCAAAGAAATACCGCTTTTTCGTGAGGTCAGAATAGGTGCGCCACTGAGTCGGCGAGACGTTCGGCTTGACGGGATCCACGGCGCCCAGCGGCGTCGCCATGTTCCGCATCACGCTCATCACACCGGCGACGGCTTCCTGATACGATTCCGGCTGCTCAGGGAGCTTCGTCAGATAGAAAGCGCCCCGGGCAAAGCGGTCCTCCGCATCCATGGTTCCGGGGATGGGCTTCTTGCCGCCGAGACCTTCATACTGCTTCAGGAGAACGAGCTGCTCATCATACACGGGGGAGTTCGTCATGACGGTGAACTCCGGTCCGTGGTGAATGACGACTTTGCCGTCGAGGATCTCCATGACGGCCGAATCGCCGGTCGCATCGGCCAGCGAAAGGTGAACCGGCGCATCGGCAGGCTTGCCTTGGTGGATGAGCTCAAAGGGCTGCACCTGGAATGTCTCGGCGGCTTTCACCGCCTCGGCCACGGTCGCGCAGCTGTCGAGGAAGTACTGGGTCCAGAGGCCGGCGGCCATTCCCGGGCGCGACGGATCCCGTTCGCCATACTTGGTTTCGGCCAGATAGAGCACGTTGGCGTTCAGGCCCGCCTCATTAATACCATCGGTGGTCGAGGCGTCCCAGACGGTCGCCACGACGCTTCCGTATTTGGAGGTCCACTTGAGCGGGTTTTCATCGACCAGGCCCTCGCGGGCGATGCCCCTGGGCATCACGTGGAGCTTGGTTCCCATCTTCCCGGTCCAGTCCATGTTCCGGCCGATCAATACGGGTTGGCCTGCTACGGACCACATCGTTCTTGAACACATTAGTTTTCTCCCAGTTCTTTCAGGTTTCGCCTTTCAGTGATACTGCCCGCTCGAAAGCGGACAGCGTCTTGGTATCGTCGTACTCCGACATACGGATCACGCAAACAGCGCCTTCAGGTCGACATGCTGCCAGTCGCCGTTCGACGGGGGCATAGGCCTCGGGCTCGATCACCCCGATCGGCGTGTCGCCATTTTGGTTGCGTGTTTTAGCATGCTCTTGTGCTTGTTGTTCGGCACGACCGTTCGGAACGGTCTTGCCCCGGTTTCAGATACCTGTTGTTACTCGACGATCGGGTTGCGGATAGCGACGCCTGCGTCGATGCGTTGCACGACCGAGTCGTCCACCACGACCTGGCCATTGACGATGACATAGGGAATGCCGGTCGAGGGCAGGGAGTTTTCCCCGGCCTTCGACGAAGAGTTGTTCGTCACCGTTTCGGGATCGAAGATCGTGATGTCGGCAACGGACCCTTCCTGAAGCCGTCCGCGAATCTTCATTTGCGGCGCATGATCCTCGATGAATTTGGCCGGGCCGTAGGTCATTTTGCTGATCGCATCCATCAGGGACAGCGAGTCGTTTTCCCGGACCATGCGCAATATCTTGGCATGGGTGCCCGCGCCACGTTCATGGCCATTTCCGGCACCGAACGGCTTGTCCCAGTCGCCGGTAAACCCATCTTCGAACTGGTAGGGCATCGCGTCCGAGCCGACGATTGTCGTGGGGCGGGAGAAGGCTTCCAGCACCTCTTCCTGCCTGATCGAGTAAACAAGAAGGCCTGTGCCCGGTGCGTTCGCCTGCAAATCGCGAAGATCCTGATCCGACGCTAGCGGCTCGCCGGTTTCGGACAGTGTAATATCCTTGGCTTCAATCCCGAAAACGCTCTTCCAGTCGCCCTTGAGATAGTCCGCATCGGCGTAGCTCCCGCCGTAGAGATAAGGATAGAATTCACCAATAACTTTCTGTCCCTGCGCCTGCGCCGCTTCGATCAGGTCGAGACACTTGCCGGTAAGCCGCAGACATTGGCTCGGAATATGGTGCACCAGCATCGGTACGTCCTGCGTCCGCGCGACGGTCAGCATCTCTTCGATACCGAGATACCCGCTGGGTGGCACATTGCCGATATAGCGGGCATGGGTGGTGATAAAACTGTGGTACTTCTTGGCAAGTCCGGCGACCGCCATGACTTCAGGGCTGCCGGCAACCGTGTAATAGCCAAGCGGGTAGGAAATGCCGAGTGCCCCCTGTTTGAGACCTTCCTCGACGGCGTCCATGATGACCGGCTCGTCCAGCGGGTCGTACAGCTTGGTCTTGAAGAGCGCGCCATCCCGCATCGCCGCGCCCATGGCCCCGGTGTAGATCGGGTTGTATCCCGGTTCCACGCCGTCCAGCACCTTGATGCGAACAAAGGCGTGGCTGACAGAGGTGCCATAGTTGAGAAGGGCATCCTCGGCTTCCCAATAGTCATAAAAGGCATCGACCGACCCCGCGCCCAACTCCAGATCCATGGGCGTGGTGACTCCGTCGCGCGCGTATAGCCGGAAGGCATACGGCTCTTGCCCGTGGCTGTGGAAATCGATGAATCCTGGGGCCACCACGTGGCCCGTCGCATCGATCTCTCGCGCACCGTTCAGATCGTCGGTCGAGATCTCGGTGACGAAGCCGTTGTTGATGCCAACATTGGCCACTTGGTCGAAACCGGTCTCCGGGTCCATGACACGGCCGTTGCTGATGACGAGGTCGTAGTCCTGCGCCAGCGCACCGGTTCCCGTCACGAGAGCGACGGAAAGGCTCGCTGCAATTGCTAAAGCCGATGTTTTCATTATCTTCCTTTCCACGATTGATTGAGAGGTGTCGGTCGGGTGCGCGGCCCAATGGGCCGCGCGAAGATTTTCTATCAAGACGGCTACTTACTCCGCCGGAAGCGCCTGCTTGGCGCCACTGGCATCCAACGATGGATACAGCCATCTGGGTTCATTTTCTGCCCTTTACTCTAAGTCGACTTCTTCAAAGTTAATTGTCCTGCGATGGGTATTGCATCCGTCTGACACACCGGTTGCGGTGTATCGCTTCTTCGGCCTATCTCTTGAAGGCTTCATAAATGAAGTTGCTGACCACTGGGGCGAAGCTGACATTCAGTGCCCAGTCCTGTCCGAATTGGTCATTCTGATCGAGGTAGTAATCGATGCCGACGTCGATCTTGACTGGCGTATTGCCGAACT
>JAHECS010000060.1 GCA_024641635.1 Actinomycetes bacterium | reverse complement strand
GAGCAGGTAGTCGAGGAAGTCCAGCAGCCCGTCGTCCGCGTGCTGGGCATCGTCGACGACGACCACGACCGCGTGCTCGCCGTCTCCGCCGACCCGCTCGAGGAAGGCCGACCACGCAGCGAAGAGATCTTCCCTCGCGAACGTGGCGCTGCTCGCCGAACCGACCAGGGCAGCGATCCGCGGCCGCAGCCACTCGCGCTCCTCCACGTCCGGCACGTACTCGGCAAGTCCCGACTCGATGAGCGAGTCCTGGTCGTCGTCCGAGTCGGACTCGACGAGCCCGAGCCGGCTGCGCACCACCTCCGCAAGCGCCCAGAAGGCGACCCCGTCCCCGTAGGAGAGACACCGGCCCCGGTGCCATCGCACGGTCGTGGACAGGCCATCGACGTACTTCTCGAACTCGCGCGCGAGCCTGGACTTGCCCGTCCCCGGATCTCCGTCGATGACGACCAAGCGCGGGCGGTGGGTCTCCTCCGCGGAGTGGAAGAGCTCCTTGAGCAGCCGCATCTCCCGTTCGCGGCCCGTCAGCGGAGCCTCGAGGCCATCGACCCGCCCCACGCCGCCGACGTCGGCCACGACGGCACGAGCGGCGAACAGCCGCTGCGGCTCGGCCTTCCCCTTGAGTGCGTGCTCGCCGCAGTCCTCGAACGTGATCGACGCCGCGGTCAGTGACCGCGTCGTGTCGTCGACCCACACCTCTCCCGGAGTCGCCGTCGACTGCACGCGCGCCGCCGTGTTGACGGCGTCACCGGCGACCATGCCTTCAGCGGTGGCCCCAACGGTGACCGCGACCTCGCCGGTGACGACACCGACCCGCACCGCCACCCCCGGGGCTCCGACGTCCTCGCCCATCCCGGCGATCGCCTGCACGAGCTCGAGCCCCGCACGGACGGCCCGCTCGGCGTCGTCCTCGTGCGCGACGGGCACGCCCCAGACCGCCATCACGGCGTCGCCGATGAACTTCTCCACGGTGCCGCCGTAGCGGCCGATGATCGTGCGGCACTCCGCGAAGTACCGCGAGAGCAGTTCGCGAACGTCCTCGGAGTCGAGGCTCTCGGACAAGGGGGTGAATCCGACCAGGTCCCCGAAGAGCACTGAGACCACGCGGCGCTCGGCAACCGGGGGCGCCGCCGACGTGACCGCCGCTGCCGCGTCGCCGCCGACAGGCGTGCCGCACGACGCACAGAACCTCGCCTGCGCCGTCAACGCCTCGCCGCACGACGCGCACTCGGGGGGCGAGGTCGACGTCCCGCACGAGGCGCAGAAACGGGCTCCTGACGGCAGGTCGACACCGCACGCGCGGCAGGTTCCCTCGACAGCGAGGTTCATCCCAGCACCCTAGCCACGCCTGCTCCTCGCCACACCGATCTCAGCCGACGGGACTGGGTGCGTTTCGACAACACGTCAGCGACAAGACCGGCGTCGATCGGCGCACCCACGCCTGCACGTGATCGTCAGCGCGCGTCGGGGCTCGTTGCGGCGAACAGGTGCCAGGCGTGCGGAAGACCCTTGAGCTCGTGCTCCCCGAAATCGTCAAAGGCGAGGCCCGAGCCGGTCACGAGATCCCTCACCGTCTGGGAGACGAGGATCTGGGATGGCCCCGCGAGGCCGGAGATGCGGGCGCCCGTCGCGACGGCGATGCCCCCGTACTTCCCGTCCACGATCTCGCACTCACCGGTGTGAACTCCCGCCCTGATCTCGATGCCCAGCTCGCGAACCCGATCGGCGACGTCGAGGGCGCAGCGCACGGCGCGCGCGGGCCCATCGAATGTTGCGTAGAAGCCGTCGCCCGCCGTGTCGTTCTCGACGCCACGCCATCTGGCCAGCGCATCGCGCACGAGCGCGTGGTGCGCGAGGACGATGTCCTTCCACGCCCGGTCGCCCATCGCCGCCTGCCGCTCGGTGGATCCCACGATGTCGGTGAACAGCACCGTCGCGAGCACCCTGTCCACGTCCGGCGCGGGGCGCGAGCCGGTCACGAACTCCTCGACCTCGTCGACGATCGCGTCACCGTCCCCCAGGAAGGGGATGTGATCGTCGCCCGGCAGCTCGACGAGGCGTGCGCCGGGGATCGCCCCGGCCAGGTAGCGCGCCTGCTCCACCGGCGTGATCCGGTCGCCGATGCGCTGCACCACCAACGTGGGTGCCTGGATGGACGGCAGCACCGAGCGGACGTCGAGCTCGCTCAGGATCACCGCGAGCTCGCGGTAGGCCCCAGGCGTCGCGACGAGACGCTCGAACCGGGCCCACCAACGGACGAAGCGGGCATCATCCATGCCGCTGGGACCCTGCAGGTCGAGGTTCTGCCCCGTGCCCATCTCCGTGACGAATCGGTCGAAGAACGCCTGCTGGTCCTGCGCCGTCTTACCGTGCGGGAAGTCAGCGGTGCGGACCGTCTTGGCGGTCGCCGCATACAGCACGAGAGCTCGCACACGCTCCGGGTACGTCGCCGCGAAGAGCATCGACATCGCGCCGCCACGCGCACCCCCGAAGATCACCGCGCTCTCGCTGCCCGCCGCGGACATGACCGCCGACATGTCGTCCATCTGCGACTCGAGGAACGGCGGCTCCGGCCCGCGGTCGGACAGTCCCACTCCCCGCATGTCGAAGACGATGAGCCGCGAGAAGGACGCCAGGCGATCGAGGACGTGCGCCCATCGGGGCTCGTCCCACATCACGTCAAGGTTCGACCAGATTCCCGACGTGTAGACCAGGTCGATCGGGCCTTCACCCACGACGGTGTAGGCGATGTGCAGCCCATCGTTGACGGCGTACCGGACCTCGCGCTCCATCCGTTGAGGCTAGCGTCGAACGGATCACTCTCGATGGCCCGACGGCTGGTCCACGGCCCAGGATGCGGAGTCGGACGGTCCGACAGCGCCGTCCACGTCGCGCGCGGGCGGTGCCGGAAGATCCGCGGGCTGACCACGGGTCATCAGGGGATCACGGGTGGATCGACCCATCCCTTGGCCGTGACTACTGTCATCGGATGCGCATGTCGTTCAGCGGTGAGATCTGGACGTGGAGAGGGCCATCCCCGTATCACTTCGTCACCGTCCCGGAGGAGGAGTCGGCCGAGCTTGACGCCGCGTCTTCGCTGGTGACCTATGGCTGGGGAATGATCCCGGTCGCCGTCCGGATCGGCGACACCGCCTGGAGGACGTCCCTGTTCCCCAAGGAAGGCCGCTACCTCGTGCCCCTGAAGGACGCCGTGCGGTCCGCGGAGGACCTGCACGTCGGCGACGTCGTGTCCGTCCAGCTCGACGTCGACATCTAGCTGAACGCCCATGCCGTTCAGATGACAGGCGCGTCCGGATCGTAGGCAGGGTCGTCCGCTGCGAGAGCATCGTTGGCCCAGTCCGAGCGCTTCCACGACGGGACCGGGGTGACGCAGTCCGACCTCGGGACGAACGGAGAGGCCTCCACCTTCCTGTAGCGATGGATGTACCTCGGGCAGTTCGGGAACACCTCGCGGACCGCCACGCGGACGACGAACTGCGCCTCCGGATAGGAGGCGAGCAGGTCGTCGTCCTCCTCGATCCGCGCGACGCCGTTCACTCGCATGCGGCTTCCGTGCTCGAAGTCGATGAACAGCATCCCCACGTGGGGGTTCCGCAGGAGGTTCCCCGCGGACAGGTACATGCCGTTCCCGTTGTAGCTGGGGAACGCCAGCGTCCGCTCGTCGACGACCCGCACGAAGCCGGGATCGCCCCCCTTGTACGAGCAGTTCGGGCGCCCGTGCTCGTCCGCCGTTGCCAGCATGAACATGTCACGCCCGTGGATGAACGCGGCCTCGTCCGGATGCAGCCGGTCGTGGACGAGCAGGTCCTCGATCCGATCCGCCAGGCGTCTGGTGTCGAAACGGTCCTGAAGCTGTCTGGATCCGTCATGGAACATCGATGACATGCTTCCCCCTTCCCGAGGGCAGCTTCGGCCGACGTGCGGCCTCCCGAGGAGTGTGACCCCCTTGGCAGCGGACCGCAATGGTCGCCGACCTGCGCGGCAGCGTCGCCTCTGCGGGAGGCACTCAGCCGGCCGCCGAACCGGTCCTTAGACTGACCCTTGACCATAGGCAAGACCCATATCCCGGCTCCGTAGCTCAGGGGATAGAGCAGAGGTTTCCTAAACCTTGTGTCGCAGGTTCGAATCCTGCCGGGGCCACCATCATC
>JAHECS010000059.1:2156-4200 GCA_024641635.1 Actinomycetes bacterium | reverse complement strand
AACGCCAGAGGCCGCGCGAGGCAAGCTCACGCGGAGAGATACTCGTGAAGTGCTTCGCGAACGATCTCGCTCGATGTCTTGTGATCGGCCTTGGCGCGTCGCTCGAGTGCCGCATGCAGCTCCGGGTCCAGCCTGGCCTGGACTGCCTTGGCGGGACCGTCACCCAGAGTGGGCCGCCCCCGACCGACATGGCGCAGCTGGGCGTCGCCGTAGCCACGTTCAGCCTCGTCAGCCATGCGCTCGATGTCGGCCTGGGTGACCGGCTGACCGCCTGAGACGCCAAGCACCTTCTTCTTAGCCATGTCGGTGTCCTTTCAGGAGTCGCCGGTACTGCTTGGTCATCTTCATCGCGTGGATCGCGAGCACACCGCCGTCATCGAAGTGCAAGGTAACGATCTCGAGCATGTTGCCCGACCGGTCCGGACCCAAGTGGAGTCGGCGAACCGGCGGCTCGGGGTCGATGTCGTCGCTGAATGTGGCGTGAGTGATCGCGTGCCTGATGTCGGCATCCTCGATTCCGTGCCGTCTGGCACTGGCGTTGATGCCACATTCACGCACTTGAATATCGTACTACAAAAATATCGGGGTGCGGAAGGAAACCTCACCGGGCTCCTACGAGTCAGCCTCGGGGGGGATGTTCGGATTGAACCGGAAAAGGTTCATGGGATCGAGGCGCCGCTTGAGTTGCTGAAGTCGCATCCACGAGTCCGGTGGATAGGCGGCCGCTACGCGGGCCGCCGTCTGGTCGAGCTCGGCATAGTTGAGGTATCCGCCGCCTCGGACGGAGAGCGGTGACACCCGGTCGGCGAAGCGGCGGGCCCAGGCTATCTCGGCCTCGTCGTCAGCCGGGTCCTCCCAGATCGCGAGGGCGGTCACATTCGCGACGGCGCTGCGGCCTCCGAAGGCGGCGTGCGCCTCGGGAATGCGATGTGCCTTGCCATGGATGAGCTCGACGAGTGCGAACGACTCATTCGTCGCCTCCGAGGCGGACGAGATCAAGGCGTCGGCCAGCGATTCGTCGAGCCGCCCGATGAGATGGCCCTTCCAGTACTGCCGGAGCCCGAATGGGATCGGCTCGTACAGGGTCTGCTGCTGGAGCCAGTTCATTGGCTTGAGATCGGCCTCGTAGCAGGCCGGATGCCTCGCGAGCGCGCCCACGGCAGCCATGCCCCCCTCAGGGTGGCCGCGCCAACCGACATTCACCGAGATGGCCGGGGAGCCGTCCTCGTCGCGCCACGCGACGATCGCCAGGACGAGCTCATCAGGCGCCGCAGCCTCGACCTCGAACGTCCGGAGGATGGCGTCACGCAGGGCGCCACCGCGGAAACGCATGCGGCCACCGAACATCGCGGGGACCTCCGTCAGGGCGTACCGCAGGTGAGTCACGATTCCGAAGTTGCCGCCACCGCCTCGAAGGCCCCAGAGCAGCTCAGGCTCGCGCGTTTCGTCGACCTCGAGGACATCACCGTCCGCCGTCACGAGCTGGGCGCCGATCAGCGCGTCGCACGCGAAGCCCTCGGACGAGACAAGCCAGCTGATCCCACCGCTCAGTGTGAGGCCGCCGATCCCGGTGTCGATGAACGTCCCGGACGGCGCGGCCAGGCCGTGGGCGTAGGTTGCCGCATCGAGGTCCATCAACCGGCACCCAGCGAGGGCGTCTGCCGTTCTGGTAGCCGGGTCGACGGTTGCTCCGCGCCACCGCGACAGGTCGATGAGGAGCGCCCCGTCCGGCGAGGAATGGCCGGCGACGCTGTGGCCACCGCCACGGACGCCGATCGCCAGACCCGACTCCTGCGCCCATCTCACCGCGGCTACGACGTCGGGCACGTTCGCCGGCCGGAAGATCATGGCTGGGCGCCCGGTCGCCATCGCGTTGTACGCCTCGCGAGCCTCCTCATACCCGACGTCAGCGGGCTGAAGCAACTCACCCCGCGTGCGACCGCGAAGGTCCTGAACCGCTTCGCCCAGCATCTACGCGCCTCCACTCGGCCGGCGAGCCAGCACGCCAGCCGGCGAACGCCGCATCCAGTCCCGAACACACCGC
>JAHECS010000059.1:0-2056 GCA_024641635.1 Actinomycetes bacterium | reverse complement strand
AGCGGCTCGAACCAGGAGAGCGGAAGGTCATGGGCGGATCTCAGGCGCGCGTCCGCAGCTGACCACAGCTGGGTCTCCAGGCGAACCAGCTCGCTGAACAGCTCCTCGACGTCGACCGGCATGCCACCACCATACACAATTTAGATTCCTTGGAATATATCTAGGTGGGGGTTGTTGACCTCTACGACGAACCGACCCGACAACTCCAAGGAGACCTCCCATGGCCGACAGCACCCAGCAGATCAGCACCCTGCTTGCCACGTACCAGAAGGCACTGAACACCAGCGACGCCACTCTCGCCGCCTCCTGCTACACGGCCGACGGGGTGTTCATGCCCACCACCCTGCCCACCGCGACAGGCGACCAGCTGACCTCGGCGTACGAGGCAGTCTTCGTCGCAATCCGCCTCGACGTCGAATTCACCGTAGACGAACTGGTCGTGACCAGCGACGCCTCGGCCTACGCCCTCACTCGAAGCAACGGTACCCAGACGGTCCTCGCGACAGGATCAACCTCAGCCGAGGCAAACCGCGAGATCTTCGTGTTCGCCCACGAGGCCGGGGAATGGAAGATCGCCAGGTACATGTTCAACAAGGCCAGCTGATGCCCTGCCTCCCGCCCCCGAACCCGACCCCCGGGCGGGAGGCAGGGAACGGCCATCAACCACAAGGAGCATGACCATGCCGGACCAGAAGGTGATCGCTGTCATCGGAGCCAAGGGCGCTCTGGGTGGAGGTTACGAGAAGCGCTTGCTCTCGTAAGGTATCGGAGCATGTCCCTTCCGCAGGTCCCCATGCCCGGGGCGGGGGTGTTCGGTCGAGCACGCGCGCGAGGCAGTCGCGACCTCCATCGCGCATCGACACCCCTCGAGCTCCTTGTGGATCTGAGCTTTGTCGTCGCGGTTGCGCAGATTGCCGCCGAGTTGCATCACGGGATCGCTGACGGTCACGCGGGAGAGTCCCTGCCGGGCTACCTCATGGTGTTCTTCGCCATCTGGTGGGCCTGGATGAGCTTCACGTGGTTCGCGTCCGGCTTCGATGTCGACGATGTGCCATACCGGCTGCTGACACTGCTGCAGATCGGGGGCGTACTCGTCCTGGCGGCGGGGGTCCCGGCCGCCTTCGAGAAGGGCGACTTCACCGCCATGGTCATTGGCTACGTCATCATGAGGATCGCCCTGGTCACCCAGTGGCTCAGGGTGGCTCGCGACGATGCCCGGTTCCGGCCCGTGGCCCTGCGATACGCCCTCGGGATCGCCGTTCTCCAGGTGGGCTGGGTCACCTGGCTATGGATGCCACGGTCCCTGGCGCCAATCATCTTCGTGGTCCTGGCATCGCTGGAGATGCTCCTGCCGATCAACGCAGAGCGGGCAGGACCGGAGCCGGCGTGGCACCCCGGGCACATCGCCGAGCGGTACGGACTCTTCACCATCATCGTGCTCGGTGAGACGATCCTTGCGTCAACAGTCGCCGTCCAGGCGTCCGTGACGTCCACCGGGCTCTCGTGGGCCCTCGTGCAGATCGCCGTGGGTGGCCTCGTCCTCATCTTCGGGCTGTGGTGGTGCTACTTCTCGCGTTCAGCGGCCGACTGGCTGCGTGATGCGCCCCACCGCGCACTGCTGTGGGGGTACGGCCACTATGCGGTGTTCGCGTCCGCGGCAGCCGTTGGGGTCGGGATTCAGGTGGTTGCAGACGTGATCGAGGGGCAGTCCGAGATCGGGGCGCGCGCGGCTGCCCTGTCGATCGCGATTCCGGTGGCGGTCTACCTCGTGGTGCTCGGTGCGCTGCAGAACCGCATGGTCGTCGCCCGGCCCGTCGCGATGCGCTACTCGGTGGTCGCAGCCACGATCCTGTTGATCGCGGCGGCCGCTGAGGTGGTCGGGCTTCCGGGAGTCGTCCTGCTGATCGCCGCGTTCGTGAGCGGGCTGATCGCCATGGACGTCGCCCGGCCGGCAGCCCCGATCCTCGCCCCGTAGACCAGGCCGATCGAGACGGTAAACGAGTGTGCCACGGCGACGCGAGCCGGCCTCCGGATGCGCCAATCGCCGCGATAGTCG
>JAHECS010000019.1 GCA_024641635.1 Actinomycetes bacterium | reverse complement strand
GCCGTTCCCGAGGGCCAGCTCCATCGCATGAGCGACGTGGATCCCCTTCACCTGGCGTTCGTCGAGCCGTTGGCGTGCTGCCTTCGCGGAATGGACCTGGCGCAGCTGATGGGAGGCGAGCGGGTCGCGGTCGTCGGGGGAGGAGTCATCGGCCAGCTCGTCGTGCAGCTCGCCGCGCTGTCCGGAGCATCCCGCGTAACCCTGGTCACGCGTCAGGCCGCGCGGCGTACGTTGGCCGAGGCCCTGGGGGCGACCGACTCCCTTCCACCCAGCGAGGCGGATGCTGCCGCCGGCCGCTCTTTCGACGTGGTCTTCGAGTGCGCCGGCGTGCTCGAAACCTTCACCCAGTCGCTGGGCCTCGCCCGCCGCGGCGGCTCGGTCATCCTCCTGGGCGTTCCACCCGAGGGCGCGACCGTGCCCGTCAGTCCCTTCGGCCTCGTCGTGGACGAGCTTCGGGTGCAGGGGTCCTTCCTGAATCCCCTGACGCAGGAACGCGCCGCTCAGATGGTCGGCTCGAGGCTCCTCCAGCTCGACCCGCTCATCTCGCGGGTGCTCACGCTGGATGAGGTACCCGGTGCGCTGTCGCACCCCCCAGGCGAGGGGGACATCAAGTACGTCGTCGAGCCGAGCCGGGCATGATCGATTGCGTTTGCGGAACGATTGCAACTCGTCGATTGTTGATGCAATCTTTCCAATTGCGTTCGGGGCATGGACGCGGCACCCGTGTGTCGATTGGCTAGGTCCACCTGACTGCACCACCGGCACCGAGGTTCCCATGACGAAGCTTGCCAGCGCGACGGTCGGTCACGTGATCGGCGTGCCGACACCCTCCTATGACCGTGATGCCGCGACGGTCGGCATCGTGCACTTCGGTTTCGGGAACTTCCATCGCTCCCACCAGGCCATGTACGTGGACCGCCTGATGGAGTCAGGGGTTGGCCTGGACTGGGGCATCTGCGGGGTCGGCATCCTGCCCCAGGACGCACACATGAGGGACGTGATGCGGGACCAGGACTGCCTGTTCACCCTCGTCCTTCGGCATCCTGATGGCTCCCTCGAGCCTCGTGTCGTGGGTTCCGTGCTCGACTACCTCTTCGCGCCCGACGACCCGGAGGCGGTGTGGGCGCGGTTGACGGACCCCGCGGTGCGGATCGTGAGCCTGACGGTGACGGAGGGCGGCTACCTGAAGAACCCAGCCACGGGGAAGTTCGACCCCGAGCACGCATCCGTGCGGCACGACCTGGCGGACCCCGCACACCCGGAGACCGCCTTCATGTACATCGTGGAAGGCCTCCGCCGGAGGCGTGCGGCGGGTCTGGCACCGTTCACCGTTCTGTCGTGCGACAACCTGCAGGGCAATGGGCACATCGCGCAGCAGACGATCGTGAGCCTCGCCCGCCTCATCGATGAGGACCTGGCGGAGTGGATCGACAGAGAAGTCAGATTCCCGAACTGCATGGTCGACCGCATCACTCCGGCGACGACCGATGACGATCGTGACGCCGTTCTCCGGGAGTTCGGGATCGAGGACGCCTGGCCAGTCCCGGGCGAGCCCTTCACCCAGTGGATCGTCGAGGACGAGTTCCCGACGGGACGGCCCGCCCTGGAGCAGGTCGATGTTCAGTTCGTCGAGGACGTCAAGCCATACGAGCTCATGAAGCTCCGGCTGCTCAATGCCTCGCATCAGGCGATCGCCTACTTCGGGGCACCGCTGGGGTACGTGCTCGTCGACGAGGCGATGGCGGACACGTCGATCAGCGACTACCTGATGGCGTACATGACCCGCGAGGCCGCACCCACGCTGGGTGATCTGCCCGGGATCGACCTGGACGACTACATGAGGACGCTCATCGAGCGATTCAGCAATCCGCGCATGAGCGACACCCTTGTGCGCCTGGCGACGGACGGCTCCAACCGCATGGCGACCTTCACTCTGCCCGCAATCCGCGAGAATCTCGCCGCGGGCCGGACCGTGCCACTGGGCGCTGCGATGGTGGCGGCCTGGGCCGCCTACTGGGAGCTGATCGGGCGTGGCGAGCTGCCCGACTCGCAGGTGCCCGAGGATGTGCTCGCGGAGACCATGATCGCGGCGGCGCTCGCCGAGGAGCAGAACCCGACGGCATTCATCGAGATCGGAGCGCTTTTCAGCGACCTTGCTGACGACGAGGTGTTCCGACGCTCGTACCTCCAGGCGCGAGCCACCCTGAAGGATCGCGGAGTCCGCGCGACGCTCGTCGACCTCGTCGACTAGGAGTCGTCCCGCGTTCGTCGTACGCACGAACCACGCGAGGTCTGGCGCATTCGTAGCCAGACTGAGCACCGGTGGCGAAGGCTTGTGCGCGTTGTCGAGCCGTGATTCACAGCGGGTGAAGTGTGGAGACCTCGTATCGATTGCGACCCTTCGTCTTGGCCTGATACATCGCTGAGTCCGCTGCGTGGAGCAGTGCCGAGGCGCTCACCTGGGGATCCTCAGTGGTGGCCGCGCCCACGCTCGCGGACAGCGGCGTCGGGACGTCGAGGTCGTCATAGGTCAGCGACAAGGTGTTCAGGAGGCGCTCGGCGATGGACTCGATGCTGACTGACTGCACGTTCTCGCAGAGCATGACGAACTCGTCTCCGCCGAGGCGTGCGACGGTGTCGTCCCTTCTGGCGACAGACTTCATGCGACGGGCGACCTCAAGCAGGATCCCATCGCCGGCCGCGTGCCCGTAGACGTCGTTGATCTGCTTGAAGAGGTCCATGTCGACGAAGAGGAGGCCGAGCCTTCCGCCCGAGCGTTCGAGTCGGGCAAGGGCCGTGCTGATCCGATCCATGAGCAGCGTTCGGTTCGCCAGGCCCGTCAGCGGGTCGTGAAGTGCTTGGTAGGCGTGGGAACGCTCGGCGCGCTTGAGCGGGGTGATGTCCCTGATCGAGCCCATGACGCCCACGATCGAGCCGCTCGCGTCGCGGTCGGGTGACAGCGACAGGTGGAACCACGAGGCAGAGTGCCGGGGCGCATCCAGTTCGGAGAACTCGAGCTCACGGGCCTCGCCCGTGTCCAGGACATCCCTCAGAGCCGACTCCAGTCCATCCAGCCAGGGCTGAGGGGTGCCGATCTCGCGATCGGTGCGGCCGATCACCTCCTCCAGCGAGCGCCCTCCCATGCGTTCGCCGGCGGGATTGATGTAGCGGTAGCGCAGCTCGCGGTCGTACAGGGCGATAGCGTCCCGAGACCCGTTGAGCACGGCGCGAAGCTGCGCCTCCACCTGGCTCAGATGGGCGTGGGACTCCGCGAGAGCAGCCGCCATGTCCTTCAGTTCGAGTTGGGCGATCTCCCAGCGGCTCACGTCGCGTGAGTAGCCGAACGTGCCGATGATCGACCCCTCCGTGTCACGGAGGGGGAACTTGCTGGTCTCGACCCATGTCCCCGGACGATCGAGGAGCCGGTCGGCCTCCTCCTTGTCGATGAGTGGCTCGCCTGTCGCCATGATGCGCTGCTCGTCGGTCAACAGCTCGAGCGCGTGCGCGTGGTCGGTGAGGTCGAAGTCGGTGAGACCGATCATCTCGTCGGGCGTCCGGTCGTACAGCCGAGCGCAGTCGATGCTCACCGCGATGAATCGCCCCTCCCGATCCTTGAAGTACAGGATCGCGCCGGGCGTGTTCATCATGTTCTGCATGCAGACGGCCATCGTGTCGACCGGCAGGTGAGAGGCCTCGACGACGGGTTCGTCTGCACTCGACTCGTCCACGCGACCGCCAATCGTCACAGGATCCGGCCCTCAACCGCGTATCCGGCGTGCGAGTCCCGAGCCCCTCATGATTCCACGCCCGAGCCGGGGCCGACAGGGAATCTGACCTTGCCGTACGGAAAACGACCCACACCAAGGGAGTCGGAAGGCTCCGTGGCCCACCGATGCCCCTGGCGCCCTGTCGGGCCTCGCCTCATGAGGGACCCTCGGGGAGAGAGCTGGCCCGGAAAGCCTCGACCGCCTCGGACAGGTGGGCGTAGAGATGCTCCACGCCGATGTCCGACTCCAGACCCGAAGAGCTGAGGGCCGACCGCAGCGCGTCGTCGACTTCAGCCATGGCGAAATGGATGTCACGCTGGCGGAGGTAGTCCAGCAAGCCGCCGAAAGCGATGCCGGCCGAGAAGTCGACGTCGATGATGGCACCGGCGTCGAGGATCACCCACTCGACCGGATCGGGAGCAGTCTCGATGAGCGACTCGAGGTCGTCGACGAAGCGGTTGGCGTTCGCGTAGAACAGGGGCGCGTCGTACCGGAAGACGATGAGCCCCGGGTGGCTCTGGACGCCTGCCGCGGCTGGGATCATCGGCGTGCTGCCGTCGAGGCTCGTCTCGACGACGAAGTTGGCCGGCTGGTACTGGCGGCGGATCAGGTCGACCACGGAGGCCACGACCGCCAGAACGATGCCCTGCTCGACGCCGACGGCGCAGACCACCACAGCGGTGAGCACGGCGATGACGAACTCGCTGCGGCGCACGCGCCTGATCCGGCCCAGCCCCGCGATGTCGACGAGGTCGACGCCGATGACGAAGACGATTCCCGCCAGCACGGCGGTGGGCATGTTGGTGAGAATCGCGGTGAAGAACAGCACGACGAGCAGGGTGAGCACGGACATCGTCAGGTTGGCGACCTGCGAGCGGCCCTTCTGCTCGTCGAGGATCTGCGTCTTGGTCGGGCTGCCGTTGACGACGAACGTCCCGGACAGGCCGGCAGCGAAGTTCGCTCCTGACAGTCCGATGATGTCTCGGTTCACGTCGACCTTCTGACCGTGCTTCATCGCGAAGCTGCGCGAGGTGGCCGCACTCTGGGCGATGATCAGAACGAAGCACGAGAAGGCGATCCCCAGGCAGATGCCGATGTTGCCGAGGCTGATCCCCTGGGGGAGCCCTATCGGGGGAAATCCGCCCTGAACGGTGCCGATGACCGATACCCCGTTGGCGGAGGAGTTCAGGATCGTCGACAGCGAGATGAACAGCACCACAGCGACGATCGCCCCGGGCACCTTGGGCAAGAACCGCTTGAAGCCGAAGATGATGAGGACGGTTCCGGCGCCGTACGCGAAGGTTGGCCAGGAGATGCTCGACAGGTGCGTCAGCAGGTACCACTGCTGCTGGAGCCACGTGCCCGTGCCCTTGGGTATTCCCAGCAGGTCGGGGAGCTGTCCGGAGAACACCTGGACGCCGACGCCGGTGAGGAAGCCGATGAGCACGGAGGCGCTCAGGAAGTCGCCGATGAATCCGAGCTTCAGCACCCGGGCGAGGATGAGCATCCCGCCGCAGAGGAGGGCGACCAGGCTCGTGTAGGCGAGCCACTCCTCGCTCCCCGCGGTCACTCCGGGGATGGCTGCGGCCGTCAGGCCGGCCGCCAGAATCGCCGCGGTCGCCGAGTCCGCGCCTACGACCAGCAGGCGGGAGGAGCCGAGCAGCGCGAAGACCATGGTCGGGAAGATGATCGTGTAGAGACCTGTGACGACGGGGGTCTGGGCGATCGACGTGTAGCCCATGGTCTCGGGGATAGCCACGGCCGCAAGCGTCACGCCGGCGACGATGTCGCGCGCGAGCCAGGTGCGCTGATAGGTGCGCAACCATGGTGGAACCGCGTTGGCCAGGGGATTCGCTTGAGTCACGGTGTGCTCCCGGGTGGTCCGATCTGGGTCTCCGCTGTTGGCCCGATGATGAGGACGCACGCCCCCGAGACTCGGGGCGGTGGGTGGTCGAGGACCTCCGCGTCGTAGTCGAGGCCCGCCTCACGAATCCGAGGGAAACGGACCAGCAGTTGGGGGCTCTCTCGCAGCGGCTGATCGGTGTCGAGGAGCGAAAGGCGGGCTGGCCGTGGCTGGATGGACTCCCCGGGCGACTCCCGGTACCAGCGGTCCAGGAAGGCAGCCGTCGAGAGGTGTCCGACCAACGTCGACGCATCCGCGGTGACCACGATCGTGGAAGGAGACAGGTCGCGCAGTGTCAGACGGCCGTGGCTGAAGTGCATCCCGTTCGCTACGTGGACGTACACGGTCGACCGCTCCGCGCCGTCCATGAGCGCCACGGCAGCTTCGGGGATGACGGTCGACACGGTCCCTCCCTCAACTGTCCCTGACCAACGCTGGCCCCCGTGGACCCGTGCGTCATCACCCGATCGGGGGGAGGCCTTCAGTCGATGAGGGGAGACTCGACCAGGCCGAGGGCGCGCGCCCGGTCCACCGCTTCGGCACGTGAGGACACTCCCAGCTTCCGGTAGATGGACAGGGCGTGCGTCTTGACCGTGTTGGTGGACAGGAAGAGGTGCTCCCCGATCTTCGGGAAGGTCAGGTGGCTCGGGAGGAACTGCAGGACCCTCAGTTCCGCGGTCGTCAGCGAGCCCGCTGATATCCCCTCAACGGTCACACGACTGAGCGCGGCCTCGCCTTCCGCCAGCATGGTGGCGGCGAGAGTGTCCTCGAGATCAGGCGTCAAGCGCGCCCGCGCCTCGTTGATCAGGGTTCGTGCCAGGGCGCCGTCCCCGAGCAGGATGGCTGCTCTGGCCTGCACGAGTCGCCCGCAGACGGCGAACCACGGGGCGATCGACTCCGTGATGGTCATCAAGCGCCGTGCGGAGCCGAGGGTCGTCCGCGCAGCCCCCTTGTCACCACGCATCGCCAGCACCAGTGCCTGCGCGGTGATGCAATGTGCTGACGTCGCGAGGCGTTCCAACTGGTGCTCGCGGATGACCCCGGACGCCTGGCCGATGAGCCGGATTCCGTCCTCTGCACTTCCCTGGGTGATCGCGAGGATCCCCCTCCAGGACAGCGAGTCGGCAATGAGGAGTGGGGCGTCGAGCGATCGGCCGAGTCTCTCGGCGATGTCCAACTTCTCGGAGCCCGCGGCCATCTCGCCCTGGAGCGTCAGGGCGACACCCCAGAGGAAGGCGGCGGCCGCGCGAAAGCCGTTGTCGGGTTTCAAGCCCTGGTACGCGGCCTCGGACATCTGGGCCATCACGCCGAGCCCCTCATCACCGATGAGTGCGCGCATGACGGCGAGCCCGGCCGCGTACTCGTCATCCGCGGCGTGGTCCCGCCAGCCGGGACCGGCGAAGGCCTCGCAGTGGAGCGCCCAGCGATATATGGCATCCGCGTCGGCCGTCTGCAGGGCGAGCCAGGCTGCGGCCATCGACAGCCACGGGTCCCGACCGATCTGCTCGCGGGTCAGGTCCTCGAGCCACGACTGCAGTCGATCGGGCCGGCCCGACGCGACGCAGTCCGTGAGTCGGGACCACATCAAGGACCCGGCCAAGGAAAGGTCACCTGCCGCCTTGGCGTGGGCGATCGCTGTGTCGAGATCGCCGGCCTGCTGGTACCAGGTCGCCGCCCGCACATGGAGGCCGGAGACGGCATCGGGTTCGGTCTGCCGCAATTCCGACTGCAGGGCCTGGCTGAGCAGGTGGTGGTACCGGGCCGGACCGGCGTCGTCCGGCTGCAGGACGAGCTGCAGGCGCGACAGGAGTTCCGCCAGGATCGTCGGGGCGTCCGGACGCTCCGTGACGGCCGCGCACAGCGAGGGGTCCAGCTCGTCGAGGATGCTGGTCTCGACCAGGAAGCGGCGCTGCGTGTCGTCGAACTCGTCGAGCACCTGGGTCCGCACGTAGTCGACCAGGTATCGGTCGGACCCTCGAGCCCGCGTCACCGGCTCGCGGGGCACCGAGCGTCGATCGTTCTTGAGGGACAGCGCCGTCAGGTACAAGCCGACAGCCCAGCCTTCGGAGTCCGCGACGATCTGCTCGATCTCGCCGGCGGTCAAGGTGATGCCCATGCGGCGGAACAGGGCGTCGGCCTCGTCGACGTCGAATGCGAGGTCGTGCGGAGCCACCTCCTGGACCACTCCCTGCGCACGCAGGCGCGCCAGCCAGTCGGGTGTCCGTTCGCGGGTCAGCAGGACGAGGTGTGATCCCGGCGGCACGGCGGCGGCGAGGGACTCGAGGATCGCCTCGCACTTCGGCTTGGAGATGAGGTGGACGTCGTCGAGGACGAGGATCACCGGATGGCGTCGGGCGGGGAGCAGGCGCGCTACGGCGGGAAGGATGGTGGACGAGAAGGCCGGCTCCGAGGCGGTGGCAGTGCTGGTGAGTACCTGCGCCGAGCGGCTGGTGGATCCGAGTGCCTGGACGATCGCCGACACGAGCCTCGCGGGGTCGTCGTGCCTCGGGGTCAGGCGGATGGTCACGTGGTGCCGCGCATCGTGCTCGACCCATTGCGCAGCGACCGTGCTCTTGCCGGATCCGGCCGGGCCTCCGATGACGATGATCCGGCAGCCCGAGGCCCCGAGCCCCGCCAGCAATCGCCTGCGGGGCACGCTCACATCACTCGCCGTCTCCGGCGGTATCGGCATGCGCCGATCCTAGGGCGGATCTCCGCGCCGCTGCCCGGATCGTCCTGGGGGGCGACCGGCCCGATCAGCCGGCGAGGGCCTTGGCCTTCAAGGTCTCGTACTCGGACTGGTTGATGGAACCTGCGTCAAGGAGTGCCTTCGCTGACGCGATCTGATCCGACGGCGACGCGGCGGCCCCGGCGGTCTGGCGGATGTAGGCCTCCTGCGAGGCCTGCATCGCTCGCATCTTCGCGGTGGTCCGTTCCGCCATCCCACTGCCTCGGGCGATGAGGTAGACCAGCAGGCCGAGGAAGGGCAGGAAGATGATGAAGATGGTCCAGAGGACCTTCGCCCCTCCGCTCACGTCACCATCGCCGTACAGGTCCCCGAACACGCGGAACAGGACCATCATGAAGGCGAAGAACAGGAAGAACCAGAGCGTCCAGAGCAGGATGCTCCCGAAGTTGCTGACGAAATCCACAGAATCCTCCTTGGCGCGGGCCGCCGGACAGGCGTCGACCAGATGCCAGCGTTGCGGGAGCCAGGGGCATGCGCTTCCTCCTAAGAGGGTGATGTTCATCCGACGGCCGGGTGCTTGACTCGTGGCGAAGCTTCCTTCGCGGGAATCAGGAGTGCAGTGTCATGGCCGAGTTCCACGGCAAGATCGCCCTCGACGTCCGCAATTCCGAGCCGGACTGGGCGCCGTATCTGTCTCCCTCGGCGCCGGCTGGCGCCCCCAACGTCCTCTTCATCGCCTGGGACGACGTGGGCTACGGCACGATGGACTGCTTCGGCGGTCCGGTCGAGACGCCCACGATGACGCGCCTGGCGAACCTGGGCGTCAAGTACGCGAACTTCCACACGACGGCGCTCTGCTCCCCGACGCGGGCGTCACTGCTCACCGGGCGGAACGCCACCTCGAACGGGATGGCCACCATCGCCGAGTTCAGCTCCGGCTTCCCGGGCATCTCGACCCGGATCCCGTTCGAGAACGGGTTCATCTCCGAGGTCCTGCTCGAGCGCGGCTACAACACCTACTGCGTCGGCAAGTGGCACCTCACCCCCGGGGAGGAGACCAGCATGGCCGCCTCCAAGAGCCGCTGGCCCCTCGGCAGGGGCTTCGAGCGGTTCTACGGATTCCTCGGTGGCGAGTCCTCCTGCTGGTATCCCGACCTCGTGCACGACAACCACCAGATCGAGGCTCCGGCCACCCCCGAGGAGGGGTACCACATCGCGAAGGATCTCTCGGACCGGGCGATCCAGTTCATCCGGGACGCGAAGGTGGTGGAACCTGACAAGCCGTTCTTCATGTACTTGTCCCTCGACGCGGCGCACGCGCCCCATCACGTGTTCCTGGACTGGGCCGATCGGTACAAGGGCCGGTTCGACGAGGGATACGAGGCGATACGAGAGGCGACTCTCGCTCGCCAGAAGGAACTCGGGCTGCTTCCGGAGGACACCCGGCTCTCCGAGATCAACCCGCACGGTGAGCCGGGAATCACGGGTCCCGACGGACAGCCGTGGCCGATGCTCGACACGGTGCGACCGTGGGCGAGCCTGAGCGCCGACGAGCAACGGCTCTTCATCCGGATGGCCGAGGTCTTCGCCGGCTATGTCTCCTACTCCGACGACCAGCTGGGGCGCGTGATCGACTTCCTCGAGGCGGCGGGGGAGCTCGACAACACGATCATCGTGGCCGTCAGCGACAACGGCGCGAGCGGCGAGGGCGGACCCAACGGCACCTTCAACGAGTGGCGCTTCTTCAACGGCGTGCCGACGCCGACCGAGCTCACCCTCGAGCACATCGACGAGCTCGGCACCCCGTCCTCCTACAACCACTACAACACCGGCTGGGCATGGGCGTTCGACACCCCGTTCCCCTACTGGAAGCGGTGGGCCGGCTACGAGGGCGGCGTCTCCGACATGGCCCTGGTGGCCTGGCCGGCGAGGATCGCGGCCGATCCGACCCCGAGGCAGCAGTACGTCCACGCGGTCGACGTCGTGCCCACGGTCTATGAGCTGCTCGGGATCACCCCTCCCGAGGTGCTGAAGGGATACGTCCAGAGCCCGATGGAAGGGGAGAGCTTCGCCGCCTCGCTGTCCGACCTGGCGGCCGCGGGCAAGTCGACCCAGTTCTACGCGATGCTCGGCCAGCGGGCCATCTACCACGAGGGCTGGCTCGCGAGCACCGTCCATCCGCCGCTGAGTGGCTGGGGCCACTTCGAGAACGACGTCTGGGAGCTGTACGACCTCGAGAACGACCGGTCGCAGACGACGAACCTCGCAGCCGACCAGCCGCAGCGGCTCGAGGCGATGATCGCCCTGTGGTACGAGCAGGCCGACCTTCTCAACGGGCTCCCCCTCGACGACCGAAGCGCGCTCGAGCAGACTCTCGCCGAGAGGCCCCACGGCACTCCGCCACGGGATCGCTACATCTACTACCCGGACTGCGCCTCGGTACCTGAGCAGTCGGCGGTCACCTTCGCCGGCCGCTCGTACGTGATCGCGGCGGGAGTCGACATCGCATCGGAGGACGCCGAGGGGGTCGTGTTCGCCCAGGGCGGGCTGGCCGGCGGGCACAGCCTGTACGTCAAGGACCGGCGCGTCCACTATGTCTTCAACTGGGTCGGCAGCCACCTGCAGGTGGTGGAGGCGGATCGCGACCTTCCCGTCGGCCGACATGTCCTCACTGCCGAGTTCGTCCTGGCGGGTCGCAATGAGGATCCGCTGATGCCAGGTGGCAAGGGCACGCTGAGCCTCTACGTCGACGATGAGCTTGTCGGATCAGGGGAGATGGTCACGCAGCCCGGATACTTCTGCGTCGTCGGTGACGGGCTCTGCGTCGGGCGCGACGACGCGTCGGCCGTGACTCCCGACTACATGGCCCCGTTCCCGTTCACCGGCGGGGAGATCGAGAAGGTGGTCGTCGACGTGTCCGGCGAGCCGTTCCGTGATCATGAAGCCGACGTGCGCGGCTGGTTCCTCGTCGACTGACGCCATGACCCGGACGTTCCATGTGATGGCCAAGCCCACGGGAGCCATCTGCAACCTCGACTGCCAGTACTGCTTCTTCCTGACGAAGGAGGAGCTGTACCCCGGAAGCGACTTCCGCATGCACGACGACGTCCTGCGCGCCTACCTAGGCCAGCTCTTGGCGGCGCACTCGCAGGCCGACGAGGTCGTGGTCGCCTGGCAGGGTGGAGAGCCGACCCTGATGGGGAGGCCGTTCTTCGAGCGGGTCCTTGAGCTGGAGGCCGAGCTTGCGGTGCCCGGGCAGCGTGTTCTCAACACCATGCAGACCAACGCCACCCTCCTTGACGACGACTGGGCGAGATTCCTGGCCGATCACGACGTTCTCGTGGGGGTGTCGATCGACGGCCCTCGCGAGCTGCATGACGCGTACCGAGTGGACAAGGGTGGGAAGCCCACGTTCGACCGCGTCATGCAGGGTCTCGACCACCTCAAGGAACGGGGAGTGGAGTGGAATGCGCTGACCACCGTGAACGCAGCCAATGCCGGCCACGGCACTGAGGTCTACCGGTTCCTGAGGGACGACCTCGGCGCTGCCTTCATCCAGCTGATCCCGATCGTCGAGCGGGAGGGCGAAGCGGTCAGCGACCGGACGGTCTCGGGCGCGGACTACGGCCGTTTCCTCGTGGATGTCTTCGAGGACTGGGTGCGCGCAGACGTCGGCGATGTATTCGTCCAGATGTTCGACACGACGCTCGCTCATTGGATGGGCATGCACCAGACGGGGATGTGCGTGCACGCGCGCACATGCGGGACGGCGATGGCGCTCGAGCACAACGGGGACGTGTACTCGTGTGATCACTTCGTCGAGCCCACCTACCTGCTGGGCAACATCACCGAGGGCAGGACCCTTCTGGAGCTGGTGGGCTCAGATGCCCAGGTGGCGTTCGGGAGGGACAAGCTGACATCCCTCCCGACGTACTGCTTGGACTGTGATGTGCGCTTCGCCTGCAACGGTGGGTGCCCCAAGGACCGATTCATCACCACCCCCGACGGAGAGGCCGGCCTGAACTACCTGTGCGAGGGCTACCGCGCCTTCTTCGCCCACGTGGACGAGCCGATGCGGGTTATGGCGGACCACGTGCGCAACGGCGGTGACGCCGGTGCCGTCATGGACTGGTACTCCCGTGCAGACGCGCAGAGGACGCGCAACGGCCCGTGCTCATGCGGCAACGGACGCAAGTGGAAGCACTGCCACGGCGCGCGGGCCTACGCTGACGGCGACAGCGCAGCGGCCTTCCCCGGGATGGCGCTTGACGGCCGGGATTGAGCCGAGCTGTGAGAGGTCTCCTAGGGCCACTCAATCGAGGAAGGGATTGACATGGGCAAGGGCACGCTCTCGAGTGTCAGGGCGATCGAACCGACACGCCGCCGGAAGGAAGCGGGTCCGAGGACGGCTGCCTGGCACGACCGAGTCGCCCTGGGCAAGCAGGCGAGGCTGCACGCGCCCCTCGAGGATCACGCGATCTTCGATCCGACGGAACTGCGTGCCGATCCTGTCGAACTGCTCGGGAGGCAGGGGCCCTCGCGCGTGGCGGAGTTGCTGCCGGTCCGCTACGGCCGCATGGTGTCGTCGCCGTTCGCGTTCTACCGCGGGGCGGCCCTGGTCATGGCGGCCGACCTGGCGACCACTCCGAGCCCGGGACTCCGGGTTCAGGTGTGCGGCGACGCGCATTTGAGCAATTTCGGCTTCTACGCCTCTCCCGAACGGCGGCTCGTCTTCGATCTGAACGACTTCGACGAGACGCTGCCCGGGCCCTTCGAGTGGGATGTGAAGCGACTGGCCGCGAGCCTCGAGATCGCGGCTCGGAGTCAGTCGTTCCGCCGCAAGGAGGCGAGGTCGATCGTCCTCGCCGCGGTGCGGTCCTATCGCGAGAGCATGCGCGCGTTCGCCACGATGCCGAACCTGCAGGTGTGGTACGCCCGCGTCGATGCTGAGAATCTGATGACGAGGCTTCGGCAGGTGGCCCGTCCGGAGCGGCTGCTCAGGGTCGAGAGTCTCATCGCGACGGCGAAGACCAAGGACTCCATGCAGGCGTTCCGGAAACTGACACGCGAGGTTGACGGCCAGCGACGGATCATCTCCGACCCGCCCCTGATCGTCCCGGCCGAGGAGCTGCTCCCGGCGGCTGACGCTCAACAGCTCCACGAGCGCACGGGCGAGTTGCTGGCCGCCTATCGAGAGTCCTTGATCTCGGACCGCAAACACCTCCTCGACCAGTACCGCTTCGTGCACATGGCGCGCAAGGTCGTGGGTGTCGGAAGCGTGGGCACGCGGGCGTGGATCCTGCTCTTCGAGGGACTCGACGGTGAGGACCCACTGTTCCTCCAGGCGAAGGAGGCCCAGTCCTCCGTCCTCGAGCAGTACCTCGGCATCAGTGAATACGCCAACCACGGGGAGCGCGTCGTGTCGGGCCAGCGAATGATGCAGGCCGCGAGCGACATCTTCCTGGGCTGGCAGCGGACCAACGGCCTCGACGGTGTCGATCGCGACTACTACCTGCGGCAGCTGCGGGACTGGAAGGCATCTGCGGAGGTGGAGGGCTCGCTCCCGGAGGGCATGTCCCTGTACGGGCAGGTCTGCGGCTGGACTCTGGCCCGGGCGCACGCGCGCTCTGGCGACCGGGTTGCCATCGGGGCCTATCTCGGCAAGCGGGACGTGTTCGACCACGCGGTCGCCGAGTTCGCGACGGCATACGCCGATCAGAACGAGAGGGACCACGGCGCCCTGCGAGCGGCGATCGACGACGGTCGGGTTGAGGCCCTGGAGGGGGTCTAGGCGTGGACGCCGAAGTGGCCGCGATGCACGACCGACTCGGCTAGGCGCCGGCGCTTCTCCACCGCATCGGCCTGCGGCGGCGTGTCCGGCGCGCGGTGCCCGACCGTGATGCCTCCGAGGGGGGCGTAGTCGTCGGGGATTCCGAACTCGGCTCGGAACGGCCCGAGCTGGTCCGGCTGGATGCCGAAGAAGCACGCGTCGAGGCCCTCGTCGACGGCCGTGAGGAGCATGAGAAGTGACGCCATGCCCGTGTCGATGAACCAGTAGGGCGCCGGCCAGCGCGCCTCCGCCCGGTCCTCCCAGCCCTTGTCCGCCTCGGCGTATCGCTCGAGGTAGGTGGCCTTGTGCGCCAACGGCACGATGACCAGGGGCGCGAGCTGCATCGTCGGAGTCTGCTCGACGCGCGTCGGGATGAACGTCCAGAAGCGGGCTCGGTCCTCGGGCGTGGTCAGGGCAAGGAAGGCCCAGCCCTGCGAGAAGCCAGCCGAGGGAGCGCGGAGGGCGGAGGCGAGGATCCGTTCGATGGCGTCGGGCGAGATCGGCTCGTCGGAGTAGTGCCGGATCATGCGGCGGCGGCGTACGACCTCGGTGAACTCCATGCGGGACAGTCTGGCACCGCGACGCGTCACGACTTCCTGGGCTTCGGCTTCTTCGGGGGGAGTGCCTCGACGTAGGCGAGCGATCGATCGACCCAGGCACGGGAGGCTGCAGTCGGCTTGTTCCAGGACGTCGGGATGGACGCGTAGCCACCCATCGGGCGCCCGCTCGGGCCGAACGGTCCCGTTCCCGCGATGGACAGGAACTCGTCCAGGTCACCGGGCGCGAGTCGAAGGCCCACCGCGGAGCCGAACAGGCCCATGAACATGTTCCCGTTGATGAAGGCACCGAGATTGCCGAACATCGGCTTGACGCTGACGTCGGGACGATCGGGGACGTGTGCCCTGAACACCTCCTTGTCGGCGTCCGAGGCCTTGGCGATCTCCATGGGCTTTCTCCTCTCTGGGCGCTGCTGAACGACGGGGCGGGGGTCAGATGCCGAGCATCTTCTTCATTTGGTCGGCGACAGTGGTGATGGCGCGCGTCGGCGAGACGCGTGAGAGGCGGTCGAGCATGCGTGCGTCGCCGCCGATGAGCACCCGGAACCTGCCCTGGGCGACGGCGTCGACGATCTGCCGCGCCGCGTCATCCGGCGCGGTCACCTTGGGCTGCTTGCCCCCCTCGGTGGTCAGTGCCGGGACCTCGACCCCGGAGTTGCCGGTGATGTTGGTGCCGACGCCGCCGGGAAAGACGACGGTGACCGCGACGCTGGTGCCGCGCAGTTCGGCGTAGAGGGTCTCCGTCAGCAGCTTCACCGCGCCCTTGCTCGCGCCATACGCCCCCTGTCCCGGGACGGGGACGAGGCCCCCCATGCTCGACACATTGAGCAGGCACGCCTCGGGTCGCGCCTTGAGCAGCGGCAGGAACGTCTTGTCCATGTAGAGCGTGCCCCAGAAGTTGACCGCCATCACCCGCTCGATCTCCTCGATGGACAGCTCGTCGATGTGCACGAAGCGCTGGATGATGCCGGCGATGTTGAGGATCCCGTCGACCTGCCCGTGCGCCTCCAGCACCTGGGCGGGCAGTGCCTCGACGGCGGCGCGATCGGCGACATTCACCTCGTGCGTGGAGAGCCGCCCCTCCGGCGCGGCCGCGAGCATGGCGGTCTCGGCCAGCCCTTCCCCGCTCAGGTCGACAGCGGCGACACGGCCTCCTCGGCGGATCAGCTCGAGGACGACCTCCCGGCCGATGCCGTTGCCGCCACCCGTGACGACGAGGACCTTGTCCTTGACCTGCATGAGAACTCCCATCGATGGACGCCTTCTCCTGACCTCGATGGTAGGAGGCGTACGGCTGCCGGTGCGGAACGTGCCCAAGGGGGACGTGGATGCGAAGGGTGCCGGTCCGGACCACTTACCCTGACGGAGTGAGACGCCTGTTGACTCCGCTTGGGGCACTCGCATGCGCGGGGATCCTTGCCGGCTGCGTCTCCACCCCGACGGCGGTCTCCACGTCCCCTCAGGCATCAGGGTCCGTCTCGGAAGGATCATCGGTGACCGTGCTGCCCTCGACGCTGGCGCAGCCGCCCTTGCCCTCGTCCACGAGTCCCTCGCCGCAGCCGACAGGCAGTCTCCCGCCGACCTCCTCGAGCAGTCCGGAGGCCTCGATCTCGGCATCGGCCGACGCGTCGCCCACCCCCGAGGCAACCGCGTCGCCTGAAGCGAGCCGGAAGGCCAAGCCGAAGCGCGCGGAGACCGTCATCCCGCCCCCGGACAACCGCCCGGCCGTGCCGGTTCCCGCCAATCCGATCGGCATGTCCCCACTCACCGGCCTGCCGATCGGCAGCAGGAAGCCCGTGCTCGTCATGAAGCTCGACAACACCCGCAACGCGCAGCCTCATGCCGGTCTCATCGATGCGGACGTCGTCTACGTCGAGGAGGTCGAGTACGGGATCACGCGACTGGCGGCGGTGTTCTCCAGTCGAATCCCGTCGCGCGTCGGGCCCATCCGCTCGGCCCGCATCACCGACATCGATCTGTTCGCGCAGTACGGCAAGCCGGCGTTCGGCTACTCGGGCGCGCAGCGAAAGATGTTCCCGTACCTGAGGGCCGCCTCGATCTACGACGTGTCGCCCTACACGTCGGGCACCGGCTACAGCCGGGACAGCCGTCGCCGGGCCCCGTACAACCTGTACTTCGACGGTCGGAAGGGAGTCGCCCGGGCGCCCAAGGCGACCCGCGCCCACGACATGGGCTTCGTCTTCGACGACGTGGTGCCCGACGGCGGCCTGAACGCGACCACGGCCTCGATGTCATGGGGCTACGCATCGGCGGGGTTCGACTATGACAAGAAGGACGACGAGTACCGGATCTCGCTCAACGGCCAACCGGCCCGCGCTGAGGAGTGGAGCGGCGGCCAGCGCGCCTCGACGGTCGTGATCCAGTACGTGAAGCAGACCAAGTCGCAGTTCTGGGACAAGGGCGGAGGCAACACGCCGCACGCCCAGACAGTCGGCAAGGGCACGGCGATGGTGCTCCGCGACGGACGGGTGTGGAAGACCACGTGGCGAAGGCCCAACGCCAAGTCGGGCACGACGTTCACTCTGAAGGACGGCAGCCTGATGCCGTTCAAGCCGGGTCAGCTGTGGGTCGTCCTCCTCGATCGCAAGCGCCCGGCCACCATCACGCCGCTGACGAAGCCCAAGGTCAAGCCCTCACCGAAGGCAACTCCGACGTCCCCGGCGTCCGTCGGGCCCGTCTCCGCGCAGCCGGTCCTCCCCGACGAGACCGCGACGCCGAGGGTGACGAGCCCGCCGTCGCCGACCGCCTCGGCCACCGACAGCGGCGACTAGCGGCGCCCGCCGGGCCGTGCGGCAGGCCTCCGATCGGTCGTGCGGACCTTGACGGGGGCCGCCCGGAGGTCAAGGGTGGCCGGAAGGGCGTGGACGGGAGCGGGCGACTCTTCACGCCCGTCAGGTGCCCAGCCATCCGCCAGAGCCCTCCAGATGAGGTGCGCCATGTCTATGCATGAGTCCCGGATATCCACGTTCCGACGTCTGCACCTCTCAGGCTGCTTCGTCATGCCGAACCCGTGGGACGCGGGCAGCGCGCGTGCGCTTGAGCAGATGGGCTTCCGGGCGCTGGCGACGACGAGTGCCGGTTTCGCCTGGACGCTCGGGCGAGCCGACAACCAGCTGGTGCTGGATGAGGCCCTCGGACACCTGGGCTCGATCGTCGATGCCGTGTCGGTGCCGGTCAATGCCGACTTCGAGGGTGGTTTCGCCGTCCAGCCGGCGCAGGTGGCCGAGAACGTGAAACGGGCCGTCGCGACGGGGGTGGCGGGGTTGTCCATCGAGGACTCGTCGGGTGACGAGTCACAGCCGCTCTTCGAGTTCGATCTCGCGGTCGAGCGGATCCAGGCGGCCCGGCAGGCGATCGACGAGTCTGGGACGGGCGTGGTCCTCACGGCTCGCTCCGAGGGCTTCGTGGTCGGCAGGCCCGATCTCGAGGAGACCATCCGCCGGCTGCGCGCCTTCTCCGAGGCTGGCGCCGACTGCCTCTACGCGCCACGCATCGAGTCCGCCGAGCAGGTGTCCGCGGTCGTCGCTGCCGTGGCTCCGAAGCCGGTCAACCTGCTCATCAACGCGCCCTTCATCACAGTGGCGAAGGCAGCAGACCTGGGCGTGCGGAGGATCAGCGTGGGCGGGACGCTGGCGCGCACGGCATGGCAGGGATTCCTGAACGCGGCCCGGGAGATCGCGAGCGAGGGGTCCTTCTCGTGCTTCGAGGACCTCCCGAACGTGGACGCGATGCTTCGGTAGGCCCGGCGGGCGGCCTCGCCGAGCCGTGACCATGGCGACGAAGGGAAAGACGTGACCGACTTCTCCGTGAAGCGCCTGGACGAGACGACGTGGCCGGACTTCGCCGACGTGGTCGAGCGGCACAACGGGGTCTGGGGTGGCTGCTGGTGCATGGCCTTCCACAGCGAGGGCATCGGACGGGGTCGCACGCCAGCCGACAACCGGGCAGACAAGGAAGTCCGCGTACGCGAAGGAAGGGCGCACGCGGCCCTCGTCTACGACGCTGACAGGTGCGTGGGCTGGTGCCAGTTCGGCTCGACGGACGAACTGCCGAGGATCAAGCACCAGCGCGCGTACCGGGAGGAGCTCGACGGACTCCCGGACTGGCGGATCACCTGCTTCTTCGTGGCCAAGGGCTATCGCCATCAGGGGGTGGCGTCGACTGCGCTGGCCGGGGCCGTGGCAGAGATCGCCCGGCTGGGCGGAGGGATCGTCGAGAGCTACCCGGAGGAGGTCGTCGACCGCACGGTGTCGAGCTCGTTCCTCCACAACGGGACGGTCGCGATGTTCGAGGCGGCCGGGTTCGAGCGTGACCGACGACTCGGCAAGAACCACTGGGTCGTGCGGACTGTGGTGCATGGCCCCTGACGACTGTTCGCGCAGCAACCGGGCCGGCGTCGAGATGCGAGGGCGTGGCAGCTGGGTGAAGATGGGGAGATGACTGAGCAACTGGGCAAGATCCGTCGCTGGAACCTCATCGCTGGTTTCGCCCATCTGACCCAGTTGGTGCTCATCCTCGTCCTCGCCAACGACTTCAGCCTGCCGGTCACCGCGACCTACATGGAAGGTCCCCCGGGAACTCCACCCTCGGATCCCGTCGTCCTCTTCGACTCGCGGGTAGCCGTGGGCGTGGCCCTCTTCTTCGGGCTCTCCGCGGTCTTCCACTTCCTCGTCGCCCTGCCGCCCTTCAACCGCCGCTACGCCGCCGGACTCGTCGCACAGCACAACTACTTCCGCTGGGTCGAGTACTCGCTCAGCTCGTCGATCATGATCGTGCTCATCGCGCAGATCGTGGGCATCTCGGATGCGGCCGCCCTGATCGCCCTCTTCGGCGTCAACGCGTCGATGATCCTCTTCGGCTGGCTGCAGGAGAAGTACGAGTCACCGGGCAACGGCGGCTGGGTCCCGTTCATCTTCGGCTGCATCGCCGGAATCGTCCCGTGGCTGGCCGTGCTTCTGTACGTCGTGGCCCCGGGTGCTCGGCTCGATGTCGAGCCACCGGCCTTCGTGTACGGGATCGTCATCTCGCTGTTCCTGTTCTTCAACGTGTTCGCCGTTGTCCAGTGGCTGCAGTACAAGCGCGTCGGGCGTTGGGCCGAGTACCTCAACGGCGAGCGCACGTACATCACCCTCAGCCTGATCGCGAAGTCCGCGCTCGCCTGGCAGATCTTCGCCGGCACGCTCGTGCCCGCCTCGTAGTCCTCTAGCCTCGGGGGATGAGCCACGCCTTCCGGACCGCCGTCGAGAACCGCGACCTGCTCGCCGTCTCGGCTGCACTCGCGCCGGACGTCGTGTTCCGGAGCCCTGTTGCCTTCGCCCCCTTCCGCGGGCGCGAGGACGTGACGGAGGTGCTCGGCAACGTCATGGAGGTCTTCGAGGACTTCACCTACGTCGATGAGCTGAGCGGCGAGGGAACGCACGCGTTGATCTTCACCGCGCAGGTGGCGGGGCGGGATCTTCAGGGCCTGGACCACCTCGTGCTCGACGACGATGGCCTGGTGACCGAGCTCACGGTCATGGTCCGCCCGCTGTCCGGGGTCATCGCACTGGCCGAGGCGATGGCTCCGCGCGTGGCCCATCTCGACAAGGGCTGACCCCTCCGGTTTGGCCCTTGCCGCGACCGAGGCGCATCATGGAGGGGTGAGCATCTTCGATCGACGCCCTCGGTTGCGCTGGACCGTCCCTGCTGCGGCGGGTGCCCTCGTCGTTGCCGGTGCCCTTGTCGGCACGGTAGGGGTGTCCGCCGATGCGGGTCTCCCCGCGCGGACCCCGCAGGAACTGCTCGTCGCACTCCAGACCGCGGAGCCGACTCCGCTCTCCGGCACGGTGGAGGCGACGACGGATCTCGGACTGCCCGAGCTCCCCGGCATGGGCGGACCCCACGCGGCCACGGGGCCGACGTCCCTGATCAGTGGTTCGAACACGCTGCGCGTCTGGTCCGACGGCCCCGAGCGGGGCCGGGTCGCCATGATCGGCTCGTCCGACGAGTACGACATCGTCCGCAACGGCGATGACGTGTGGACGTGGTCGAGTGCGGATCGGGCCGCCGATCACTACGTTCTCCCGGCGGCAGATCATGCGGCGGGCCTCGATGAGGCCGCGGCCGGGATGACCCTGCCGAGCACCCCGCAGGAGGCCGCCGACCTTGTCCTCGCCAGCCTTGACGAGTCGACGGACGTCGCCACCTCAGGCGTCGGGTCCGTGGCGGGCAGGCCCGTGTACGAACTCATCCTCACGCCTCGGCAGGCGGACACGCGGGTGGCCCGGGTGGCCATCGCGGTGGACGCCGAGACGAGCGTTCCGCTCCGAGTGCAGGTGTTCTCCACACAGATGGCGGACCCGGCCGTGGAGATCGGATTCACGTCCGTCGACTTCAGCCAGCCAGACGCCGCGCTGTTCGAGTTCGCTCCCCCGCCCGGGGCCACGGTCACCGAGCACTCGAGCGCCGATATGGCGAAGGACTCCGCGGCAGCCGAGGGCTCAGGCCCGGGCGCTGACGCGAAGCCCACCGTGGTCGGGACCGGCTGGAGCCAGGTCGTCATCATCGCCCTGCCGGCCGACGCCATGGCCGGGCTCGCGAACGGTGAGCAGGACGACACCGCGGCCCAGGCGATGGCCCTGCTGCAGTCGCTTCCTGAGACATCCGGCCCGTGGGGCTCGGGCCGGGTCGTGGACGGCACGCTCGGGTCGGTGATCCTCACCGACGACGGCCGCGTGGCGATCGGGGCCGTCGGACCGGAGACTCTGGGCGCGGCGCTGGCCGCCCAGTGACCGACGTCGCCGTCGCTACCCTCGGGCTGGTCAAGAGGTTCGGCAGGCAGGCCGCCGTCGACGACATCGACCTTGGCGTGCCGTACGGGTCGGTCTACGGATTCCTCGGTCCCAACGGGTCGGGGAAGACCACCACCATCCGCATGCTGCTCGGGCTCGTGCACGCCACGTCCGGGGAGATCAAGGTGCTCGGCTCGACCGTTCCGGAGCGAGCGGCGGACGTGTTGCCCCGTGTCGGCTCACTCGTCGAGGGCCCGGCCTTCCACCCCTATCTCTCCGGACGCGCCAATCTCGCCCGCCTCGATGCCGCAGACCGATTCGCCGACCCGCGTACCTCCCGGGCCCGGGTCGACGCCGCCCTCGAGCGTGTGGGCCTTCTCTCGGCAGCCCGGAAGCGCTATCGCGCCTACTCGCTGGGCATGCGGCAGAGGCTGGCGATCGCGGCCGCCCTGCTCATGCCTCGGGACCTGCTCGTGCTCGACGAGCCGACGAACGGGCTCGATCCGCAGGGCACGCGAGAGGTGCGCAACCTCATCGCATCCCTCGCGGAGGACGGCGCGACCATCCTCGTCTCCAGCCACCTGCTGTCGGAGGTCGAGCAGATCTGCTCGCACGTGGGGGTGATGCGGCAGGGTCGTCTCGTCGCACAGGGGGCGATCGACGACGTGCGGGCCGGCGCTCGCCCCGTGGTCGACGTGGCCACCTCCATGCCGGACGAGGCCACCAGCGTCCTGCACGGTCTCGGATTCGAGGACGTTGTGCCAACGCCGAGCGGAGTGCGCGCAGTGACCACTCGCGAGGGTGGGGATGGGGCCGGTGCGGCGCTCACCCTGCGCGGGGCCTCGCCCGAGAGCATCGTCGAGGCCCTCGTCGCGGCGGGTGTCGGCGTGCGGGGGTTCGCCGTCCAGTCGCCCAGCCTCGAGGACCTGTTCGTGTCCCTGACCGGGGAGGGCTTCGATGTCAGCGAGTGACCAGGCCGCCCGGGTGACCCTCGACCGCCCCTCCGTGGTCGGGGCGTCGTTCCGGCTGCTCCGGTCCGAGCTCAGGCTGATCGTCGGGCGCCGACGCAACCAGGCCGGGCTCCTCGTGCTCGCTGCCGTGCCCATCCTCGTTGCCGTGGCCATCAAGTTCTCCGCGCCGCGGGACGGCGGAGGCGGTGCGAGCTTCCTGGCACAGGCCGCCTCGAACGGGATCTTCGTCGCGCTTGGCGCGTTGACGATCGAGATCGCCCTGTTCCTGCCCCTTGCGGTGGCCGTGCTCTCGGGTGATGCCATCGCCGGAGAGGCCAACCTCGGCACCCTGCGCTATCTGCTCACCGTCCCGGTGCACAGGACGCGGTTGCTCGTCATCAAGTACGCCTCGCTCGTCGTCGGTGCATTGATCGGCGTGACGGTCGTGGCGGCCACCGGCCTCGTCATCGGGGGGCTGCTCTTCGGCCTCGGCCCGGTCACGCTGCTGTCGGGGGACCAGATCCCCCTGGTCAACGGACTCGCGCGGCTCGGCCTGGCCGTTCTCTACCTGACCGCAGGGCTCGCCGCCCTGGCCGCCATTGGGCTGCTGGTGTCCGTGCTGACCGAGCAGCCCATCGCGGCGATGATCGCGGTCACCATCGTCTCCACGGCGATGTGGATCCTCGACAGCATCCCGCAGCTGTCGTGGCTGCATCCGTGGCTGCTCGTGCACTACTGGCCGGCATTTGCCGACGTCTTCCGGGAGCCGATGTTCCTCGAGCAGATCGGCCGGGGCCTGCTCGTCGCCCTGGCGTACGTCGTGGTGTTCGGCGGCCTGGCCTGGGCGAGGTTCGGCCAGAAGGACGTCACCAGCTAGCGCGGCAGCGGAGGGCGAAGGAATGGACATGAGGGACCGGGCAACCCGCATCGCCGTCGTCGGCGCGGGCTACATGGGCGGCGGCATGGCCCAGGTCTTCGCGATGTCCGGCTATTCCTGCGTCCTCGCGGATGCCGATGCCCCGACCGCGGAGGCGGCACGCGAACGGCTCGTGCGGGAGGCCGAGGACTTCGAGGCGCAGGGTCTCTTCCCGCCCGGGAGTGCGAGCGCGATCGGGTCGGGGCTCTCTGCCGCCGAGTCGATCGAGGAGGCGGTCGCCGGTGCGGACTACATCGCCGAGGTGGTGCCGGAGCGGTCCGACATCAAGGCCGACGTCCTGGCCCGAATCTGCGCGTCATGTGGCGCCGACGCCGTCATCGCGTCGAACACGTCGGCGATCCCGATCGAGTCGCTCGCGGCGCATGTCACTCGACCCGAGCGGTTCCTGGGCGTGCACTGGATGAATCCCGCACCCTTCGTGCCCGGCGTGGAGCTCATCCCGTCGACGTCCACGTCACCCGAGGTGCTCGACTCCGCCGAGACGCTCATCGCTGGTCTCGGCAAGATCCCCGTCCGGGTGGCCGACCAGACCGGGTTCATCGCCAACCGGCTGCAGTACGCGCTCTTCCAGGAGGCGTCGCGCATGGTGGAGGAAGGCCTGGCGACTCCTCGGCAGGTCGATGAGGTGGTGAGCAACTCGTTCGGCTTCCGGCTCCCGTTCTTCGGCCCGTTCGCGATCGCCGACATGGCCGGACTCGATGTCTACGCGGGTGGGTACGCGAGCTTCGCCGCGGCGTACGGAGACCGCTTCGCCGTGCCGCGGATGCTCACCGATCGCGTTGCCGCAGGTGACCACGGGCTGAAGACCGGCGGCGGGTTCACCGGGATGGACGCCAGCCGGGCGGCGGAGATCATCGCCTACCGCAACCGCGCCTACGCCGCGCTGGCACAGCTCAAGACGGATCTCGGCAAGGTCCCCGGAGCGGAGGACTAGGCCGGAGGCCTTCGTCAGCCGGCGTGGCCGGGATCGAGGGCATCGCGGTAGAGGTGCCTGACGCCCTCGTCGTAGTAGCGGCGCACGTCGGGTGAGAGCCGGGCCAGGGGTTCCGGGGCGTGGGGAAGCAGGTCGTAGAAGTCGGCCTCGTGGCTCACCAGCATCGTGGCATCTGTCGCCTGCGCCAGGGCAGTGAGGCGGTGCATGGACGCGGACGCAGCAGCGAGGTCGGTGTTGATCCCCGGCGGCACGTCTCGCTGGACGTTCTCTCGGCAGTAGATCGCGTCGCCGGCGAGGATCACGGTCCCGCAGTCGGGGGTGTCCCACAGCACGATCGACTGGTGTCCGGGGGAGTGTCCAGGAGTCGTGACCAGGTGGATGCCGGGCCTGATGCACCAGTCGCCCTCTGCCAGCAGCCACTGCAGCGATTCGTGCCGGTAGTCCGGGGGGTTGTAGGGGAACGCGGCGAACGGGTCGAGGGAGAACGCCCAGCGATGCTCCGATCGCTGCACGACATGCGTGGCGTCAGGGAAGAGCCGCGCTCCGCCACAGTGGTCGTGGTGCAGGTGCGTGTAGATGACCATGGAGATGTCGTTGGCGCCCAGCCCCACGAGTCGCAACTGCTCGTACGGGTGGTGCTCCGGGTCCATGCGCGCGTTGACAGCCGCCGCGAGCTCGGGCCCCCAGGCTCCGACGGGATCGTCGATGGCCATCGGGGCGTTGCCGGTGTCGACGAGGACATACCCCCGCGCCGTCTCGAGCAGGAAGTAGCGCACGGCGATGACGAGAGGCTGGCCGAACCCGGTGCCCGGCACCATCGAGCTGGCCTCGACGGTCATCGTGCCGCCGTCCAGCACATAGACCTTCCGGACGTCCGTCCTCATGGCCACGACGCTAGGCCGTGCGGCCGCGTTTGCCAACGTCGGTGGCGGTGGTGTCTGATCGGGGCATCAGTCGAACCGCTGGGCTGATGTGCGCGAGCGGAGGGCGGCACCCATGGACGACAAGGTCATCATCACGTGTGCGATCACGGGCGGCATGACGGTGCCGGCCCAGAGCGCAGCGATCCCGGTGACCGTGGACCAGATCGTCGCCGAGGGCGTCCGGGCCGCCGAGGCAGGTGCGTCGGTGATCCACATCCACGTGCGCGAGGAGTCGACGGGACGGCCGGTAGCTGACCTCGAGCTGTTCGAGCGGGTGCTGTCGCAGCTGAAGGAGCGCACGGATGCGGTGCTGCAGCCGACGACCGGCGGCGGCCAGGGGATGACCGTGGTCGAGCGCGGCGCCATCGTGCCGCGCTTCCGCCCGGAGATGGCGACACTCAATGCCGGCAGCTTCAACTTCGGGCTGTACCCGATCGCCGAGAGGGACCTGGACTTCCAGCCGTGGGAGCGCGAGTACCTGGAAGGCACCCGCGACTACATCTTCAAGAACACGTTCGCCGACGTGACCTATCTCGCCGGGCTCATGGCCGAAGCCGGCACCCGTCCGGAGATCGAGATCTACGACGTCGGCCACCTGTTCAACCTCCGACAGCTCGTGAAGGAGGGAGTGCTGGCCCCGCCGTTCAACCTGCAGTTCGTCCTCGGCGTGCTCGGCGCGAACATGGTCGAGCCCGATCAGCTCATCCACATGCTGAGGACGGCGGAGCGGCTCTTCGGAGTCGGCGCCTTCACGTGGTCCGCAGCCGGGGTGGGCTACCCGGGCGAGTTCCAGCTGGCGGCCCTGGGGCTGATGCTGGGTGGCAACATCCGCGTCGGCCTGGAGGACAACCTCCGCCTCAGGAGGCGCGAGCAGGCCGGCTCGAATGCGGACCTGGTCGAGAAGGCCGTGGCCCTCGCCGCCCTGTTCGACCGCGAGCCCGCGACCCCCGCGGAGGCTCGCGCCTGCCTGGGGCTCAAGGGTTCCGACGACACCGATTTCTAGCGGTGCCCCTCGAGTCGGCGCTGAGATGAACGACGACGCCGGGCGCCCCATGCGGCTGGGTCTCCGCCAGAACGCGGGGCAGTTCACGCTCCTGGTCGCCGTGAACGCCCTCGTCGGGGGGATGCTCGGGCAGGAGCGCACCGTGCTGCCGCTGCTGGCCGAGACGGTGTTCGACTTGAAGGCCTACACCGCCGCGCTGACCTTCATCCTCGCGTTCGGCGTCGCGAAGGCGGCGACGAACTACTTCGCCGGGACGCTCTCGGACCGGTTCGGCCGCAAGCCGGTCCTCGTCGGGGGATGGCTGGTTGCCGTCCCTGTCCCACTCCTGCTCATCTGGGCTCCCTCGTGGGCTTGGATCGTCGCTGCCAACGTGCTCCTCGGGGTGAGCCAGGGACTCACCTGGTCGACGACCGTGGTCATGAAGATCGACCTCGTCGGTCCCGCTCGTCGAGGCCTGGCCATGGGGTTCAACGAGGCCGCCGGCTATCTCGCCGTCGCCGTGACGGCCCTGGCGACGGGATACCTGGCGGCGGCCTACGGCCTTCGGCCAACGCCGTTCTACCTCGGCATCGCCTTCGCGTCCCTGGGCCTGGGCATCTCCGCGGCGTTCGTGCGGGAGACGCAGGGATTCGCGCGGCTCGAGGCGGCGAGCCATGTCCCACGCCGCGACGGTCGCCACGACCACCTCGGGGACCACCTCACCAACGGGCAGGTGTTCCTCCAGACCTCGTTCCGGGAGCCCGCCCTGTCGGCAGCGAGCCAGGCCGGGATGGTGAACAACCTCAATGACGGTCTCGCCTGGGGCCTGTTCCCGGTGCTCTTCCTGGCAAGTGGGCTGTCCATCGGCCAGATCGGAGTTCTTGCCGCCGTGTACCCCGCGGTGTGGGGCCTGGGCCAACTCGGAACGGGGGCGCTGTCCGATCGGTGGGGTCGCAAGCGCCTCATCGCCGGCGGGATGCTCGTGCAGGCGGCGGCCCTGGGGATGGTCGCCGCTGCGGACTCCTTCGCGTGGTGGGTGCTGGCCGGAGCGCTGCTCGGCCTGGGCACGGCGATGGTCTATCCCACGCTGCTCGCGGCCGTCGGGGACGTCGCGCATCCTGCCTGGCGGGCGCGGGCTGTCGGCACCTACCGGCTCTGGCGGGACGGCGGTTTCGCAGTCGGCGCCCTCCTCGCGGGGGTGCTGGCCGACCTGTTCGGCCTCCGCGTCGCGATCAGTGCCGTGGCGCTGCTGACCGCGGCCTCGGGAATCGTCGTGGCAACGCGGATGTACGAGACCCACGTTCGCCGCTAGGCCCGGGTGTCAGTCGACGGTGACGATCTCGCCGTCCCGCACCTCGACCTCGAGGAGGGTCAGGCCCGCTGGTGACTTACCCATGGCGATGAGCTTGCGCGACCAGCCAGGGGCGCGGATACCGGCGAAGCCCGGCGCCCAGTCGAGGTTCTCGCCCGTGCAGACGTCGAACTGGGAGTTGTGCCACGGGCAGGTGAGGACGCCATCCGCGTACCCGCCCCGTGGACCGCTGGACAGGCTCAGCCCGGCGTGCGGGCACTTGTCGCGCACGACGCACACCTGGTCGCCGTCAGCGCTGCGCCGGACGACAAGGTAGGACGTGCCGTCCACCTTCACCGACGTGGGTTTGTCGATCGGGAAGTCCTCGAGCCGTCCGAGTGAAGTGGTCATCTGGTCAGCGTAGGCGCAGCGGGCCTCGTGGGCCGGCGCCTGCGTCGATTGGCTGCGCCACGCGCACCGTTGTCGTTGCCAAAGCAGATCCCCGTTCGTACGGTGGGCGCGGAGGTGGCAGGCAGTGCTCGGACTACCGGACGGCGTGACCACCTGTCTCTTCGACCTCGACGGCGTGCTCACGGACACCGCATCCGTCCATCAGCGGGCGTGGAAGGAGATGTTCGACGCCTTCCTCGAGGATCGCGCCACGCGCGAGGGCACCGACGTCGTCCCCTTCGAGAGCGCCGACTACGAGAAGTACGTCGACGGGAAGCCTCGCCTGGACGGGGTACGTGACTTCCTGTCGAGCCGCGGCATCGCGCTCCCCGAGGGTGATGCGAACTCCGGCTCCGACGATCAGACGGTCACCGGGCTGGGGCTGCGGAAGAACGCGATCGTCCTGAGGCGGATCCGGGACGACGGGGTCGATGTCTTCGAAGGCTCGCGCCGATACCTGCGCGCCGCGACGGATGCCGGACTCCATCGCGCGGTCGTGTCGTCCTCGGCGAACGCCGCCCAGGTCCTCGATGTCGCCGGGCTGGCCGACATGATCGAGGTGCGGGTCGACGGGGTGACCATCGGGGAGGAGCACCTCCGCGGCAAGCCGGCGCCCGACACGTTCCTGGACGCGGCGGCGAAGCTCGGCGTCCAGCCCGGCGCCTGTGCGGTGTTCGAGGACGCCCTCTCCGGAGTGGCGGCCGGCCGCGCGGGACGGTTCGGCTTCGTCGTGGGCGTGGACCGAGTCGGGCAGGCGGCCGAGCTGAGGGCCAACGGGGCCGACGTCGTCGTCAATGACCTGGCAGACCTGATGGAGGCACGATGATCGCGCAGCGGCCGTATCCGATCGAGCCCTGGTCAGTCACGGAGACCCACCTCGACCTCGACTTCCTGCCGCAGTCCGAGTCCCTCTTCACGCTGTCGAACGGGCACATCGGCCTCCGGGGGAACCTCGACGAGGGCGAGCCGAACGCGATCCCGGGCACGTACCTCAACAGCTTCTACGAGAAGCGACCGCTGCCGTACGCGGAGCCGGGGTACGGCTACCCCGAGGACGACCAGACGATGATCAACGTCACCGACGGCAAGCTCATGCGCCTGCTCGTGGATGACGAGCCCTTCGACGTCCGCTACGGCGACCTGCACGAGCATCATCGGCACCTCGACCTCAGGACCGGCCTGCTCGAGCGCCGCGTGGACTGGACCTCGCCGGGGCAGTCCCGGGTGCGTATCCGCTCGCGGCGCCTCGTGTCGTTCTCGCAGAGGTCGATCGCTGCGTTCGAGTACATCGTCGAGCCGGTGGACAGGCCGGCCCGGCTGATCCTGCAGTCCGAGCTCGTCGCGAACCAGGAGCAGCCCCCCGCGTCGAAGGACCCGCGGGTCGCCGCGGTGCTCGACAACCCGCTCGTCGCCGCAGAGCAGGATCATGACGAGAAGGGCATCGCGCTGCTCCACCGCACGCGATCCAGCGACCTGCTCGTCGGCGCGGCGATGACGCACATCATCGAGGCTCCGGGCCGCGAGGAGACCGACGCGGCCGTCCGCGAGGACTGGGCACGACGCACGATCGCCTGCACCGTCAACCCGGGTGAGAGGCTGCGGGTGGTCAAGTTCGTGGCGTACGCGTGGTCCGGGCTGCGTTCGGAGAACGCGCTCCGGGACCAGGTCGCGAGTGCGCTCTCGCAGGCGCGGTTCTCCGGGTGGGACGGCCTCGTGGCCGATCAGGCCGCCTACCTGACAGAGTTCTGGGACTCCGCCGACGTGCAGGTCGAAGGCGACGCCGAGCTCCAGCAGGCAGTGCGGTTCGCGTTGTTCCACGTGCTCCAGGCCGGTGCGCGGGCCGAGCGTCGCGCGATCCCCGCGAAGGGCCTCACGGGTCCGGGATACGGCGGTCACACCTTCTGGGACACGGAGATGTATGTGCTCCCCGTCCTCACGTACACGCAGCCGGCCGCTGCCGCGGACGCCCTGAAGTGGCGGCACTCGACCCTCGACCGCGCCAAGGATCGGGCGACCGAGCTCCATCTTCGCGGCGCAGCCTTCCCCTGGCGGACGATCAGGGGGGAGGAGTGCTCGGGATACTGGCCGGCGGGTACGGCGGCCTTCCACGTCAACGCGGATATCGCCGCCGCAGTGGTGCGGTACATCGATGCGACCGGCGACGTGGACTTCGAGCGCGACTTCGGGCTCGAGTTGCTCGTGGAGATCGCGCGGCTCTTCATGTCGCTCGGTCACCATGACGAGCAGGGTGGATGGCACATCGACGGGGTCACCGGACCGGACGAGTACAGCGCCATCGCCGACGACAACGTGTACACGAATCTCATGGCGGCGCGGGCACTCGTCGCTGCGGCGGATGCGGCTCTGAGGCATCCCCCGGTGGCTCGGGTGCTGGGCGTCACCACCGAGGAGGGGGCGATGTGGCGTGGAGCCGCGGCTGCCGTGCACATCCCCTACGACGAGGCGCGCGAGGTCCATGACCAGTCGGCCGGCTTCACTGGCCACGCCGAATGGGACTTCACGAGGACGAACGACTACCCGCTGCTGATGCACGTGCCCTACTTCGACCTCTACCGCAAGCAGGTCATCAAGCAGGCCGACACGGTTCTGGCCATGCACTGGTGCGGGGACAGCTTCACCCTGGAGGAGAAGGCCCGCAACTTCGACTACTACGAGCGTCGCACGGTGCGCGACTCCTCACTGTCGTCGTGCACGCAAGCCGTCCTGGCCGCCGAGCTGGGCCATCTCGACCTCGCCTACGACTACGCGTACGAGGCCGCCCTGACGGACCTTCTCGATCTCCAGCACAACAGTCGCAACGGCCTGCACATGGCGTCCCTCGGAGGCGCGTGGCTGGCCCTCGTGGCCGGGTTCGGCGGCTTCCGCGATCACGGCGGGCTGCCGACGTTCGACCCCGCGCTGCCGGACGGCCTGACCCGCCTCTGCTTCTCGATGAGATGGCGGGACCTGAAGCTGACTGTCGACGTCAGCCCTCACGAGGTGACGTACTCGATCTCAGGGGCTGAGGGAGCGACACTCCTCATGCGCCACGATGGCGAGGAGCTCCTGCTCACCGCCGGCGAGACGGAGACCCGGGCCCTCACGGAACGCATCCCGCTGCTGCCGAGGCCGGAGCAGCCGATCGGTCGCGCGCCGCTCTCGGCCCGGCGTCCGATCGACGGCTGAGACGGCGTCCAGGAGGGACCAGGCCGTTGGCCCCAGTGTCGCCCTAGACCGCGATGCCGAGTGCGAGCGCCACGGCCGTGAAGTGTGCGGCGAAGGCGGCGATCGTGAGCGAGTGGAACATCTCGTGGAAGCCGAACCACGTGGGGCTGAGACGCGGCCACTTGGTCGCGTAGACCACGGCTCCGGCGGTGTAGAGCAGACCGCCGAGCACGATGAGGCCGAGGAGGAGGGGTCCGGCCGACGCGAACTGGGGGATGTAGAAGACGGCCGCCCAGCCGAGGGCCACGTAGATCGGGACGTAGACCCAGCGGGGCGCGCCAAGCCAGAAGTTGCGGATGAGCACGCCGGCGAGGGCGCCGCTCCAGACCACCGTGAGCAGCACGACGGCGTCCCGAGTCGGCAGGAGGATGAGGGACAGCGGTGTGTACGTGCCCGCGATGATGAGGAAGATGTTCGAGTGGTCGGCCCTGCGCAGCAGGGCCTTCGTCTCCGGCAGCCACCTGCCCATGTGATACGTGGCCGACGTCGAGAACAGCACGGCACTGGTGACCATGAACACGGCCACCGCGATGCGAACCCCCGTCGAGTCGGCGGACATGACGAGGGCGAGGCCGCCGACCAGGGCCAGCGGGGCCGCCACGAGGTGCTGGACCCCCCTGAGTCGCGGGACGTCAGCAACCGGAGGGGGAGTCTCGGGATAACTTACGGACACGTAGGTTACGGTACCGTAAGTTATCCGGCCGCGCCAATGCGTCCACGACCATTCCGGCAGGATGTGCGCGTGATGACTCCGGAGCCGCACGCGCCCCACCACCCGAGCGCCGCCGCGCTGGCCGACGGCATGGCCGACGTGCGCCGGTCGCCGTCGGACGGGGGTGTCGTCGCCCTCCTCGTCCTTCGGCCCTCAGTCGACGAGCGGATCGTCGCCGACGAGGTGACCGTCGACGTCGACGCTGGAGTCGTCGGGGACGATTGGCTGGCCCGAGGGAACGGACGGCGGCCGGACGGATCGGCGGACCCCGAGGCGCAGGTGACGGTGATGAACTCCCGGGCCGCACTCCTCATGGCGGGAGCGCCCGAGCGCATGCCGCTTGCGGGGGACCAGGTGTACCTGGACCTCGATCTCAGCATCGACAACCTGCCGACCGGCACCATTCTCGACTTCGGCGCGGTGGCACTCGAGGTCACGCCGGCGCCGCACACGGGGTGCAAGAAGTTCGCTGCGCGCTTCGGCGTGGACGCCCTTCGGCTGACGGCCGACGAGGAGGGCAAGCGGCTTCGGTTGCGAGGCATCAACACGCGCGTCGTGCGTGGTGGTCGGCTGCAGGTCGGCGACACCGTCACCGTGAACAGGCCGGGGTAGTCCTCGTCAGGGGCGTGCCGACGCCGCGGCCTTGCCGAGCCGGCTCTGGTCGCCCAGCTGCTCGACCATGAACTCGCGAAGCAGGTCGATGGCCTTGAGCACCTTCTTGCTGGACAGCGAGTAGTAGACGTTGAGGCCGTCCTTCGTCGCATCCACGAGCCCGCGCTCGCGCAGGATGGCGAGGTGCTGGCTGGTGTTGGACTGGCTGAGCTCGAGGGTGTCGGAGAGCTCGCCGACCGTCATGGCGCCATGACGCAGCTCGTTGATGATGAGCAGCCGCTTCGGATCCGCGATGGCCTTGCAGATCCGGGCATGCAGCTCATGGATTTCGAGCGATGTCTGTCGATCCATGGCTTGTCCTCCGGACAGGTCGGGCTCTTCGTGACCTTACGTCACGTCGTCGTCGACGCGGCGCACTGGTTCTTGCCGATCTCGAGGAACTCGATGTCGTCGGCGCTGGCCTCCTTGCGGCCGGAGTTCACGAGGCGGATCGTGTCGTAGGTCTCGGGTGCGCTGGGCAGCGACGTGATGACCTCCTCGATGAACTTCACCATGTCAGCCTCACTCAGCAGGGTCGAGCTGAAGACCGACGCGAGGTCGGTGCGCACCAGGCCGTCGTCACCGATCTCGTTGTCGAAGGACCAGTGCGCCGGCAGGACCGTTGTCCGCGGATCCAGCGGGCGAAGCCGGTCGTGCACGGTGTGGTAGAGCTCGCTGGCCAGCTCCTCGGCGCGGCCGGTGAGGTCGGGTCGACCCACGCCGCGGACGAAGACCGTGTCCCCGGTGAGCAGGAAGCTGCCAGGGAGGCTGATGCAGGTCGAGCCCGGCGTGTGCCCCGGCATCTTGATGGACAGGATGTGGATGCTGGTGTCGCCGAGGTCGATCTCGGCCCCGTCGGCCAGTGGCTCGTTCGCGAACGGAGTGGGCGCCTTGCCGGTGTCCTCGATCGGCACGTGGTAGGTCGCGCCGGTCCGCTCCGCAAGTTCGGGCCCACCCGTGATGTGGTCAGCGTGCACGTGCGTGTCGATCACGTTCGTGATGGTCATGCCCTCGGTGGCGGCGAGCTCGATGTAGGGGTCGGCGAAGCGGGCCGGATCGACGACGATCGCCCTCTTGCCCGGGACGCCGATGACATAGGACAGGCAGGCCTTGGCGGGCCGGTGCACCTGCCAGGCGACGATCCCGTCCGGCAAGTCCGGCAGCCGCTTGGGTACGAGCAGCTCGGACCACGCCGCGGTCCCGCCGTCGAGGTTCCGGACCGATCGGCCTTCGTCGGCCAGCAGGTCCAGGAGAAGGTCGCTGCCGTTCCCGTGGGCGCAGATGACCACGGTGTTGTCCGGGATCTCCTTCACCACGTCGTCGAGCTGCTCGACCGCCATCCAGATCGGCAGGTTCCTCGTGGGAACCGGCTTGGGACCTTCCACCTGCCAGGCCGCGAACTCGTCCTGGTTCCGCACGTCGAGAATCAGCGGCACGGTGCCGGCCTCGATCTCGTCGTACAGCTCACGGGTGGTGACAGTGCGTCCCATGCTTCCTCCTGGCTCGGCTTCCTTCCATTCCCTACCAGAATGGAAGACATTCCGAATTCACTGCAAGAATCGGAATATGCGCGGACGCTAATACACAATTCTAGAAATTGGAAGGGTTTTTCGCGATAAGTGCTTGCCATGGAGTGCTTCGGACGTCTACGGTCTCGGGAGCCCGAGAGGAGGGCTCATGAGCGAAGCCGCGAACGAGACCGGTACCGAGCAGATGACGATCATCGCTTTCAGCGGTGACCTCGACAAGCTCTGGCCGACGACCATCCTGGCGTCCACCGCAGCCGCGAACGGCATGGACGTCACCATCTTCTTCACGTTCTGGGGGCTCATGCCGCTGGTGCGCGAGGACGTCCGCCACACGGGCAACGACGCGATGACGAAGATGCTGTCGTACATGAATCCGCCCGGATTCAAGCGGGCGAACCTGTCCAAGCTGAAGTTCGGCGGCATGGGCAGCTGGATGATGCGAAAGGTCGCCGCCAAGAACAACCTCCTGCCACCCGAGGAGCTCTTCGAGATGGCCCAGGAGATGGGCGTCGAGATGTGGCCGTGCCAGATGACCATGGATCTCCTCGGCATCGAGCACTCGGACATGGTTCCGGGCCTGGGCGAGCCGGCCGGGGCGGCCACGGCACTGGCCCGCATGTCGAAGTCCGAGATCAGCCTGTTCATCTAGCCAAGGCATCAGCCCACTACACCTGCGAGGATCGAATCATGGACAACGTAACCGTCGCGACGACCGTCGACGCCAAGGGTCACAAGTGCCCGATGCCCGTCCTCTTGACCGCCAAGGCCGCCAAGACGCTCCAGTCCGGAGACGTCATGCTCATCGAGGCGACCGACGGCGGTGCCCGCTCGGACATCCCGGCGTGGGCCAGCCAGACCGGCAACGAGCTTCTCGAGTCCTCCCAGGAGGGCGACGTTCTGCGGTTCTACATCCGGAAGAAGTGATCCCCTGTGCGCTATGGCTTCGCCATCGACCAGCGCACGTGCATCGGCTGCCATGCCTGCACCGTCGCGTGCAAGACCGAGCACGACGTCCCGGTAGGACAGTTCCGCACGTGGGTGAAGTACGTCGACAAGGGTGAGTACCCGTCGACGACCCGCGAGATGGGCGTCATGCGATGCAACCACTGCACCGATGCGCCATGCGTCAAGGGCTGCCCGACCCAGGCGCTGTTCATCCGCGAGGACGGCATCGTCGACTTCGACAACGAGCGCTGCATCGGCTGCAAGATGTGCATGCAGGCGTGCCCCTACGACGCCATCTACATCGATGAGAACACGCACACCGCAGCGAAGTGCAACTTCTGCGCCCATCGCATCGACAACGGCCTCGAGCCGGCATGCGTGCAGGTCTGCCCGACCCAGTCGATCTGGATGGGTGACATCGACGACCCCACCAGCGGCATCAGCAAGTTCCTGAGCATCACTCCCGTCAACGTCCGGACACCCGAGCAGGGGACGCGCCCGAACGTGTACTACGTGGGCGCCGACCAGACGGTGCTCGATCCCCTTGCGGCACCCGTCGACGGCACCTATCTCTGGGCGAATGCCGACGCGCAGCGGCTCGAAACGGCCGGCGACCTCCCGGGTGACCCGGTGACGAAGGCCCGCACCACGCTCAACACGGCCCACCCGCGGCCGTGGGGCTGGAAGGTCTGGACCTACCTGTGGACCAAGTCGATCTCGGCCGGCTCGCTGCTGCTGGCGGCCCTCCTCGTCATCATGACCGCCGACCGGTCGACACTCGTCACCACGGTGGCACCGTTCGTCACGGAGCTGTTCCTGCTGCTGACCGCGATCCTGCTCGTGTGGGACCTCAAGCGTCCTGAGCGGTTCTGGTTCCTCATGGATCCGCGGAAGATCAACCGGACGTCGTGGCTGGCGATCGGCGGCATCTTCCTCGGTCTCACCGCCGCCGTCGGGGGGCTGTGGTTCCTTGCCGGCGCCGCAGGGGTGCTCGACATCGGCGACTACGGCACCGCGATCGAGTGGCTCGCCTGGCCGGCGGTCCCCGCCGCCGTCATGGTGGCCGGGTACACGGCCTTCCTGTTCGGCCAGGCGGAGGGTCGCGATCTCTGGCAGTCACCGGTCCTGTTCTGGCACCTGCAGGCGCAGGCGGTGATGGTGGGCGCTGGGGTCCTCCTCGTGCTGGCCACCGTGTTCCAGCCCGATGACGCCACCGTGACCTGGCTCGCCTGGGCGCTCGTCGTCGGCGTCGTCGCCCACCTGCTGATCACCGCTGTCGAGTTCGGTGGCAGCCACTCGACGCGCAACGCCGAGGTCGCTGCCCATGCCATCACGCATGGTCGTTACGCCCGCACCTTCTGGGCCGGTTCGATCCTGCTGTCACTCGTCGGTGGTGCCATGGCGCTCGGTGTCGCTCTGGGCGGCTCCATCGCCCTCGGGGTCGTCGCGGGTCTGCTCGTGCAGCCGGCCCTCCTCCTCCACGAGAAGGTCTTCGTCAAGGCGGCCCAGGACCCGCCGCTCTCCTAAGCCACGCACGCACCGTCCAGGAAAGGACGCCAGCAGATGTCCAAGCGCTCCGCAGCGAAGCGTGGGCCCTCCGCTTCGCCCGTCTCGTCGGATCGGCCTGAGCACCACGGGCTCCGCGTCCGCGAGACGGTCTCGAACTACCCGCCGGTCGACACGTGGGACGACGTCGTCATGTACGACGCCAAGGCGCACCCGCGCAAGGTCGAGAAGCACTACATGCTCGTGCCGACCACCTGCTTCAACTGCGAGTCGGCGTGCGGGCTGCTGGCCTACGTGGACCGGGAGACCAAGGAGGTCGTGAAGGTCGAGGGCAACCCGGCACATCCGGGTTCCCGCGGGCGCAACTGCGCCAAGGGACCGGCGACGATCAACCAGACGACCGATCCGGAGCGCATCCTCTACCCGCTCAAGCGCACAGGTGCACGTGGCAGCGCCCAGTTCGAGAGGGTCTCCTGGGACGACGCGATGGACGACATCGCGGGTCGCATCCGTACGGCGATCCTGGAGGATCGCCGCAACGAGGTCATGTACCACGTCGGCCGGCACGGCGAGGACGGCTTCATCGAGCGGGTCCTGCTCACGTGGGGCGTCGACGGGAACAACACCCATACGAACATCTGCTCCGGAGGGGCGCGTTTCGGGTACTCCGTCTGGGGCGGGTACGACCGGCCCTCGCCGGACCACGAGAACGCGAAGGTGATCCTGCTCCTGTCGGCGCACCTCGAGTCGGGCCACTACTTCAACCCGCACGCGCAACGGATCATGGACGCCAAGGTGCATGGCAACGCCAAGCTCGTCGTCGTCGACCCCCGGCTGTCGAACACCGCTTCGCATGCTGACGAGTGGGTCTCCCCGTGGCCGGGGAGCGAGGCCGCCATGCTGCTCGCCATCGCCGCCTACCTGCTGCGCACCGACGCCGTGCAGTGGGACTACCTGCGCCGCTGGGTGAACTGGTCCACGTACCTCGAGGCCCTGCATCCGGATCAGGATCCGAAGGACTTCGACGCCTTCAAGGAGGCGCTCACCGCGGACTACCAGCAGTACACGTTCGAGTTCGCGGCCGAGGAGTGTCGTGTGCCGGCGGAGCAGATCGAGCGCGTCGCCCGGATCGTCGCCGGCTGTGACCGCAGGCTCGCCGCGCACACGTGGCGCTCGGCCACGGCGGGCAACCTCGGCGGCTGGGCAGTGGCCCGCGCGCTGTTCTTCCTGACCGTCCTCACCGGCAGCGTCGGCGAGAAGGGCGGGACCAGCCCGAACGGCTGGAACAAGTTCATCCCGCACGGTCCGAGCATGCCGGGCGGCCACAACTCGTGGAACGAGCTGCTGTGGCCGAGCGAGTTCCCGATGTCGACGAACGAGCTGTCGATCCTGCTGCCGCACTTCCTCCTCGAGGGGCGCGGCAAGATCGACACGTACTTCTCCCGGGTCTACAACCCTGTGTGGACGAATCCCGACGGCTTCAGCTGGATCGAGGCGCTCTCGGACGAGAACCTGGTGGGATGCCATGTCGCCATGACTCCCACGTGGAACGAGACGGCGATCTTCGCCGACTACGTTCTCCCGTTCGGGCACAGCACGGAACGCCACGACACGCAGTCCTACGAGCAGTACGCAGGCAAGTGGCTGGGCTTCCGGCAGCCGGTCCGCAGGGTCGCCCTCGAGAAGATGGGCGAGACCGTCACCGACACGCGCCAGTCGAACCCGGGCGAGGTCTGGGAGGAGACGGAGTTCTGGATCGAGCTCTCCTGGCGCATCGATCCGGACGGCTCCCTCGGCATCCGGAAGTACTTCGAGTCGCCCGGGGAGCCGGGCAAGAAGGTCACCGTGGACGAGTACTACGGCTGGATCTTCGAGAACCAGGTGCCGGGCCTGCCGGAGAAGGCGGAGAAGGAGGGTCTGACCCCGCTGGAGTACATGCGCAAGTACGGCGCGGTGGAGATCGTGAACAACCTCTACCGGCAGGACGAGCGCGCGCTGACCCCCGCGGAGCGTGAGGGCGCGGTCGCCGACGAGAACGGCGTCCTGCGCAAGCCCGTGACGCCGGAGACGCAGAAGCCGTTGGTCGGTGAGGCCGGTGCGGTCGGCGTCGTGCTCGAGGACGGCTCTGAGGTCGCGGGGTGGCTCACCCCGTCCCGCAAGCTCGAGCTCTACTCGCCGTCGATCGCCGACTTCGGCTGGCCCGAGTACGCCACCCCCTGCTACATCCCGAGCCATGTCCGCCACCACGGCATGGACCACAGCAAGGGCGAGATGGCCCTGGTTCCCACCTTCCGCCTGCCGACGCTGATCCACACCCGGTCGGGGAACGCCAAGTACCTGAACGAGATCAGCAACAAGCACCCGGTGTGGATGAACAACGTCGATGCCAGGCGACTCGGCCTCCGGACCGGCGACATGGTCCGCGTCAACACGGAGATCGGGTACTTCGTGGCCCGCATCTGGGCGACCGAGGGCATCAAGCCCGGCGTCATCGCGTTGTCGCATCACATGGGCCGGTGGCGCACGACGGACGACGCCGGCAGCCGGTGGGTCTCGGGCAAGGTCGACGTCGGCAAGATGCCCGATGGTCGCTGGCGCCTGCGCTACAAGGAGGGCGTGCGTCCGTTCGTGAGCGAGGACGCCGACTCGATGCGCATCACCTGGGAGGACCCGGGCGTCCACCAGAACCTGGCGTTCGCCGTGCACCCGGACACCCAGTCAGGCATGCACTGCTGGCATCAGCGGGTGAAGGTCGAGAAGGCGCACGAGGAGGACAAGTACGGCGACGTCGTCGTCGACACCGCGAAGTCACGCGAGGTCTACCGCGAGTGGATGTCGTGGACGCGCCCCGGCCCGAACAAGGACGGCCTGCGCCGCCCGATGTTCATGATGCGGCCAGTGATGCCGCAGATCCAGGCCTACTACGTCAACAACGAGAGCCAGTAGGAGTCGCGAGCGCATCGCAGCCCTCCACCGGCGTTACTGAAGAAGGAATCTCCTCATGTCGCTCGTCCTTGCGATCCTTGCGTTCCTGTCGATCGGTATCGGCATGGCCGTGGGGATGTTCGGCGGTGGCGGCTCGATCCTGACGACGCCGATGCTCGTGTACATCGGCGATTTCGACCCGAAGCCCGCCATCGCGGCCAGCGCCGTCCTGGTCGCCGTCACGTCGCTCATTGGCATGATCCAGTACGCCCGCGCGGGTCAGGTGCGCTGGAGGACCGGCTTGATCTTCGGGTCTGCAGGGGTCACGGGCGCCCTGCTGGCCGGGCAGGTGGGGCAGCGGCTTCCTGGCAATCTCGTGCTCGTTCTCCTGGGAATCATGATGGTGATCACCGCCATCGCGATGATCCGCGGGCGCAAGGAGATGCACGCCAAGCACCATGACGGCCTGCCGCTCTTCCGCATCCTCCTCGACGGCTTCGTGGTCGGGATCGCGACGGGACTCGTGGGAGCCGGTGGAGGTTTCCTCGTCGTGCCGGCGCTGGTCCTCCTCGGTGGGATTCCGATGCAGGCGGCCGTCGGCACGTCCTTGCTCGTGGTGATGATGAAGGCGATCGCGACCTTCGTCAGCTACCGGATCACCTTCTTCGGAGATGGCGGCTTCGCTGCCGTCAACCCGGAGACCGACTTCGACTGGGGCGTCACGTTGATCGTGATCGCCTTTGCCATCGTGGGTGTGTTCCTGGGGGTCAAGTTCGCCACCAAGATCCACCCCGATCGACTGCGGACGTCGTTCGGCTGGTTCGTCCTCATCGTCGGTTCGTTCACGCTGCTCGACAAGTCGCACGCGTTCACGGCCATCTTCGACTTCGCAGCGACCTCGGTGCTGGACCTCGTCGTCGTCATCGTGTTCTTCCTCGCGCTCGTCACTGCCGTCGCGGTTCTGGTGGCACGGGCACGGCGGGACAAGGAGGAGAACCTGCCGGACGAGCTCGAGACGATGTCGGACGATCCCGACCTGGTCGAGGACCCCTACTAGTCTCGTGACGTCGCCCCGGGCATCCGGGATCCGTCGGGGAGGCCGGCATGTCCACACTGCGCGAGGCGGACTGGGCGTTGGCGCGCTCCGCGGCCGCCTCGGTGGCGGCCCCGCTGGCGGTCGAACGGGTTCCCGTCTCGGCGACGGACCGACGAGTCCTGCGCGAGGACGTCCAGGCCCGTTGCGACTTGCCCAGCTTCGACACCTCGGCGATGGACGGCTGGGCCGTCGCGGGGCAGGGCCCGTGGCGGATCGTCGGCGACGTCCTGGCCGGTGGCCCGTACCCGGATCGGCTCGCGAGCGGGACCTGCGTCCGGATCGCCACGGGAGCCGTCGTGCCGGTCGGAACCCTGGGAGTGCTGCGCTGGGAGGACGCCCGGGTGGAGGGCGATGCCGTCCTCGGCTCGGTTTCATCCGGACGCGACATCCGGGCGCGTGGTGAGGAGTGCCGAGTCGGCGAGCACGTCGCGTCCGCCGGCACCGAGGTGACCCCGGCCCTCTCCGGCTTCCTGGCCGCCACAGGCCATGACGACGTGATGGTGACGCGATACCCGCGTGTCGAGCTCATCCTGCTGGGGGACGAGCTTCAGGAGAGCGGGATCCCGAGCAATGGCCGGGTCCGCGACTCCCTGGGTCCCCAGCTCCCGGGCTGGCTCGCCCGCGCGGGTGGACAGGTGGTGTCCCATCGGCAGGTAGGCGACCAGCTCGAGGACGTGGTCGGTGCGTTCGCGCAGGCGGTCGGGCAGGCGGACGTCATCATCACCACGGGGGGCACGGCCGAAGGACCCCGTGACCACGTGCGCGCGGCGGTCGAGCAGCTGGGCGGCCGGCTCGTGGTCGATCACGTGGCCGTGCGCCCGGGCCATCCGATGCTGCTGGCGGTCCTCCCCGAGAGTGGTGGGCGGCAGGTCCCGCTCGTGGGACTCCCGGGCAATCCGCACTCGGCGGTCGTCGGGTTCGTCACCCTCGCCGTCCCGATCCTGGACTCGCTGCTGGGTCGAGCGCCGCGGGACCTGTCGACCGTTCCGGCGGCTGAGGAGCTGCGGGCGCCCGTGGGTCACACCCGACTGGTCGCCGGCAACCTCGAGGACGGCACCTTCGTGCTCTCTCCCTATGGCGGCTCGGCGATGCTCCGCGGCCTCTCGCAGTCAACCGGCTTCGCCGTCGTTCCCGAGGGTCGCACGGCTCAGGGGGAGCACGTGCTCTGGCTGCCCCTGCCCTGATCGACTGACGGCGCGCCGAGGAGACCCGGGGCCAGGACGGTGGCGGGTACGGTGGTCCGGTGACGGCGGCGGCTCACCCCAGCGACGACTCGCTGGAGCGGGCCCGGTCGCATCCGGGCTGGTTCGGCGGTGTCATGGGCACGGCGGCGCTGTCGGTGGCGGCCTTCCGCCTCCCCGAGGAATCCAGCCTCATCGCCCGCATCAGCCAGGGAGTGGGGTGGCTGCTGCTGACGGTGGCCACGGTCACGCTCGTGCTCCTCGTCGTGCTCAACGTCGTCCACCACACGCCCCGGCGCATGGTCCGCGAGAACCTGAGGTCGAGCGAGCTGGGTCCGGCCTACGCGGCGATCCCCGGGGCCGCCCTCACCCTTGTCCTCGCCTACGAGGCGGCCGCTCCCGTCATGCTGGACAGCGGCTTCGCGAGCTGGATCCTGCTCCTGCTCGTGCTCACCGCTGCGGTGGCGGACCTCTGGCTCACCCTGGTGTTCTTCGTTGCGGCCATCGGCAGCCGGGGCGCCCTCGAGGCGAACACGCTGTCAGGCGTGTGGTTCATGCCTCAGACGGTTCTTCTGCTGGCGGCCACGGCACTCGCCCGGCTGTGCGCCACCGCGCACGGACCGGTCGCCGAGGTCGCGGCCCCGCTGGCGGTCCTGTTCCTCGGGACCGGCTTCATGCTGTTCATCCTCATCGCCGCTCTCGTTCTCGCGCGTCTCGTCGTGGTGCCGCTCGATCCCTCGGCCGGGACGCCGGCCGCGTGGATCATGATGAGCCCGGCCGCGGCGGCGGCGCTGGCATTCCTGGCCCTCCCGCTGGTCATCCCGGTGCTCCTCACCGCGCCTCCGATGTCGGTGGCGTTCATGACGAGCCTCAGCGCCGGCGCGCTCGTGGGATTCAGCCTGTGGTGGCTGGCCGTCGTCGCCATGCTCACTCTCCGCCTGCGGCAGCAGGCCCTGCCGTTCTCGCCGTCCTCCTGGAGCTTCGTCTTCCCCCTCGCCGCCGTGGCAGTGGCGTGCGGAGAGCTCGCCCACACCTGGGACTCGGTGATCATGACCGGACTCGCTGTCGGCATGGCCGCCCTGGCGACCCTCGTATGGCTGGCGGTGTTCGTCGGCTCGGTCCGCTGGATCCGGGCGCGCCTCGCGCGCGCCTGACGCCGCGACCTCGACTACCCGGGGGGCGGCGACTCGTCGCGCCGGCGCTCCTTCTCGAACTCGGCGACCTGGTCGCGCTGCTCGCTCGACGAGGGCATCACCCGGGCGACGAGGGCGAGCGTGCTCGCCGTCAGCACGACCAGCGCGGCGGCCAGGGCGGTCGCCCCCAGGCGCGACCCGGCGATGTCGGACTCCGATGTCGGCGAGAGCGCCAGCACGATGCCGGCAGCCACGGTGGCCGCGTTGAACCATCGCGGTGTCGGCACGGCCAGGGTCAGAGTCATTCCCACGAAGGCGAGCCCGTAGAGCACGACGGGGGACGTGATGATCCCGAGGATGACGAGGGCCGCCCCGACGCCGGCCGCGGTGCCCAGGACGCGCGTCAAAGCGCGCTCCGAGAGGGCCGTGCCGGGGGCGGGGATGGCGAGGACGAACACGGTCATGGGCAGCCAGTAGGCGTTCTCGTTGTCCCAGTGCTGCGCCATGACCCCGGCGGCCGTCGCGGCGATCGTCAGCCCGACGGTCGCGAGGGCGACCCGCCTCGGCGGAAGCCGGACCGCGTCCGCGACGCCGGGCAGGCCGAGTCGTCGGGCGACGAGAACGGCGTAGGCGGCGGTGATCGCGGCGAAGAGCAGCAGCACGAGCAGGTCCGCGGGAGGGTCGGTGGGCTTGGACACTGACCAGGCGATGCCCACCAACGCCACGGGAGCGACCAGGCCCCGAGCACTGAGCGCACCTGCCAGAAGGCCCAAGACGCCCAGCCCCAGCACCCACCACGCCGTTCCCGAGGTCACAGCGGAGAGAGCGGCCGCGCCGATCATCGGGACGATGAACAGCAGCGAGCGCCTCCAGCCGGCCAGCAGGGCGAGCAGGAAGGCGAGGACCGCACCGAGCACGGCTCCGCCCGCGGCCGTCGGCCCTCCCACGACGAAGGCGATCACGGCCGGGACGACGGCGACGATGGCGAGGGTCCTCGTGGCGGTGGCGAGCCGACGGCCAAGGGGCGGACTCGGGCTGGGTGCGTCTGTCATCGTGTGGGTGGGCCTCGGGTGAGTGACGCTCAGACGCCCGCGGTCGCGGCGACCTGACCCGCGGCGATCGCCGACGTCAGGGCCGAGTAGTCCCGATCGTTCTGATCGGCGTAGGCGACGGCGAACGCGCTCATGGCCTCGTCGAATCGGTTCGGGGCGGAGTCGACGGCGCCAGCTCCGATGTAGGCGGCGATCGCGACCCGATCACCCGATCGAGCATGGGCTCTCGCGAGGGTGGCGCCGCACAGCTTGGCGTAGGTCAGCATCGCCTTGGCATCCATCGTCTCCACCTCGGCCGAGAGCTTCCAGTCGCGCAGCTGCCGGAAGTAGTAGTCGTGTGCCTGGCCCTCCAGGTCGGTGGACGCGATCCACCCGAGGAAGATGTCCGACGTGGATTGCATGAGCCGCTGCCCGGCGACGACGCGGGCGCCCATGTTCTTGTAGCGACTCGGCTCGGTGAATGCCTCGAGCACCGAACGGTCCGCCTGCTTGAACTGCAGGAAGAGCGGGTCGTTCTCGTCTCGGCCGCTCAGGAGCAGGATCCAGCTGCGGGTGCCGACGCTGCCCACGCCCACCACCTTGTGGGCGATGTCCACGAGCGAGAACTGGCTGAGCAGGTGGCGCCGCTCGCTCTGCAGGGAACTGCGGTAGTCGCGAAGGCCCGCACGGATCACCTTCTCAGCATCGTCGCGCGCAGATCCCTGCAGGAAGTCGTCCAGTGTGACGACCAGGGGTGGGTTGCTGATGATGCGTCGCTGGCCGTCGACGACGTGGGTCAGCCTGTCCAGCGCCTGGAGTGAATCGTGCTGGCGGGCCCTCGCGATCGCCTTGTCCACCTTCTTGGCTGCCTTGTCCGACTTCCTGGTGCCCTGCTGCTTGAGCAGGTCCGCTATCGACTCGATGTCGACGTGCGTGTACCAGTTCTCCAGGTTCCCCGCTCCCGCCAGCTGAGCCATCGTCACCCGGTAGGCGGCTGCCGAAGTGAGGACGATCCGCTCGCGCTCGCTGCTGGAGAACCCGTTCTGGCGGCCAGCGACCTCGAAGCTGGTCGCGAGGCGCTTCACGTCCCACTCGAACGGGCCGGGATTCGTCTCGTCGAAATCGTTGACGTCGAAGACCAGCCTTCGCTCGGGGGACGCGTAGGCGCCGAAGTTCGACAGGTGGGCATCGCCGCACAGTTGTGCGTGGAGCGACGTTCGGGCTGTCATCGACAGGTCGGACGCCATCACGAGCGCGGCACCGCGGTAGAAGCTGAACGGACTCGCGCTCATCCGGCCGTAGCGGATGGGGAGAAGCTCGGGAATCCGATCCGCGCCCTGGCCGGTGAGGAGGGCCAGCGGATCCGGTCGCTCCGACGACGGGGAGAAGTCCCCCAGTGCGCTGCGCGGCACCTTCTTCCGCTCGTCCCTGCCGCGGCCGGCGCGATGAGCGAGCGTCGTGGCACCCGCAGGTGACGGCCCCTGCGAGACAGTCGCGCCAGCCAAGAATGCCACCTCCAGAAGTGATACCGAACCATGATGGCAGTCGTGGCCGCTAGGGTCGTGGCCGTCGCCGAGATTGGCGGCTGCACGACCGAGGGGAGTCGCGGATGAGTGCAGGATCCGATGGAAACGAGCCGGTGACGCGAGTCCTGCTGTCGACGTCCAATGTCTGGCGGGTGGGCCTGGTCGTCCTCGGCGTGGTGGCCTTCGGGGCACTGCTGTCCTTCATCATCGACGACGGCGGCAGTGTCATCTTCACCGTTCTCATGTCGTGGTTCGCGGCCATCGCCATGGCGCCGGTGGTGGATCGCCTGTCGCGGCACATGCCCCGCGGCGCGGCCACGGGCAGCGTCATGGGCGCGGTCGTCGTCTTCGGGGTGCTGTTCTTCTATGCCTTCGGCAGCCTGTTCGTCGATCAGCTGGTCCAGCTCGTGCTCCTCGTGCCGGACCTCGTTGATGGCGCGCTGTCCTGGGCGAACGACCAGTTCTCGACGTCCCTCTCGCGGGACGACATCCTGTCGTCGATCAACGTGAGTCCCGAGGATCTCGCCTCGGTGGCCGCCACGCTGGGCGTCAGCATTCTGGGCTTCCTCGGCAGCGTCGTCGGCAGCGTGTTCGGGCTGTTCACGTTCGGGCTCTTCGTGTTCTACCTGTCCGCCGACATGCCCCGGCTGGAGCGCTGGATCGCCGGGCTCTTCCCGCCCCGTCAGCAGGCCGTCGTCGCCAACGTGTGGAGGCTCACCGCAGAGAAGACAGGGGGCTACATCGGCGCCCGCGTCGTCCTGGGCTCCATCAACGCGGCGACGACCGCCGTTGTGTTCGCGATCATCGGGATGCCCTACTGGCTGCCCCTGGCGTTGTGGACCGGCATCGTCGCGCAGTTCGTCCCTACCATCGGCACCTACATCGCCATCGCGCTGCCGGTGGTCGTGGGCCTGCTGAGCCCCAATCCCTGGGTCGGCGTCATCGCCCTGGCCTGGGGTGTGGCCTACCAGCAGGTGGAGAACCTGACGCTGGAGCCGAAGATCAGCGCCAGGGCCGTCGACGTCAACCCGGCAGTCTCCTTCGGAGCCGTGCTCCTGGGTGCGGCGCTCTTCGGGGTTGCGGGCGCGTTCCTCGCCGTTCCGGTGGCGGCCATGCTCCTCGCACTCCTGGACATCTACGGCAAGCGCCACGACCTGCTTCCCGAGGTCGAACGCGGAGTCGCGTCGACAGAGAAGCGCGCGGCCCCGAGGTTCGGTCGCCGCGGGCGCGAGGCGACCGACACGGACGGCAGCGCGACGCCGCAGCCTGATGCCGCGGGCGACCAACCGGCCGACGGGTGAACGTGGCCGACCTGCGTTCTGCAGGTCCCTGCCGGAGGGATGGCGTCTTCCCGTGACTCGTGCGATTCGCACCGTGACCGCCACCGACATCGGACGCATGTCGGATGCCCTGTACATCTTCGCCGGACCAGCGGGCCACCGGAAGGCGTCGAAGTTCTGGGTCCTGCTGGTCCTGTCGGCCGTCATCGCCTCTGCCGGTGTCATCGTCGACTCGACCGCGACCGTGATCGGCGCAATGATCGTGGCGCCGCTGATGACACCGATCCTGGGTACGGGCTTCGCGTTGGTCCTCGCCGATCGGGCCAACGTCCTGAAGAACGGCGGGCTCGTCCTCGCGGGCGCCTCCACGGTCGTCGCGGTCGGCTACCTGCTCGGCGTCCTGGACCCGATCGCCATCCTCGCGGAGAACAACGGACAGGTTGCCGGGCGCGTCAGCCCGGGGATCTTCGACCTGGTGGCGGCACTGGCCACCGGGGTGGTCGGGGCCTTCGCCCTCGTCCGCTCGGACATCTCGGACACCCTGCCGGGTGTCGCCATCGCGATCTCGCTCGTGCCGCCTCTGGCCGTCGTCGGCCTCACCCTGGAGGCGGGAGCGCCTGACCAGGCATGGGGTGCGCTGCTCCTCTTCGTCACCAACGTCGCCGCGATCATCGCGACCGCCACGGTCGTCCTCCTGATCTACCCGGTGCGGGCTGCCGCGATGTCCGCCGGCATCAAGGTCGGGGTCCTGCGCGGCCGCACTCTGGTGGCCGTCGGCGGCGTCGTCCTCGTCATCGCCGTCCCCCTGCTGTACGGATCGCTCACCTCGTGGCTCGACTTCTACCTCGTCCGACAGGTCGAGCCCATCACGTCGCAATGGGCGGAGGATGCCGGCTGGACCGTCTCCGATGTGACCTACACGCAGGGGAAGCTGTCGATCATCACGATCGGGCAGCCACCCGAGCCGGCCGTCGGAGAGTTGCGGGTGGCGCTTGACGAGGCCGGGTTCGACGACATCCCGGCGGGCGTGACCTTCGTGCAGGGGGACGAGTCGGACGTGCCCGTCACGACGGCATCGCCCTAGCCAACGGCCTCCCGCCTAGGCTGCGGCCATGCCGCATCTCGCCGTGGACGACTGCGTGGTCGTCGTCATCGATGCCCAGCCGGCGTTCTACGGAGCAGAGCGCGACGACGTCGACCGTTCGGGACAGCAGGCCGCCCTCGATCGCGCCGCTTGGGTCTGCGGCGTAGCGGCAGCGCTCGGTGTTCCGATCGTCGTCACCGAGGAGGACGCCGAGGCGAACGGGCCGACGTCCGTGGCCATCATGCGAATGCTTCCGTCGACCACCGCACCCTTCGACAAGACCGTGTTCGGGGCCGACGACAACCCCGACATCGACGGCGCAGTACGAGCGCACGGGAGGCCGTCGGTCGTTCTCGTCGGCATGGAGACGGATGTGTGCGTGGCGCACTCAGCCCTCGGCTGGCGGGAGAAGGGCCTGCGGGTCCTGGTCGTCCACGATGCGGTCTACTCGGCAGGAGCGGGACACGCCAACGGGCTGCGGCGGCTCCGGGCTGACGGCGTCGAGCTGCTGTCCGCCAAGGAGCTGTACTACGAATGGCTGCGCGCACTCCCCGCGGTGCGCGCCTTCGACGCGGCGCACCCCGACCTGGCGTCGCCACCGGGCTTCTCGCTCTAGGTCAGGGTTCGGCGATGCACGCCGTACCCACGCGGACGAAGCCGACCCGCTCGTAGACGCGCGCGACGCTCTCGTCTCCGGCCGACAGGAAGACGGTGCCGACTCCCTGGCGGACGGCGTCGCGGACCAGGGCGGACGTGATGGCCGCTCCGACGCCCCGTCGTCGGGCACTGGGGATGACAGCGATGCCGGTGAGCTCCGTCGTGCCGTTGCGCGGGGAGTGGGAACCGCCTCCGACAACGGCCCCGCCGGCGAAGGCACCGACCAGCGTGACGAGCCCGGCGTCGATGAGGGTCGGCCACTGATCGGGGAAGCCGTCGGCGGCGTGGTCCGTCTCCGCGAAGCCCGCGGCAACGGCCGCAACCGTGTCGCCCAGGGCCGGTGAACCGGCATCCAGCACGCGGACGTCGATGCCGTCCGGTACGTCCGGGTGCGCCGTGATCTCGGTTGGCGGCAGGGCGAGCAGGGGGCACAGCGACACGTTCATCCCGGCCCCGCGGACCGCGTCGAGCAGTTCCGGGGTGACCTCGTCGACCCATTCGAGGGCCTCGGGCAGGCCGAGCTCGCGCTGACGGGCTCGTACGCCTTGGACATCGCCCGGGGTGAAGCCCTCGGTCCCGTGGAGTCGTGGCCGGGCGTAGTAGGGCCAGCCCCGTGGGTCCGTCCGGACGAAGAGGGTGAACGGGCCGATCTCCTCCACCGTCGCGAGCGGACGCGGCGCAGCGTCGTAGTACTCCTCGATGAGGGTCAGGATCACGAGGCGAGTATGCCCATGCGATCGGGCGGTGACCTCATCCCATGCGGAGGGCGCGAACGTCCCGCCCCTCCCAATACGCTCATGGGGACGGCGTCGACCGCGATGCCACAGCCGTTGGAGAGTGGGCCACTCATGGAGCGCAGGGAGATCGTCGGTCGGGGGAGTCAGGTCGGTCTGGTCGCCGCAGCGGCTGCGGTCCCGCTGACCTTCAGTCGCTCCCTGTCCGAGCGAACGTGGATCGATCAGGGTCTGATCACCGGACTCTCGACCGGCACACACTTCCTCCTCAGTGTCGTGACGCAGGACATGATCGATGGCGCCGGCGGAGCCCTCTCGACGGTGCTGCCCCTCCCTCAGTCCTGGGATCTCGATCGACGACGCCGAGCCACGACCCTGCTCCTCGACGTGGCGGCCGTCCCGATCGGCTTCGGGCTGGTGGCGCTGATCGGCTACCGCGATCAGGAGCCGCCAACTCGCGCCGTCGTCCGGCAGGTCGGCTGGCGGTTCGCCGTGACCGGAGCGGGCGCGACCCTTCTTGCCGGGGGCCTGGCCACCACGCAGCTCGTCGACCAGGCCGTGGGGGCCAACGGCCGGATCGCCCGGCTGCCGATCGGCATCCCCATCGGCATCGGCACCGCGATGATCGTCGAGAGCATCCGGCAGCGCGACACCCCACCGGACCAGGTGGCCGATCCTGCGCACGCGAATCCGCTGCTGGGCCTCGCGGCAGGTGCGGGCATCGTCGCTGCTCTGGGCGGGGCCGCTGCAGGAGAGATGTGGCTTGCCCGTCGGCTGGGATCCGTGGGAAGCCGCGTCCTGCCCGGTTCGCAGTCGACGTGGAGCCGAGCCACCCACCTGATCGCCCTGTCGGGCCTTGCCCTCGGCACGCACGCGCTCTGGAATCGCGCCATGCGCGGAATCGAATCCGGTACGTCCACCTACGAGGAGGGCATGGACGCGAGCGCGTCGGGCCTGTGGACGAGCCCTCTGGTCAGCGGGGACCCGGCCAGCCTCGTCTCGTGGGACGGAATGGGGCGCGAGGGCCGGCGGCACGTCGTCACCTACGTCCGGCCGGAACCGCTGACCGATCGTCCCGAGGAGGTGCTCGGGGAGAAGCGACCCGAGCTGTCCATCCGCACGGTGATGCAGGAGGAGCCGAGGGCAACGCCGATCAGCGTCTTCGTCGGACTCGACAATGCGCCCACCGCGACGGAGCGCGTCGACCTCGCCCTCGCCGAGATGGACCGAACCGATGCCTGGTCACGATCCCTCATCATGCTGATCTCGCCAACGGGGACCGGGTACGTCAACTACGTCGCGACGGCCACGGCGCAGTACCTCACGCGCGGGGACATCGCGATGGTCACGCTCCAGTACTCGAAGCGGCCGTCGCCGCTGTCGCTGGGCAAGATCTCGGTCGCGAAGGAGCAGAACCGACTGCTGTGGCTGCGGATCCTCGAGCGTGTCAGGCTCATGGCGCCGGAGGACCGTCCACGCGTCGTCCTCTTCGGCGAGTCACTTGGTGCGCATACGAGCCAGTCGGCGTTCGCCGGGTGGGGGACCATCGGCCCCGAGGCGCTCGGCATCGATCGCGCGCTGTGGATCGGCACCCCCGAGAGCAGCCGGTGGCGGCAGGAGATCGTCGGACCGGACCGCGCCGACGTCGACCGGAGTCTCGTCTCCATCGTCAACGACTACGAGCAGTTCTGCGAACTGCCACCCGAGGAGCGCGCGAAGGTCAGGTACGTGCTGCTCAGCCACGACAACGACGGAGTCACGAAGTTCGGTGCCGGGCTGCTCAGCCAGCGGCCGCCGTGGCTGGGTGACCGGCGGACGCCGATGCAGGAGGTGCCCGAAAGGTCGACGCGGGGAATCCCGGCATCGATGCGCTGGCGACCCGTCACGACCTTCTTCCAGCTGCTCGTGGACATGAAGAACGCGCAGATCCCCGGCTCCTACCGTGCGTGGGCGCACGACTACCGCGCCGACCTGCCGGAGTTCATCCGCGACATCTATGGTCTCGAGTGCACTCCCGAGCAGCTGGAGCGCATCAAGGCGGCGTGCCAGGAGCGCGAGGAGTTCCGGGAGAAGATCTTCGCCTGAGTTCCGTGCACGCGGACGCGCCCCCGTCCCGCGCGCGAGTTTTGCCAACGGCATGCCTTCGCGTCAGCGCGGTGCAAGAATCACCGGACGTGATGGGGAGGGGTAGGGGTGCGTGCGCATGAAGACGTCGACCGCCCAGAGCTGACCATCAGGGGACGCATCCCCGAGCGCACCGTCCTTCTCGTCGCATCCTTCGGCGCGTTCCTCGCGTTCCTCGACGCCACGATCGTCAACGTCGCCTTCCCCAACATCCGCGAGGCGTTCCCCGACTCGACCATCTCGTCGCTCTCCTGGATCCTCAACGCCTACAGCATCGTCTTCGCTGCCTTCCTCGTCGTGTCCGGACGACTGGCGGATCTCGTCGGCAGGCGAAGGACCTTCACCAACGGCGTCCTGCTGTTCACCGTGGCGTCGGTGCTGTGCGCCGTGGCACCCAACGTGGAGGTGCTGGTCGCCTTCCGCGTGCTGCAGGCGCTCGGGGCGGCGCTGCTCGTTCCCGCGTCCCTCGCTCTCGTCGTCGAGGCCTTCCCGGCCGAGAAGCGCTCGCACGCCATCGGCCTGTGGGGCGCGGCTGCCGCTCTGGCGGCCGGGCTCGGGCCGCCCATCGGCGGTGCGCTCGTCGAGTGGGGCGACTGGCGGTGGGCGTTCCTCGTCAACCTGCCGTTCGGGCTCGCAGCGCTGTGGGCCGGGCGACGGCTGCTGGTGGAGAGTCGGGCGCCGGGGCGTCGTCGCCTTCCCGACCTGCTGGGCGCCTCGGTGTCCGCCCTCATGCTGGGGGCGCTGACGCTGGGGATCGTCAAGGGCGGCGACTGGGGGTGGGGGAGCCCGGAGACCATCGCCTGCTTCGTCGCCTTCGCCGTCCTGCTCGTCGTGTTCGTCATCAGCTCGCGTCGGCACCGGTCGCCGCTGATCGACCCCGCGCTGCTGCGGATCCGTCCCTTCGTCGTGGGGAACACGGCCACGATCGTCGCCGGCGTCGGCTTCTACGCCTACCTGCTGACCAACATCCTGTGGCTGCAGTACGTGTGGGGCTACTCCATCCTGGTGTCGGGCCTCGCCGTCGTGCCCGGCGCGCTCGTGGCCGCGATCCTCGCGGCGCGGCTCGGTCCGCTGGCCCAGAGTCGCGGATACCGGCTCGTCATCGTCCCCGGTGCCATCGTGTGGGCACTCGCCTACGTCTGGTACGTCGCTCGCGTCGAGGTCACGCCTGACTTCTGGGGCGCATGGCTGCCGGGACAGGTGCTCTCCGGAATCGGGGTCGGGGCCACCCTGCCCATCCTCGGGAGCGCCGCCCTCGCCGCCGTCCCCGGCGGTCGGTTCGCGACGGCCTCTGCGGTCAACTCGAGCGCCCGGCAGATCGGCGGCGTGCTCGGCATCGCCCTCCTGGTCGTCATCCTCGGGACGCCCTCGGTGGACACCCTGCGGCACGGCTGGATCTTCAGCGCCGTGTGCTTCGCCGTGACCGCCGTGGTCGCGGCGTTCGTCGGGCGGGTGGAGCCGAGCATCGACGAGCCGGCGGACAGCGAGTCCACGCGGCCACCCAGTGTGCTCGTTCCCGAGGCAGCCGAATCCGGTGGCACGGATGACCCCTCGACCCTTGCTGGAACCTCGCTGCTGTCCCGCCTCCCGGACGACGTCCGCGCCCGACTCGAGTCCGAGTCCACGTCCCTCCTCGTCCATGCGGGCGACGTCCTCGTCGGCGAGGGTGACGAGGCGGGGGACGCGTACATCGTGCGGTCGGGGCAGTTCGATGTCGAGCTGGGCGGCCGGGTGATCCGGCAGGTGGGCTCGGGCGCCGTCATCGGCGAGCTGGCCCTGCTCACCGGAGGCCGCAGGTCGGCAACCGTGCGGGCGCGTCGGGACAGCCATGTCCTTCGCATCTCGCACGACGTCTTCGAGGACGCGGTCATGAGTGACGCACGCACCCTGCGGGAGCTCACTGCCGTGCTGGCGACCCAGCTCCAGGACGCCGCTCCGGCCCCGGCCGGCCGACCGCCTCGCCCGCGGCTCGTCTCGGTGGTCGCCCTCCACGCGGGCGCGCCGGCGGCCGCTGTTGCGGCCGAGCTCGAGCGGCACCTCGCGGCAAGCCTGAAGGTCGTCTCACCTGGGCGGGTGGGCCCGGACGGCCTCGAGCGCGCCGAACGGGACAGCGATCGCGTCGTGCTGGTTGCAGAGGACCCCTCTGACTCGTGGTGGGCGGAATGCGCGCGCCAGGCAGATCTCCTCATCGGTGTGGCGGACTCGGGCGCTGCGATCCCAGCGTCGGCGCCGCTCGGGATCGCAGGCACGGACCTGGTCCTGGTCGGACCGGCCGCGTCGGGGGAGGCCGTTCAGGCATGGCAGACGGCGCTCGAGCCGTATCGCATCACCCAGGCGGTCGGGCCGTTGCACGACGAGCTGAGGCCGATTTCGGCGCGCATCGCGGGACGCTCGCTGGGCATGGTCATGGCCGGTGGCGGCGCCCGCGCGTTCGCGCACCTCGGCGTGCTGATGGAGCTCGAGAGCGCCGGCGTCCGGGTCGACAGGGTCGCGGGGGCGAGTCAGGGCTCGATCGTTGCCGCTGCGTACGCGCGCGGATTCGACGCCCAGACCTGCGCGGACCTCTGCTACGAGGAGTTCGTCCGCAGCAACCCCTACAACGACTACACGCTGCCGACGCGGTCACTCGTGAGGGGACGCAAGACCGAGCGCGCCCTGCGCCGCCGGCTCACCGGGATCCACATCGAGGAGCTGCCCCGCATGTTCCGGTGCGTGAGCACGGACCTGCAGACGCGCACCCCGTACGTGCACCGCACGGGCGACCTCACGTCGGCCGTCATGTCGTCCGTGAGCATCCCGGCGCTGTTCCCTCCGCGAACCGATGGGGCGCGCCTTCTCGTCGACGGCGGGCTGCTCAACAACCTCCCGGTGCACGCCCTCACCGAGCGTGACGAAGGGCCCATCGTCGCGGTGAACATCGGGATGGGCGGCGAATCGCGGCCTCGCCCGGAGGGTGGTGGCGAGCCGGTTCGCATCCGGGTTCCTGCCCTGGGAGAGACGTTGATGCGCTCGCTGTTCATCGGCAGCGGGGGCGCCGTCGCCCAAGCCCGCGCCGACGGGGCGATCGTCGTCACGCCCTCGTCCATGGGGGTCGGGCTGCTGGAGTTCCACCAGCTGGACCGGATGGTGGAGTCCGGGCGACAGGCGGGCCGGGCGCTGCTCGAGCAGGCCGGCGACCGTCTCACCTAGCCACCCGGCCTCACCTTCCCGCCCGCGCACCGCCTTCCCACCCCACCCCACCGCCGAGAGGCAAGCCGTGGTCGCGAAACCCGGGGGTTTCGCGACCACGGCTTGCCTCTCGGCGGGCCTAGAACGGCACGATGGTCGAGAGCAGTCCGGTGGCGGGAGCGCGGCCCGCCAGCGTTCGGCAGAACTCGACGGCGTCGAGCGAGAGTTCGGCGCCTCCGTCACGCCCGACGGCGAAACGCCCGCCAGCCGGTCCGGTCAGGACGAGGGCGAACGGCTGTCCGTGCCGTCGGGCCCACTCCGCGACGACGTCGGCGACGATCCGCCCGTCGTGATCGGCTGTCAGGACGGGGTCCCGTCCGATAGCGCGGCAGACGTCGATCCTGTGCATCCAGGCATCGCGCAGGTAGATCGTGTCGACGAGGTACCCCAGAGGCCACTTCTCGACGACCGGGCCGTCAATCGGCATTGCGACGCGACGCAGGAGGGCGGGCATGCGGGTGCGGGTGCGGACGACTCGCGGTGCCACGTCGGCGAAGCGCGCGACGAGCTGGGTGGGTGTGAGGGCGAGTCGCTCCGCGACCTGGGTTGCCGACAGTGCCGCCTCCAGGGGTCCGCCGTGCTTCTTCTGGTACGAGCGCGCCGCGAGCATCTGGTGGGCCAGCTCCCGGTAGGACGCCCCTGACTCGCATGCTCCGAGGACGTGCAGGTACATGCGACGAACGTCCCAGTCCGGGCACTCGGTCTGGGAAGTCCAGTCGTCGGCGCCGAGGCTCTGCATCAGCCCGAGGTTGCGTTCGATCTCGGCCGCGAACAGCTGCATTCCCGCGTGATGCGAAAGCGGTTGTGTGGTGCCCACGTCCACGGTGGGCAGTTCGGCGGTGGTCATGTCCGGCGGCTCCTTCTCCTAGGTGTTGGCGTCAGCAGATCGGGGGCGACCTCGGCGAGGAGCATCGCTGCGGCTCGATCGACCAGGCGTTCCCAGCGCCGCCCGCCGGGGTCGTTGGCGATCTGCTGGCTGGTCAGTCCGGTCAAGATCGCGGTGGTGAGATCGGGGGCGTCGGGATCGGTGATGCCGAGCTCAGCCATCTGCGCGTCCATCCGACCGAGCGCGGTCAGTGCGACGGCGTAGCTCTCCGGTGACGGTTCGAAGCCGGGGATGGTTCGGAGGAAGAGCAGTTGGTAGCGAACGGGGTCCGACGTGCAGAACTGGAAGAAGCGGTGGGCGAAGTGGCGCGCGCGGGCGAGGGCGTCGCCGGTCGGGGGTTCGGCGTCCATCCACCCGATGAACTCCTCGTAGCCCTGGCGGAACATCGCGTCGTAGATCTCGTCCTTCGATGCGAAGTAGGAGTAGACGGACTGCGCCCGCATCCCGACGCGCTCCCCCAGATCTCTCATGGACAGGCCGGACAGCCCGGTGGCCCGTGCCAGGTCCCACGCCGCCGAGACGATCTCGGCGCGGGTCGCCTCGCGCCTGAGGGCGCGTCGGTCGAGCCCGGTGGCGGTCAATCCGGTGGCGGTCACTTTCCCTCACAGCGTTCGGAATACCTGACAGTGTTCGGAATTGTGCCGCGGAACGTGCCCGAGGTCAACCCCCCCGGGCCGGATCCCCTCCCTGTGCCGGATCCCCTCCCCGCCGAGAGGCAAGCCGTGGTCGTGAAACCCTCGGTTTCGCGACCACGGCTTGCCTCTCGGCGGGGTTCGCCGGCGGTCGCGGCGCGGTGACCGGCGCTTGGTACGGTCCCGTCCATGTCCAACGGAGATGGTGAGGCAGTCCCCGAGCGTGGCGGTGCCTACACGTACACCGGCACGATCCGCTGGGACTACCGACCGGAGATCGATCGGGACGCCGATCCCGGCGAGATCGTGTGGACGTGGGTCTCGTTCGAGGAGGACGCAAGCGTCGGCAAGGACCGCCCTGTCGCCGTCATCGGCCATGCGGACGACGGTCGGCTGGCGGCCGTCATGATGTCCAGCCAGGACCACAGAGGGGACCGTGGCTGGTTCTCCATCGGAACCGGGCCGTGGGACCGTCAGGGCCGAGAGAGCTGGGTCCGCACCGACCGGGTCCTGGCCGTCCACGCCTCAGCGGTCCGCCGCGAGGGGGCGGTCATCCCGCAGGCGACGTACGCCGCCATCGCGGCCGCCATGGGAGGGTCCGCGACCGGGGCGGCCCGCTCGCGTCCGTCCGGGCTGCTGTCTCGCCTCGCCCGGCTGTTCGGTCGACGGTGACCGGGAGGTGCCGGCCAACGACTGGGACGCCCAGGCCTACGACCGCACCTTCGGCTTCGTCAGTCGGTACGGGGCCGACCTCATCGCACTTCTCGATGCGCGAGCGGGCGAAGCCGTCCTCGACCTCGGATGCGGGACGGGACAGCACGCGGCCCTCCTGGCCGCCAGCGGGGTCCGCGTCCTCGGGGTCGACGCTGACCCACGCATGCTCGAGAAGGCGCGCGCCGACCACCCCGAGGTCGCCTTCGTCGAGGCGGACGCCCGATCGATCACGCTGACCTCCCTTGCTCGCCAGGAGCCGTTCGACGCATGTCTCAGCAACGCAGCCCTGCACTGGATGACGCCGCAGGACGTCGTCCTCAGGAACGTGCGATCAGTGCTGCGGACGGGGGGTCGGTTCGTCGCCGAGATGGGCGGAGCAGGCAACATCGACGCGTTGGACGTGTCGTTCCGCGAGGCGCTCGACGATCTGGGCCTCGTCGGGATTCCCTTGGTATCCAACTACTTCCCGACAGCCGGGGCGCAGGCATCCCTGCTCGAGGACAGCAGCTTCCGGGTCGAGGACGTCTCGTGGTTCCGCAGGCCCACGCCACTCGGTGACGGCGTCACAGCCGCTGACTGGACGCGACACTTCCGGGCCGCATCCTGGGATGCCGTCCCGGTGACGCAGCATGATCGGCTGGCGCGCGCGGTGAACGCCCGCGCCCAGGACCGGGGCCTGCACGCCGAGTCCGGATGGTGGGCCGACTACTGCCGGCTGCGCTTCGTCGCCATCGCGACGTGACGGAACCCCGACCCTCCGCCGAGAGGCACGCAGTGGTCGCGAAACCCCTGCGTTTCACGACCACTGCGTGCCTCTCGGCGGAAGGAGGGGTGGGGCTCGGCGGAGGGAGGGGTGGGTGCTCGGCGGAGGGAGGGGTGGGTGGGTGCGCGTCACGATCCGATGACGGTCCAGCCTCGCTACTTGCGCGAGCGCGACTCGACTCGCTAACCTCCGTTACCTCGCTCGCGTTCGCGACCGAGTTCGCGGCAGTAAGGGGCAAATGATGATCAATACCAAGGAGTATTGCGTCTAGCACCCCTCGTCGCGCGCGCCCGCTCGAGGGCTCTCGCACCGGTTGACCCGCTCGGCTCGACCACTCATGTTGCCACCACGCAACTGCTCTGGCGTCTGCCTCGTCCCTACCCGGACGGGTCGGCGTCGCCATCCCCATCCCTCATCCAGGCACGTGGTGATCCCGCATGCCCGAATGGAGTTGTCATGAAGAAGCAGGAGACCGTGCTCTCCACCGAGCTGGTCGTCGTGCCGGTCCGGCGCGCGCGGGGCCGCCGAGGCGACGGGTCCCGGGTGCGTCTGACCGGCGAGCCCGCTCCGCGCTCGTGGGCGCAGGGCTTCAACCGGCCACTGGCCTGATCGGCCGGGTGCGAGGACCTTCCCCCCTCGCACCCGGCCCTCAGTACCGTTCAGGCATGGACCCGGTACACGGTGGCGAGCACATAGTCGATGCGGCACGGGCGGCCGGCGTCTCCACGGTCTTCTCGCTCTCGGGGGCACACATCTTCCCCGTGTACGACGCCGCTGTCGGGGGGAAGTCGGGCGTGGAGGCATCGGCGGACAAGGCAGCCGCCGAGAGGTCCGGACCGCTCAGGCTCGTCGACACACGGCACGAGCAGACGGCCGTGTTCGCCGCCGAGGCAACCGGCCGATTGACGCGGTCACCGGGCTTCGCGGCCGTCACGGCCGGCCCGGGCGTCACCAACGCGGTGAGTGGCATCGCGACCGCCCACTTCAACGCCACGCCCATGGTCGTGCTCGGTGGGCGTGCGCCCGACTCGCGCTGGGGGCAGGGCGCACTGCAGGAGCTCGACCAGCCGCCGATCCTCGCGCCGATCACCAAGGCGGCCTGGACCACGCATGACGTCAACGCGATCCGAGCAGACGGCGATCGCGCCTTCGCACTGGCATCGTCGGTGCGCCGCGGGCCGGTCTTCTGGGACATCCCCATCGACGTCATCTTCGCGCCCGCACCGAGGGAGGAACGTCCCGCACCAAGCGTCGCGAGTGCCGTCGAGCCGGACCCGGACGCGCTCGCCCGTGCCCGGGCGCTGCTCGACGAGGCCCGTCATCCGGTGCTCATCCTCGGCAGCGGCGTCTGGATGTCCGATGCCGTCGACGCGGCCCGGACCCTTGTCGCGGATCGCAATCTCCCCGTCATCGCGAACGGGATGGGGCGGGGGATCATCCCGCCCTCGGACCAGCACCTCGTCACGCGAGCCCGATCGGCTGCCTTCAAGGGTGCGGACCTCGTCATCGTCGTCGGTACGCCGCTCGACTTCCGCCTCGGCTACGGGACGTTCGGCGACCCGCCTGCCACCGTCGTGCACGTGGTCGACGATGCGGCGGATGCGTCGGCGGCGGCCACCGTGTCCGTCGTGGGTGATCTCGGCATCGCCATGGCCGCGCTGGCGGCGGGATCGGCGGCCGACGATACGTGGCGGACGACACTTCGCGACACGGCCCAGGCGGCCATCTCCGCGGATCGCGGAGACCTCTCCAACGACAGCAGCCCGATCCACCCTTCCCGCATCTACGGGGAGCTGCTCCCTCGACTGACTCCCGACTCGGTCGTGATCGGCGACGGCGGGGACTTCGTCTCGTTCGCGGGCAGGTACGTCGAACCCGAGCGGCCCGGGCGATGGCTTGACCCGGGACCGTACGGCTGCCTCGGGACCGGGCCGGGCTTCGCGCTGGCGGCCGGGATCGTGCACCCGCAGGCGCCGCTCTTCCTGCTCCTGGGGGACGGCGCGGCGGGCTTCTCGCTCATGGACGTCGACTCGCTCGTGCGGCACCGCATCCCCGCGGTCATGATCGTCGGAAACAACGCAGGCTGGGCGCTGGAGAAGCACCCCATGCGCTTCCTCTACGGCTACGACGTCATCACCGACCTCGCGCCCACGCGCTACGACGACATCGTCGTCGCGCTGGGAGGTGGTGGCGAGACCGTCACCGATCCCGCGCAGATCGGCCCGGCCATCGACCGCGCGATGGCGTCAGGGATGCCCTACCTGGTCAACGTCATGACCGACCCGGAGGCCGCGTACCCGCGCACCACGCTCGGCATCTAGGCACGCTCGAGGGCACGACCGGGCTCGGCGTGGTCAGGCGGAGGCGTGGGACAGGAACGCCTCGCGGTCGACGACGACCCGGGTGTGGGTTCCACGCCCGATCTCGACCACCCTGCCGTGGTCATCGTGCGACGCGGTCACCTCGAAGCGCAGCTTCGCGCCCGTCACCTCGACGATCGTCGCTCGCGCGACCACGCGGGCACCGAGCGGCGACGGCGCGAGGTGACGCACGTCCACATGCGTGCCGACAGATGTCGATTGCGCCGGCAGCACTCCGGCCAGGGCCGCGCAGGCGGCCTCCTCCATGAGGGCGATCATCCGCGGGGTGGCGAAGACCGGGAGGTCTCCGCTGCCTGCCGCGATCGCCGTGGCGGCGGGGACGACCTCGACGGAGGCCTCGCCGGTGGAGCCCACCAGGGTCGCGGCAGTCGCGTTGTCGAACGTGAACGGCATGCGACTACCGTTCCACGTATGACCGACAGAGGGGAAGGCGGGCCGAACGCGGGTGACGAGCCGCTCAGCATCCAGGAGCGCATGTACCCGGACCTGACCTGCTTCGGCTGCGGGCACGCGAATCCCAAGGGCCTGAAGCTGCGCAGCTATCCGGCTGACGGGTTCGTCGTGGCCACCTTCCAGCCCTGGGAGGAGCACGACAACGGCCTCGGGTACCTGAACGGCGGGATCATCGCCACGGTCCTCGACTGCCACAGCGCGGCGGCGGTGATCGACGAGGCCGCCCGGCGGGGATGGACGGCGGAGGGTGGGACCGCCCTGTCCTACGTGACGGCAGGTATCGACGTTCGATTCCTGCGCCCGTCTCCCCTGAGCGAGGCGTCGGAGCTCCGGGCGACGATCGTGTCCGCCGACGAGGACGCGATGACCGTCGACGTGCAGCTGATCTGGGACGGCAAGCCGCGGGCCCAGGCGTCAGCGCTGTGGAAGCGCTGGCGTCCCCGCTAGTTCGTCGGCCCACCGGCGACGTAGATGACCTGTCCTGACACGAACGATGCGTCGTCCGAGACGAGGAACGACGCAACGTTGGCGACGTCCTCGGGAACCCCCACGCGCCGCACTGCGGTCTCCTTCGCCATGAGCTCCTTGAACTCCTCGAACGACAGTCCGATGCGCTCAGCCGTCGCGGCCGTCATGTCGGAGGCGATGAAGCCGGGTGCGATCGCGTTGGCGGTCACCCCGAAGGGCCCGAGCTCGATGGCGAGGGTCTTCGTGAAGCCCTGGAGGCCGGCTTTCGCGGCGGCGTAGTTCGCCTGGCCGCGGTTGCCGAGCGCCGAGGTGCTGGACAGGTTCACGATCCGCCCCCATCGGGCGACGACCATGTGACCCTGTACCGCGCGAGACATGAGGAACGCGCCACGCAGGTGGACGGACATGACTGCGTCCCAGTCGTCCGCGGCCATCTTGAACAGCAGGTTGTCGCGGAGGATGCCGGCGTTGTTGATGAGAACCGTGGGTGCGCCAAGCTCGGCGGC
>JAHECS010000058.1 GCA_024641635.1 Actinomycetes bacterium | reverse complement strand
GCCGTGCTGGAGCAGACCTTCGGCGCCCGCATGGAGGTGCTCGAGCACCTCGGGATGCGCGTGGTCGTCGACGAGGCGCGAACGGCCTCCCCGACGGGCAGGAACTGACGTGGACACGCTGCTCGAGCCGCTCGCCTACGCCTTCTTCCAGAAGGGCCTGCTCGTCGCGACCATCTCGGGCGCACTGCTCGGCCTCATCGGCGTCTACATCGTCCTGAGGGGCATGAGCTACATCGGCCACGGGCTCTCGCACGCGATCTTCGGCGGGTTCGCCGCCATGCAGCTCTTCGCAGCCCAGTTCTACGCGCTGGGTGCGGGCCTGTGGGGCATCGGCTCGGCCCTGGCCATCTCGTTCGTGACGAAGCGCAGCCGCGTCGGCGCCGACGCGGCCATCGGCGTCATCACCATCGCCTCCTTCGCGCTCGGCGTCGCGCTGTTCGCGCGGTTCGGGTCCAGTGGGCCTGCGTTCGAGAACGCCCTGTTCGGCAGCATCCTGGGCATCAGCACGGGCCAGATCCTGGGGCTGGTGGCGGTCTCGGTGCTCACGAGCGCCTTCGTCTTCCTGCGCTACCGAGCCCTGCTGTTCAGCACCTTCGACCCCGAGGTGGCCGCGGTGTCCGGGGTCAACGTCAACCGCCTCGAGGCGGGGCTCATGGTGGTCCTTTCCCTCGCCATCCTCGCGACCCTGACGGTCATCGGCGTCACCCTCGTCGCCGCGATGCTCGTCATCCCGGCCGTCATCGCCCGCATGCTCACGGACTCCTTCGGCCGCATGCTCGGCTACAGCACCGCGATCGGCGCGGCCTCGGGCCTGGTGGGCATGTACCTGAGCTACTACGCCGGGGTCCCCTCCGGCACCATGATCGTCCTCGTGGGGGCGGCCGTCTTCCTCCTCGTCCTGATCGTCACCGGAGGCCGCGGCCTGCGCCGCTCGGCGGGCCTGGATAGTCACTCCGAGGACCTGTTGGCCGAGCGGGCCGCGTAGTCTTGGGGCCCATGAGCGACGCCACGACCAACGCGACCGCCGATCCGGGACCGACGAAGGCCGCCGAGCCTGCCGACACCCGCTCCGTCGAGGAACTGCAGGCAGAGGTCGAGGCGGCGCGCGACGACCTCGTCGCGTCGATCTCCGAGCTGAAGGCGCAGACGTCGCCGAAGGCCCTCGTCGATCGCGGTGGGCGGACGGTCACTGGATTCTTCACCGACGAGTTCGGCGGCATCCGTCCCGAGCGGGTCGCGATCGCCGGAGCCGTCGTCCTGGGCGTCATCGTCATCGGCATCCTCCGTCGACGCCGCTAGCTCGATGACCGCTCTCGGAAGCGATGCCGTCGTCGACGACACGCCTGACACCACGCCGAACGCCGACGGTTCGGTGCCCATCAAGCTCCTGCACGACCGGGTGCTCGTCCGTGAGGACACCGACGGGCGCGAGCGCCGCTCGATGGGCGGGATCGTGATCCCCTCAACCGCGCAGGTCGGCCGCCGGCTGTCGTGGGCCAAGGCCGTCGCCGTCGGGCCGAACGTCCGCAGCATCGAGATCGGCGACCGCGTGCTGTACGAGCCGGAGGACCGCGGGCAGGTCGAGCTGCGGGGGATCGACTACGTCCTGCTGCGAGAGCGCGATGTGCACGCAGTGGCCGCCTCCCGGCACAGCACCTCCGGCACGGGGCTCTACCTCTAGTGGGCGAGCCCGCGTCCGGACTCGAGCGCCCCGTCCTGGTCGGCGGCACCGGCCGTAGCGGGTCCACCGTCGTCGGGCACCTGCTCGATCACCATCGCGACCTCACGCTGACGCGCCCCATGGAGGTGCGGTTCATCGCGGGCAACGACGGGCTGGCCGATGCGCTGGCCGTGGCCCTGCGCAAGCCGGGATCCCCCAAGGCCCAGGCCGCCGCGGAGCTCGCCGTCGACCGGCTGCTCAACCGCTGGTTCGAGCGGGCTCCTCAGGTCGGGCTGCACCAGTCCATGACCCGCGAGGACGTGGAGCGGTGGGCGCACCAGTACCTCGTCGACATGGACCGCGACCCGGTGGCCGCGACTCGCAGCCTGGCCGGGCAGATCATGGACCGGATCGCCGAGCGGCTCGGCGCCCAGCGCCTGGTGGACACGACCCCGGCCAACGCCCGCAAGGCCGACCGGCTCGAGAAGATCTATCCCGACTCGGCGGTCGTCGTGGTGACACGCGACGGACGGGACGTGGCAGCGTCCTTCGTCAGCCAGTCGTTCGGGCCGGACGACGTCTTCGAGGCGCTGGCCCAGTGGGAGCAGCGGATGCTCCGCACGCACGAGGCCGTCGCCGCGAGCCGGCCGGGCCGGGTGCTGACAATCCCGCTCATGGACCTCGTGGTCAGCGACCGGGCGGGGACGCTCGAGCGGCTCTGCGCCCACCTCGGTGTCGACGTGGATCCGGGCATGGTCGAGTGGTTCGACGCGAATGTCACGACCGGCGGGGCCCATCCGGGCCGCTGGCGGCAGGACTTCGACGACGAGACCTGCGGCCGGATCGATGCGACGTACGCCGAGGCCTGCGAGCGACTCGCAGCGGCCGGGGTCACCATCCCCGCGTGAGGCATGAGACCGGGGCGGTTGGCGCTCCCCGCCCCGGGTGTGGTTCTATTCGTGCCTACAACTGAATACCTCATCCAGAGGGGCAGAGGGAAACGGCCCGTTGAAGCCCCGGCAACCTATCCGGACGATCTCGTTCACGAGGCCACCCGGACTTCGGTGCCAACTCCGGCCTGACACCAGGGCAGATGAGAAGAGAGGCCTCGTCATGACTGCTCAGCTCGACACCCCATCGCTCGGCGCTGCCTACGCGCTCAAGTGCCGCGAATGCGGCGCCACCACGGCGCTCGACGCCAGCTATGCGTGCATGGAGTGCTTCGGCCCACTCGAGGTGGCCTACGACGCCACCGTCGTCACCCGCGAGCAGATCGAGGCGGGCCCGGTCTCGATGTGGCGCTACGAGGCGCTCCTCCCTGTCGCTCCCGGCGCCCACTCCCGAGCGGGGCTGCGGCCCGGCTTCACGAAACTCGTGCGCGCGGACAACCTCGCCGCCGAGCTTGGCGCCCGGGTCGTCTGGGTGAAGGACGACTCCGGCAACCCCACCCATTCGTTCAAGGACCGCGTGGTGGCCGTCGCTCTCGAGAACGGCCGTCGGCTCGGCTACGGGACGATCGCCTGCGCCTCGACCGGCAACCTCGCCAACGCGGTCGCCGCGGCCGCCGCCCGCGCCGGCCTGAAGTCCGTCGTCTTCGTGCCGTCGAACCTCGAGGCCGGCAAGATCATCACGACGGCTGTCTATGGCGGCACGCTGGTCGCGATCGACGGCAACTACGACGACGTCAACCGGCTGTGCTCCGAGATCGCCTCGAACCGCGACTGGGGCTTCGTCAACGTCAACCTCCGGCCGTACTACGCCGAGGGCAGCAAGACGGTGGGCTTCGAGGTCGCCGAGCAGCTCGGCTGGCGGCTGCCCGACGCTGTTGTCTCGCCCGTCGCTTCGGGCTCCCTGCTGACCAAGGTCGACAAGGCGTTCCGCGAGTTCGTCGACCTCGGCCTGGTCGAATCCCGTCCCTACCAGGTGTTCGGGGCGCAGGCGACGGGCTGCTCGCCGGTTGCGCAGGCCTTCCGCGCCGGGCACGACGTCATCCGCCCGGTCAAGCCCGACACCATCGCCAAGTCGCTCGCGATCGGCAACCCGGCCGACGGGCCGTACGCCCTTGACGTCGTGCGGCGCACCGGCGGGGCCATCGCCGACGTCAGCGATGACGAGGTGGTCGAGGGCATCAAGCTGCTCGCTCGCACCGAGGGGATCTTCGCCGAGACCGCCGGCGGTGTCGTCGTCGCGACGTACCGCAAGCTGCTCGCCGAGGGGCTGATCGACCCCGGTGCCGAGGTCGTCCTCCTCAACACGGGCGACGGGCTGAAGACCCTCGATGCCGTCGCGCCCACCTCCCAGCCCACGTTCACGATCTCCCCGTCGTACGACGACTTCGAAACCCACTACGCAGGAGCAACCGCATGAGCATCTCCGTGAAGGTCCCGACCATCCTCCGCACCTACACGGGAGGAACCGCCGACGTCACGGTGAGCGGCGCCACCCTGTCGGACGCGCTCAAGGACCTGGACGCACAGTTCCCGGGGATCGGCGCCCGGGTCCTCGACGACGAGGGCCGGCTTCGCCGGTTCGTGAACGTCTACGTGAACGACGACGACGTGCGCTTCCTGGAGGACCTGCAGACACCGACGCCGGAGGGGTCGAGCATCTCCATCATCCCCGCGGTCGCGGGCGGCTGAGGAGCGAGCCTGCGAGCACCGGAGGCCGGACGCCGTGGATGCGCGGGCGGCTGAGGAGCGAGCCCGCGCGTGCGGCAGGGCGAACCCGAGGTTGGTGCGCC
>JAHECS010000018.1 GCA_024641635.1 Actinomycetes bacterium | reverse complement strand
GGCCGCTCCGCTGGGTCCGGTCGTCGTGAACGTCCGCAATCCCGGCCAGGACCCCTACACGCTCACGGGCGGCTTCACCTACGTCGACCAGGCACCCCGTCGGGTCTTCGCGATCCGACCGAGCAAGGGAATCCAGGCGGGAGGTACGAAGGTTGCGGTGAGAGGCAGCGGCTTCGCGACGGGGGCGGTCGTGACGATCGGCGGCAAGAAGGCCCGCCAGGTCAAGGTTCTCAGCTCAACGCGGATCAGCGCGGTCACGCCGCCCGGCGCGCTTGGCCAGTACAGCGTCGCTGTTCGCAACCCTGGAGTCCCCGCCGCCATCCTCCGGAACGGCTTCTCGTACGTCGAGGCGCCGACCATCACCGGGATGAAGCCCGCCACGCTGCCGACCACGGGCAAAAAGGCCATCGTCATCACCGGCACCGGCTTCCTCACGGGCGCCACGGTCACGCTGGACGGCGCCCCGGCCACGCAGGTCAAGGTCGTCAGTCCCACCCGCATCACCGCCAGGGCCCCGGCCGGGAAGGTCGGACCGGCGATCCTGGTCGTCACCAACCCCGGCCAGCCCAAGGCGACGTTGCCCAAGGCGGTCACCTACGTCAAGGCGAAGCCGAAGCCCAAGCCGGAGCCCTCCACGACGCCGACGCCGACTCCTACGCCGACGGCCCCATCTCTGCCGCGGTGCCGGGCGCTGTCGGTCGGCTCGATCGGCACGGCGATCGGCACCGACCTCTTCCTGACTGACGCGGACCTGTTCCCGGCCAGTGTGCGGGGCCCGCGCCTGACCGACGTCGCGTTCCAGGGCACGTCGGGCGGCAACGCCGGGAGCGTCACCTGGAAGGCCTCGCCGCCCCGGATCGTCTGGAGCCCGCCGGCAGGCCAGAAGGCGACAGGACGGATCACGTTCGCCTACGAGGCGGCCAACTGCTCGGGCACCGGCTCAGGAAGTACGGTCACCGTCTTCGCCGACTGACGACCCGGCTCGAAGGCAGGGTCACTGTCGGCGCTCGGTAGGGTTGGCTGGCTCGACCCCACCCATCGCAAGGAGTGCCGATCGTGACCGCGACCACGGATCCGGAGGGCGTACGCGACGCCTATGACGTGGCTGCCATCCAGGAGCGATGGCTGCCGGTCTGGGACGAGCTCGCCCCCTTCCGCTCCGGACGGCCGGACGACGATCGACCCACGAAGTACGTGCTCGACATGTTCCCGTACCCCTCGGGCGACCTGCACATGGGTCACGCCGAGGCCTACGCGCTCGGCGACGTGGTCGCCCGCTACTGGGTCCAGCGGGGCTTCAACGTCATGCACCCGATCGGCTGGGATGCCTTCGGCCTGCCCGCCGAGAACGCGGCGATCAAGCGCGGCGAGGACCCGGTTCGCTGGACCTACGAGAACATCGCCCAGCAGAAGTCGTCCATGCGTCGGTACGCGTGCTCCTTCGACTGGGACCGGGTCTTCAACACCTGCGACCCCGAGTACTACCGCTGGAACCAGTGGTTCTTCCTGCGGATGTTCGAGCGCGGCCTTGCCTACCGCAAGGACAGCAACGTCAACTGGTGCCCCAACTGCCAGACCGTGCTGGCGAACGAGCAGGTCGTCGGCGGCCTGTGCGAACGCTGCGACACCGCGGTGACGAAGAAGAAGCTGACTCAGTGGTACCTGCGCATCACCGACTATGCCGATCGCCTCCTCGACGACATGCAGCAGCTCGAAGGGGCCTGGCCGGAGAAGGTCCTGCTGATGCAGAAGAACTGGATCGGGCGCTCCGTCGGCGCCGAGGTCCAGTTCGCGATCGAGGGGCGCGACGAGCCGGTCACGGTCTACACGACGCGACCCGACACCCTGTACGGCGCGACGTTCTTCGTCGTCGCCGCCGACTCGGACCTCGCCTCGGAGCTGGCCGCCGGCACGCCGGCCGAGGCGGAGTTCACGGCGTACCTCGAGAAGGTCAAGAACGAGTCGGAGCTCGACCGACTGGACGCATCCCGGGCCAAGACCGGCGTCGACCTCCAGCTCCATGCCATCAATCCCGTCAACGGCGAGCGCATCCCGGTGTGGGCGTCCGACTACGTCCTGGCCGACTACGGCACCGGCGCCATCATGGCGGTTCCCGCGCACGACCAGCGCGACCTGGACTTCGCGCTCACCTTCGGCCTGCCGGTCCGCGTCGTCGTCGAGGCCGGTGAGGACCCCGCGGTCACCGGGGTGGCCACGGCTGACGACGGGCCGCACGTGAACTCCGGACCTCTGGACGGTCTGGACAAGGCTGACGCGATCGACCGCATCGTCGACATCCTCAGGGAGCGGGGGACGGGCGAGCCGGCGGTGAACTACCGGCTCCGCGACTGGCTGATCTCCCGGCAGCGCTACTGGGGCACGCCGATCCCGATCGTGCACTGCCCGGCCTGCGGCGAGGTCCCGGTCCCGGACGACGAGCTGCCCGTGCGGCTGCCGCCCGCAGAGGGGCTCGATCTCAAGCCCAAGGGCACGTCGCCGCTCGGCGGAGCAGTCGACTGGGTGCACACCGACTGCCCGAGGTGCGGGGGGCCGGCCCTTCGCGACACCGACACGATGGACACCTTCGTCGACTCGTCCTGGTACTACCTGCGCTACGCGGACCCGCAGAACGACGAGGAGGCCTTCGACCCGGAGAAGGTGCGGAGGTGGCTGCCGGTCGACCAGTACGTCGGCGGAGTGACGCACGCGATCCTGCACCTGCTCTACTCCCGCTTCTTCACCAAGGTCCTGCACGACATGGGGATGCTCGACTTCACCGAGCCGTTCACCCGCCTGCTGAACCAGGGCATGGTCGTCATGGATGGCTCGGCGATGAGCAAGTCCCGCGGCAACCTGGTGCGCCTGTCCGACGAGCTCGCCGTCCACGGCGTCGACGCCATCCGGTTGACGCTCGTGTTCGCCGGCCCGCCCGAGGACGACATCGACTGGGCGGACGTGTCGCCCGCAGGATCGAAGAAGTTCCTGGCTCGCGCATGGCGTTTGTCGGGTGATGTCACGAGCGCGCCGGGCGCTGACCCCACCACGGGGGATGTCGAGTTGCGCAAGGCGACGCACCGAGCCGTGCACGACTCGGCGGTGGCCGTGGAGTCGTTGCGCTTCAACGTTGCGATTGCCCGTGCCATGGAGCTGGTCAACGCCACGCGCAAGGCGATCGACTCCGGCTGCGGGCCCGCTGACCCGGCCGTCCGTGAGGCGGTTGAGGCCGTCGCGGTGATGCTGTCGGTGGTCGCGCCCTACACGGCGGAGGACATGTGGAGCCGGCTGGGTCACGAGCCGTGCGTGGCGCTGGCGGGCTGGCCGGACGTCGATCCGGCCCTGCTCGTCGAGGAGTCGGTCATCTGCGTCGTCCAGGTCGCCGGCAAGGTGCGCGATCGGATCGAGGTGCCGCCGACGATCAGCGAGGACGAGCTGCGGGAACGCGCCCTCGCCGCGCCAGGACTCGTCAAGGCATTGGAGGGGCGCGGCATCCGCACCGTGATCGTTCGCGCTCCCAAGCTCGTCAACGTCGTGCCGGCCTGACGCCGGAACCATGATCGAGGTCGAGCCGGACGATGCCCGACGTGTCGCCCTGCGCTTCGCCGGGCTGCTCTCCACCCAGCCGACCCCGGGAGCGGCACGCACGTCCTCCGCGACCCGTCAGACGGCCATCGTCCGGTCGATGCTGGACGAGCTCGGCGCCGTCCAGCTGGACACGATCTCCGTGCTGGCCAGGTCCCACGAGCTGATCGCGTACGCGCGCTACGGCGCAGTTCGCCGGACCGCCATCGAGGAGGCGTACTGGGACGGCACCTCGGGCTTCGAGTACTGGTCGCATGCTGCATGCGTCCTGCCGATGGCCTCGTGGCCCGCCTTCGCCTTCCGCCGCCGCCACTTCCGCCGCAAGGGGGAGCGTTGGCACGGTGTGCCCACCAAGGACCTAGAGGTGCTGAAGGCCACCATCCGGGACCTCGGTCCGGTGACGACGAGCGACGTAGGTGGTGCTAAGCGAGGTAGCGAATGGTGGGACTGGTCGGACTCCAAGATCGCACTCGAATGGCTCCTCGATATCGGCGAGGTGGCGGTGACCCGGCGGGTCGGCTGGCGACGCACCTATGACCTGGTCGAGCGCGTGGTCCCGACGGCGCTGCTGCACGACGACCTGACGGACGAGCAGTGCATGGCTCACCTCGTGCGGGCCGGCGCAGGGCTGATGGGCATCGGCACGGCGGGCGACATCGCCGACGTGCACCGGCTGCCCAAGGCGGCGGTCGTGCGGCACGCCGAGGAGGCAGGGCTGGTTCCCGTGACGGTACAGGGCTGGCCGCGAGCGTGGGCGACGCCCGACGCGCTGGACTGGCTGGCCGCTGAGGGGAGGGACCGCCACCGCACCACGCTGCTCTCGCCCTTCGACCCCCTGGTCTGGTACCGCGACCGCGCCGAGCGCCTGTTCGGCATGCGCCATCGCATCGAGGCCTACACCCCCGCGCACAAGCGGGTGCACGGCTACTTCGCCATGCCGGTCCTGCATCGTGGGCGCCTCGTGGCCCGCGTGGACCCCAAGCGTGACCGTGGCGCCCTGCACGCGCGTCGGGTGACGCTGGAGTCCACGTCTCGGACGGCTATCGAGGGAACCGCGAATGCGCTGCGTGAAGCTGCGAGCTGGGTCGGTGCCGAGCGGATCATCGTGGACGACGTCGTGCCGGCGGGTGCCGCGACCGCTCTTTCGGCCGCCGTCGCCGACTGACGGCGTCAGGTGGTGGCGTCAGGTGGTGGCGTCAGCCTTCCGTCGTCCGAGGAATGTCACGACCGCGGCTGCGACGACGGACAGCACGCCGAAGCCCACGAGGACGGCGTCGATCGCGGCGGCGGTCGACGCTGTGGTCGATGAATGGGCCTCGATGACGCTGGAGGCGACGGCCACGGCCACGCCGCCCAGGCCGATGAGGATGGTCAGCACGAGCCCTGACGCGAGGCCGGCCTCACGCGAGGGCACGACGGCCTGCGTCACCACGCTCGACAGCGCCCATGCGATGCCCAATCCGAGCCCGCTCAGCGCCGCTGCGACGAGGAACAGTCCCATCGCGTTTGCCAGTCCCATCACGAGGGTGCCCACGCCCCCCATGAGCAGGGCGAGGGCGAGCACCAGCCAGGACGGGAACGAGGACAGGCGTCCTGACAGCTGGTTGCCGATCGAGTAAGGGACCGAGAACGCCAGGAAGGCGATGGCGGCCACCAGCGCGCTCTCGTTCAGCACGCCCTGGAGGTACAGCATCGATGCGAAGATGACGGCCAGTGCGGTCATGTTGTCGGCGGCGCCGGCGAGAACGGTCACCGAGAACTCACGGATCCGGAAGAGCTGGAGATCCAGCAGGGGGCTGCGGACCCTGAGCTCGACGACGATGAGGACCATGAATCCGACGACGCCGGCGGCGACGAAGCCGATCGTGCGGGGCGACAGCCACCCGTGCGAACCGGATGAGTCGATGCCGTAGGTGAACGCGCCCACGGATGCGGCCACGAGGACCAGGCCCCACCAGTCAATCCGTCGATCCGCGTTCTCGTCGCGCGACTCGAGCACGTCCCTGAGAACGAGGACGATGACAGCGATGCTGACCGGAACATTCACCCAGAGGACCCACCGCCAGCCGAGCAGGTAGATCAGCAGCCCCGCGAACAGGGGGCCGAAGGCGATGCCGACGGACGCCGTGCCGATGACCGTCGCGATGGCGCGCTTCACCCGCTCGGGCGGGTAGGCGTTGGTGATGATCGAGATGCCGACGGGGAACAGTGCGGCCGCGCCCACGCCCTGGAGGACCCGCATGGCGATCAGCATCTCGGGTGTCGTAGCTGCTCCGCCGAGCAGGGACGTCACGCCGAAGATGGTGATGCCGACGAGAAGTACCTTCCGGCGACCGAAGATGTCCCCGAGTCGGCCCGCGATGATGAGGAGGCAGGCGGTGGACAGCAGGTAGCCGCTGACCGCCCACTGCAGGTCGGTGGTGGTGGTGTTCAGCTCCTGGGCGGCGACCGGCAGTGCGGTCTGGATGGCGAAGAAGTCGAGGTCGACGGCGAAGACACCGAGCGTGATGGCAAGGCTGACCCTGCGGAGGCGGGAATCTGCGCGGGGTGGAGACGCCACCTCAGCACCGTAGACGGATGCCGAGGCGGCGATCGGCGCTGTGACGGTTCTGCGACATGGGCGACCTCGCCCCCGGCGACTCGACTATGACAGCGTGGGACTCATGATGGGCAGTCTGGGGCCGGAGAGCGAGGCGCTGGACGAAGGGCCGTTCTTCCACGGCACGACCGCGCACCTGGACGCTGGGGACCTGCTCACGGCCGGGTACCAGTCGAACTACCGCCCCGAGGTCGTCATGAACCACATCTACTTCACCGCGCTGGCGGATGGCGCGGGGCTCGCTGCTGAGCTCGCTGTGGAACTGACTGGTGCGGGTGCGAGCCCGCACGTGTACGTCGTCGAACCCACTGGGCCGTTCGAGGACGACCCCAACGTGACGGACAAGAAGTTCCCCGGCAACCCCACCCGCTCCTACCGTTCCGCCGAGCCGCTTCGAGTCGTCCGCGAGGTTGCCGACTGGGCACGGCTCACCCCTGAGGCATTGCAGGTGTGGCGGGGCCGGCTCGCGCTGCTTCTCGCTGACGAGCGCGGAGAGATCATCAACTGAACGGTAGAGACCGCGCATCACGACCCGTCAGGTCCACGGGTTGGCGTCGTGCCGGCGGCTAGGGTTCCGTGCATGGCCGAGCCGCATGTCGCCGTCGTCGCAGACTCGACGTGCTACCTGCCCGCGGGATGGGCAGCCGACCTGAGCATCTCTATCGTGCCCGTCCAGGTCATCGTCGGCGGCCAGGCATACGACGAGACCGAGGACGCGCAGGCGCAGAGGGTGGCGGAGGCGCTGACCGACTGGCAGCCGGTCACCACCTCGCGCCCGTCCCCCCTGCGCTTCCTCGAGGCGTACCGGGCGGCGAAGGACGCGGGCGCCGTCGGGATCGTCGTCGCCACGCTGTCCGCGTCCATGTCGGCGACGTACGAGTCCGCCCTGCTGGCCGCGAAGGAGTGCGACATCCCGGTCCGCGTCGTCGACAGCCGATCGATTGCCATGGGTCTCGGCTTCGCGGCGGCCAGCGGGGCTCGAGTGGCCCGCGCCGGTGGGGGAATCGATCGAGTTGCCGACGTGATCGAGCGGCGGGCCACCGCCTCCTCGGTGTTCTTCTACGTCGACACGCTCGAGTACCTGCGACGCGGTGGCCGGGTGAGTGCCGCCCGCGCTGCGGTCGGTCACGCCCTGCAGGTCAAGCCGCTCCTGAGGGTGGACGATGGCAGCGTCGCCCGCCTGGAGCAGGTCCGGACTGCGGGCCGGGCTCTCGGTCGCCTAGAGGATCTCGCGGTCGCGGCGGCCGAGCAGTCGAGCGAGGCGGGCGCCGACATCGCCGTGCAGCACCTGGGCGCTGCGGAGCGGGCCGGGGCGTTGGCCGCCCGCCTGCGTGACCGCCTGCCGGGCGCCACCGTGGTCGAAGGGGTCGTCGGCGGAGTGGTGGGGGCGCATGTCGGGCCGGGCATGGTGGCCGTGGTCGTGGCACCCCGCGTCGACGAGTCCCCGGGCGGGTGACCGTGGACCTCCCGACTCCGGTGTGGTGGCTCATCGCCGCCGTCCTGGGCTACGCGCTGGGGGCGGTGAACCCGGCCGCCATCGTGGCCAGGATCTTCGGCGTCGACCTGCGGCAGACCGGCTCCGGCAACCCCGGTGCGACCAACGTGGGCCGCGCCCTCGGCCCCCGGTGGGCGGTGCTCGTCGGGGTCCTGGACGTGCTGAAGGGCTTCATCCCGGCCTACCTGCTCGGCACCCTGGTGGGCCAGACCGAGGGGCAGGTCGCGGGCATTGCGGCAGTCCTCGGTCACATCACCTCGCCGTACCTGAAGGGTCGCGGGGGCAAGGGGGTGGCGACGACCCTCGGAGCGATCCTCGGCGTGCAGCCGCTGCTCGCCGTCCCGGTCCTCGTCGCCTTCGGGATCGGGGTCGCCGTCTGGCACCGCGTGGGACTCGGCGCCGTCCTTGCCGCGATCGTCCTCATGGTCAGCGGCATCGTGGGGTGGCTGGCCGGGTGGACGGACGAGGCCGACATGTGGTTCGCCGTCGTTCTGGGGTCGCTCGTCCTCGTACGCCACCAGAGGAACATCAGGCAGGCGTGGTCCGCCTTCCGCGCCCGGGAGTGAACCACTCGTCCACAGGATGAGCTCGGCCGACGGTCGATCCACAGCGCGCCGGCCATCCCGATTTCGTGGCCCTGTCGCCTCCTAGCGTGCTCGGATGCGGTGGAGAGGGAGCGGACCGGCACCGGCGGCCAGACTCGCGGCGGAGCGCCGACTGCACGACCTGGCCGGCCAGTGGCGCCCGACGCCTGCGCGGTCCGCCGGGGGAATGGGGTCGGTACCCCGGGCGGGCGGCGCCGACCTTCGCTGGTCGGACGTCGACGAGGTGCCTGATCGGCGGCTTCGGCTCGGCCCCTGGCCCCGAGCCGCCGCACGTGGCCTGGCCCTGTTGGTCGGCCTGGCCATCGCGGTCGGCGTGTACGCACTGTGGCACTCCCGCCCGCGGGTGATCGTCGAGGCACCCGCGGTCCTCGCCGCGGGCGCCTCGCTGACCGGTTCCCATCCTGTCCCGTCGAGCGCCCCTCCGGACCAGACCGCCACGCTCCCGGCAGGCCCCGCCGCGTCCGCGGCGGGTGCGCCCGTCGAGGTGGTCGTTCACGTCGCTGGGCTGGTGGCGCACCCCGGCCTCGTGCGGCTGGCACCCGGCTCCCGGGTCGCAGATGCCATCGAGGCGGCCGGCGGAGTGACCCGCCGCAGGGCCGCGGACACCGTCAACCTCGCGCGCGTCCTCGTCGACGGCGAGCAGATCGTCGTCGCGGACCCTGACTTGGTGGCCCCGGGCACCGGTGCCCCGACCCCGTCCGGGCCAACGGTGCTCGACCTCAACGCCGCGACGGCGGACGCGCTCGACGCGTTGCCGGGGGTGGGTCCGGTGCTGGCCGCGCGGATCGTGGCGTGGCGGGCGTCGAACGGCCCGTTCCGATCGGTGGAGGAGCTTGCGGAGGTTTCGGGAATCGGGGAAGCCGTCCTGGCCCAGGTGCGGGCGCTGGTCCGCGTGTGATCGACGGTCGGCTGCTGATCCCGGCAGCGGCCGGCTGGCTGGGCGCCGCGCTCACGACGTGGGCCCTGGCCCTTCTCGCATCCGTCTCTGCTCGCCATGCGACGGCGACGAGCGCGGCAGTCGTGTCCGCGGGCGTCGTGGCCGCTGGCGCCGCGGGGTTCGCGGTGGCGACGCGGCGCCAGCCCCCGTCATGGGTGGTCCTGCCGCTGCTGGCGGTGAGCTTCGGCGCGCTGGGGGTGCTGGCAGCGGCTGCCGGGGTGGTGCGCCTGAGCCCGGAGCCGGTGGCGTCCTGGGTCGATGCCCGGGCCACTGCCACCGTTCGGGGCACGGTGAGTGGCGAGGCCCTCCGGCAGGCGGCCCCGACGGCGGCGTGGTCTGGCCCCGACGCGGTGGATGTGCCGGTCGCGGGCGAGGGGATCGCGGCGCGCGGCGGGCACGTGGAGGTGGATGTCCCCCTCGTCGTCCGGCTTCCGGCGGGGGCGGACACACCCCCACCGGGAACGGTCGTCGAGGTGCTGGGGCGGCTGTCCCCGACGCAGCCGCGCAGCGGCGTGGCGGCACGCGTGACCGTGCGCGCCTCCAGAGCCGGCTCCGTCCTCGCCGTCGTCGCCGGGCCCGGCCTTGTCGATCGCGCCGCCCACGCGATGCGCGCCGGCCTTCGTGCCTCCCTCCACGGGGTCGATCGCGAGGCGGGGGCGCTCGTGGCCGGGCTGGCGGTGGGTGACGACTCCGGGCAGCCGGCCGACCTGACGGCGGCGATGCGCGCAAGCGGACTGTCCCACCTGACTGCCGTGTCGGGCGGGAACGTGGCCATCGTCATGGGTGTCGTGCTCGGGCTGGCGGCTCTCGTGGGCCTGCGCCTGTGGCAGCGCGTTCTGCTGGGGCTGGCCGCCCTGGGCTACTTCGTCGTCCTCGTCGGCCCCGAGGCCAGCGTGCTGCGCGCCTCGGTGATGGGCGCGGTCGCGGTGGTCGGAACCCTGGTGGGCGGCCGGCGTGGCGGCCCGTCGGTCCTCGCAGCGGGAGTGATGCTCCTTCTGGCCTTCAGCCCATGGCTGGCGTTGTCCTGGGGTTTCGGCCTGTCCGTCTTCGCGACCGGGGGCCTCATCCTGCTGGCTCCCGCCATCAGGGTCCGGCTGGCGCGCTGGGCTCTGACCCGACGGTGGCCGCCGGCGGTGAGGGAGGCCGTGTCCCTCACGACGGCCGCTCAGCTGGCCACCCTGCCCCTCCTGGTCGGCATGGGCGGGGCCGTCGGATGGGTGGCTGTTCCGGCCAACCTGGCGGCCATGCCGGTGGTCGCTCCGATCACGGTGCTCGGCCTCGCAGCAGCCGGGCTGGCCCCCGTCCTCCCGTGGGCCTCCGGGTGGGCGGCGCACGCCGCAGCGGTGCCCGCCGGGTGGATCGCGATCACGGCGCACACCGCCGCCGAGCTCCCGGTCTCGCGCGCACCCTGGCCGGACGGCTGGGCTGGGGTGGGCGTCGTCGCCGCGCTGATCGCAGTCGTCGTCGTTCTCCGGGCCGTCGGTCGGCGCCTGCCGCGGGCGCGGCTGCCTGTCGCCGCCCGGTGGCTCTTCGCCGGGATCGTGATCCTGATCGGCGCGCTCGGGGTCGCGCTGCCGCCCGACCGTCAGGGCTGGCCGCCCGACGACTGGCTCCTCATCATGTGCGACGTGGGACAGGGTGACGCGCTGCTCGTGCACTCGGGAGACGGGTCCGCGGTGGTGGTCGACTCGGGGCCGGACCCGGATCGGGTCGACCGCTGCCTCGCCGACGCCGGGATCCGCGCTGTGCCCGCTCTCGTCCTCACCCACTTCCACGCCGACCACGTCGGAGGCGTGGCCGGCGTCCTGCGAGGCAGGACCGTGGCGTCGGTCCTCGCCACCCCTGTGCGTGAACCCTTGGAGGAGGCGGACCGCGTCGACACGGCGGTGGACGCGGTCGGCCTGGACGTGCAGTCGCTGTCCGCTGGGGATCAGCGCGTGACGGGCGAGGTGTCATGGCGGGTCATCTGGCCACGAAGGCGGATCTCGACCGGTTCGGTTCCCAACAACGCGAGCGTCGTGCTCGTGGTCCGGGTCCGCGACCGAACCCTGCTGCTTGCCGGGGACATCGAGCCAGAGGCCCAGGCCGCCATAGCGCCGGATCTCGTCGGCACCTCGTTCGACGCGGTCAAGGTCCCTCACCACGGATCGCGCTTCCAGTCCCCGCTGCTGACCAGCTGGGCACCGGCTCCGATCGCGCTCGTCAGCGTCGGGGCCGGGAACGACTACGGTCACCCGGCCCCGGAGACGGTGGCTGCATGGGAGGCGCTTGGCGCCGTTGTCGCCCGCACCGACCGGGACGGCGACGTGGCGGTCGTGGCCGTCGGGTCCGGGGTCGGCGTCGTGACCCGGGGTGGCATGCTGCCCTCATCATGACGACGCCCCGCATCACCCTGGCCATCGGCGGCGAGCCGGTGCTCGTGGACCGGGCCGTACGACGGGTGTCCATCGCCGTCCGGCAGGCCGATCCGACCGCGCAGCGCACGGTGATCGCCAGTGACGACGAGGACGCGCCGCACCGACTGCGCGAGGCGGCCGCACCGAACCTCTTCGGCGACGGCGGAGTCGTCGTGATCGAGGGCATCGACTCCGCGGACGATGCGCTCGGGCGCGCGATCCGGGACGTCGTCGCCGATCTGCCCGAGAACGTGTACCTCGTGCTCACCCACCCCGGGGGCAACAAGGGCAAGGCTCTGCTGGATGACCTGCGATCTGCCGGAGCGGAGCAGGTGGACTGCCAGGCGCTCAAGAAGGGCAAGGCCACTCTCGAGTTCCTCACCCGGGAGTTCTCCTCGTACAAGAGGCGGGCCACGCCGGACGCCGTCTCGACCCTGTACGACGCCGTCGGCCACGATCTCGGGCTCCTCGTCGCGGCGGTGTCGCAGCTCTCGGCGGACGTCGACGCCGGCCCGATCGACGGGGATGCGGTGCGCTCGTACTTCGCTGGTGTTGCCGACGTCTCAGGGTTCACGATCGCCGATGCGGTGTGGGAGCGCCGGTACGCCGAGGCCCTGAGGACCCTCCGGCAGGCGATGCTCGCGTCCGATGCCGCCCGGGTAGGCCCCTCGACGGTGGCCTCCCTCGCCATCGGACTGCGCACGCTCGTGCGAGTGGGCGGGATGCCCCCGGGCGCCTCGGAGTCGGAGGTGGCCAAGGAGGCGGGAGTCCCGCCATGGAAGGTGAAGCAGCTGCGTCGCCAGTGGACGCGCTGGAGCGGGGACCAGCGTCGGCTGGCCGCCTCGGTCGTCGCGCTGGCCGACGCCGACGGATCGATGAAGGGGGGCGTGCTCGAGGGGTCCAGCCTGGACACGGAGCAGAAGCTGCTCGCCCTGGAGATCCTCGTCGCTGCGACGGCGAGCAGCGCCGCGCGCGACTGAGTCCGGAGGCGGGCGTTCCGTCAGATGAGGCGAATCGCGGTGAACTCGCCATCTGAGGTGACCGTCACGGGCTGCTCGAACGCCTCAGTGAGGAGTGACGGCACCAGCACCTTCTGGCGGGGACCATGCGCAAGCACACTGCCGCGACTCATGAGCACGACGTCGTCGCAGACCGCGCTGATCCGGCTTGCGTCGTGCGTCACCACGACGGCCGTGCCGCCCGACCGCACATGGTTGCGCACGAGATCGTCGACCACGGCCCGTCCGACAAGGTCGAGGTCCGAGTCAGCCTCGTCGAGGAGGAGGAGGGGAGCGCGCTGGGCGAGGACCCTCGCGATGTGGACCCGCTTGCGTTCGCCACCGGACAGTTCGGTCACGCGCCTGTGTGCGAGATGCCCGATGTCCTGCAGTGCGAGCGACTCGTCGACGATCTCGTCGTCGCGAGCCGACTCAGGGCTGCCTCGCCACGGGTGCCGGCCCCAGGAGACGACCTCGCGAACCGTGAATCCGAAGGCGACCCGGGTGTCCTGCGTGAGCACGGCGCGACGGCGCGCGAGCTCACGGTGGCTCAGGTCCTCGATGGGCTGGCCGGAGATGTGCACGCTCCCGCGCGACGGGCGGTCCTGGCCCGAGAGCAGGCCGAGGAGCGAGGACTTGCCCGAGCCGTTGCGCCCGATGACGGCCGTCACGGCCGCACTCCTGAGCGAGAGGGTCGTGGGTTGGAGGCGCTCGCGACCTGCGGTCGTCAGTGCTGCCTCGAGGAGCTCGGCCGGACTCGGTGCGTTCACGCCCAGCCTCCCTGCCGAGCGCGAGTCCGTCGCAGGAGGATGAAGAACACGGGTGCCCCGATGAGGGCGGTGACGGCTCCGAGGGGGACTTCCACCGGGTTGGCCACGACGCGGGCGGCCGTGTCGGCCACGAGGAGGACGAGTGCCCCCAGGAGTCCGCTGACGGCCAGCAGCGGGGTGTGACGGGGGCCGATCAGGCCGCGCACCGCATGCGGGATGACCAGGCCGACGAAGGCGATGATGCCCACGGCCCCGACGCCGGCGCCGACGAGCAGCACGACCGCTGCCAGGGCGCGGTAGCGCACGTTCGTGACGTTGACCCCGGCGGCGATCGCGTCGCGATCACCGAGGGAGAGCACGTCGAGGGGACGGATGACAGTCAGCGCCACCAGCAGGCCAAGCGCGGTGAAGACCGTGACCGTGGCCACTGCCTCCCAGGTCGACAGCGCGAGGCTGCCGCCGTTCCAGAAGGTCAGGGAGCGCACTGCGGCGGAGGAGCTGAGTGAGACGAGGACGGCGACGGCTGCGGACGCGAATGCCGCGACGGCCACGCCCGCCAGGAGGAGTGTCACGACCTCCGGTCGTCGATCGCGCATCGAGGCGCTCACCACGAGGGCGATGGCGAGCGACGCGCCGACGGTTGCGGCGAGTCCTGCGTATGCAGACCCGAAGGACAGGCCGAGGGCGGCGCCGACGACGCATCCGAGGGCGGCGCCGGACGAGACGCCGATGAGGGCCGGATCGGCCAGGGGGTTGCCGAGCGACCCCTGCAGGAGGACCCCTGCGGAGGCCAGGCCGCACCCGATGACCAGTGCCATCGCGACGCGAGGAGCGCGGATCCCCCACACGATCTCCGGGGTGGACTCGGCAAGGCCGATGTTCAGGGCCAGCCAGACCGTCACGACGAGGGCGGCGGCGAGCACCAGGGCGATGACAGGCGTGCTCGGCCGCCTCATGGGGCCGCGTTCTGGAACGCCTCGGAGAGACGGGTGATCAGCCGGCCGGTGCGCGGCCCGAAGGAGAGCAGCAGGGTGTCGTCGACCTGCACGACACGTCGATCGCGCCCGGCGACCGTCTGGGCCACCCCGGGCAGGTCCGTCAGGCCGTCGACGCCTCCGACGGACTCCAGCCCCTTGGTCATCACGAGGATGATGTCGGGGTTCGCGGCGGCCAGTGCCTCTGCCGTCAGGGGCGTGAAGGCGCCCAGTCCGGCTTCGGCACCGACGTCCACGCCGCCTGCCGCGCTGATGAGGGCGTCTGCCCCTGAGCCCTCGCCCCCCAGGAGGTAGATCGCCGACGTGCCGCGCAGGTACAGGAAGGCGACACGGGGAGTGGTCGACGTGTCGGCGGTGGACACCTCCGAGGTCGCCTCGGCCGCGACGGCATCCGCGGCAGCGGAGGGCAGCCCGACGGCGGCGGCGACCGCCTGCGTCCGGGGACCGATGTCGTCCAGTGTCCACGCTTCGGGTACCTCGACGACGCGGACTCCGGCACCGCGTATCTGGTCGAGGGCCTCCGGCGGTGAGGTGGACGCATCGACGATCACGATGTCGGGGTCAAGGGCGAGGACTCGCTCGGCACTGACGGCGTGGGCCTTGGTGACGATCGGCGCGGCGGTGATACCGGGTGCGTCGCTCGTCTCGTCCCGCCCGACGACCCTGCTCCCGACACCGAGCGCCGCCAGGGTCTCACCGACTCCGGACGCCAGGCTCACGATCCGCTGAGGTGAACCGCCGGCGGGTGCGACGGCCAGCGGAGCGGGAGCCGGCAGGTCCGACGACGTGATCGACATGACGTTCGAGCTCGGGCCGACATCCTCGGCGATGCTGCTTGCAGTGGTGGCAGGCGGGTTCGACGAGCCGGCCGCGGCGGAGCTCGACGAGTCGCCTGGCTGCGACGAGGTGGATGCGCAGCCCGTCAGCACCGACACGGTGACCATGGCGAGGACCACCCAACGTCGTGACACCGCAGGATTATCGCCGGGGAGGCCGCGACCGTTACCGATGCCTTGTCGGCATGACCCCGACATCGTGTCAGGCGCGCAGTTCTCCTTGGTTCCTATCCTGCCGCCGTGCGTTCCTTCCTTCGTCGTCGTCGCGACCAGGCGGCCGTGCGCTCCGTCGGGATTCTGCTGACGTCGGCCGCGCTGGTCCTCGCGGGCGCGGGGTCGGCGCCGGCCACGGCAGCGCCCGGGGGGACCGTGACGGTGACCAAGGCGAAGACGACGATGAGCCTGACCGTCTCACCGGTCCGTCGGCTCGGTGGCCAGGCCACCGTGCGCGTGCGCGGGCGCGGGTTCGACCCCACCGTGGGCATCTACGTGGCACTGTGCGTCACTCCTCGCAAGGGTCGGCAGCCATCCCCCTGCGGTGGGGGAGTCAACATCTCCGGCGCCAACCCCGCCTCGGCATGGATCTCGTCGAATCCGCCGCCGTACGGGAAGGACCTGGCCATCCCCTTCGGCCCCCGGGGTCGCTTCGACGTGACCCTGACCGTCTCGCCGCGCATCGGGGACGTCGACTGCCGCGTCACGTCGTGCGCGATCGTCACCCGCGCCGACCACACGCGTCCGGGGTATCGCCGAGCCGATCTCGCCGTGCCGGTGAGGTTCGCGGGCTAGTCGCGGGCGGGTGATCGAAGGCGGGACACGAACGGCTTCCAGCACGGTTCAGCACCACACAACCAAGGAGAGATGAATGACCAAGTTCCGAGTGTTGGGCATCGCAGCGACGGCCGCCGCGGCGACTGCCCTCGTCGCAGGCAGCATGGCGACATCCGCGTTCGCGGCGGACGGGTACAACGCGAGCGTCGCAGGCCAGCGCAACTACGGCCCGCTGGTCAACCTGGCGCAGTCGTCGACGCAGACGGTGGACGCCGTGAACCTGCCCGCCGGGGTGGGCCTGTACGCCCTGCACTGCAAGGTGCCTGCGAATCCGATGGATGCGCCGACCGTGTGCGATCTCTCCGATGGCGCAGCCGGGTACCTTCCTGCAGTAGATGCGGCGCGCGCGACCGCCACCCTGCCCATCAAGGTCAACGCCGAGTTCTACGGCCTGAACCCGAACCCGACGGCGGGTCCTCAGACGTCCGGTGAGAGCGTCGACTGCCGAGCGGAGACGGGCAACCCGCGGACGACCACGTGTGCGCTCTACGTCCTTGGGGCCGGGCGCGAGAGTGCCAACCCCGCGTACATCCGCGTGTTCCCGACGACCTTCCTCCCGGTCAAGGCGCAGCGGAAGAACGATGTCGTGACCATCATGCTGGACGGCGCCACGGTCAAGCGCGGTGCGAAGCCCACGCTGTCGGCCAAGAACGATCCGGTGGGCTTCTCCGTGTCGCTGAAGTCAGGGCTCGCCCCGAGCGTCTCGGCCAACAACTGCGCGATCAAGGATGGCAAGATCACGGCACTCAAGAGTCGCGGCACGTGTGTCATCCGCATCACCTCGACGGGTGGGGCCAACTACAAGCCGATCGTCGCCACTCAGGTGATCCGCCTCAGGAAGTAGCCCGCCGAGGGCGTCGCCGTGGTCCGGGGCCATGACGGCCCTGGACCACGGCGCTCACGCGTCGCGGACCGGGACGATCCGGTCGAGTCCGCCCTGGATGAAGTCCAGGACGAGAGGCGCCTCGGCATCAGCCGTGGTGGCGCCGGCCTCGATGCGGGAGATCGAGGCGTCGACAAGACCCCAGATGAGCGCCGCAAGGGCCCTCGGGTCCTGGTGGCCGTCGCCGCCCAGCTCCTGGCGGCTCAGGCCGACGAGGTCACTGACGGCGGCATGGAGCGGGCCGACGAGATCGCGGTGCTGGGACTGCACCTCGGCTCGGCGCGTCGGCGGGAGATCGATGCTGCCCGCGGCCCGGAGCAGGGCGTGACGGCCGTCTCCGACGTAGTCGAGCACGGCGCGCACCCAGGCATGGATCCGCTCCATCGGGTCGTCCTGGTCCGCGACGGCGCAGGCAAGGGCGTCCGCCCAGTCCGCCAGTTCGTCGACGAGCACGTCGGCGATCAGGTCGGCCGCGCTGCTGTAGTACTCGTAGACGGCACTTCGGGAGAAGCCGACCTCCTGGGCCACCTCTGCCACGGTGAAGGCACCGTCGCGGAGGATGAGCTGCGCTGCCGCCTCCAGGAGGGCAGCGCGTCGCTGCTCGCGGTGCTCAGCGACAGTGGGTGCGTTGATCTTCGGCACGGGGAGAGTATGCATCACCCGGGGCAGCGGCGCCCGGGGCCCGTGCTCGGAAACGCCGAAGGCGCCCCATGGGGGCGCCTTCGGGTTGAGTCGGTGCTAGAGGGCCGCGGCCTGCTTCGCGATCGACGACTTGCGGTTCGCAGCCTGGTTGTCGTGGATGACACCCTTGCTGGCCGCCTTGTCGAGTGCCTTGGTGGCCTCGCGGGCAAGCGCGGTCGCCTGCTCCTTGTCGCCGGCCTCGACGGCCGTGTGGAACTTGCGCACCGCGGTCTTCAGCGAGGACTTGACCGCCTTGTTGCGCTGGCGGGCCTTCTCGTTGGTGCGGTTACGCTTGATCTGCGACTTGATGTTCGCCACGGGGACAACTTCCTTGGGTGGGTGCTGAGTTCAGGGCATGCAGTGGTGAAGCGACGCCCAAGGTTACCCGTAGGCTGGCCTCCGGCCCAAATCGGCCCCCCGGAACCGACCTCGTGAGGAACCCCGTGCCCGTCCCGCAGCCCGGCAGCACCGATCCCGCGGTGATCCGGAACTTCTGCATCATCGCCCACATCGATCACGGCAAGTCCACCCTGGCCGACCGGATGCTGCAGCAGACCGGGGTGGTCGACGACCGTTCGATGCGGGCGCAGTACCTCGACCGGATGGACATCGAGCGCGAGCGCGGCATCACGATCAAGTCGCAGGCCGTCCGTCTGCCCTTCTCGGCCGACGACGGCGGGGACTACGTCCTCAACATGATCGACACCCCCGGCCACGTCGACTTCACCTACGAGGTGTCTCGATCACTGGCCGCCTGCGAGGGCGCGGTCCTCCTGGTCGACGCCGCTCAGGGGATCGAGGCCCAGACGCTGGCGAACCTGTACCTCGCCCTCGAGAACGACCTCACGATCATCCCCGTGCTGAACAAGATCGACCTGCCGGCCGCCCAGCCGGAGAAGTACGCAGCGGAGCTCGCGCACATCATCGGATGCTCGCCGGACGACGTCCTGAAGGTCTCGGCCAAGACCGGGGTCGGGGTCCACGAGCTGCTGGAGACGATCGTGCGTGAGATCCCGCCTCCGGTGGGCCATGCCGACAAGCCGGCTCGCGCCATGATCTTCGACTCCGTCTACGACACCTACCGCGGCGTCATCACGTACATCCGAGTCATCGACGGGCACATCTCGACCCGCGAGCGCATCCAGATGATGTCGACCGGAGCGATCCATGAGCTTCTCGAGGTCGGCGTGATCTCTCCCGAACCGGTACCCGGCAAGGGCCTCGGCGTCGGCGAGGTGGGCTACCTCATCACCGGTGTGAAGGACGTCCGGCAGTCGCGGGTCGGTGACACCATCACGTCGGAGCGCAAGGGCGCGACGGAAGCGCTCGGCGGCTATCGCGACCCCAAGCCGATGGTCTTCTCCGGGCTGTACCCGATCGACGGCTCGGACTACCCGGAGCTGCGCGACGCGCTCGACAAGCTCAAGCTCAACGACGCGGCGCTGGTGTACGAGCCGGAGACGTCGTTGGCGCTCGGGTTCGGCTTCCGCTGCGGGTTCCTGGGCCTGCTGCACATGGAGATCGTCCGCGAGCGACTGGAACGCGAGGCCGACCTCGACCTCATCTCGACCGCTCCGAACGTCATCTACCGGGTCGTCCTCGACGACGGCGGGGAGATCGTCGTCACGAACCCGAGCGAGTTCCCCACGCAGAAGGTGTCGTCCATCTTCGAGCCGATCGTGAAGTCGACGATCATCCTGCCGAGCGAGTTCGTCGGCACGGTCATGGAGCTGTGCCAGCAGCGCCGCGGGACGCTCCTCGGGATGGACTACCTGTCCGAGGATCGCGTGGAGATGCGGTACACGCTCCCGCTGGCGGAGATCGTGTTCGACTTCTTCGACCAGCTGAAGTCCCGCACGCGGGGCTACGCCTCGCTCGACTACGACGTCACGGGCGAGCACGAGGCCGACCTGGTGAAGGTCGACATCCTGCTGCACGGCGACCCGGTCGACGCGTTCAGCGCGATCGTGCACCGCGACAAGGCGATGGCCTACGGCACGATGATGACGGCGAAGCTGAAGGAGCTCATTCCGCGGCAGCAGTTCGAGGTGCCGATCCAGGCGGCGATCGGCTCCCGCGTCATCACCCGCGAGACGATCCGGGCGATCCGCAAGGACGTGCTGGCCAAGTGCTACGGCGGAGACATCACGCGCAAGCGCAAGCTGCTGGAGAAGCAGAAGGAGGGGAAGAAGCGGATGAAGATGGTCGGCCGCGTCGAGGTTCCCCAGGAGGCCTTCATCGCGGCGCTGTCCACCTCCGACGCCCCCAAGAAGTAGCGGTCCCTTCGTTGAGTGCGGAGTTGTTGGCCGATTCGGGGTCCCCGAACGGCCAACAACTCCGCACTCAACGAACCGGGTTCGGGGTGTATGTCCACGTCCCGTTCTGCGCCAGCAGGTGCGGGTACTGCGACTTCAACACGTACACGGCGACCGAGCTGGGCGATTCGGTCCGACGCGACCGCTTCCACGAGGTGCTGGCAGCGGAGATCGCCCACGCGACGAGGTCCCGCCCCCAGGAAACGCGCCCGGTGGACACCGTCTTCGTGGGCGGTGGCACCCCGACCCTGCTCGGCGCGACGGGCCTCGCGGCCGTCCTGGACGCCATCCGCGACGAGCTCGGTCTCGCCGCCGACGCCGAGGTGACCACCGAGGCGAACCCGGACAGCGTGGATCCAGCCCTGCTGGAGGACCTGCGGTCGGCCGGATACACCCGCATCTCCCTCGGCATGCAGAGCTCGTCCCCCGCCGTCCTGCGGGTGCTGGACCGCACGCACTCGCCGGGGGCGTCGGTCCGCGCCGCCAAGGACGCCCGTCGTGCGGGCTTCGATCACGTCAACCTCGACCTCATCTACGGAACTCCGGGGGAGACCGACGACGACCTTCGCAGGTCCCTGGACGACGTGATGGAGTCAGGCGTGGATCACGTGTCCGCGTACGCCCTGATCGTCGAGGACGGCACGCCGCTGGCCCGGCGCGTGCGCTCCGGCGAGGTGCCGCGACCGGACGACGACGTCGCCGCCGAGCGCTACGGCATCGTTGACTCGATGCTGTCCGAGGCGGGAATGGCCTGGTACGAGGTGTCGAACTGGGCGCGGCCGGGGGGCGAGTGCCGTCACAACCTCGGGTACTGGCACGACGACGACTGGTGGGGCATCGGCCCGGGCGCACACAGCCACGTCGGCGGTCGTCGATGGTGGAACGTCAAGCACCCCCGCACCTACGCGGAGCGGGTCGCGGTGGGGGAGTCGCCCGAGCAGGACGGCGAGCAGCTCTCCGCGGAGGAACGCCGCATGGAGGGCATCATGCTGGGCATGCGGCTGGCCGAGGGCCTCGGAGCCTCGGGGCTCGACACCGAGACGGTGCGCGAGCTCGAGAGCGACGGGCTGGTCGAACTCACGGGAGACCGCGTCGTGCTCACCTTCCGAGGGCGCCTCCTGGCGGACGCCGTCATCCGCCGGCTGGTGGACTGACCTCGCGTTTCGGCCCTGGTCCGGTCCGCGCGGGACCCGCGTGAACGCATGCAGGGGAGCGCGGCGCCTCGGCGGCCATGCGCGGCGGCACCCGACGAGGACGTCCCGAAGGACGTACACTTGGCACTCACGGAGGCGGAGTGCCAAGACCCGCCCGTACGACGACTGACCGGGAGGTGCGCATGCTCGAGGAGCGCCGACTGGCCGTCCTGCGCGCCATCGTGGAGGACTACGTCGCGACGCACGAGCCGGTGGGCTCCAAGGCCCTCGTGGAGCGCCACAACCTCGGCGTCTCCCCGGCCACGATCCGCAACGACATGGCCGCGCTCGAGGAGGAGGGCTTCATCGCCCAGCCGCACACCAGCGCCGGTCGAGTGCCCACCGACCTCGGCTACCGACTGTTCGTCGATCGGCTGTCCGGGGTGAAGCCGCTCAGCGCACCGGAGCGCCGGGCCATCCACCAGTTCCTGGACGACGCCGTCGACCTCGACGACGTCATGTCACGCACCGTCCGCCTGCTCGCCCAGATCACGCGCCAGGTCGCGCTCGTCCAGTACCCCTCCTTCACGCGCAGCACGATCCGACACGTCGAGCTCGTGTCGTTGAGTGCAACGAGGGTGATCCTCGTTGTCATCGTCGACACCGGGCGCGTCGAGCAGCGCATCATCGACTGCCCGGCAGCGCTGCCGGAGGCGACCCTGGCGGACCTTCGGTCGCGGCTCATCGTCGCGCTCGCGGGAAAGGGCTTCGCGGACGTGCCCGACGCGGTCGAGGACCTGGAGGAGGCCTTCGCTGCGGACGACCGCCCGCTCGTCCGAGCGATCGTGTCGGCCGTCCTCGAGACGGCTCGGGAGCGTCACGACGAGCGGGTGGTGCTCGGGGGCACGGCACACCTGGCCCGCTACGGGGAGGCCTTCCCGATCTCCATCCAGCCGGTGCTGGAGGCGTTGGAGGAGCAGGTGGTCCTCCTGCGGCTGCTCGGCGAGACGACCAACCTGCAGGGCGTCACGGTGCGGATCGGGCACGAGAACCCGGTCGAGGGGCTGGAGTCCACGTCGGTCATCACGGCGCAGTACGCCCGGTCGGACCACCCCGTGGCCTCCCTGGGCATCGTGGGTCCGACCCACATGGACTACCCCGGGACCATGTCCGCGGTCCACGCGGTCGCACGGTACGTCAGCCGCATCCTGGACGAGCAGTAGGGACACCGAGTGAGCACCGACTACTACGCCCTGCTGGGCGTCCCGCGCGACGCGGCGCCCGAGGACATCAAGAAGGCCTACCGCCGGCTGGCCCGCGAGCTGCATCCGGACGTCAATCCGGACCCCGAGCACCAGGAGCGGTTCAAGCTGGTGACGGCGGCCTACGAGGTGCTCAGCGATCCCGAGAAGCGGCAGATGTACGACCTCGGCGGCGACCCGTTCAGCTCGGCTCGTGGCGGCGCCGGCTTCGGTGGGGCCGGGTTCGACTTCGGCGACATCATGGACGCCTTCTTCGGCGGCGGCGCCCAGCGTGGCCCGCGCACCCGGGCGCGTCGCGGGCAGGACGCCCTCATCCGCATCCAGATCGACCTCTCGGACGCCGTGTTCGGCAGCACGCGCGACCTCACCGTGGACACGGCGGTGCGGTGCGATGCCTGCGACGCGGCCGGGACCGCCCCCGGCAGCTCCACCGAGACCTGCGTCATGTGCAAGGGGCGTGGCGAGATCCAGCAGGTGCAGCGCTCGTTCCTCGGCCAGGTCATGACGGCCAGGCCGTGCCCCCAGTGCCAGGGGTTCGGGACGACGATCCCGCATCCGTGCCCGGAGTGCTCGGGCGATGGGCGGGTGCGCACGCGGCGCACGCTCACCGTGCAGATTCCGCCCGGAGTCGACACCGGCACGCGCATCCAGCTGTCGGGCGAGGGCGAGGTAGGGCCCAACGGTGGCCCCGCAGGCGACCTCTTCGTCGAGATCGTCGTGGCACAGCACGCGCTGTTCGAGCGACGTGGCGACGAGCTGCACTGCGTCGTCACCGTGCCCATGACGGCGGCGTCCCTCGGGACCAGCATGACCCTCGACACGCTCGACGGGCCGACGGAGATCGACATCAGGCCAGGCACGCAGGGCGGCGAGTCGCTCACCGTGCGCGGCAAGGGCGCGGCCCGGCTTCGCTCGGCGGGGCGCGGGGACCTGTACGTCCACCTGCGGGTGCAGACCCCGACGTCGCTCGATGCCGAGCAGGAGGAGCTGCTCCGCCGTCTGGCGGCACTCCGTGACGAGTCCACCGTCCAGGTCGGCACCGCCTCCGCCGAGCACACCGGTGGCCTCTTCTCGAGGCTGAAGGACGCGTTCTCCGCGAAGTGAGCGCCCCCGTGTTCGTCGTGCCCGCCGCCACGCTGTCGGACGCCTCGGCGGGAGAGAGCGTGCGCCTCGACGGTCCCGAGGGCCGGCACGCGGTGTCCGTGCGGAGACTCACCGCGGGCGAGCGGGTGGACCTGGTCGACGGCGAGGGGCGCCGCGCCACCGGGGTGATCGCGGAGGTCGTCGACCGTTCGAGCGCGGTCGTGCTGGTGCAGAGCGTGCACGCGGAGGATCCGCCTCGACCCCGCATCGTCGTCGTGCAGGCCCTTCCCAAGGGGGATCGCGGCGAGCTGGCCGTCGAGCTGCTCACCGAGGTCGGCGTTGACGAGATCGTCCCGTGGGCCGCGGCCAACTGCGTCACCCGCTGGCGGCCGGATCGCGTCGATCGCAGCCACCGCCGTTGGGGTGACGCTGCGCTCGCGGCGGCGAAGCAGGCCCGCCGTTCATGGTTCCCGCTGATCGCGCCGCTCGCCTCGACCGCGGATGTGCTCCGGATCATCGGTTCCGCGGACACCTCGCTGGTGCTGCACGAGCACGGTCACGAGCGCATCGCGGCGTCGACGCTGCCCGACGACGGCGTGGTGGCGGTCATCGTCGGCCCCGAGGGCGGGCTCACCGAGGACGAGCTCGAGGCCATGTCCGCCGCGGGGGCGCAGATCGTCCGGATGGGTCCGACGGTGCTCCGCACCTCGTCGGCCGGTATCGCAGCGGTGGCCGCGCTCCTCGCCCCGAGTCGGCGTTGGGCGCTTGCCGACGAGCAGGGGATGGGAGGATGACGCCATGAGCGACTGCCTGTTCTGCGCCATCGCGTCGGGAGACATCCCTGCCGACGTCGTGCACGCCGACGACGACATGGTCGCCTTCCGCGATATCAACCCGCAGGCGCCGGTGCACGTCCTGGTCATCCCCAGGGCCCACCACGCCACGGCCGCCGAGCTCGGTGCCGCCGACCCCGCGCTGGCGGGGCGCCTGCTCGAGGCCGCGGGCAGGATCGCCGAAGCGGAGGGTGTCGCCGCTACCGGATACCGGGTGGTGACCAACACCGGTGAGGGCGCGGGCCAGTCCGTCCACCATGTCCACTTCCACGTCCTGGGCGGCCGGGACCTGACCTGGCCCCCAGGATGATGCCGATGACGCAGCCCGCCTCCGACGCGCCCCGTGCGCAGACGACGATCGTCGTCCCCGGCTCGCAGCCCATGGTCGCGCTCCTCGGCAGCCAGGACGAGTACCTGCGTCTCGTGGAGAATGCCTTCCCGGACGCCGACATCCTGGCGCGGGGAAACGAGATCACGGTCGCCGGATCGCCCGCGGACGTCGGCATGGTGGACACCCTCGTGGGCGAGATGCTCGCCGTGCTGCGTACGGGGCAGGCCCTGAGTGCGGAGTCCGTCGAGCGCAGCATCACGCTCCTGCGAGGCGGGACCCGGCCCACCGAGGTGCTGACAGCCAACATCCTCAGCAACCGCGGCCGCACGATCCGCGCCAAGACGCTGAACCAGAAGCGATACGTCGACGCGATCGACCACAACACCATCGTCTTCGGGATCGGCCCGGCGGGCACGGGCAAGACCTACCTCGCCGTCGCGAAGGCCGTGCAGGCCCTGCAGGCCAAGCGGGTCAACCGCATCGTGCTCACGCGGCCGGCCGTCGAAGCCGGCGAACGGCTCGGCTTCCTGCCCGGGACGCTCTCGGAGAAGATCGACCCCTACCTGCGCCCGCTGTACGACGCGCTGCACGACATGATCGATCCGGACTCGATCCCCCGACTCATCACGAGCGGCACCATCGAGATCGCGCCCCTGGCCTACATGCGCGGCCGCACGCTCAACGACTCCTTCATCATCCTCGACGAGGCGCAGAACACGTCCGCCGAGCAGATGAAGATGTTCCTCACCCGCCTCGGCTTCGGCTCGACGATGGTGGTCACCGGTGACGTCACGCAGGTGGACCTGCCCGGCGGCACCACGAGCGGCCTGCGCGTGGTCAGCGAGATCCTCGACGGCCTTGACGACGTCGCCTTCTGCCGCCTGACCTCGCACGACGTCGTGCGCCACAAGCTCGTGGGGCGAATCGTCGACGCGTACGAGAAGTTCGACGCGAAGCGAGCCACGTGAGCCTGCCGAACGTGACGGTCCTCAACGAGTCTGGCATCCCCTGCGACACGGCCGCGCTCGAGGACCTCCTCGCGCACCTGTTCGACCGGCTGCGGCTGCACCGCGACTGCGAGCTCGGGGTCACTCTCGTGGACGAGGAGCGGATGACGACCCTTCACGAGGACTGGATGCAGGAGCCGGGGCCGACCGACGTGCTGTCCTTCCCGATCGACGAGGTGCGCGCCGCGGCCGCAGGGGTGGATCCGGAACCGGGGGTCCTCGGCGACATCGTGCTGTGCCCGGCGTTCGCCAGCGGCCAGGCTCGTGAGGCCGGGCGCACGATGGACGAGGAGCTGAGGTTCCTCACGACCCACGGCATGCTGCACCTCATCGGATACGACCATGCGACCACCGGTGAGTACGAGGCGATGTTCGCCCTCCAGGACGAGCTGCTGGCGACGTGGGGGGAGGTCGGCCCATGACGACGGACGGCTGGTTGATTGTCATTTCCGTCGTGCTCGTCGCCGTGGCCGGCCTGCTGTCCGCGGCGGAGACGGCCATCAGTCGCGTGCGACGCAGCCAGGTCGAGGAGGCCCGGAAAGACGGCGATCGCCGCGCCCGTGCGCTGCTCGCGGTGCTCGAGGACCGCCCCCGGCACGTCAACGTCCTGCTGTTCCTCTCCACGATCGCCCGCGTCACCGCGACCGTCCTCGTCGGCTACGTCTGCGTCGACGCCCTGGCTGTTCGAAGCGGCATGTCCACCTTCCTGGCCCTGCTGATCGCCGTCGTGATCATGGTGATGGCGTCGTACGTCGTCATCGGCGTGGCCGCGGGCACCCTCGGGCGGCAGCACCCCGAGCGCATCGCCATGGCGGCCGCCCGCCCGGCACGATTCCTGGCCGACGTCCTGGGACCGCTGGCGACCCTGCTCATCCTCATCGGCAACGCCGTCACGCCCGGCAAGGGCTACCGCGAGGGGCCGTTCGCGTCGCAGGCCGAGCTTCGCGAGATGGTCGACCTGGCTGAGGCGGACGCTCTGATCGAGCACGACGAGCGCGACATGATCCACTCGGTGTTCGAGCTGGGCGACACCTTCGCCCGCGAGGTGATGGTGCCGCGAACCGAGATGGTTCTCATCGAGCGGTCGAAGACCCTGCGGCAGGCCCTGTCCCTCGGCCTGCGATCCGGATTCTCCCGGATCCCTGTCATCGGGGAGAGCGCCGACGACATCGTCGGCATCATCTACCTCAAGGACGTCGTCAAGCGGGTCTTCGAGCACCGCGAGGCCGAGCAGTCCGAAAGGGTCGAGTCGCTCATGCGCGCACCGTACTTCGTCCCCGACAGCAAGGCTGCCGACGTTCTCCTGCGTGACATGCAGTCCGCTCGCGTGCACATGGCCGTCGTGGTCGACGAGTACGGCGGTACTGGCGGACTCGTGACCATCGAGGACATCCTCGAGGAGATCGTCGGGGAGATCGCCGACGAGTACGACACCGCGGATCCCGAGGTGGTGCAGCTCGCCGACGGTGGCTACCGCGTCATGGCCCGGATGAGCCTGGACGACTTCGCCGAGCTGATCGACCTGGAGATCGAGTCCGAGGATGAGGGAGTCGACTCCGTGCTCGGGCTGGTGGCCAAGCGGCTCGGGCGGGTGCCGATCCCGGGTGCCGCGGTCGACGTGGACGGCTGGCGGCTGACCGCTGAGCAGGGGGAGGGCCGACGCAACCGCATCGGCAGTGTTCTGGCCCAGCGGCTGGGCGGCCCCTCCGAGTCCGACGATGACGACGGCGGCGATGACGACGACTGACGAGCTCGACGTCGAGGACGCGAAGCTCGTCACTCTCGCTCGCGGCGCACGGGCGCGCGTCGGGGCTGTCGCGGGGGCGGCGCTGCGTGACGAGACAGGACGCACGTACACCGGGGCGGACGTCTCGGTGCCGCCCTTGTCCCTGACCGCACTGGAGCTGGCCGTGGCCCAGGCGGTGGCCTCGGGTGCGCGTGGCGTCGAGCGGGCCGTCGTCGTCGGCCGCGAGCCGACCCCGGCCGAGCTCGAGGTGGCGCGCGGGCTGGCCGGTCCTGGGGTGCGGGTCATCTCGTGTGCACCGGACGGCAGCGTGGTCGCCGAGCTCTCCACGTGACGCCGCAGGCGCGGGGCGCCGGCGCGGTCCTCGCGGCGGCGGCCCTCTTCGGCACCTCGGCCACGTCGCTCCAACTGCTGGCGCCAGGCGCTCCGGGCCCGAGCGTGGCTGCGATGCGCCTGCTCGTGGGCGCGGCGGGACTGGTCGCGTTCATCGCCTGGCGGGGTCGTTGGGCCGAACTCCCGCCGCTGTGGCGACGACCCGCCGTATGGGTCATGGGTGCCGCGGTCGCGGGCTATCAGGCGCTGTTCTTCATGGGCACCGCGCGCGCCGGCGTGGCTGTCGGGACGCTCATCTCGCTCGCGGTGGCGCCGTTCCTCGCCGGAGTCCTCGGCTGGCTGCTGCGGGAGGGTGCGCCGGGGTGGGTGTGGGCGCTGTCGACCGTCGTCGCCGTCGTCGGCGTCGGGCTGCTGGTCTCGGGCAACCTCTCGGCAGGGGAGCCGATCGGGATGGCGTACGCGGCCGGGGCCGGCGCCTGCTACGCGGTCTACACGGTCATCGGCGTCCGGCTGGCCCGGGAGGGGCGGGCCGCCAGCGCGGTACTCGCGGCCTCATTCTCGATCGCGGCGCTCATGCTCCTGCCGGCGGCGCTCACGTCAGGGTGGTGGCTGTCCGCATCGGGGGTCGTGGCCGTGCTGTGGCTGGGCCTCGTCACCACCACCGGTGCGTACCTGCTGTTCGGAATCGGGTTGACCGTGCTCCAGCCCGGCCACATCGCCACGCTCAACCTCTTCGAGCCCGCCGTCGCCACTGTTCTCGGCGTGCTCGTGCTGGGGGAGTCACTCGGTGTTGTCGGATGGATCGGGTGCCTCCTCGTGCTCGGTGCCATAGCGTTGCTGGGGGTCGCCGAGAACCGGCGTCCGGTGAGGCAGGGGTCGGTGGCGTGACGACGGAGTCGTTCAGGAGCGGATTCGCCTGTCTCGTGGGTCGTCCCAATGCCGGGAAGTCGACGCTGACGAACGCCATGGTCGGGCGCAAGGTGGCGATCACGTCGGACCGTCCGCAGACGACCCGACGGGTCCTGCGGGGAGTGGTCAATCGCCCGCAGGGGCAGCTGGTCATGGTCGACACCCCGGGCCTGCACCGGCCGCGGACGCTGCTGGGCGAGCGACTGAACGACCAGGTCCGGGAGACTTGGGTCAGCGTCGACGTGGTGGGCCTGTGCATCCCCGCAGATCAGTCCGTGGGCCCGGGTGACCGCTTCATCGCGACCGAGCTGTCGCAGCTGCGCCGCAAGCCCATCGTGGCCGTGGTGACGAAGACCGACGCGGTGCCGAAGGCAGTCGTCGCTGAGCGACTCGCGGAGGTCTCGGAGCTCGGAGACGCCATCGGGATCGAGTGGGCGGAGGTCGTGCCGGTGTCGGCGGCCGCCGGAGACAACGTCGCCCTGCTGACCGATCGGCTCATCGCGCACCTTCCGGAGGGGCCGGTGCTGTTTCCCGACGGAGAGGACGACGCCACGACGCTCGAGGTCGCCGTGGCCGAGCTGATCCGTGAGGCTGCGCTCGACGGCGTCCAGGACGAGCTCCCGCACTCCATCGCGGTCGTCGTCGACGAGATCGAGCCGCGTGAGGACCGCCCTGTCGACCGCCCCCTGACGGATGTGAGGGCGTCCCTCTTCGTCGAGCGCGACACCCAGAAGGCGATCGTCATCGGCAAGGCCGGGTCGAGGCTGAAGCAGGTGGGTACCCGCGCGCGGAGGGAGATCGAGGAGCTGCTGGGCGTTCCCATCTACCTGGACATCCGGGTCAAGGTCGCCAAGGACTGGCAGAAGGACCCCAAGCAGCTCCGCCGCCTCGGCTTCTGACCCCTCCACCCCCCTCTTCGCCGAGTGGTCACTGCGCGCACCTGCGCGCAGTGACCACTCGGCGAAGAAGGGTCAGTCGGCGTTGCGCTGCACGTAGGGATGGACCTCGTAGCGCTGGCCGTATGCCTCGAAGATGGCGATGACGATGGCGGCCAGCGGGATTCCGATGATCGCCCCGATGGGGCCGAACAAGGCCGCGCCGACGAAGACCGAGGCGAGGGCGACGCCCGAGTTGATGTCCATCGTTCTCGTCGAGATGCGCGGCGTGAACACGTAGTTCTCGATCTGCTGGTACACCGTGGCGAACACGACGATCCACAGCACGTCGATCGGCTCGGCGAAGGCCGCGAACAACGCCGGCAGGGCGACGCCGATGTAGGTGCCGATGGTCGGGATGAACTGGCTCACCACGCCGGCGAAGATGCCCATCGGCAGCCAGAAGGGGATGTCGATGAAGTAGAAGAACAGGCAGTGGAAGGCCGCTGACAGCGTGGCGAGGGCCAGCTTCGAGATGACGAACCCGCCTGCCTTCTGGACCGAGATGTCCCACACCTTGATGAAGGTCACCTGGCGCGCGGGCCGCAGCCACGACGCGATCCATCTCTTGATCCGAGGTGAGTCGGCGGAGAAGTAGAAGGAGAAGACGATGATCGTCACGAAGTCGAAGATCGCCCCGACGATTCCCGTGAACACCCCGACGATTCCGCCGGCGAGGTAGGACGCGATGTCCGTGATCTGCTGCGGAGTCAGGTTGAGGTTCTCCGTGAGTCGCGTCGGGTCGAGGTCGGTGTTGAAGGTGCTGTTGATCCACGCCGTGATGTCCAGGACCAGGTTCGGCAGCGCCAGGACCAGGTCGGTCACCTGGGTCGCGAGGAGGCTGCCGAAGACGGCGATGAAGGCGCCGACGAGGAGGAGCGAGGTCACGGCGACGAGCGTGGTGGCCACTCCGCGGCGCAGGCCCCTTCGGGCGAGGAAGCTGACCACCGGGTCGAAGGAGATGGCGACGAGCCAGGCGAGCAGGAGGTTGAAGAGGAAGCCGCCCAACCGGTCCCACGCGAAGTTGATGACCTGCAGTCCGAGGATCGCGATGACGACCATGAACAGGGCCCGGCGAAGCCAGCGGGTGTCGGCCGCGACCAGGACGGGGGCGGGCGGCTCAGGGGCCGCCGGCTCAGGGGCGGGCGGTACGGAGGGAGGACCCACGGCGGGCCCATCGCCCGCCGCTCCTGTCGACGGCGCGAGCGGGCTCGGCTCCGGGCTGTCGGGCACCGGCTCGCTCATACGAGAGAATGTAGCGTGCCGGTTTACCGTGACGAGGCGATCGTGCTTCGCGCCCAGAAGCTGGGCGAGTCGGACCGCATCGTCACGCTCCTCACGCGGGGCCATGGCCGCGTGCGTGGGGTGGCCCGAGGGGTGCGCAAGACGTCCAGCCGCATCGGGGCCCGCCTCGAGCCGTTCAGCCACGTCGACGTGCAGCTGTACGAGGGTCGGTCGCTCGACACCGTGACCCAGGTCGAGTCCATCGCCGCCCACGGGGCGGTGCTCTCGTCGGACTATCCGCGATGGACCGCGGGGACGGCGATGCTCGAGACCGCCGAGCGGCTCACCCCCGAGGAGCGCGAGCCGTCGGTGCCCCAGTTCGCCCTGCTGGTGGCGGGCCTGAGATCCCTGGTGGCCAAGGACCACGACCCCGGCCTCATCCTCGACGCCTACCTGCTCCGGTCGCTGGCCATCGCCGGGTGGTCTCCCTCGTTCGACGACTGTGCCCGCTGCGGTGCGCCGGGCCCCCATCGTGCCGTGTCCATCCCGAGCGGGGGCGTCGTGTGCCCCTCCTGCCGTCCCCCTGGATCGGCGGCCCCCTCGGCTGCGACGGTCCTGCTGCTCGGCGCACTGCTGAGCGGTGACTGGCCCGTGGCCGATGCCAGCGAGTCGCGCGAGCGACGCGAGGCGAGTGGCGTCGTCGCCGCGTACCTTCAGTGGCACCTCGAACGGGGCCTTCGCTCGCTGCCGCTCGTCGATCGCGCCTCAGACGCCTAGCGGGTGTCAGGATGGGCGCATGGCGCGCCGCACCCCTCCGCGAACTCCGACGCGGCACCCGTCTGGGGCGGCGCCACCGCCGATCCCTGCGGACCTGGTGCCGCGTCATGTCGCCATCGTCATGGACGGCAACGGACGGTGGGCGAAGGATCGTGGACTGCCGCGAACGGCCGGGCACGAGGCCGGGGAGGCCAGCCTCTTCGACTGCGTCGAGGGTGCCATCGAGCTCGGGGTCACGTGGCTGAGCGCCTACGCGTTCTCCACCGAGAACTGGAAGCGTTCGCCGGACGAGGTCAAGTTCCTCATGGGCTTCAACCGCGACGTCATCCGACGTCGCCGCGACGAGATGCATGAGCTCGGGGTGCGCGTGCGCTGGGCGGGAAGGCGACCGCGGCTCTGGCGCAGCGTGATCAACGAGCTCGAGGAGGCCGAGCGCCTCACGTCCGGCAACCGGGTGCTCACCCTGACGATGTGCGTCAACTACGGCGGGCGGGCCGAGATCGCCGATGCTGCGGCGGCCATGGCCCGCGACGTGCAGCGAGGCCGCCTGGATCCGGACCGCATCGACGAGCGGATGTTCCACCGGTACCTCGACGAGCCGGACATGCCCGACGTCGACCTCTTCGTCCGCTCCTCGGGCGAGCAGCGAACGAGCAACTTCCTGCTGTGGCAGTCCGCGTACGCCGAAATGGTGTTCCTGGACACCCTGTGGCCCGACTTCGACCGTCGGCACCTGTGGCACGCGTGTGAGCTCTACGCCTCGCGGGACCGCCGCTACGGCGGGGCGGTTCCGAATCCCGTTCCGCCGCCGTCGGCGTCAGGCTGAGGTGCAGGAGCCGCACTGCCCGAACAGCTCGAGGGTGTGGCTGATGTCGGTGAATCCGTTCTCGCTGGCGACCGCGTGAGCCCAGGTCTCGACCGCGGGCCCGGCGATCTCGATGGTGCGGCCGCACGATCGGCAGACGAGGTGGTGATGGTGCTCGGGGCTGCATCGTCGGTAGACCGTCTCGCCATCGTCAGTCACGAGCGAGTCGACCTCGCCGCCCTCGCCGAGCGCCTGCAGGGCGCGGTAGACCGTCGTGAGACCGACCGACTGGCCGTCGCGGCGCAGTCGGTCATGCAGCTCCTGCGCTGACACGAACCCCTCGCACCGATCGAGGCCGTCCTTCACTGCGCTGCGCTGACGGGTGCGGCGGGCAGGTGCCGGCTCGTTCCGACCCGTGCTCACGCGGTGTCCCTGCGTCGTCGGCGGATGGGCACGGCGATGACGGCCAGCACGGCGAAGGACAGAAGGGCGACGAGCACGATGGTCGGTCCGGGGGGCACCTCGACGTAGAACGAGGCGACGAGGCCGGCGAGGCTCGCGACCAGACCGAGCACCATCGCCAGGGCCGCCGTGGCACGGAAGGAGCGGGTGACCTGCTGTGCGCCGGCCACCGGCACGATCATGATGGCGCTCACCAGCAGCAGCCCGACGACGCGCATGCCGACGACCACCACGACGGCCGCCAGGATCGCCATGAGCGTGCTCATGGCACGGACCTTGATGCCCTGCACCGCAGCGAAATCGGGATCGAGGCTCACGGCGAAGAGCTCGCGGCCGAGGACGGCGATGACGGCGACCACGCCGAGGGCCAGCAGCACCAACGCCCAGATGTCTCCCTCGGCGACGGTGGAGAGCGAGCCGAACAGGTAGGCGTTCAGCGACGAGGACGCCTTGCCCGGGGCCAGCGAGGCGAAGAGGACGCCGCCGGCGATGCCGCCGTAGAACAGCAGGGCGAGGGCGACGTCGCCCGCGGTGCGCGAGCGGTACCGGATGAACTCGATGAGGAAGGCGCCGATCACCGCCGCGACCATGGCGGTCGGCACCGGCGCGGTGCCCAGCAGGAAGGCGAGGCCGACGCCGGTGAGGGCGACGTGTCCCATGCCGTCGCCCAGCAGGGCCAGCCGTCGCTGCACGAGGAAGACGCCGATGAGCGGCGCGATCAGGCCGACGAGCGACGCGGCGATGAGCGCGCGACGCATGAAGTCGAAGTCGAGCAGGCTCATGGTTCCAGCCCGACGACGCTCGGCGGCTGCTCGTCGCCGTCGTGATGGTGCACGTGATCGTGGAGGTACCACCCCGGGACGGGGGGAGGTCCGTCGAACACGACCGACGGCTCGTCCCGAGGGGCGCCGAGGACGACGGCGCGCGTGATCAGGTGGGCGATCCCGGTGAGCTCGTGGGTGACGACGACGATCGTCGTGCCACGCCGGTGCAGGTCGGACAGGAGAAGGGTCAGCGCGGCGACGTGGCGGGCATCGACGCCGGCGGTCGGCTCGTCCATGACGAGGAGGTCGGCGCCGGTGGCCAGCGCCCGGGCGATGAGTGCCCGACGCTGCTGCCCGCCGGACAGCGCGTCGAGTCGTTCGTGCCGCCGCTCCCAGAGCCCCACGGCCTGGAGGGCCCGCTGCGCGGCCCCCTTCTGGTCCCGCCCGAAGGGGCGCCAGCGATGTCGCGGGGAGATCTGCCCGCTCAGGACGGCCTCCCAGACCGAGACCGGGATCGTCGACGCTCCGGGCAGGCGCTGCGGCACCACCGCGATGCGCTGCCAGGAGCGGAACCGGCCGAGCGGGGTGCCGAACAGGGTGACGCGCCCGTGGGCGTAGGGCTGAAGCCCGAGCATGGCCCGGATGAGGGTGGTCTTGCCGCTGCCGTTCGGCCCGAGCAGCGCGACGAACTCGCCGTGGCCGATCGTGAGGTCGACGTCCTCGAGCACGTGCTCGCCGTCGAACTCCACGCACAGCCGCGAGACCTCGATGACGGCGTCGACGGTCTCGGCGTGCTCTGACCCGTGCGGGTGGGCGTGGGTCATTGACAGCCCTGCCCGGTCACGAGGGTCGCGAGGTTCTCGCGCATGATCGACAGGTAGTCGCCTTCGGCTCCGGGAGGCAGGCCCTCCAGCGGGTCGAGGACCGCCGTCGTAGCACCGGTCTCCGCGGCGATGGTCTCCGCCACCTTGGGGTCCACCAGGGTCTCGTAGTAGATCGTGGTCACGCCGCGCGTCTCGATGAGGTCGGCGACCTCGCGGAGTCGGGCCGGACTGGGCTCCGCCTCTGGCGAGAGCCCGGAGATGCCGACCTGCGTGAGCCCGTACGCGTCGGCGAGGTAGCCGAACGCCTCGTGGCTGACCACGAGGTCGGTGGACGCGCACGACGCCAGTCCGGACCCGAACTCCGCGTCGAGCGCGGTCATGGAATCGTCGAAGGCAGTCGACGCGGCCGCGATGCTCGACGAGGTCCCGGGGGACAGCTCGGTGAGGCGCGTCGCGATGACATCGCCGATGGACGACATGTTGGCTGGGTCGAGCCAGACATGGGGATCCTCCGCCGACTGCCCGTCCGCGGTGTCTGCCGAGGAGGCCGCCCGGCGGGACAGGCCGGCGGCGACGTCGATGGCCCGGTCTGCCGCCTGCTGGTCCACTGCCTCGTCGACGGCCGGCTGGAAGCCACGGATGTAGAGCACGAGGTCGGCCTGTGAGATCTCGGCGACCTGCGCCGCGCTGAGCTCGATGTCATGTGGTTCCGCGCCCGGGGGCGTCAGCGAGGTGACGCTCACGGCGTCGCCGCCCACGGCTTCTGCGGCGTAGGCCAGGGGATAGAAGGCCGCCACGATGTCGAGCGTCCCGTCCGAAGCGGACGTGGCATCTGTCGTGGGTCCGGTGCAGCCCGTCAGGGCGAGGGTGCCGGCCACGAGGAGGGCGGCCGGGACGAGGCGTGCACGCTGCCGCATTCCACGAGCGTAGGCTTGTTGAAAATGATTGTCAAAACCACCTGCAGCGGGTGGTTCGAGGTCAGAAGCGGCCGATCAGCTTGAGGATCACGACCCCGAGAAGTGCGAGGACGACCAGGGCGCGGAAGATCCGGGATCCCGGCGACAGGGCGGGCCAGGACAGCGCCGTCAGCCAGGCGACGAACAGCCAGACGATCAGCAGCAGGATCCCGCCGAGCCACGAGAGCGGGCCGGTGAGCACGAGCCCGCCGAAGAGGAGGATGGCCGGCAGCACGACGATGAGCCACCGAGGCATGCCGTGCAGCGTGCGGAGGAACGGATAGCTGCGCTCCTCGAACGCGCGTCGGGCGCCGGATGACCCAGCTGCCCCCGGCCGGGGCGCGGGACGGGCGCCTCCGGGGGAGGGGGGACCTCCCGGGCCGCGCACGCCACTCGGCATCGCGCCCTTCTTGCGGGGCTGCTCGTCCTTGCTGCTGGCCATGGACTCTCCGGGGCGGATCGACGGACTACCGTTCGGGTGGTGTCCCACCCTAACCCCGGCCCTACCGGCCTCCTCGTCGTGAGCCGCTTCCGCGTCGATGCCGCAGGCCGACGGTCGTTCCTGGACGCGGCTGATCGAGCGCTGGCCGCCCTCGCGGTTCAGCCCGGCTGCCTCGGTGCCTCGCTGGGGCAGGCCACGGACGACGCCGAACTCCTGCTGCTGCGAACCGAGTGGGAGGGCGTGGGCGCCTATCGGCGGGCGCTGTCCGCGTTCGACGTCAAGGTGAGCGCGATCCCGCTGCTGTCCACTGCCCTCGACGAGCCGTCGGCCTTCGAGGTCGTGCGGAGGTGGGACGGAACGGGCATCGAGCAGGCCCAGAGCGGACTGGCGGCCGACGCGGGCGACGTCGGCCTCGGTGCCGCCGCGGCCGCGCATGTGCCGCCCGTGCTGTCGTGAGCGACTTCGCGAACCTGGCCGATGGTGGTGCCCGACTGGCCCCCCTCCTCCAGGCCGCCTCCGCCGAGTGGTCACTGCGCGCAGAACCGCTCCTTCTTGCCGTGCTGCCGAACGGGGCGCCGGTCGCCCTCGGAATCCGCGCGCAGTGGCCACTCGAGGTGAGGGGGCTGCCCGTGCACCGCTCCGACGACGGCGCCGTGGTGGCTCCGGACCCCGACCTCGCCGGGCGTGACGTGGTCGTGGTCGACGACGGCGTCGAGACCGGAACGGTGGCCCGCGCGGTGGCCGATGCCCTCCGGCGCAGCGAGGTCGGACGGCTGGTGCTGGCGGTGCCGGTGTGCCCGAGGGAGGCCCTCGCGGATCTCCAGCACCGGTATGACGACGTCGTCGCGGCCGTGCGACCGCTCGCCCGGCGGAGCCTGACGTGGCACTACGACGACTTCGACGTCATCGGTGATGACGAGGCGCGCCGTCTGCTGTCGATGCCGCCCGCCTAGGATTGCGCCACTATGGCAACCGATCGCGTCGAGTCCGTCGTCAACCTGTGCAAGCGCCGCGGCTTCGTCTTCCAGTCGTCCGAGATCTACGGCGGGTCCCGCTCCGCGTGGGACTACGGCCCGCTGGGCGTCGAGCTCAAGGAGAACGTCCGGCGGCAGTGGTGGCAGGCGGTCGTTCGTGGCCGGGATGACGTCGTCGGAATCGACTCGTCGGTCATCCTCGCGCCGCAGGTGTGGGAGGCCTCGGGCCACGTCAACACGTTCACGGACCCGCTGACCGAGTGCAAGCAGTGCCACAAGCGGTGGCGCGCCGACCAGCTCATCGACGCGTACGTCGAGAAGCACGGCCACGAGCCGGCCAACGGTCTTGCCGACATCGGCTGCAGCAACTGCGGCACGAAGGGCCAGTTCACCGAGCCCCGCGACTTCAACGGCATGCTGCGTACCACCGTCGGGCCGGTCGAGGACGCCTCGGCGGTCCACTACCTGCGTCCCGAGACGGCCCAGGGCATCTTCGTCAACTACCTCAACGTGATGAACTCCGCGCGCAAGAAGCCACCCTTCGGCATCGGGCAGACCGGCAAGAGCTTCCGCAACGAGATCACTCCGGGCAACTTCATCTTCCGCACCCGCGAGTTCGAGCAGATGGAGATGGAGTTCTTCGTCGTTCCCGGGACGGACGAGGACTGGCACGAGTACTGGCTCAACGAGCGCTGGAACTGGTACGTCGACCTCGGCATCGATCCGGAGAACATGCGCTTCTTCGAGCACCCGAAGGAGAAGCTCAGCCACTACGCCAAGCGCACCGTCGACATCGAGTACCGCTTCCGGTTCGCCGGGTCCGAGTGGGCGGAACTCGAGGGCATCGCCAACCGCACGGACTTCGACCTGACCTCGCACAGCGAGAAGTCGGGCGTTGACCTGTCGTACTACGACCAGGAGAAGGAGGAGCGCTGGGTGCCGTACGTCATCGAGCCGGCAGCCGGCCTCACCCGCGCGGTCCTCGCCTTCCTGCTCGACGCCTACGACGAGGACGAGGCGCCGAATGCCAAGGGCGGAGTCGACAAGCGGACTGTCCTTCGCCTCGATCCGCGCCTCGCCCCGGTGAAGGTCGCCGTGCTCCCGCTCTCGCGCAACGAGAAGCTGACGCCGGCGGCGAAGGAGCTCGCGGCGACCCTGCGTCGCCTCTGGAACATCGAGTTCGACGACGCTGGCGCCATCGGCCGCCGCTACCGCCGGCAGGACGAGATCGGCACGCCCTTCTGCGTCACCTTCGACTTCGACTCGCTCGACGACAACGCGGTAACCGTGCGCGAGCGCGACTCGATGCAGCAGGAGCGCATCGCGGTCGACGAGCTCGTCGGCTGGCTCGCGCAGCGCCTCCCCGCCTGCTGATCGCACACGCCTGACGGCTGACGGTCAGTCCAGGCAGAACTCGTTGCCCTCGGGGTCGGCCATGACGATATGACCGAAGGTCGTCGGTGGAGCAGGCTCGTGGCGCTGCAGCCGGGTGGCGCCCAGTGCGACGAGGCGCTCGCACTCGTCCTCGAGCGCAGCCATCCGCTCCTCCCCTTGAACCCCGGGCGCTGCGCGCACGTCGAGATGTACGCGGTTCTTGGCGGTCTTGCCCTCCGGCACCTGCTGGAAGAACAGTCGAGCTCCCACTCCATCGGGATCCTCAAGGGCGGATGGGGTGTTCCACTGGTCCGGCGGCAGGCCGTGGCGCTTGAGGAAGTCGTCCCAGGCATCCAGCGGGTGGACCCCCTCGGACAGGGCGACGCCGGGCCCCCCCGGGTGGACGTACCCGAGGGCCTCGCTCCAGAAGATGGAGAGGGCTCGTGGGTCACGGGCGTCGAACGTGACCTGGATGTGGCGACTCATGCGTTGATCCCGTCAGGCAGTGGCAGGGGCCTTCGGAGTAGAGCGCAACGCGCGGTGAATCCCAGAATTCACGAGGCGTGTCTGCGACGCGGCTAGTCTCAACAGTCGAGTCTCGGGAGGGGGCCACGTGCGAACCGGGTCATTGGGTGCTGGGGCAGTTGTCGCAATCGTGCTGACCGGGGTGGGCTTCCAACCAGGCCTTCCGGCTGCTTCGGCCGTGCCCGCCGATGCCCAGCCGTTGCCGCCCACCTACTACTACGACAACAGCACCCAGGCGACGCTGATCTATCCCACGATCCTGAGCACGACGGCCGCTACGGTCCCGCAGGCCAACGAAGGCGGTTACGACGTCGTCCAGATCGTCACCAACGGGCAGTCGGGCTGGGGCGCGTCCACGACGGTGGACCTCGTCTGCCCCGCAGGCGGACCGCAACCGACGGTGCTGGCGCAGGGCACGCAGCCCACGACCGCATCGTCGTTCACGGCGAACTACGCGAACTCGACGCTGACCCTCCTGCTGAGTCGCCCCGCCGACCTGAGCGCGGCGGGGGTGGTCGACTGCAACCTGATGATCGACGGGGGCATGCTGCCCCGGATAAGCACGGAGCAATTGTCGTTCACCCCGCCGGGCAGCCCCCTCTTCCGACTGCGCTACGCACCGGACGCTCCGGCACTCGGTGCGATGACGCCACACTCGTACGGCCAGGCTCCGACGTCGCCGCTGCGCGCGACCGTGGCACTCAACGGCGCGGCGACGCTCTTCCCGTACACCGCCACGCAGGTCGCTCCGGGCTACCTGCCGGCTCCGTCCGTCAGCGGCATGGAGAACTCCTCCGCGCTGGTGAACTGCCTCCCGCGGGACACTGCCCAGTGGAACAGCCAGCAGGCCTCCATCAACCCCAGTTCGGTCTACGCGCCTGGCAACGGAACCCCGGTCGACGCGGACGGGGGCTACACGGCAATCGAGGACCAGCGGGTACGGACATTCGTGGCCAACGGGGTCCAAGCGTCCACCTGCGATCTGGTGCTGCCTGTCACGGCGGCTGATGGCGGGGCTGCGGGCCAGGGTTTCGACGTACTCGCCAGCGTCAACGCGAGCTCGCTCCCGGCCGCCATCCTGCAACGGGTGAGCGACCCGACCCCCGCTGCAGGAAGCGGTGGCTTCACGTGGGTGCCGCCGTATCAAGGTCCCGTCTCGCTGGTGATCACCAACAACAGCGACATCGCGGACGACCAGTTGCACCTGGGCCTGGTCGGCGCATCGGGTCCACCGGCGAGCGGGAGCGGACAGGGGGGCGTGACCGGCAACTGGAAGACCTACAACGATGGCACCTTCCAGACGTTGCTGTTCACAGACGCACCGGGATATGACGCGACGAGGCACAGTGCGACATTGAGCATGACGCCGGCCTACACCAGCGGCGACCTGCTGTTCCTGCAGTACCTCGACGGCGAGCCGGGCACGTGCTACCAAGGTGATTGCACGGCCAAACCCCCGACGAACAAGGCTGCCTTCGTCGCGCAGGCGGCCCCCGGCCCCTCGGATCCCAGCGTCCGCTTCGCGCTGGCCGAGTTCAGCTACACGACCACGGCCCTCGACGTGGACCTGAGCCTCGTCGACCAATACGGGATCTCGATGACCAGCACGTTGTCCTACCAGGGCAACTACCTGCAGAACTCATACGAGGACACCGGCTGCTTCGACACCGTCACCGCGGCAGTCCAGCAGGTCGCGTCGAGCAAGGCTGCCGTCACGAAGACGCACAAGGACCCCAAGACGAAGCTGACCTCGGTCACGGGAGTCGTCTCGCCGGGGAAACTGACCGCCCAGGTCACCGATCCCACCGGGTCCGGAGTCGTCAACCCGAGCTTGGGGTATGGCGCGATGACGAGCTATGCAACCTGGGTTCGGCGCCATGCGAACTACGGCGGCGGCACGACGGGCACCACCCAGGCATTGCACATCAACGACATCCTGGGCAATTCGCCGAAGGGCAGCGGGCAGAACGGGACCTTCGACTACACGGCTACCTACATCACTACGGCGACCACCGTCGGCGGTGTGAGCGTGCCCCAGGGGTACTGGGCGCTGACGGGAACGATCGGCGGGACCTCGTCCAGGCCAGCGGTGCCCGGCCCGTTGCTGCTGGTTGAGCATGACAGCCTGGCCGGAGCCGGCACCCACGGCGGAACGGCCTATTCGATCTACGGGCAGGACGGCCCCTTCAAGGCTCTCGTCGCCAGTGGGACGGTGGGCAACGTGACCTACAAGGACGTCTACGGTTCACCCGCAGCGGGTTGGGCGAACGACGGCGGGCCGCTGATGAACGGAGGCCCCTGCCCGGCAGGCAAGACCTGCTACAAGTACACGAACATGCTCAAGACGATCTTCCGCGACTTCATCACCCCGTTCGCGAACGGGCTCTGGGGCAGCCCGAACCCGAGCCTCGCCGGCACCCCACCCCGCTGGAGCACCGGAGACCAGACCGCGTACATGACCGTCAACCCGAGGACGAGCTCGTTCGGCAACGCGTGGGGTACGTCGGGACCCCCAGCCAAGCCGGCCTGGGACGTGTACCAGCAGGCAATCGTCAACAACACCAACCTCGGATTCGATGCCTTCCCCGGGAACACGGCACAGGCGCCGAACCAGCCCGTGATCTACGGCATGGCCTATGGCGACACCATGCTCCCGCCCGCGCTGAGTCCGAACTTCGCGACACCGACGGCGGACAACTGGGCGATCACCTTGGGTGATCCGCCCTACTGCGCGAAGGAGCGCGCCGTGCTTCCCGCCAACCAGGACGTGCGGGCGACCCTCGGTACCGCCCTGACTGCCCTCGACTACTCGGCGGGAGCAGCGCCTGCGGCAGACCAGATGATGGAGTACCAGCCGGTCAACTTCCCGGCCAAGGCGGGCAGCGCCACCTACACGCTGCTCGACAGCTCGCAGCGGCCGGTGCCGGTCAACGCAGAAGATCACCAGGTGGTCAATGGGCTGGTTCTCGACGCCGCCACGGGTGCCTTGTCTGGCATGCCCACAGCAACGCAACCGGCCACCACGTACTTCATCAAGGCCGTGGGCTCGGGCGACCAGTCCGTCTATGCCATCGCGCCGTTCACGTTGACGGTGAAGAAGCCGCTGACGGCCGTGGCGCCGAAGCCGTCGCTGGCCCCGGCCAGTCAGGTCGTGAAGGTCAACACCGGCACGCCGATCGTCACGGCCGCGTTGTCGGCGACAGGCTTCGCCGGCCCGGTGACGTACGCGATCACGCCGGCACTGCCGTCCGATTTGGTCCTGGACGTGGGGACCGGGGAGATCACCGGGACGCCGACCGTCAGGCAGTCGACCGTCGACTACACGATCAGGGCGACCGACGCCTCCTCGACGGCGAGCGCCACGGCTGCGGTCTCCATCGCGGTGGCGAACCCGGCGCCGCCGCCCGCGCCCCTCGGGCCGACGAATCTCGGTGGCTGTTTCCCGACCACCCAGACCGTGACGGGGACGGTGGGCAACGCGATCACGCCGACATCGCCGCTGTCCATCCCGGTGGCCGCACCGGTCTTCGTGCAGTGGCCGGGCACCCCGGACTACCCGCCCGGTATCACCGGCCCCACCGGGCCCAGCCCGGCGCCCAACTCCGACGGCACCTTCAGCGGCACCCCGACCGTGGCCGGCACCACGACCGTCATCGTCCGATGCCAGGGCATCGACGGCTACAACGGGGCGGCCTCAGTGACCTTCAACATCAGCTGACCGATCAACCCCGGCGCCGAAGCCGGGCGCCGAACCTCAGGGTCAACGGGGTTTGGCTAGGTGCAGTCGCACCAGGCGGTCATCGACGGCTGCCGCGTGGTCACCGCGCTGCCGGGCTCCCCGGATGGCAGGCACACGACCTCTTCCCCCTCGGGGATCACGGCGTAGGGCACGGTGCCCAGCAGTGACCGCGAGACGAACGCGGCCGTCAGGCCGTTCACGTCGATGACGGGGCCGATCGGGAAGAGGGAACGCGTCTCGTCGATGGCATCGTCAGCACCGGCCCGCAGAACCACCTGCAGCCCGGGCGCTACCGCGGTCGCCGCCAGTGCGACGGCGATGCTGTCGCGATCCTCGCTCCCGGCCGCGACGAGAGCCACGGCCCGGCCAAGACCCGCTCGCCGCAGCACGCGCCGCGAGGTGGCGTCGCCGATGATCACCGGGATGCCGAGGTCCCGTGCGAGGCCGAGGCCGGAAGCGGTCGGGTACCGCTCGATCCCGAGCACCGCGACGCCGAGAGCGCGCAGCTCCTGGGCGAGGCGCAGCCCCACCTGGCCCATGCCGACAACCGCGACATGACCGCTGCGCGGGATGACCCGCCGGCCGATGAGGGCGACATGGCGGCCGGAGAGCAGGTGGTGGACGATGCCGGCCGCGAAGGCCGCGGTGAAACCCATGACGAGCAACGCGGCGACCGTGGCCCACACCAGCTCGCCGGTCGTGTCTCCCAGCTCGGGTGCGGAGATGGTGGCCGTGGTGCGGCTGGCGTCGTACAGGGCGCGCACGAGGCCATGGTCGTGGAACAGTCCGATGACGGTGTCGACGAGAATGACGAGGATCAGGCCCAACGCACCGCCGAGCAGCACCGACGACCCTGAGTCGTAGGGGTGCAGCTGACCGCGCAGTCGGCCGAGCAGGCCCCGCGCCTTGAGCCCCGCGGGCGTCTCGAAGGGCCGTAGGGAGGCCTCGGGCTGGTCCGTCCCGGCCGGGACGTCGATCGTCACCCAGGAGGCCTCCTGCGACGACGCCCGCCGACGTACGGCGGCGTGCTCGGGCGCGATGGCCGCGGCGACCATCGCCGGTACCGCGACGGAGGCGGGGGAGAGCACGACGCAGTTGGGCACGGCCCGCTCGAGCTGCTGACGCACCGTGCGGTCGAAGATGGCGACGAAGAGTCGCACTCCGGGGCGCAGGTGCTCGATCATCAGGCTGTACCTCAGGGCGCGGATGTCGTCGTGCAGCAGCACCGCGACGCCGTCGACCTGACCGGTGAGAGCGGCGCGGAGCTCGCTGTCGGACGGCTCGTCGAGGTGGACGGTCCGGGTGCCCTCGTTCTGCAGCAGGGCGCACGCGCGCCGACCGACGTCGGTGTGCCCGATGACCACCACCCGGCCAGCGTCCACGTCAGCCCTCCGCATGGGCACGGTGGTCGCGCGGTGGCTCGTACCCCTCGGACTCGACGCGGGCCGCGTTCCGAGGCAGGGCCAGGCTCGTGATGAGCCCGAAGAGGACGAAGCCGCCGGCCACCCAGGCCACCAGCGTGATGGCCTCGGCGAAGCCGGCTGACGCGCCTTCGACGAGCACGTCGCCGTTCGGCAGGGGAGCGAGGGCGGGGATCGCCTGCCCGGCTGACGACGCGACGGCGCTCGACACCTGCTCGGCCTGAGCGGTCGGCACTCCGCGATCCTCCAGCTGCCCGGCGACGCCGCCGAGGCCGAGGATCAACGTGGCCCCGATGATGGCCGTGCCGATGGCCGCCCCGACCTGCCGTGAGGTCGACTGGACGGCGCTCGCCTGGCCGGATTCGGCGACCGGCACCTCGCTCAGGATGACGCCGGTGAGCTGGGCCGTGGCGAATCCCACGCCCATGCCGTAGAGGAACAGCCACGGCGCCATCTGCCAGCCCGTGACCTCCGTGGAGAGCACGAAGCCGAGCACGATGATGCCGACGGCCTCGAACGCCATGCCCATCTGGAGTACCCGGACAGGCCCGAATCGCTGCGACAGGGGTGCGCCGACGCCGGATGCGACGAACGAGCCGATCGCGAGGGCGAGCAGGATCACTCCGGTCTGGAGGGCGTCGTAGCCGCGCACGGCCTGCAGGAACAGGGGCAGGGCGAACAGCAGGCCGAACTCACCGAGGCTGACGACGAGGGCGACGATGTTGCCGGCCCCGAAGCTGCGGATCCGGAACAGGCGCAGGTCGACGACGACCACCTTCGCCCGCTTGACCCGTCGCATCTCCACGAGCACGAAGGTCGCCAGGGCCAGCACTCCGACAACGGCCGACACGAACACGATCGAGATGGAGTCCGACGGCCACTCCCACCCGGCCGCGGAGAACTGCGCGGTCGGTCGGTACCAGCCGTACCGCTGGCCCTCGATCAGGGCGAAGACGACGCCGAGGAGGCCGAGAGTGATGAGCAGGGTCCCCTTGATGTCGACGCCGCGCGGCCCGCCGAGCTCCTTGGTCTCCGGGACGATCATCAGGACCCCGACCAGCACGATGATCCCGATGGGCACGTTGATGAGGAAGGCCCAGTGCCAGGACGCGTAGGTGGTCAGCCAGCCGCCCACGAGCGGCCCCAGGGCCGCCATACCGCCGATCGTCCCTCCCCACACGGCGAACGCGACGGCGCGGTCGCGACCGACGAACACCGCGTTGATGACGGACAGCGAGCTCGGCAGGATCATCGAGCCGCCGATGCCCTGCAGCGCGCGTGCGGCGATGAGGCTGTTGGGGGAGTCGGACGCCGCGACGAGGATGCTGGCGCCGACGAAGACGACGACGCCGATGGCGAACAGCAGCCGTCGGCCGAAGCGATCGGCCATGCGGCCCGACAGGATGAGCAGCGACGCGAAGGTGAGGGAGTACGCGGCGCTGACCCACTCGGCATCCGATGTCGTCAGCCCCAGGTCCTTGACCATCGTGGGGATCGCGACGTTCACGACCGTCGCGTCCAGGATGATCATCGCCACCCCGAGAGCGAGGAACATCAGGGCGGCCCAGCGCTTCTTCCCCGTCAGCATGCGCGCAGTCTGCCGCATCGCCCGGGTGCGAGAATCGCGGAGTGGCCCTGCCCTTCGACCCGCCCGTGGTCCTCGCGCCGATGGCGGGGATCACCAACCGCGCATTCCGTCGGCTGTGCCGGGAATCTGCGCGAGCGTCGGGTGCGGCGGGATCGGGGATGTACGTCTCGGAGATGGTCACGTCCCGCGCTCTCGTGGAGCGCAGCGCCGAGTCCCTCGACCTCGTGACCTTCGCGCCGGACGAGAGTCCCCGGGCAGTGCAGCTGTACGGCGTCGCGCCCGGCACGGTGGCCGCAGCAGTGCGCCTGCTGGTCGACGAGGATCGCGCCGACCACATCGACCTGAACTTCGGCTGCCCCGTGCCCAAGGTCACGCGCAAGGGCGGAGGCAGCGCGCTGCCGTGGAAGCGCGACCTCTTCCGCAGCATCGTCCACGAGGCCATCTCCGCCGCCGACGGGCGCGTTCCGGTCTCCGTCAAGATGCGCAAGGGCATCGACGACGACCATCTCACCTACCTCGACGCGGGGCGGGCCGCCGCCGAGGAGGGCGTGGCGTGGGTCGCCCTGCACGGCCGTACCGCCGACCAGATGTATGCCGGGACGGCCGACTGGGACGCCATCGCACGGTTGAAGGACGCGTTGGCGCCGCTGGGGACCCCGGTCCTCGGCAACGGCGACATCTGGACGGCGGCGGACGCGATCCGGATGGTGGAGCGCACGGGAGCCGACGGCGTCGTCGTCGGCCGTGGGTGCCTCGGGCGGCCCTGGCTGTTCGGGCAGCTGGCCGCGGCGTTCCACGGCGCCCCCGTCCCCGGCGAGCCGGGGCTGGGCGACGTCCTCGCCACCCTGCGCCGGCATGCACAGCTCCTTGTTGACGACTACGGGGAGCTCAAGGGCTGCCGCGATATCCGCAAGCACATGGCGTGGTATCTCAAGGGCTTCAGCGTGCGCCAGCCGATTCGGCAGGCCCTCGGCACGGTCGCGTCGCTGACCGAGCTCGACACGCTGATCGAGCAGATCGACGCTGATCAGGAGTTCAACGCGATCGTCGGGCAGGGCCCGCGCGGCCGGACCTCGGGCAACCGTCGACCTGCCCTGCCTGACGGCTGGCTCGACACGCCCTACCTGGACGACGCTGCCGCCTCGATAGTCGCCCGTGCCGAGCTCTCCGTCAGCGGCGGCTGAGGCGGCGATGCCCGTGCGCCTGTCGGTCTTCATCGCGACGAGCCTCGACGGCTACATCGCCACGCCCGACGGACGCCTCGACTGGCTGGAGGAGGCCGCGGCCGGCGAGGGGGACTACGGCTACGAGGAATTCCTGCACTCGACGGACGCGCTGGCGATGGGTCGGGGCACCTACGACTACATCGCCCACGTCGACCCGCTGCCATTCGGCGATCGGCCGGTCTACGTCTTCACCCACCGTGCGGTCGAGCCCCGCGCCGGGGTCACGGCCTGGCAGGCAGGGCCGCGCGAGGCGGTGGAGAACTGGGAGAGCGCCGGGTTCCGTCGGGTCTACGTCGACGGGGGGCGCCTCATCGCGTCCTTCCTCGCGGAGGGCCTCATCGACGACATGACGATCACGACAGTGCCCGTGCTGCTGGGCGAGGGGCTGCCGCTCTTCCCGGCCACCGGGGCGGTGTCGACCTGGCAGCTGGACGGGCTGCAGTCGTGGGAGAACGGCGTGGTGCAGCGCACGTATGTGCGAGGCGGCTGAGCCCGCCTCAGCCGAACAGCGCGCTGCCGTACTTGATCAGGATCATGCCGGCCATGATCGCGAAGATGATGATGACGCCGAGCGTGTCCGCTCCGACGCGCAGCCAGCCGGCGATCGACCGGTAGGCGTCGGCCGACAGCCGGAAGTTGTTCTCCAGGATGTTGATCCGGGTCATGCTCATGAAGACCAGCGTGGTCGTCACGGTGATCGTGAGGCACCAGGGGCACAGGGCGCCGATCACGAAGTAGGACTGGTAGAAGAGCCAGAACGCGAACGCCAAGCCGATCGCGTAGACCACCTGCGCCGACAGCATGAACCACCGAGGGAATCGGACCCCGCCGAGGGCGGCCACCGACAGCGTGATCACGACCGGCTCGGCGATGAGGCCGAGGTAGGCGTTCGGGAAGCCCAGCAGGCTGGCCTGCCATGAGGCGCCCACGGTCCCGCAAGAGAGCACGGAGTTGATGTTGCAGCCGAGATCGGCAAAGGGGTTCTCGGCCAGCGCGAGTGCCTCGACGGAGAGGACCAGGGCCGCGACGAGCCCGATCAGCGAGGAGACGAGCATCTCGATGTAGGCACCCCGGTACCGGACAGGCCCCGGCACGTAGGGGGCGGGGCGTGGATCGTCGTCGACGTCCCGGTCCTCGGCGGTCGTGGCCATGGCACGGAGCCTACGACGTCCGCACCTGGGCGGCCGCATCCCGGCCGCGTCGATGGGCCGCGCGGGTGCGGGGCTCGCTGGCGCTCACTCCTCCCGCGTGGCCGTGCGGATGGGCCGCGCGGGTGCGGGGCTCGCTGGCGCTCACTCCTCCCGCGTGGCCGAGATCACAGCCGAGGGACAAGGTGCCCGGTCCTTGGACCCTTGCCACGAGTACCCCCGGGGGTGTCGGGTATGACCATGACCTCTACTTCCACCGCAACGTCCTACGTGTACGCCTTCACCCAGGGTGACCGATCCAAGGTCGACCTCCTCGGCGGGAAGGGCGCCAACCTGGCCGAGATGACCCGGATGGGGCTGCCAGTGCCCCCCGGCTTCACCATCACCACGGAGGCCTGCCGCTACTTCCTCGAGCACGGGCACGGTCCTGAGGGCCTTCGGACGCAGATCGCCGAGCACGTCGCGGTGATGGAGGAGGAGATGGGGCGCCGGCTCGGCGACCCGGAGTTCCCCCTGCTGGTGTCGGTCCGCTCGGGCGCGCGGTTCTCGATGCCGGGCATGATGGAGACCGTCCTCAACATCGGACTCAACGATGCCAGCGTGGCGGGGCTCGCCAGCCACGCCCACAACGACCACTTCGCCTGGGACTCCTACCGTCGGCTCATCCAGATGTTCGGGAAGACCGTGCTCGGCCTCGACGGAGCCGACTTCGAGCAGGCGCTCGAGCAGATGAAGGAGAGCGTCGGCGTCGTCACCGACGTCGAGCTGCCGGTCGAGGCGCTCAAGCGCCTTGTCGACGTCTACAAGTCGATCGTGCGTGAGGGCACGGGTCATGAGTTCCCGCAGGATCCCTACCAGCAGCTCGACCTGGCCATCCGCTCCGTCTTCCACTCCTGGAACACCGAGCGGGCGCGCCTCTACCGGCGCCAGGAGCGCATCCCGCACACGCTCGGGACGGCCGTGAACGTGCAGGTGATGGCGTTCGGCAACGCCGGCCCGGGCTCGGGCACCGGCGTCGCCTTCACTCGCGATCCCGGGACCGGGCATCCCGGCGTCTACGGCGACTACCTCGCCGACGCCCAGGGAGAGGACGTCGTTGCCGGCATCCGCAACGCGAGCCCGCTGCAGGAGCTCGAGAAGAGCGATCCGGACTCGTACAAGCAGCTCATGGACATCATGCAGACCCTCGAGCTGCACTACCGCGATCTGTGCGACATCGAGTTCACCGTCGAGCGCGGCAAGCTGTGGATGCTGCAGACGCGGGTCGGCAAGCGCACCGCGGGTGCGGCCTTCCGTATCGCCGTGCAGCTGGTCGATCAGGGCGTCATCTCGATGGACGAGGCCCTCATGCGCGTGAGCGGTCACCAGCTCAGCCAGCTGATGTTCCCGCGCTTCGCGGCCGGAGCCGAGCACGAACTCGTCGCCAAGGGCATGAACGCGTCTCCGGGTGCTGCCGTCGGCCGCGTCGTCTTCGACTCGGCCACCGCGGTGAAGTGGAGCGCGGCCGGGGACAAGGTCATCCTCGTCCGGCGCGAGACGAACCCCGACGACCTCGAGGGCATGATCGCGGCGGCCGGCATCCTGACCAGCCGGGGCGGCAAGACGTCGCACGCGGCCGTCGTGGCTCGCGGCATGGGCAAGACGGCGGTCTGCGGAGCCGAGTCGCTCGACGTGGACACCAAGGGCCGCTTCATGATCACGTCGGCCGGGGAGACGATCTCCGAGGGTGAGGTCGTCTCGATCGACGGAACGTCGGGCGAGGTGTTCCTCGGCGAGGTTCCCGTCGTGCCCAGCGCCATCGTCACGTACTTCGAGGCGGGCCTCGAGGCCGGACTCGAGGGTGCGGACGAGCCGACCCAGGAGCTCATCCGGGCCGTCGACCGCCTGATGAAGCATGCCGACAGTGCCCGCCGCCTGCGTGTCCGCGCGAACGCGGACACCCCGGAGGACGCCACCCGCGCCCGCCACATGGGGGCGCAGGGCATCGGCCTGCTGCGGACGGAGCACATGTTCCTCGGCGAGCGGAAGACGCACGTCGAGCGCCTGATCCTCGCCGACTCGGAGGCGGACCGGAAGGCGGCGCTGGATGCGCTGCTGCCGCTGCAGCGCAAGGACTTCATCCGCATCCTCGAGGCGATGGACGGCCTGCCCGTGACCATCCGGCTCATCGATCCGCCGCTGCACGAGTTCCTGCCGGACCTCACCGAGCTTGCCGTCCGGGTGGCCGTGGCGGAGGCGCGAGGAGAGTCCGCCGAGGCCGACCTGAGGCTGCTGCAGGCGGTCAACCGGCTGCACGAGCAGAACCCGATGCTCGGCCTGCGCGGCGTGCGGCTGGGCCTCGTGCTCCCGGGCCTGTTCGCCCTTCAGGTGCGAGCCATCGCCGAGGCCGCGTGCTTCCGCCAGCGCATGGGCGGCGACCCGCGAGCAGAGATCATGGTGCCGCTCGTCGGCTCCATCCAGGAGCTCGAGCTGGTGATCGACGAGGCCGCCGGCGTCCTCAAGGAGGTGGCGGACGCCCACGGCTGCACGCTGAAGTTCCCGATCGGGACGATGATCGAGCTGCCGCGAGCGGCCCTCACGGCCGGCCAGATCGCCGAGGCTGCGGAGTTCTTCTCCTTCGGCACGAACGACCTCACCCAGACGACGTGGGGCTTCAGCCGCGACGACGTCGAGGCGGCGTTCTTCTCCGCCTACCTGGACAAGGGCGTGTTCGGCGTCTCGCCGTTCGAGTCGATCGACCGGGAGGGCGTCGGCGAACTCGTGCGCATCGCGGTCAAGAAGGGTCGTGCCAAGCGGCACAACCTGCACTGCGGCGTCTGCGGCGAGCACGGCGGCGACCCGGAGTCGATCCACTTCTTCGACGAGGTCGGGCTGGACTACGTGTCCTGCTCGCCGTTCCGGGTGCCGGTGGCCCGGCTCGAGGCCGGTCGGGCTTCCCTGTCACGGCACGTCGGGCGCAGCGACACCCGCTAGCCCTTCGTTGAGTGCGGGGTTGTTGGGCACCCTGGCCGGGGATTTCGCCCAACAAGTCCGCACTCAACGAATCGGGGGCGGTGTCGGAGCCCTGTTACTGATGTGGTTCATGTGACTATTGGGGCGTGACCGCCCCGACCTACGCCTCCTCGGGTGCGCGGGTCAGGGCGCGGACTGCTTCGGCGGCCGCCACTGTCCCCCGCACGGCCCGCGGCGTGGCCACGGTCGGCGTCACCGCGGTCGTCGGAGTGCTGCTCCTGCTGCCCATCGGCGCCGTCCTCCAGGTCGTGCTCAGCGCCCAGCTCGACGACCGCACCCAGACCCAGGCGATCGTCGTGCTCGACCCAGCCCACTACTGGGGTGACGCCACCCCCGTCCTGCGCGCCCGGCTCGAGCACGCGGCCGACCTCTACCGAGACGGAGTGGCCCCCGTGGTGATCGTCACGGGGCCGCGACGGCAGGCCGCGGCCGAGCGGTTCGTGCTGATGGCCAACGGTGTCCCCGCGAGCGACGTCGTGGCCTTCGCGACCGGGACCGACACCGTCGGCTCGCTGAAGGTCGTCGCGGGGGTCATGCGCGACCTCGGATGGTCGGCGGCCACGATCGTGACGGACCCTGCGCATGCCGCCCGCGCCCAGGCCACCGCCTCGGCACTGGGGGTGGACGCGCACCTCTCACCGACTGATGTCGGGCCTGGGACCGCGCTGACATCGGAGTACGTCGGCCGGGAGACACTCGCCCTCCTGCGCTACCACCTGGTCACGAGGTGGTCGGTCAGCGAGGTCGTGCACGCGAGTTAGCATTCTCGGGTGACCCGACGGACGATCGCAGCCGTCGTCGTGCTGCTCCTCGTACCGTCCCTGCTCGGAGCCTGCGGTCGTGAGCAGCCGGCATCCGCGCTCGTCGGCGTCGACACGGTGGCCTCTTCGGAGCGCGACGCGGTCCTGGACGTCGCTGGCACGACCCTCGATGGCGATCCGCTGGACCTCGCCGACCTGCGCGGCCGCGTCGTCGTCCTTAATGCCTGGGCATCCTGGTGCCCACCCTGCCGGGCGGAGATGCCCGCGTTCGTGGCCCTGGCAGAGGACAGCGATCCTGCCGACGTGGCCGTGGTCGGTCTGAACACGACCGACGACCCCGCCGCCGCCCGGGCCTTCGTCGAGGAGCTGGGCGTGCCCTATCCGAGCATCGAGGACCCCGATGGCGCGATCCTTGCCACCATCCCGGGTATCCCACCGGCGTCGCTGCCGAGCACGGTCATCCTCGACCGCGAGGGGCGCATCGCGGCCCGCGTCATCGGCGGCACGGACGCCATCGAGCTGGCCACTCTCATCGCTCGGATCCTGGAGGAGTCGCCCCGTTCCGACCCCGCCGCGTAACCCCTTCGTTGGGCTTGTGTTCGGGTCCCGTTAGGCAGGCCCGTCACCGGCCGATCGGGGTCGTCGGATGGTCCAGCATGAGGGCATGAGCCTGACCAGCCAAGGGCGCCCGACCAGCCAGCGCCGCTCCATCAGCCAGGAGCCCTGGCGCTCGGAGCCGGTGGTTCGCCGCCTGCCCCGTCCGCGGGCCTCCCGTCTGAGGGTGGGGGACCTGACCGCCGTCCTGTCGTTCGTCGCCGCCGTGACCCTCGGCCTGTGGTGGCAGCACGGTGGCCTCTCGCTGCTGCTGGAGGGCGGCGTCGGGACGCTGTCCGGCATCGGCCAGCTGTCCGGGCTGGTCGCCGCGCTCGCCGCCCTGGGTGGCCTGGTGCTGACCTCGCGGCCCCGCTGGCTCGAGCGGCGCTACGGGCAGGACGGCCTCCTCGCCGCCCATCGCTGGTTCGGCATCGTCACGGTCGTCACGGTCCTCCTGCACGCCGTGACGGACACGTGGGCGTGGGGTGCCGCCACCGGGGGGACGATCATCACTGGGCTGACCGACCTGCTGGCCAACCAGGCGTGGATGGTGGCCGCCACGGTCGCCACCGCGCTCATGGTCGTCCTCGGGCTGTCGTCGTGGCGACGCCTCCGACAGCGGATCCCGTACGAGACCTGGTACTTCGTCCACCTGACCGGGTACCTGGCCGTGCTGCTCGGGTTCGGGCACCAGCTAACCCTCGGTGCAGACTTCGCTACCGACACGCTGGCCTTCTGGTGGTGGACCGCACTGTTCGTGGTCACGGCCATCCTGATCCTGCAGGCACGGCTCGGCGACCTTCTCCGTTCGCTGTCGCGGCGCTTCTACGTGGTGGCGGTGTCCCGGGAGGCGGACGGGATCGGCTCGCTGCACGTGTCCGGCCCGGGCCTGCGCCGGCTGCGGGTGGCCGGCGGCCAGTTCTTCAATGTGCGGGCGGCGACCAAGGACCTGTGGTGGCAGGCGCACCCGTTCTCCGTCTCGGCTGCCCCGACGACGGCAGGTCTGCGGTTCACCATCAAGGAGCTCGGCGAGGACTCGGCCAACGTGCTCGACCTCGAACCCGGCACGCGCCTGGTGCTCGAAGGGCCGTACGGCGTGTTCACCGCCGATCGTGCGAACGGCGCCCCGGTCGTCCTCGTAGCCGGAGGAGTGGGCATCGCCCCGATCCGGGCGCTGCTCGAGGACTGCCGGCCGGAGCAGCGGCCTGTCGTGATCGTTCGCGTCCGAAGCGACCGGGAGCTGGCCCATCGAACGGAGCTCGAGCGCATGGTTGCCGCCCGCGGTGGCACGCTGCACGTCCTGGCCGGACCCCGGCAGTGGTTCACCCGGCCTGACCCCTTCGCCCCGGAGACCCTGCGCGCGTGGATCCCGGACCTGCGTGACCGCCACGTGTTCGTCTGCGGCCCGGCCTCACTGGAGTCGGCCGTCATGACCGGCATGCGCAAGGCCGGCGTGCCCACCGGGCACATCCACCACGAAAGATTCGGAGTCTGAGATGGCAAGCCTGGCACGACGTCTTGCACCGGCTGCAGCACTCGGCGGCCTCGCCATCGTCATCGTCGGCGTCGCGGACCCCGCCCTGGCCGGGCACACGGAGGCCACGGCCACCGGCCAGGCGGCCGACGCGACGGCGGCACAGGCCGCCCCGTCGACCACGGATCAGTCGACCGCGGATCAGTCGACCGCGGATCAGTCGACCGCGGGTCAGTCGACCGCGGATCAGTCGACCGCGGATCAGTCGACCACGGATCAGTCGACCACGGGTCAGTCGACCACCGCGTCGTGCGACTCGGGCGACACCGTCACCGGCGACTCCGTCACCACCAGGTGGGGGCCGGTGCAGGTGGCGGCGACCGTGTCCGGCTCACAGGTCTGCGAGGTGTACGCGGTGGACTGGCCGACGGGCGACGGCCGATCGCAGATGATCAGCGCCTACGCCATCCCGCGTCTGGATTCGTCAGCCACCGCCTCGGAGGGCACCCAGATCGACTACGTGTCCGGGGCGACGTACACGTCCGACGGGTACGCCCGCTCACTGCAGTCCATCCTGGACTCGCTGTGACCGCGCAGGGGCTCGGCGCCCGGCGCGTGTTCCCGGTGATGGGCACCGTGGGCAGCATCGCGGTGGCCGACGGCGACGTGCATCGCCTCGGCTCGGACGCCGTCGATGAGGCGCTCCACGAGGCCCGCCTCCTGCTCGAGCGGCTGGAGCAGCGGTTCAGCCACTATCGCCTCGACAGTGACATCTCGCGGTGGATCGCGGGTGAGGACGTGAGCATTGCGGCCGTCGCCGACATCGAGCACGTCCTGCGCCAGTGCGGTCGCCTGCACCGGGACTCCGACGGTGTCTTCCGGGCCCGCGATCCCCGGACCCATGCCCTGGACACGGCTGGGTACGTCAAGGGGTACGCGATCGGTCGCGCCGCGGACGAGCTGCGTCGCCACGGGCTGGAGAACTTCGCCCTTGGTCTGGGGGGCGATGCCTTCATGGCAGGTTCTCCCACCGGCGACCGGCCCTGGCAGGTGGCCGTCCAGGATCCGCACGGCGCCTACCGGGTCGCGGCCGTGATCCCGATGGTCGACGGAGCCGTCGCCACCTCCGGTCGCAGGGAGCGGGGCGACCACATCTGGGGCACCGACGCGACGCAGCCGGATATCGCGTCCTTCACCGTGACCGGTCCGGACATCGCGGAGGCCGATGCCTACGCGACGATCGGGTTCGCCATGGGCGAGCCGGGAATGGCCTGGGTTCGTGGACACGAGGGGTACCGCTCGGTCGTCGTCCGCACCGACGGATCGGTGGTGTCCGACGCCGCACTAGTCTCGGCTGCGTGAGCCCGATCCCCACCGGCTACGACGAGCACGACACCGCCCGGCAGGTCGACGAACCGGTCAAGGAGTCCGTGCGCACGGCCTTCGCCCGCGACCGGGCGCGGGTGCTGCACTCCGCGGCACTGCGGCGGCTGGCGGCCAAGACCCAGGTCATGGTGGCTGGCGAGGCCGACTTCCCCCGCACTCGACTGACACACACCCTCGAGGTGGCGCAGATCGCCCGGGAGCTGGGGCAGGCCCTCGGCTGCGATCCGGACGTCGTCGAGGTCGCCGGTCTGGCGCACGACCTCGGGCACCCGCCATACGGCCACAACGGGGAATCGGAGCTGAACAGGATCGCCGACCGCATCGGCGGATTCGAGGGGAACGCCCAGTCGCTGCGGGTCCTCACGCGGCTCGAGGCCAAGGTCGTCGACCCCGTCACGGGGGCCAGCCGCGGCCTCAACCTGAGCCGGGCCTCGCTGGACGCCTCCTGCAAGTACCCGTGGGAGCGCAAGGAGGGAACCCCGAAGTTCGGCACGTACCTGGACGACCTGCCGGTGTTCGCGTGGCTGCGCGATGGCGCGCCGCAGGAGCGCACGTGCATCGAGGAGCAGGTCATGGACTGGTCCGACGACGTCGCCTACTCGGTGCACGACTTCGAGGATGCGATCCACTCCGGCATCGCCTCGCTGGACGCCTTCGCCTCGCCGAGCGAACGGCACGCACTGGTGGAGACGGCCCACCGCCGGTTCCCGGACGAGGGGGAGCCGGCCGAGCTGGCGGCGGCCCTCGACCGGCTGGTGGCGCTGGAGTACTGGCCTCGGCGCTTCGACGGGACGATGACGGACCTCGTGGCCCTCAAGCACTTCACGAGCTACCTCATCGCCCGGTTCTCCTCGACGGCGCAGGTCGCGACCCAGGTTGCCTACGGCCCCGGCCCGCACACCCGGTACGCCGCCGACCTCGTGGTGCCGGACGAGGTGCGCGCGGAGGTGTCCGTCATGAAGGCGGTGGCGGTGCTCTACGTGATGCACCGTCCCGGCGCAGACGCCGAGTACGCACGTCAGCGTGAGGTCATCGCGGAATTGGTCAACGCGCTCGTCCTGGACGCCGGGCGATCCCTCGAGCGCTGGCTGCGACCGTCATTCGACGAGGCGGAGGACGACGCCGGTCGGCTGCGAGTCGTCATCGACCAGGTCGCCAGCCTGACCGACGTCAGCATCCTCGACTGGCATCGCCGCCTCGTGCGCTGACGGGAAAGGCCGGTTCAGCCGGCCGCGGCGACGGCCGCAAGCATCCGGTCGACCTCATCCGAGGTGTTGTACGCATGCGGACTCACCCGGACGAGGCCGTCGAGGCCGTGGGCGTCGAAGTCGTGGCGGGCGTAGTCGGGGGTCGACAGGCTCACGTTGACACCGGCCGCCTTGATCTGGGCAGCCAGCGAGGCGGCGGGCACTCCCTCACGGGTGAGCGTGACGATGCCGCTGCGCTGCGCGCCCCGGTCGTGGACCTGCACGCCGGGGATGCGGGTGAGCTCGTCGCGTGCGTACTGGGCGAGCTCGCCGATTCGCCCTGCCAGCGACTCGACCCCGCAGTCGAGGGCGTAGTCGATGGCGGCGCCCATGCCCAGCAGCGTCGCGTACGACTTCTCCCAGTACTCGAAGCGCCGGGCCGTCTCGTGCACCTCGTAGCCCTCGGCCGTCCAGGTGGCCGAGTGGAGATCCAGGGGGAACGGCTCGAGCTCGTCGAGCGCCGTGTCGGACGCCCACAGGAAGCCGGTCCCGCGTGGCCCGCGGAGGTACTTCCGGCCGGTCGCCGAGATGAAGTCCGCGCCGGTGGCGACGGCGTCGAGGGGGAGCTGGCCGACGGACTGGCACGCGTCGACGAGGTACCAGGCGTCCGTCCCGTCGAGGATCGCCCCGATCCCGTTCACGTCGTTGACGAGACCGTTCTGGGAGGGGCAGTGCGTGATGGCGACGATGGCGACATCGTCGTCCAGCATGCTGCGGAAGGCCTCGACGTCGACGCATCCGGACGCGTCATCAGGGATGAACTCCACGTGCGCCCCCGTGCGGAGCGCGATCTGGAGGAGGGGCAGGACGTTGGACGCGTATTCGGCCGAGGACACGAGCATGCGGTTGGCGGCCTTGATCGACCGGGTGTGCGCGATCGCGAGCAGCGCCCGTGTCCAGGCCGACGTGGCTGACTCGACGAGGGCGATCTGATCGGGCCGGGCTCCCAGCAGGGCTGCGGCGGAGGCACGGACCGCCTCGATCCGCTCGCCTGCCTCCGTCTGGGCCTCGTAGCCGCCGATCTCCTCCTCGCGACGCAGGTGCGCGACCACGGTGTCCGTGACGACGGCGGGCGGAAGGGCCGAGCCGGCGTTGTTCAGGTGCGCCACCCGGGCGCACCCGGGCGTGTCCGCCCTCAGGCGATCCACGTCGAGGTCGCTCATGCCCGCATTCAATCGGGTCGAGACCGGCCGCGCAGCCGGACCTACACTCGGGGGGTGGCCGGCCGAATCCGAGACGAGGACATCGCCCTCGTCCGCGAGCGCGCCCGCATCGACGAGGTCGTCCGCGAGTACGTCACCCTGAAGAACGCCGGCGGGGGATCCCTCAAGGGGCTGTGCCCGTTCCATGACGAGCGGTCGCCCAGCTTCCACGTCACCCCGAGTCGTGGGATGTGGTACTGCTTCGGCTGCGGTGAGGGCGGCGACGTCATCTCCTTCGTCCAGAAGATCGATCACCTGAGCTTCGCCGAGGTCGTCGAGAAGCTCGCCGGCAGGGCTGGCGTGGAGCTGCGCTACGTCGAGGGCGGCGCCGCGGTCAACCGGCAGCAGGGCCAGCGCACCCGACTGGTGGAGGCGCACAAGGTGGCGGCTGCCTTCTACGTCGAGAAGCTCGCGGCCCCCGAGGCGGCGATCGGACGGACCTTCCTCGACGAGCGCGGCTTCGACGCCGACGCGGCTGCGCACTTCGGCGTCGGCTTCGCACCCAAGGGGTGGGACGCCCTGACAGGGCACCTGCGGTCCAAGGGCTTCACCGACGCAGAGCTGCTCGCCGCCGGCCTCGTCAGCCAGGGCAATCGCGGCCCCTACGACCGATTCCGCGGCCGGCTCGTCTGGCCGATCCGGGACCTCGGCGGCGACGTCATCGGGTTCGGCGCGCGGCGACTGTTCGATGACGACGAGGGCCCGAAGTACCTGAACACCCCCGAGACCCCGATCTACAAGAAGAGCCAGGTGCTGTACGGGATCGACCTCGCACGGCGAGACATCTCCAAGAACCAGCAGGCCGTCATCGTCGAGGGCTACACCGACGTCATGGCCTGCCACCTGGCCGGCATCACGACGGCGGTGGCGACGTGCGGCACCTCGTTCGGGACCGAGCACATCAAGGTGCTGCGCCGGCTGCTCATGGACGACGATCAGATGAAGGGCAGCGTCGTGTTCACCTTCGATGGCGACGCGGCCGGCCAGAAGGCGGCGCTGAGGGCATTCGAGGAGGACCAGCGCTTCGTCACCCAGACCTTCGTGGCCGTCGAGCCGACGGGCCTCGATCCGTGCGATCTGCGGCTGCAGCACGGCGACGCCGCGGTCGTGGCGCTCGTCGACCGGCGCGTCCCGCTGTTCGAGTTTGCGATCCGCTCCACCCTCGCCGCCTACGACCTCGAGAGCGCGGAGGGCCGGGTGGCTGCACTGCGCGACGCCTCGCCGATCGTGGCGAAGATCCGCGACACCGCCCTGCGCCCGGAGTATGCGAGGCGGCTGGCGGGATGGCTGGGCATCGACGTCGCCACGGTCTCCGAGGCGGTCCAGGCCGCCACCCGCTCCGGCCGACAGCCCGCGCCGAACCGGCGCGACGAGCCACCCGTCGACCAGGCGCCCCAGCGTCCGACGATGCCCCGCGCGCAGGCCGGCGCCCACCGCGATCCGGCGCTGGTCGTCGAGCGTGAGGCACTGAAGTGCGCCCTCCAGGAGCCCGGGGTGGTCGCGGACTGGTACGAGAGCGTCGAGGAGTCGGCGTTCACCCATCCCGCCGCGCGACGGGTCCACCATGCCGTCGCCGGCGCGGGATATCCGTCCCCCGAGTTGTCGGGGCTGCCGTGGATCGACGCAGTGCTCGCCGCTGCCGAGGACGACGAGATCCGACGGATGGTCCGCGAGCTCGCCGTCGAGCCACTGCCCGCTGAGGCCGGGCAGGACGCCCGCTATGCGATCGGCGTCATCTCGCGGCTGCTCGAGCTGGACGCCTCGCGCCGGATCGACGACCTCAAGGGCAGGATGCAGCGCATCGACCCCGCCAGTGACGCCGATGCGCACCAGCGGGCGTTCGCGGACCTGCTCGCCCTCGAGGACTACCGCAGGTCCCTGCGGCAGGGAACCCTGGGCGAGGTCTCATGAGACGGATCATTCCCAAGCTGGGCGGCAGGCTGCCCGGCACCGCCATCGCCATGCTCGGCATCCTGCCGGGGGAGAAGGTCGTCGCGTGGGCGGCCGGTCCCGGCGCGGACGTGACGCAGGCCCACTTCGCGGCCGCGACGGACCGGGCGCTCTACCTCCAGGCCACGGGCGAGCGCCTGCCCTGGGACCGCATCACCAAGGCGATGTGGGACGAGCCGCTGCTCGAGCTCGTCGTCGTGGACGAAGCCGGCCAGGGGGCCAGGCTCGTCCGCGTCCGGGTGGACGATGCGCGCGACCTTCCCGCCGCGGTGCACGATCGCGTGACCGCCAGCGTGCTCGTGAGCGAGCGTCTGGACCTCGGGGAGGGGAGGGGCGCCCTGGCGGTGGCGCGCCGGTCGAGCGACGCCGACGAGGTGCGGTGGAGCGTGCGGTTCGACAGCGGCCTCGATCCGGCCGACCCCGACCTCAGGGCGGATGCCGACGCCGCCCTGGCACGGCTGCGGGACTCCCTCGGCATCTAGGCCTCCGGTGGTGCCGCGTGTGGGGGCAGGGGTTGGCCCTTGCTATCCTCTGCGGGCCGGTCGCGAAAGCGGCGCAGTCCCCCATAGCTCAATTGGCAGAGCATTCGACTGTTAATCGAAGGGTTTCTGGTTCGAGTCCAGATGGGGGAGCTTTCTCCTCGTGGATCGGCATGGGCGGCCGATGTCGATTCACCGATATGCCCCCGCGACGCGGACTGCTGACACGTGACTTCGCCCGGCGAACCGCGTCGAGGGCGGTCCGCCACAACGATGCCGACGTCGCCTCCACGAGGCCCGCCAAGTGCTTCACTGGACCCATGCGACTTCTGGTGGCCATCGGAATCCTTGCGCTGATGTTCGGACTGACCCTCGTCGTGTGGGTCGCCACCGACTCCCGGCTCTGGAAGGCGCTCACGGCGCTAGCGCTGATCGCGGCTCTCGCCTACCTCGGCCTCGAGCTTCGCTTGGACTACGGCAGTCCCTGACCGCCAGCCGTCACCCCAACCGCCCTCGTAGCGGCCCGGCCCTCGGGCATGCGACAGCGCACCGCACGACGTGCACAACACGGCACACCTGCGGACATTCCAGGCTCAACTGACGACGGCCAGCGCCCGCCAACCCATAACTGTCTCCACTCGAAGGGTTTCTGGTTCGAGCCCAGATGGGAGAGCAGGTTCGTCCCCGGCGAGCGGCGTGGCCCAGCTCTGCTAGGTTCCCGGGGCCCGGTAGCCGACCGAGATCTTCATCGCCGCGTCGACCTCCTGGGTGGTCATCAGCGGGACGGTCTCGTAGGCGCTGATGGCGTCCGACGCGCCGACGGTTGCGGAGACCGCCATCGCGGTCTTGTTGTCGGGCATGTCGACGATGAGGATGACGTCGTCGCCGCCGAAGGCGAAGTAGAAGGACTCCATGGACCCGCCGACGGTCTCCAGGAGCTGCCCGATGAAGGCGGCACGTGCGGCGGCCCCCTCCTTGCGGACTCCCCGCAGTCCCTCCGCGCTGTACGACACCTTGATCAGGTACTTCGCCATGAGCTTCTCCTCCCGGTCGGTACCCCCATCACAGACCTGTCGCGCTCCGGGGTCAAGGCTGCTGGAGCAGGAGCTCGACCCGCTCGCGAAGGCGGGCCGCGTCGTCGCCGTGGACGTCGACGGCGACGACCTTGTTTCGTGCCGTGTGCCCCGAGACCACGGAGACCTGACGTGGGCGTACTCCAAGCGCCCTCGCCAGAACCGCGACGACCGCGTCATTGGCAGCACCGTCGACCGGCGGGGCGTTCACGGCCACCACGAGCGCTCGCTCGTCGCCGTAGGCGCCGCCCACGCGAGTCCGGGAACTTCCCGGCCGCACCCGGACCCGGATGCGTACGTCATCCACGTGCCGATCCTGTCAGACTCCAAACATGTCGGGACTCGTGCTCAGCGTCCTGCCCTTCGCCTTGGGCGCAGCAGTCAGCCCGACCCTGCTCACGCTCGAGCTCCTCATCCTGTCCGGCAAGACCAGGCCGAAAGCGCGTGCCTGGATGTTCGTCGTCGGGGCCTCAGCCACTCTCATCGCCTTCGGATTCCTGGCCGCCACGCTCCTTCGCAACATGGGCGATTCCAGCGGCGCACCCCCGAACCCGTGGTCGGTGGCGATCAAGGCGGTCCTGGCAGCCGGTCTTGCTGCTCTGGGCGTGCGCCAACTGCGTCCGCGCCGGACGGCGGCCGAGGCACACCACGGCCGCGTTTCCAAGCGAATGGCCTCGGCTCCGCTTCCCTTCTTCGTTGGAACCGGCGCAGTCGCCATGCTCGTCAACTTCTCGACCCTCGTGCTTGTGCTGCCCGCCATCCACCTCATCGTTCACTCGAGTGACTCTGAGGCGACGAAGGTGACAGCTGCGGTCGTCCTGTTCCTCGTCGCGGTCGCACCCATCGTTCTCCCAGTCCTCGCAGTCAGCGTGGTGGGCCACCGTTCGGATGCGCTGCTGGCACGAACCAACCGGTTCACGACGACGCACTCCCGTCAGATCAATGCGGCCATCTGCCTGTTCTTCGCCGCCCTGCTGGCGTACGCCTCGGTGAAGGAGGCGCTCGGGTGAGCCGGGAACATCCGGCAGTCCAGCCGAGTTGACGTTGACATGAGCACCCGCATCACCGCCTGCCCAGCGTGCGGCGCGAAGAACCGAGTTCCTGCCGTTGCCACTGGTCGACCGCGATGCGCCTCCTGCAAGGCCGAGCTGCCGTGGATCGCCGACGCCACAGACGCATCACTGTCGCAAGCACTCGACACGACGTCCCTCGTGCTGCTGGATCTCTGGGCGCCTTGGTGCGGACCCTGCAGGATGGTCGCGCCGGTGCTGGAGAGGCTGGCGACGCGGTATGCCGGTCGGCTGAAAGTCGTGAAGGTCAACGTCGACGACAACCAGGCCACCGCCCGGGCGTACGACGCGAGCTCGATCCCGACGCTGGTGCTCATCCGCGACGGCAAGCCGGTGGGGCGTGTTGTCGGCGCCCAGCCCGAGCCGGCGCTCGTGGCGCAGGTCGAGCCGCACCTCCCGGCGGTGCGCGTCTAGAGTGGGACGACCCCACGGGGGCGGTAGCTCAGCTGGTTAGAGCCCCGGACTCATAATCTGGTCGTCGTCGGTTCGAGCCCGACCCGCCCCACTCCGATAATGTGCTGTTTCGGCTGATCCTTTACGGATTGGCTTCGCCTGATCCTTGACGTGGCTTCGGCTGAGCCCTTACGGCGGCTTCGGCTGATGCTTGACACTCCGCTCATGTTGGTGGAGCTGAGTGTGATGGAGCAGAGGTATCAGGCGGTGTCGTTGGTGATCCATGACGGGGAGTCCGTGGTGGAGGTGGCGCGCCGGTTCAACGTGTCGCGTCAGTCGGTGCATGCGTGGCTGGCCCGCTACGAGCGTGGCGGGCTGGCGGCGCTGGCGGATCGGTCGCATCGGCCCAAGGGCTGTGCGCATCAGATGCCGGCCGCGGTCGAGGCGGTCGTGCTGGAGATGCGGCGGATCAATCCGGACTGGGGTCCGCGTCGGCTGCTGCACGAGCTGGCCAGGGAGGGCATCGATCCGCTGCCCAGCCGGTCGGGGATCTACCGGCTGCTGAAGCGGCAGGGTCTGATCGACCCGAACGCGCGCCGCAAGCGGGACCGCAAGTTCAAGCGGTGGGAGCGGGGCACGTCGATGGAGCTGTGGCAGATGGACGTCGTCGGTGGGATCCTGCTGGCCGACGGCACCGAGCTGAAGGCGCTGACCGGGATCGATGACCATTCGCGGTTCATCGTCTGCGCGGGGCTGATGGCCCGGGCCAACTCCCGCAGCGTCTGCAGTCATTTCGCGGATGCGTTGCGTGCGTACGGGGTTCCGCAGGAGCTGTTGACGGACAACGGGAAGGTGTTCACCGGCCGGTTCGGGAAGGGCAAGGTCGAGGTGCTGTTCGACCGGATCTGCCGGGAGAACGGCATCGACCACCTGCTGACCGCGCCCCGGTCGCCGACGACGACGGGCAAGATCGAGCGTTGGCATCGCACGCTGCGGGAGCAGTTCCTGGTCGGGAAGGTGTTCACCAGCCACGCGGATGCGCAGCGGCAGCTGGACGCATGGGTCCACGAATACAACAACGACCGACCGCACGAGTCCCTCGACATGGCTACCCCCGCGTCCCGGTTCTTCACCAACCGGCCCGCCGACCGTCCCGCCGACGCGTCTGCCCTCGACCCGGTGGACCGGTCCGGGGACGACTGGATCGCCCGCCGCGTCTCCGCCGTCGGGGTCGTTTGCGTGGCCTGGCAGCAGATCTCCGTCGGCCGGCACCGGGCCGGGCGCACGGTCGACATCCACGTCGGCCCCGAACTGCTGCACATCTGGGACGGCGGCGAACTCCTCAAGACCGCCCTCCGGGACAACACCAAGGAGGTGAGGAAGAAGCGCGCATCCGTCGCCAGCTAGGCGACAGTCAGGCAACAATCAACCCAGGAAGTGTCAAGCATCACCCGAAGCCACAACGTCAAGCATCAGGCGAACCCTCACAGGCGCACCAACCTCGGGTTCGCCCTGCCGCACGCGCGGGCTCGCTCCTCAGCCGCCCGCGCATCCACGGCGTCCGGCCTCCGGTGCTCGCAGGCTCGCTCCTCAGCCGCCCGCGACCGCGG
>JAHECS010000004.1:29214-172014 GCA_024641635.1 Actinomycetes bacterium | reverse complement strand
GTGACGGTCTTCTGCGGATCCCGCACCTGCACCAGGAATGCCCCGAGCAGCAGGGCGAGGCCCACGAAGTGCAGGACGACGACGAGATGGAACACGAACTCCATGGCAACTCCCATTCAGTCGAGCGATCCCGTCAGGAATCACTCCCATTCAATCGTGCCCGGGGGCTTGCTGGTGACGTCCAACGTGACCCGGTTCACCTCGCGCACCTCGTTGGTGATGCGCGTCGAGATGCGGGCGATGAGGTCGTAGGGCAGCCGCGACCAGTCCGCCGTCATGGCGTCCTCGCTGGAGACGGGCCGCAGGACCACCGGATGACCGTAGGTCCGACCGTCACCCTGAACCCCGACGGATCGCACGTCCGCGAGGAGAACCACCGGGAACTGCCACACGTCGCGGTCCAGCCCCGCCGCCGTGAGCTCGTCGCGCGCGATGGCGTCCGCCTCACGCAGGATCGCCAGCCGCTCCTCATCGACGGCGCCGATGATCCGGATCGCCAGCCCTGGGCCCGGGAACGGGTGCCGCCACACGATCTCCGGCGGCAGCCCGAGGTCGAGTCCCACCTGCCGCACCTCGTCCTTGAACAGCGTCCGCAGCGGCTCCACCAGGGTGAACTGCAGGTCCTCCGGGAGGCCGCCCACGTTGTGGTGGCTCTTGATGTTCGCCGTGCCAGAACCACCGCCGGACTCGACGACATCCGGGTAGAGCGTCCCCTGGACGAGGAACTCCACCTTCTCGCCGTGTGCACCCGCCTGCTCGACGACCTGGCGCTCGGCGTCCTCGAAGACCCTGATGAACTCACGGCCGATGATCTTGCGCTTGGTCTCGGGGTCGCTGACCCCCGCCAGCGCGGCGAGGAATCGCTCGCGAGCGTCCACGACGACCAGTCGAATGCCTGTCGCAGCGACGTAGTCGCGTTCCACCTGCTCGGCCTCGCCCTTGCGCAGCAGGCCGTGATCGACGAACACACAGGTGAGCTGCTCACCCACCGCACGCTGGACGAGGGCCGCGGCCACCGCGGAGTCGACGCCGCCGGACAGTCCGCAGATCACCTGACCGGTGCCGACCTGCTCCCTGATCCGCGCGACCTGCTCCTCGATGACGTTGGTCATCGTCCACGACGGGGTGCAGCCGGCAACGTCGAAGAGGAATCGCTCGAGCACCCGTTGCCCGTGCTGACTGTGCAGCACCTCGGGATGAAACTGCACCCCGGCTAGCCGGCGGCCGCGGTCCTCGAACGCGGCTACCCGGGCGCCGTCCGACTCGGCAGTGACGAGGAACCCTGCCGGTGCCTCCGACACGGAGTCCCCGTGCGACATCCACACGCTCTGCTGGCGCGGCAGCCCGTCGAACAGGAGCCCCGGCTCCGTCACGGTCAGTGCGGTGCCGCCGAACTCGCTCAGGCCCGTGCGAGCGACGGTGCCCCCGAGGGCACGCGCCATCGCCTGGAACCCGTAGCAGATGCCGAAGACCGGGATGCCGGTCTCGAACAGCTCGGCATCGAGGGACGGCGCCCCGGGCTCGTACACGCTGGACGGCCCTCCGCTGAGGATCACGGCGGCGGGGCGGCGGGCGGCGATCTCCGCCACCGGCATGGTGTGCGGAACGATCTCCGAGTACACGTGGGCCTCGCGCACACGCCGAGCGATGAGCTGTGCGTACTGGGCGCCGAAGTCGACGACGAGGACGGTCTCGGGAGCCACGGTCACGGCGCGAGCCTACTCATCACGCGGGAGCCGGATCACGGAGAGAACGCCCCCATCATGACGATGACCGCGGCGAGCACGATGTCGAGAAGCACCCCGAGAGCGACGGTGGCGTAGAGCCAACGACGGGTCACGACGGACAGGCTGATCGCATCCTCCACGCGCCCATCCATGAGTGCCCGGTTCGTCCGGAAGCCGTAGAGGAGGGCCACCAGCCCGGTCGGCACGAAGCACAGGACCGTCGTGGCGAGGCCCCACCCGAGGTACGCCCGGGGCGGGTGCGCATCGACCGACGACTCCGCGGGCGGGGACGCATCTGACATTGCTCGCACCCTAGCGCCAGCAGAAGCACATTCCGCCGGTCACGTCCGCAAGCGCGGCCTCCCCGGCCGGGAACCGTGCCTCTGCGGACCGAAGGCCGCTGCGATAGCGTCCGCGCATGGCCCTCTACACCTGCTCCAAGTGCGGCATGTCCGTCAACACCACGTGCGGCGCCTGCGGCGCCGAACTGGTCGACGCCTCGATAACCAAGGACGACGGCTCGACGGTGGAGATCTCGCAGTGCCCCAACGGGCACGGCAAGATCAAGTCGCCGATGTGCTGCGGTCAGGACATGTCCTGCGCGGTGTAGGTCGCATCTGACCGCCGGCGAGGCGGCTCAGGTCACCTGCACGATCGGCAGGCGCAGCGCTCCCGGCGCGGCGTCAGGCACGATCGGCTTCTTGGGAGGTTCCGGCACGACCCGGCGGTACGTCGATCCGAGCGGTGGTCGCGGATCCACCTCGCCCTTGTTCGGCCACAATGCCATGGCGCGCTCGGCCTGGGCGGTGATCGTCAACGACGGATTGACCCCAAGGTTCGCCGTGATCGCGGATCCGTCGACGACGTGCAGCCCGTCATGGCCGAAGACCCGGTGGTACGCGTCGATCACCCCGGACTCCTCATCGGCGCCGATCGAGCACCCGCCGACGAAGTGAGCGGTGAGGGCCGCGTCGAAGTTCTCGAACCAGCTGCCCCCGGGGATCCCGTCGATCAGGCGGGCAAGCCTGCGCACGACGTCGTGCGCGACCGGGATGTAGGTGGGGGCCGGGCGTGACTCGTCCTGGCGCGTCGTCATCCGCCAGCCGAGCCTGGTCCGGCGACCGGTCACGGTGAGCGAGTTGTCGACGGTCTGCATGACGAGCGCGATGACGGACCGCTCGCTCCATCGGCGGACGTTGACGAGCTGCAGGGCATCCCCGGGATCGCGGACCAGGTCCCGCGCGAGCGTGCGCCAGCGCGGGACACCCTCGCTGGGCGTGCTGAGGATGGACTGCAGGAGCCCCATGGAGTTCGACCCCTTGCCGTACCGCACGGGCTCGACATGGGTGTCGGGCTCGGGATAGAAGCTCGACGTGATGGCCACGCCCTCGGTGAAGTCCCTGGACGAGATCTGCCCGACCGCGCCGAGGATGGCCTCGGAGTTCGTCCGGGAGAGTCGACCGAGGGCCCCTGACAGCCGGGGCAACCGACCGTCGTCCTTCATCCGATGGAGCAGCTTCTGGCTGTTGTAGGTGCCGGCCGCGACGATCACCTGCTCGGCGCTGAGGGTGCGAGGCCGTCCGGATCCCCAGGATCCCGTGCGGACGGTGTCGACGGTGTAGCCGCCGCCGTCGCGCTCGGACAGGCCCGTCACCGTCGTGAGGGGGTAGATGCGGGCACCCGCCGCCTCCGCGAGCGCGAGGTAGTTCTTCGGCAGTGTGTTCTTCGCGTTGTGGCGGCAGCCGGTCATGCACTCCCCGCACTCGATGCAGCCCGTTCGGTCCGGGCCGACTCCGCCGAAGAACGGATCGGGCCGCGTGACGCCGGGGCCATCGCCGAAGTAGACCCCGACGGGGGTGAGCCGGAAGGTGTGGCCCACGCCCATCTCGTCCGCGACCGCCTTCATGACCACGTCGCTCGGGGTCATGGTGGGGTTGTCGACGACGCCGAGCATCCGGGCTGCCTGGTCGTAGTACGGGGCGAGCTCGTCGGCCCAGTCCGTGATCCCGCTCCACTGTGGGTCGTCGAAGAACGGCTTCCCCGGGACGTACAGGGTGTTGGCGTACACCAGCGATCCGCCGCCGACCCCCGCACCTGCGAGGACGACCACATCCCGCAGGACATGGATGCGCTGCAGCCCCGTCATGCCCAGGCGGGGGGCCCAGAGGAAGTCCTTCAGCCGCCACGACGTCGTGGGGTAGGTGTCCTCCGTGAAGCGTCGGCCAGCCTCGAGCACCCCGACGCGGTAGCCCTTCTCCGCCAGCCGGAGCGCCGACACCGAGCCGCCGAAGCCGGAGCCGACGATCAGGACGTCGAAATCGAAGTGCGGCACGGTCGACGCCTACTTCAGGCCCAGGCGCTTGAACACGCCGAACGTCTGGGCGAGCATCTCGCCCCAGACCTGGTCGGACAGCCCGAACTGCGGTCCGAACCCGAGCATGCGCTGCGTGGCGATCGACTGCGACTCCGTGTACTTCAACAGCCCCTCGTCGCCGTGGCGGCGCCCGAGACCGGAATCGCCCATGCCTCCCATCGGGGACCGGGTGCTGCCCCACGTCGCCCCGTAGGCCTCGTTGATGTTGACGGTCCCGGCGTGCAAGCGGCGGGCGATCGTCCGCCCAGCGGCCTTGTCGCGCGTGAGCACGGCGGCGTTCAGGCCATAGGAGGTCGCGTTCGCGAGGGCGATCGCCTCCTCGTCGGAGTCCACGGGATAGACGGCCACCACCGGGCCGAACGTCTCCTCGTCGCACAGGATCATGTCCTCGGTGACTCCGGACAGGACGGTGGGCTCGACGTAGAAGGGGCCGATGTCAGGTCGCGCCCTGCCGCCCGCGAGGACGGCGGCACCTCGCGCCACCGCATCGTCGATGTGCGCCAGGACGCGGTCCCGCTGACGGGCCGAGATGAGCGAGCCCATGTCAGCGCCCCAGGCGATCCCCGGCTTGAGCGTCATGCTGCCCACGCGTCCCACGAAGGCCGCGATGAACTGCTCGTACACGTCACGGTGGATGTACAGCCGTTCCATGGAGATGCACAGCTGTCCCGAGTTGGCGAAGCAGGCCCGCTGCGCGATCTCCGCCGCCCGCACCGGGTCGGCGTCGGCGCGCACGATCATCGCGTTCTTGCCGCCGAGCTCGAGCGAGCACCCGACCAGCCGCTCACCGCACCGGGCAGCCACCTCGCGCCCGACGCGCGTGGAGCCCGTGAACATCACGTAGTCGACCCGGTCGATGACCATCGGGCCGGTGACGGGACCCTCCCCCGTGACCACGCGGAAGACGTCGTCGGGCACGCCGGCCCTGCGCAGCAGGTCGAGCACCCACAGGGCGGTGAGCGACGTCTGCGCGTCGGGCTTGACGACGGCAGCGTTGCCTGCCATGAGTGCGGGGATGGCGTCGCTGACAGCCAGCGTCAACGGGTAGTTCCAGGGCGCGATGAAACCGACGACGCCCTTGGGATGCTGCACCTGGTCGACGCGCACGAGCCCCGGGAAGATGCCGCGGTGCCTCGTCGTCCTGAGCAGTCTGCCCGCATCCCGCGCATAGTGCCGGGAGGTGAGCAGGACGTCGATCAGCTCCTCCATCGCGTCAAGACGTGCCTTGCCGGTCTCCCACTGGACGATGTCGAGCCCCTCCTCACGGTTGGCGAGGACGAGGTCGTGGAAGCGCAGCAGGATCCGCCCGCGGTCGCGCACGGTCATCGCCGCCCACCGGGCCTGCCCGGCACGGAGCTCCGCGATGGTCCCTTCGACGTCGGACTCCTCCGACAGCGGGAGGTCGTACAGCAGGTGCCCTGTGAACGGAGCGATGACCGGCAGGGTCGATGCACCCGGGCGGGCGCTCGCCAGCGACAGGAGGTGGGCTATCCGCGAGGGGTCCAGGCCGGTCGCCTCTCGCACGTCGGTCGTCGTCACGCAGTGACCACCATCTCGACGCGCTGGAACTCCTTGAGGTCGCTGTAGCCCGTCGTCGCCATCGCCTTGCGCAGCGCGCCAACGACGTTCATCGTCCCGTCGGCACTGCGGGACGGGCCATGCAGGACCTCCGCCAGCGTGCCCACCGTGGTCATGAGGTGTCGCTCCCCCCGGGGCAGGTGTGCATGCCACGCCTCGGCCCCCCAGTGCGCGCCGTGCCCGGGTGCGTCGCTGGCCCTCGCGAACACCGACCCGACCATGGCCGCGTCCGCTCCGCAGGCGAACGCCTTGACGATGTCACCGCTGTGCCCCATCGAGCCGTCGGCGATGACATGCACGTAGCGTCCACCCGACTCGTCGAGGTAGTCGCGGCGCGCCGCGGCCACGTCGGCGATGGCGCTTGCCATCGGCACCCGAACACCCATGACATCCGCCGTGGTGTGCGAGGCTCCGCCCCCGAACCCGACGAGCACCCCCGCAGCGCCGGTGCGCATGAGGTGCAGGGCGGCCTGGTGCGTCGCACATCCGCCGACGATGACCGGGGCATCCAGCTCGTGGATGAACTCCTTCAGGTTCAGCGGCTCCCCCTCGGCCGACACGTGCTCGGCTGACACCGTCGTGCCGCGGATGACGACGATGTCCGCCCCCGACTGCGAGGCGATCGGGGCGAGCTCCGCGGCGGCCTGCGGCGACGTGGCCACGGCGAGGGTGATCCCCGCGGCCTTGAGATCGGTGATCCGCTTCCGGACGAGGTCGGCGTCGACGGGGCGCGCGGAGTACATCTCCTGCATACGCGGAGTCACGGATCCGGGCGCGAGGGCGGCAATCTCGGCCAGCATCGGCTCGGGGTCCTCGTAGCGGCCCCACAGCCCCTCGAGGTTGAGGACGGCCAGGACGCCGAGGCGGGCGAGCTCGGTCGCCGTCGCCGGGGAGACCACCGAGTCCATCGGTGCCGCGAGGATGGGCGTCTCGAATCGGTAGGCGTCGATGGACCACGAGGTCGACACTGCCTCGGGGTCGCGCGTGCGGCGGCTGGGCGCGATGGCGACCTCGTCGAGGGAGTAGCCGCGGCGGGCACGCTTGGCCCCGCCGATCTGGATGTCGGTCACGGATCCCTACCGTCCTGAGTAGTTGGGTGCCTCGATGGTCATCTGGACATCGTGCGGGTGGCTCTCCCGAAGACCGGCAGCGGTGATGCGCACGAAGGATCCCTTGGAGTGCAGCTCGTCGATCGTCTGCGCTCCGCTGTAGCCCATGGCGGCGCGGAGGCCGCCCACGAGCTGGTGTGCGACGGCGCCGAGTGGGCCCCGGTAGGCGACCATGCCCTCGATGCCCTCGGGCACCAGCTTGTCGTCGCTGAGGACGTCGTCCTGGAAGTAGCGGTCCTTGCTGTACGAACGCGCCTGCCCCCGCGACTGCATGGCCCCCAGCGAGCCCATGCCCCGGTACGACTTGAACTGCTTGCCGTTGACGAAGACCATGTCGCCCGGCGCCTCCTCGGTGCCCGCGAGCAGCGAGCCGAGCATGACGGTGTCGGCACCGGCCACGAGGGCCTTGGCGATGTCGCCCGAGTACTGAAGGCCCCCGTCGCCGATGATGGGGACGCCGGCGGGCCGGCACACCAGCGAGGCCTCGTAGATGGCGGAGATCTGGGGCACTCCGACACCGGCCACGACCCGGGTGGTGCAGATCGAACCGGGACCGACCCCGACCTTCACACCGTCGGCGCCTGCCTCGACGAGAGCCTGAGCGCCCGCGCGGGTGGCCACGTTGCCACCGACGACGTCGACCTGCGACTGACGCTTGAGCAGACGCACCATCTCGAGCACCGCTCGTGAGTGACCGTGGGCCGTGTCGACGATGAGGAAGTCGACCCCCGCCTCGATCAGCGACTGCGCACGCTTCTCGGCGTCGTCACCGACACCGACCGCGGCACCGACCACCAGGCGGCCGTTCGCATCCTTCGTGGCGTGCGGGTACTTGTCGCTCTTGACGAAGTCCTTGACGGTGAACAGGCCCTGCAGCCGGCCGTTCGCGTCGATCAGCGGCAGCTTCTCCACCTTGCGCTGCGCCAGCAGGGCGAGCGCATCGTCGGGGGCGATGCCCACCGGCGCGGTGACGAGGGGCATCGGCGTCATGACCTCGTGAACCGGACGGCTCATGTCGTCCTCGAAGCGCATGTCGCGGTTCGTGACGATGCCGAGCAGGATCCCGTCCTTGTCCACCACGGGAACACCGGAGATGCGGTACCTGCCGCACATGCGGTCGACGTCGTCGAGCGTGTCGTCGGGCGAACAGGTGACCGGATTGTTGACCATCCCGGCCTCGGAGCGCTTCACCAGGTCGACCTGCGTCGCCTGCTCCTCGATCGGGAGGTTCCGGTGCAGCACGCCGACGCCGCCCTGCCGCGCCATGGCGATGGCCATGCGCGCCTCCGTCACGGTGTCCATGGCACTGGAGACCAGCGGCAGCTGGATCCGGATGCTCCGCGTGACCCACGAGGAGGTGTCCACCTCGGTCGGCACGACGTCCGACTCCGCGGGCACGAGCAGCACGTCGTCGAAGGTCAGTCCCTGGTAGCCGAACTTGTCGGGGACGCCGTCGTAGGCGAGCGAATCAGATAGCGGGCGGGGCTCCATGGGGTCTCCGGGGTGCGCGAGGGCTCGAGGCCCCAAGGCTACCCGCCGACCGCATACGCGATTCGGCCGATGGTGTCGGTGAGATCCATCACCGGCGTGACTCCGTCCGGGAGCCCCGAGCCGTCCGTCGTCCACCCCGGTCCGCCGATGAGCACCGTCGCTGCCGGGCGCAGTGACGGCAGCCCGGCGAGCAGCGCGGGATCGGCCGTCCCGGGCAGCTGCGCCCACACGAACACGACGGCAGGTCCGATCCTCTGCACGGCGCTGCCGAGGGCGTCCGTCGGCAGGCTGGCACCCAGGATCCGCACGCCGATGCGCCTTTCGGCCAGGGCAGCCGCCACGGCCCACAGGGTTAGGGAGTGCAGCTCACCCGGGGCACAGGCGAGCAGAACCGGTCGGCTGTTGGTGGGCGCCGGCGCGGTGCGCACCTTGGCACTGAGCGAGTCCTGGATGGCGGCGCTGATGGTGTGCTCGATCTCGACCCCGCGTCCGGTGTCGTTCCACTGCTGCCCGATCCCGACGAGCACGGGGACCAGGAGGTTGTCCCACGTCCAGACGACCCCGCGGCGCTCGATGCTGTCGCCGATGATCTCCATGCAGCCAGCCGAGTCGAGGGACTGCGCCGCGCGGGCCAGTCCGCGGGCGGCATGCGCTCCTCCCGGCAGGGCGACGACGCGCCCCCCTCCCGAGCGCCCCCCGGACTCCCCGGCGTCGTCCGGAATGGCCACGGGAGCGGGCAGCTGGGTGACGTCAGCCATGCTCTGGGCGTCGAAGTCGGTCTCCCGAGCCGCTCGGGCGGCATCGGCCGGGGGAACGCCGGCGATGACGAGGCGGCGCATGTGATCGAGTCGGGCGAGGTCCGCAGAGGTGTAGCGGCGGTGCGAGCCAGGGGTGTGCTCGCTAGGGCCGACGCCATAACGACGGTCCCAGGTGCGCAGCGTTGCCGGTGCCACGCCCATGCGACGGGCTACGGCGGCGACCGACAGACCCGGCTCATCCGTGGTCGACGAGACCGCTTCCCTGCTCACGCGCCCATTCTGGGGGCACCTGGGGCCATCCGCCCGTCGAGACTCGTTTTCGCGCCGTAAATTGTTCAAGAAAAGGACTTGACCAACTTATGGCGCGTTTTGTAGAGTACTGGGTAGTTGAACGTCGAATTGTCGACGGAGGACCACGAAGGAGAGAACCATGGCTGACGTCTCCCGGCTCCCCGGGCCCAACGCGGACTTCTGGGACTGGCAGTTGCACGGTTCCTGCCGAGGCGAGGACCCGAACCTGTTCTTCCACCCGGACGGTGAGCGGGGCCCCGCCCGCGAGGCCCGTGAGACGGCGGCCAAGTCCATCTGCGCCTCCTGCCCCGTCCGGGCGCTGTGCGCGGAGCATGCGCTGGCCGTTCGCGAGCCCTACGGCGTCTGGGGCGGACTGTCCGAGGACGACCGCGAGGTCATCTACCGTCGCCGCCGCCAGACGGCTGCCATCGCCTCCTGACGCGGCACGAACCCCCATCACCCCCGCCCCCACCCGTTGAGTGCGGGGTTGTTGGGGTCCTGACCCGGCAAGAACGCCCAACAACCCCGCACTCAACGAGCTGGAGACGGTGGCAAAGGGAGAGGCTCCCGCGCAACTGCGCGGGAGCCTCTCCCTTTGTCCGTACGGTGGCCGCGTTGGCCGGCTTGGTGCCTAGTGCGAGTGCCCGTGGTGGGAGTGACCGTGGCCATGCTCGGCCTCCGGCTCCTCCACCTTCTTCTCCACGACGAGCGCCTCCGTGGTGAGCAGCATCGCCGCGATCGAGGCGGCGTTCTCCAGAGCGGAGCGCGTCACCTTGACCGGATCGATGACGCCCGCGGCGATGAGGTCGACGTACTCCCCGGTGGCGGCGTTCAGGCCGTGACCGGCGGGCAGCTCAGCGGTCTTGGAGACCACGACGTAGCCCTGCTCGCCCGCGTTCTCGGCGATCCACCGCTGCGGCTCCGACATGGAGCGCCGCACGATGCCCACGCCGGTGGCCTGGTCGCCGTCGAGGCCAAGATCGCCCTCGAGGATCGTGGCCGCCTGCACGAGCGCAGAGCCACCGCCGGCGACGATGCCCTCCTCGATCGCCGCACGGGTCGCCGAGACGGCGTCCTCGATGCGGTGCTTCTTCTCCTTCAGCTCGACCTCGGTGTGCCCGCCGACCTTGATGACGACGACACCCCCGGCGATCTTCGCGAGCCGCTCCTGCAGCTTCTCACGGTCCCAGTCCGAGTCGGTGCGCTCGATCTCGGCCCGGATCTGGGCCACGCGAGCATCGACGTCGGCAGCCTCGCCGCCACCGTCGACGATCGTCGTGTTGTCCTTCGTGACGACGATCCGCCTCGCACTGCCGAGCACCTCGAGGCCGACCTGGTCGAGCTTGAGGCCCACCTCGGGCGCGACGACCTGAGCGCCTGTGAGGATGGCGAGGTCCTGCAGGATCGCCTTGCGACGGTCGCCGAAAGCCGGCGCCTTGACGGCGCACGACGAGAAGGTGCCGCGGATGCGGTTGACCACGAGGGTCGACAGCGCCTCTCCCTCGACGTCCTCCGCGACGATCAGCAGCGGCTTGCCCGCCTGAACGACCTTCTCGAGCAGCGGCAGCAGCTCCTGGACCGAGGACACCTTGCCCTGCACCAGCAGGATGCGGGCGTCCTCGAACACCGTCTCCATGCGATCGGGGTCGGTGATGAAGTACGCGGAGATGAAGCCCTTGTCGAACTGCATGCCCTCGGTGAACTCCAGCTCGAGGGACGTGGTGCTCGACTCCTCGACGGAGATCACACCGTCCTTGCCGACCTTGTCGAATGCCTCGGCGATGAGCTCGCCGATCTCGCGGTCCTGCGAGGAGATGGTCGCCACGTCGGCGATCTCGCTGCGGTCAGCGACCTCGCGGGCGTTGTCGAGCAGCTGCTCGGTGACGGCCTTGACGGCCTTGTCGATGCCGCGCTTGAGGTCCATGGGCGATGCGCCGGCGGCCACCTGCTTCAGGCCCTCACGCACCATCGCCTGGGCAAGGACGGTCGCCGTGGTGGTGCCGTCTCCGGCGACGTCGTTGGTCTTGGTCGCGACCTCCTTCGCGAGCTGGGCCCCGAGGTTCTCGTAGGGGTCGTCCAGCTCGATCTCGCGCGCGATCGTCACACCGTCGTTGGTGATCGTGGGCGCGCCCCACTTCTTGTCGATGACGACGTTGCGGCCCTTGGGGCCGAGCGTCACCTTGACGGCATCGGCGAGCGCGTTCACTCCACGCTCGAGGCTGCGACGCGCGTCCTCGTCGAACTCAAGAATCTTGGCCATCAGTGTGTTCTCCCACGCATGAGGCGTTGTTGATCAGGACAGGAACGGCCCGCCGTGCACGGATGCACGACGGGCCATCCCGATGTTCGGTTGGCTACTTCTCGACGATGGCGAGCACGTCGCGCGCGGAGAGGAGGAGGTACTCCTCGCCGTTGTACTTCACCTCTGTGCCGCCGTACTTGCTGTAGATGACGGTGTCGCCGACCGCGATGTCGAGCGGGATGCGCTTCTCGCCATCCTCATCGAAACGGCCGGGGCCGACGGCCAGGACCTTGCCCTCCTGGGGCTTCTCCTTGGCGGTGTCGGGAATGACGAGGCCGGACGCAGTGGTCTGCTCGGCGTCGAGGGTCTGGACCAGAATGCGGTCCTCGAGCGGCTTGATGGAGACCGACACGGTTACATCCTCCGGGATGTCGGTAGGCCGCCCCTTGCGGACGGCGCTCGAATGGGTCATGTTCGTTGGCAGTCCCAGGTGGGGAGTGCCAAGTCAGACAGTACGCATCGGTTAGCACTCCGTCAAGTCGAGTGCCAACCGTCCGGCCGCGCTGCACAATGGCCGCGTGCCAGAGGAGGATGCGCGACTCGCGACGGCCCGGTGGCTCGCCTCCGCCGAGGCGTCCGGCCCGCTGGCGGACGCCCGCCGGGCCGTCGACGCGTTCCCCAGGGACCCCCTGCGGGCCGGCGCCCAGCTGCGTGGCAGTCGCCCGACGCTCGATGCGACGCGCGCCGCGGCGCTGCTCGAGCAGGCGGACCTCGGGCGGACGGCCCGTGAGCGCTACGGCCTCGATGTCGACCTCCTGCTGACCCGGGACGGGCTGGAGGCGGCCACCCGACCCGCCGTGGCAGGGCGCCGGGCCAGGCTGCTCGCCGCCGCGGGGGTCGAACGTGTCCTGGACATCACCGGGGGGCTGGGCTTCGACGATGCGGCGTTCGCCGCCGCCGGGCTCGACGTGACCGCCGTCGAGCGTGACCCGGCCACCGCCACCTTCCTGTCCGTCAACTGCCCCGGCATCCGGGTTGTCGCCGCCGACTCCACGCAGCCCGGACTGCTCGCCGACCTGCTCGGAGGCCTCGCTCCGACCGACGTCGTGTTCGCGGATCCGGCCCGACGGGATCCGCACGCCCCTCGCGACGCGGCCACGGCCCGCGCGAGGCCCGAACGCGACCCCGAGCGCTGGTCGCCGCCGTGGTCGGCCGTGGCCGCGCTCCCCCACCCCAGGGTGGCCGCCAAGGCGGCCCCGTCGCTCACACCTCCGCCCGGCTGGGAGGCCGAATGGGTGAGCGTGGATCGAACCGTGGTCGAGCTGTCGCTGTACTCGTGGCCCCTGTCCGGCGTGGCCCGCAGGGCCGTCGTGCTCGGGACGAGCACCGTCACCGTCGTCGACGCGGACGACGCATCGACGCCCGTAGCCGAGGAGGTGGGCACCTGGCTGCACGAGCCCGATCCCGCGGTGCTTCGCGCATCCGCGCTCGCTGCCCTCGCACGTGGCGAGGAGGCCCGGCTCGTCGGCGAGGCGAGCACGTGGCTCACCAGCGGGCATCCGTCCTCCTCGCCTGCCCTGCGCAGCCACCTCGTCGTGGCCGAGCTGACCGGGAGCCCACGGGCGCAGCGGCGTCAGCTCGCGGAGCTGGGGGTGGCCCGAGTGACCGTCAAGTCCCGCGACGTGGCCGCCGAGCCCCGCGAGGTGCTGCGCGACCTGCGGGTCCGCGAGGGCGGCGAGCACGTCGTCGTCCTGACCCGTCGCGGTGGCCGGGTGATCAGCCTGCTGACCCAGCCAGCTGTCGCGCGATCGCGCTGACCGCACGAGCGTCCGTCCCGCAGCAGCCACCGATCGCCGTGGCCCCGGCCGCCCGCCAGTCATCGACGACCTCGGGCGCGAACGCGCGTCCCGAGTCATCCACACCCGAGCCGTGCCACTCGCCATCGGCGGGATCCCACCGGCCGCCAGCGTTCGGGTACACCACGATCGGCAGGACCGTCACGCTGCGCATGCGCTCCACCAGTGACGTCACGAACCGAGGATCGGTGCAGTTGATGCCCACCGCCATGACGGAGGGGACCGACGTGGCGATCGCGACGGCCTCCTCGATCGGCTGGCCGGCGCAGACGTGCGCCCCATCCACCGCCGAGAAGCACACCCACGCGGGCAGGTCGGGATGATCGGCCAGCACGTCCGCCAGCGCCGCAGCCTCGTCCGCGTCGGGGATGGTCTCCACCGCCAGGAGGTCCGGATCGGTGACCGCGAGGACGTCAAGGCGCGCGCGGTGGAAGTCGACGAGCTCCCGGCGGCCGAGTCCGTACCGCCCCCGGTACTCGGACCCGTCGTGGAGGATGGCGCCGTAGGGCCCGACACTCGCGGCGACCCGGGCTCCGCTGCCCTCCACCGCCGCACGGGCCGCCGCCGTGCTGGCCCGCAGCGCCGCGTCGGCGTCGGCATCGGTCAGCCCGGCCCACCGGAATCCCCGGCGGGACAGCTGGTAGCTCGCGCTGATGACCACGTCGGCCCCGGCGGCGACGTAGTCGGAGTGGGCGCGCGTGACGGCAGCGGGGTCCTCGAGGAGGATCCGGCCGGTCCACAGGGTGTCCGACATGTCCTGGCCGAGGGACTCGAGCTGGGTCGACAGCCCACCGTCGACGACGACGGGGTCGTGTCCGAAGAGGCGGGCCCAGGAGTCATGCACGGGCCTACGCTCTCATGCCGCCTCAGGCGGGAGCGGACCCCGGCGCCGGAAGGTAGTCGGCGAGGTCGGCCGGAGTGAGGCCCGCCTTGCGGATCGCTCGCACCGCCGCCTTCAGGTCCTTCTCCAGGTCGGGGGTGAAGTGCAGGAGCACGATGGAGCCCGGGCGCAGCTCACCCGAGCTGATGCTGATGCTCCCGCCGTCGACGACCGCGTCCCACATGACGATCTCCGACAGCCCGCATCGCCGCGACGTGACCTGGGTCTCCAGCCGGCCGGCACCCTGGCCGTAGGGCGGGCGGATCATCCACGCGGACGAGCCGAACGCCTTGTCGAGCGCCCGCTGCGAGTAGCAGATCTCGTGATCGAGGTCGGTCGTGCTGCGGGCGAACGTGGCGTGGGTGGCCGAGTGGTTCTGGATGCTGCCCCAGCGTGTGAGGCGCTGGAAGTACCCCGCGCGGTCCTTGATGGTCCACGTGCTCACGAACGCGGTCACCGGCAGTTCCTTGGCCTCGACGTACCGCAGGCCGGCCGCGTTCTTGTGCACCCCGTCGTCGATGGTGATGAAGGCGACCGGGTCCTCGGTTCGCACGCGGTACGCGACGGGCAGGGAGGCGAAGCCGCTGCGGACGTACGGGTGCGTGACGGCGAACGGCTGGACCGCTGCCGACTGTGCGGCGGGGGCTGACTCGGGCTCGGCGGCGGTGGCGGGTGTGACCGGGCTGGCGACGGTGAGCACGGCGGCGATGACAGCGAAGACGGCCGGGACGCCCGCCGCGACCGCGACGGCGCGCGCACGGAACACGGCCATGAGGCCTCCTCGCCCTGGGAAGGCCGACCCAAGGGTCGGTGAGTCTGGAGTGACTGCTGGTGACCGTGATTCTACCCGCCCTCTGCCGGGCTGAGAACCACGAGTTGTGGGCCCTCAGGAGCCCGTGGAGCGGCTGGGCTCACCAGGACCGGCGGGTCACCGGCAGGTTCGACGTCGTGACGAAATCCAGCGGCGACGGCGGCACGCCGTCGCGCACGAGGCGGGATCCGAGCGCGGCCACCATGGCCCCGTTGTCGGTGCACAGGTCCGGCCGGGGCACCCGCAGCGAGATACCGGCGGCCGCACACCGCTCCTCAGCCATGGTGCGCAGCCTCGAGTTGGCGGCCACTCCCCCGCCGATGACAGCCGTCCCAACGCCCTTCTCCACGCAGGCCGCGACGAGCCGCGCGGTGAGCACGTCCACGATCGCCTCCTGCACGGAGGCCGCGACATCGGCGACCGGGACCGGCTCCCCCGCGGCCTCCTTGGCACGGACCCAGCGGGCGACCGCGGTCTTCAGGCCGGAGAAGCTGAAGTCGTAGGGATAGCGATCCCGGTCGCCGGGGCCGCTCAGGCCGCGCGGGAAGGCGATCGCACGCGGATCCCCCTCGCGTGCGATGCGGTCGATCCATGGCCCACCCGGGAAGGGCAGGCCGAGCAGCCGCGCCACCTTGTCGAAGGCCTCCCCCGCAGCGTCGTCCAGCGTCTGGCCGAGCGGCGTGATGGTGGAGACGTCATCGGCAACGAGCAGCAGCGACGAATGCCCGCCGGAGACCAGCAGCCCGACCGTGGGATCGGGCAGCGGGCCGTGCTGCAACTCGTCCACGACGACATGGCTGGCGAGGTGGTTGACCCCGTACACAGGGACCCCGAGGGCGACGGACAGGGCCTTCGCCGTCGCCACCCCGACCAGGAGCGCTCCGACAAGACCCGGACCGGCGGTCACGGCGATGGCGTCGACATCGTCGAGACGCATCCCCGCGGTGGCGCAGGCCCGCCCGAGGGCCGGCTCGATCGCCTCCAGGTGCGCGCGGCTGGCGACCTCGGGCACGACGCCGCCGAACCTGGCGTGCTCGTCGACACTGGACGCGATCTCGTTCGCCAGCAGCTCGTGCCCGCGCACGATGCCGATACCGGTCTCGTCGCACGAGGTCTCGATGCCCAGCACGACGGGGGCGTCAGTCGTCATGGCCGACCAGCCGCTCGGCCGACGACCGGGCGCGGCGCATGACGATCGCGTCGCCCCCGTCCGGGTAGTACCGCTGCCGCGCACTGATCCGCTCGAAGCCGAGCCGCTCGTACAGGGCGTGGGCAGCCTGGTTGTCCGCTCGCACCTCCAGCATGGTGTGGGTGACGCCCCCGGCCTCCGCGGCCTCGATGAGCGTCGAGAGAAGAGCGCCGGCGATCCCGTGACCTTGACGGTCCGGGCGGACCCCGACCGTCTGGACGTCTGCGTCCGGGGCCATCACGAACACGCCCGCGTAGCCGACGATCGCGGCGCCCTCGCGGGCGACCAGGTAGCGCCGGGTCGGCTGGGCCAGCTCCTGCCAGAACTGCTCCGCGGACCACGCGTCCGACGGGAACAGGTCGCACTCAAGGTCGTGCACCGCGTCCACGTCCCACCAGCGCATCGGCTCGACCACGACGTTCACGAGGCCACCTCGTTCGCCCATGCGACGCCGCTCATGAGCTCGCCACCGCATCAGGGCGCCGCAGGTACAGCGGACGCGGAGGCAGCAGGGTGGCACCGGCAAGGGCGTTCGCCGTCGCGCCGCTGTCCTCACCATGAGCGTCGAGCGGGACCTCCCCCGAGGGCGGAACGGCGCCCGCGGCGAGCAAGGCCTGCACGCGCCAGGCGACCCAGGCACCGGTCGGATGCCGGCCGACCACGTCAGCCGGCACGCCATCTGCCGGACCCACGCGGGGCCCTTCGACACGCAGGCCGCTCCCGTCGTATCGCGCCCAGTAGACCTCGGAGCGACGCGCATCGACTGCCACGGTGACCGGCGACCCCGGGTGCTCCGCCAGCTCGGCTGCGGCCACCGCATCGAGGGAGCAGACGCCGAGCACCGGCACCCCCCAGGCGGCCCCGAGGGCGAGCGCGGAGGCGATCCCCACCCGCAGGCCGGTGTACGGGCCGGGGCCCACGCCGCAGGCGACGGATGTGACATCGCCGCGATCGATCCGGCCCACGACGTCCGCCAGCAGCGGACCGATCACCTCGGCGTGACGGCGAGGGTCGAGGTGGCCGCCTTCTGCCACCACCAGATCACCGTCCACCACCGCCACCGAGGTGAGCGCGCTCGACGTGTCGATGCCCAGGATCACGTGGGCCACGCAGCATCGTCGCCCAGACGGGCGGACCAGCCGGTGCCCCGGGCAGCGAGCGTCACGGTGCGCTCCTCGTCATCCTCGTGGTCGGAGCGATCGATGTCGACGTCGAGGAGGGTCGGCGACAGATGCTCGGCCAGCCCGCCTCCCCACTCGACCACGACGACACTGGTGTCGAGGTCCGCCTCGAGGTCCAGGTCATCGAGCTCGAGGGCCGATCCGAGCCGGTAGGCGTCCACGTGCACGAGGTCGTGCCCACCGGAGGCGTGGCGGTGCACTCGCGCGATGACGAACGTGGGGCTCGTGACGGCCTCGTCGATGCCGAGACCCTGCGCCACGCCCTGGGTGAAGGTGGTCTTCCCGGCACCGAGCTCACCGGTCAGCACGATCACGTCCCCGCCCGAGCAGGCCCGTCCGACCGCTGAGCCGAGCTCGCGCATCGATGCCGCCGTGGGCACAGCGAATCTCCGGGTGGTCAGCGCGGTCACGCGACCCCGTCGGCCGTCTCGTGGGCCAGATCGCGCCGGACCCGCTCCAGCAGGTCGATGAGATGGGCGTCGACCTCCTCGTGCTTCTCCAACGTCACCATGTGCCCGCTGTCCGGGACCACCACGTACTCGGCTCCGGGCAGCTGCCTGACGATCTCGGCGCTCTGCTCCTTGGGCGTCAGCCGGTCGGTGTCACCGACCAGCACGAGCAGCTCGACCCCCTCGAACACGCTGAGGACAGCGCGCTTGTCGTGCTCCTGCAGCGCGGGCAGGAACTCGGCCACGACGTCGATCGGCGTCGTGGACACCATGCTGGCAACGAACCGGCTGGCCTGCTCGGTCGCCGTCGACCCGAACGAGTACAGGCGAGTGAGCAGCAGTCCGAGATCGCTCTGGTTCCATCGGCTTCGCTCGACCAGGGATGGTCGCCGCGCGATGGCTGCTGCCATCGGCGGTGCGACCCGGTGGAACAGCTGGCCCACGCCGGGCGGCAGGCCGAGCGGGCCGCTCGAGAGACCTCCAGCGGTCGTCGCGATGAGCGCGACCCCGTAGACGCGCTCGTGGAAGAGCTCGGGCCGATGAGCGGCCAGGGCCATGACGGTCATGCCGCCCATCGAGTGGCCGACCAGCATCAGCGGCCCGTCGGGCGCCACCGCGTCGATGACGGTGCTGAGATCGTGGCCGAGCTGGTCGACGTGATGCGAATCGAACTCCGCACGCTGCGACCGCCCGTGGCTGCGCTGGTCGTAGAAGACCAGCCGCGCACGCCCCCTCATCGCCTGCCGCTGGTAGTGCCACGAGTCGAGATTGAGCGCGTACCCATGGCTGAAGATGACGGTGAGGTCGGCGGCCTCCGCGTCGTCAGGCTCGTCGATCTCGACGTGCAGGAGCGTGCCGTCGGCCGCCGCGATCTGCCGTACCTCACCTCGCAGGCTCCCGAAGTCCTCCGGCACCTCGCCCTCCCGGGCGCCGCTTGCCCGGAGCAGGGACCGCTCCGCGACCGCGCCCAGTGCCGCACCGGCCGCCAGTGCCCCGGCGGCGAGGAGTCCGCGACCGGCCATCCGCAGTGCGGGCGTGACGTCCGGGCTCATGGCTGTCCCTCCACGTACTCCCGTGCAACACGGGGTCCGATGCGCGTGACGATCTCGTAGCCGATCGTGTCGAGCGTGTCGGCCCACTCGTCCGGCGTCCACTCGCCATGCCGACCGGGCCCGAACACGTACACATCGTCGCCCACGTGCGGCAGCTCGCGCGCGCCCAGGTCGATGACGAACTGGTCCATGGCCACGCGACCGACGATCGGACGACGCTGTCCTCCCACCGCCACCTCGCCGCGGTTGCCCGCGGACCGCGGGATGCCGTCGGCGTAGCCCAGGGGGACGAGGCCGAGCGCCGTCTCGTTCGTGGCGGTCCATGTGCCGCCGTAGGACACGCTCGCACCCGCGGCCACGCCCTTGAGATGGGCGAGGCGGGCCACGAGCGTCATCGCGGGAGTGAGCCCGAGCTCCGCTGACGTGCCCAGGCCCGGCGCCGGGGACAGTCCGTACATCGCGATGCCTGTCCGCACGAGGTCGAACCGGCACTCCGGGTGTGCCCACAGCCCGCCGCTGTTGCTCAGGTGCCGAAGGCGGGGGCGGATGCCCAGCGCGTCCGCCTCGTCGAGCACCGACTGGAATCGAGCCAGCTGCTCGCTGACAGAAGCCGCGTCAGGCGTGTCGCCGTCGGCCAGGTGCGACCACATGCCCTCGACCTGGACGACGCCCTCCGAGAGCGCATCCAGCACTGCGACGAGCAGGCCGGGCAGCTGCTCCGCCGTGGCACCGTTGCGGGAGAGGCCCGTGTCCACCTTGATGTGGATGCGGGCGCTCCTCCCGACGCGGCGAGCGGCCGCGACGACCTCGGCAAGGGCCCACTCGGTCGAGACCGAGAGGTCCACGTCGGACCGCACGCATGCCGGGATGTCGGGGTCGCCCGGCGCCCACAGCCAGGCGAGCACGCGCCCCTCGTCGCCCTGAGCACGCAGGGCAAGGGCCTCGGACGGGAGAGCGACACCGAGCCATTCGATCCCCGATCGGCGAGCCGTCCGCGCCACCGGGCCCATCCCGTGTCCATAGGCATCCGCCTTGACGACGGCCATCACGGTCGCATTGCCGGCCAGCGCGGTGATCCTCGCCAGGTTCGCCCGGATCGCCGCAAGATCGACGACCGCCGCCGCGCGCCTCACCGCTCGTCGCCGAACCGTGCGGATCGGATGGCCGCAGGCACTGCCGCCGCGATATCGGTCGCCGTCACCGGTCCGTGGACGCCGGCAAGGCGCCCCGCCCGCCCGTGGAGCCACACGGCGGCCGCCGTCGCCTCCGTCAGCATCGCCGGATCACGCCGTCCGTCCGTCCAGGCCCCCGCGAGAAGCGCCGCGATCATCCCCGTCAGCACGTCACCAGAGCCGGCCGTGCCGAGATCGGCTGTCCCCTCCGTATCGACGTACACGACGCCGTCGCGGTCAGCGACGATGGTGCCCGGACCCTTGAGGACGACGGCGGCGCCCAGCCTGTCCGCCGCGGCGACGGCAGCCGCCATGCGTCCGGCCGAGCTCTCGAGCAGCCCGGGCGCCAGACGCTCGAACTCCCCGTCGTGGGGAGTGAGCACCGTGACCAGGCCCGCGGCCGCCCGCTCGGCGATCCGCTCGCGGGCTTCCGCAGACTCGGCGACGACGGACAGGGCCCCGGCGTCGAGGACCACCGGCGCCGGCGCTTCGAGGACGGCGGCCACGGTGGCGTCGTCGGTCCGATCCCCCGGGAAGCCTGAGCCGCATCCCCACGCGGTGGCGCGGTGCTGGTCAGCGGGCGGCGAGCCGTCGACCACGATGTCGGGGAAGTGGGAGACCACGGCGGCCGCGTTGCCGTCGGCTCGGTCGAGGAAGCGGACCATTCCCACGTTGGAGTGACGCGCGGCAGCCGTCACGAGGAGTGCCGCGCCGGGGTACTGACGCGAGCCGGCCGAGATGCCAACGACGCCCCGGCGGTACTTGTACGAGTCGTCCGCCGGCTCGACGACCCAGCCGGCTGCGTCGAGATCGTCCAGGACCGCGGCGACCGGTTCGTCGTCGAACTCCAGGCCGATGTCGACCACCTGGACGGCACCCGAGTGGAACCGACCCGGTGCGACGACAAGTCCGGGTTTGACGGCGCCGAAGGTGACCGTGACGTCCGCGACGACGGCGCTGCCGGACACCACGCCCGTGTCCGCGTCCACCCCGCTGGGCACGTCGACCGCGACGACCACGGCACCAGAGGCGTCGACGAGGGAGGCAAGGGCGGCCGCGTCAGGTCGCAGGCCACCGGAGCCGCCGATCCCGAGGATGCCGTCGATCACGAGATCCGCGTCGGCCACGACTGCGGTGACCCCTGGGTCCGCCGTCGAGCCGCGGTGAAGGCGACCTCCGCGACGGGTCAGCGCTTCGGCACCCTGCTCATGAACCCGCTCGGCCAGGCACACGGCGTCGACCCGGGCCCCCCGCTGCGCGAGCATGGCACCGGCCCACAGCGCGTCGCCTCCGTTGTTGCCGGAGCCGACGAGGAGCACGACGCGGGCGCCGACCACGCCGCCCCGGGCCTCGATGAGCAGGCGGGCACACGAGATGGAGAGCGCACGCGCGGCACGCTGCATGAGCGCGCCGGCGGGAACGAGCCGGAAGGCCGCCTCCTCCGCCGCGCGCACCTGGTCCACGCTGCGCAGCGGGATCACGGCTCGCCCACCGACCGGAGGGCGACGACGAAGGCGATGGCCATGTGACCATCATGGCTGAGTGACAGGAGCCATGACTCGATGCCGCGGGCCTCAGCGGCCTCGGCCACTGTGCCACGGGGCAGCAGGAGGGGCTCACCACGGTCACCCGACAGCACCTGGCAGTCGTGCCAGCGCAGTCCGGAGGTGTCGACGAGGATCTTGGCGACGGCCTCCTTCACCGCCCAGCGGGCCGCCAGCGAGGCGGGGCGAAGGCGGGGTCCGCCCGACAGCTCCACCTCCGCGTCGGTGAAGACGCGCGGGACGAGGCCGGGGGTCCGCTGGATGACGCGGGCGAACCGCTCGGTGTCAACGAGGTCCACGCCCACGCCGACCACGGAGGGCAGTCCGGCGAGGGCGCGGGGGGTCAGGTCCGGGTGCAGCGCTACTCCACCGTGACGGACTTGGCGAGGTTCCGCGGCTGGTCCACGTCATGGCCCTTGGCGGTGGCCATCTCGCAGGCGAATGCCTGCAGCGGCACGGTGGCGACCAGCGGTTGCATGAGAGTGGGGACGGCGGGGATGCGGATGATGTGCTCCGCGTACGGCGTGATCGACTCGTCTCCCTCCTCCGCGATCGCGACGACGAGGGCGCCGCGGGCCCGGACCTCCTGGATGTTCGACACGATCTTGTCGTGGAGGACGGCGCGGCCCCGTGGCGAGGGCACGATGACGATGACCGGGACTCCCTCCTCGATCAGCGCGATCGGGCCGTGCTTGAGCTCACCGGCGGGAAAGCCCTCGGCGTGCATGTACGCGAGCTCCTTCAGCTTCAGGGCGCCCTCCAGCGCGACCGGGAACCCGACGTGCCTGCCGAGGAACAGGACCGAGGTGGCGCCTGCCAGCTCGCGGGCCAGCGCCCGCACCGGCTCGGTCGTGTCCAGGACCAGGTCGACCTTGCTGGGCATGTCGTCGAGCTCCGCGAGCACGCCGCGGATCTCGTCCTCGAACATGGTGCCCCGCACCTGAGCCAGGTACAGCCCGACGAGGTAGGCAGCGATGATCTGCGTGAGGAACGCCTTGGTGGAGGCGACCGCGATCTCCGGACCCGCATACGTGTAGAGGACGCCGTCCGACTCACGGGGAATCGTCGAGCCGACGGTGTTGCAGATCGCCAGCGTGTGCGCGCCCTGCGCCTTCGCGTAGCGGAGCGCCATGAGGGTGTCCATCGTCTCGCCGGACTGGGAGATCGCGATGACCAGAGAGTCGGGACCGACGATGGGGTCCCGGTACCGGAACTCACTCGCCAGCTCGACCTCGACCGGCACGCGAGTCCAGTGCTCGATGGCGTACTTCGCCACCATGCCCGCATGAGCCGCCGTGCCGCACGCGATGACGACCACCTTCGTGATGGCTCGCAGTGCAGCCTCGTCCAGGTTCGTCTCGTCCAGCTGGATGCGTGAGTCGCGGGTGATGCGGCCCCGCAGCGAGTCCGCGACAGCCCTGGGCTGCTCGGCGATCTCCTTCAGCATGAACAGGTCGAACCCGCCCTTCTCGGCCGCCGAGGCATCCCAGTCGACGGTGAACGGACGCACGGCGGCAGGCTCGCCGTCGAAGTCGGTGACGGTGACCGAGGTCGGGGTCAGGATGACGACCTGGTCCTGCCCGAGTTCGAGAGCCTCCCGGGTGTGGTCGACGAAGGCGGCGACGTCCGAGGCGAGGAAGTTCTCGCCCTGCCCGACACCCACGACGAGCGGAGAGTTGCGTCGGGCACCGACGACCAGGTCGGGCTGCTCGCGATCGAGTGCGACGAGGGTGAAGGCTCCCTCCAGCCGACGGCAGACGCGCCGCATCGCCTCCGGAAGGTCACGGTCGGCCGCAGGCAGCTCGAGTGCGAGCAGGTGCGCGACGACCTCGGTATCGGTCTCCGACGAGAGGCTGACCCCAGCGGCGTTGAGCTCGGCGCGCAGCTCGGCGAAGTTCTCGATGATCCCGTTGTGGATGACCGCGACCGTGCCGTCCTCGCTGACATGAGGATGGGCGTTGCTGTCGGTCGGACCGCCGTGGGTGGCCCAGCGCGTGTGGCCGATGCCCGTCGTCGAGTCGGGCATGGGGTCCGACCCGAGCAGGGTCTCGAGGTTGACCAGCTTGCCCGCCTTCTTGCGAACGACCAGCTCCTCCCCGCTGACCACCGCGACGCCCGCGGAGTCGTACCCCCGGTACTCGAGGCGCCGCAGGCCCGCAACGACGATCTCGAGGGCTTGCTTCTGACCCACGTATCCAACGATTCCGCACATGGAGCGAACATTACGCGCGGGAGTTCACGAACCGTTCTCGTAAGGCCTGCGGGGGGCGCAAGGAACGGAACAATGGCCGGGTGATCACGGTTCGCGTGTGCTGCACCTCGGATCTGACCGCGGCCGTGGTCGATGTGTTCGAGGCAATACCCACCCTGAGCACGCTCGCCGTGCTCGAGGGCGCGCTCCGGAGGCCACCGGGTGACATCGTCGAGGCGGACGTCGCCAGGGAGAGCGCCAACACGGTCGTCGAGGCGCTGCACGACCTCGGCGTGCCCCGGGAGGGCTCCATCCAGCTTCTCCCGGTCGCCACCTACGTGTCCCGATCCGGCCTGACCGCAGAGGAGCGGGCCCCGATTGACGAAGCGGACGCGGTCGTCTGGGCCGAGGTGGTGGAACGCGCCTACAGCGACTCCCGGGTGACGTGGACGTTCCTGTCCTTCATGATCCTCGCCACGCTGCTGGCCGCCATCGCCATCATCACCGACTCGGCCATCCTCGTGATCGGGGCGATGGTCCTCGGGCCGGAGTTCGTCGCCGTGGCCGCCCTGGGGCTCGGTCTCGTTCGACGACGCCCCCACCTGTTCCGTCAGGCGCTTCGATCCCTGGCCATCGGCTTCGGCGTCGCCATCGCGGTGACCGCAGCGGTGGCCGCGCTCGCCGGCCTCGCCGGCGTACCGGACGTCGGTGCGATCGACCCCGCCCTGCGGCCCGGCACCGGATTCATCTACTACCCGAACGGATGGTCCCTGACGATCGCGCTGATCGCCGGCGCCGCCGGCGTCCTCGCCCTCACCTCAGCAAGATCCGGCGCACTCGTCGGGGTCTTCATCTCGGTCACGACGATCCCCGCGGCCGGCAGCATCGCCCTGTCGCTCGCCTTCGCGCAGTGGACGGAGTTCCGGGCGAGCACCCTCACCCTGGTGCTGAACATCGCCGGGATGGCGCTAGCCGGATGGGCGACGCTGGCTCTCCAGCAGCTCGTGCTCAGTCGATCGCGAGCTCGACGCGCACGACGTCGGCCAGTTCCTCGCTGACTCGTCGGGCCTCGTGCTCGGTGACCGCCTCCACCATGACTCGGATGACCGGTTCGGTCCCCGACGGGCGAAGCAGGACCCGGCCGGTCCCAGCGAGCTGCTGCTCGGCGCTCGCGAGGGCCTCTCGGACGGCGTCGGAGGTGACGAGTCCTGCTCGATCGACCCCGCGGACGTTGATGAGGACCTGCGGGAGTTTCGCGACCGACGAGGCGAGCGTCGCCAGGGTCTGGCCCGAGCGGGCCATCTCGCCGAGGACATGCAGGCCGGTGAGGATGCCGTCACCCGTCGTCGCGTACGAGGACATCACCACGTGGCCGCTCTGCTCACCGCCGAGCACGAAGCCGTTGGCGCGCATGGCCTCGAGGACGTAGCGGTCGCCGACCGCGGTCTCGACCACCGAGATGCCGGCGTCGGTCATCGCATGCTTGAAACCGAGGTTCGCCATGACCGTGGCCACGACGGTGCCGTCGACCAGCTCACCGGTCCGGTTCATCGCGATCGCGAGAATGGCCAGGAGGTGGTCGCCGTCGACGAGCTCACCATCGGCATCGATCGCGAGGCAGCGATCGGCATCTCCGTCGTGGGCCAGGCCCACGTCGGCCCCGCTGCTGCGCACCGCGGCGACCAGGTCGTCCATGTGGGTACTGCCGCAGTTGTCGTTGATGTTCAGGCCGTTGGGCTCCGCGTGGATCGGGATCACGGTCGCGCCGGCAGCCGCATACACCTCTGGGGCGAGCACCGACGCCGCACCGTTGGCGCAGTCGACCACGACGGTCAGGCCGGCCAGGCTGTGCGGAAGCGTCGACAGCAGGTGCTGCTCGTAGCGCGCCACCTCCTCGGGCGCATGTCGCACCCGCCCGACGTCCGCGCCGATCGGACGGTCCCACGGCTCGCGCAGCCGCTCCTCGATGGCGTCCTCGATGACGTCATCGAGCTTGTGACCGCCCCGCGAGAAGAACTTGATCCCGTTGTCCGGCATGGGGTTGTGCGATGCCGACAGCATCACGCCGAGGTCGGCACCGAGCGCGTCGGTCAGGAAGGCCACACCCGGGGTGGGCACCACCCCGACGAGCACGACATCGACACCGGCGCTGGCCAGCCCGGCGACCACGGCAGCCTCGAGGAACTCGCCGCTGGCCCGAGGGTCCCGGCCGACGACCGCCTTGGGGCGGTGGCCTTCGAAGGCCCCCCGGTCCCCGAGGACGTGGGCCGCAGCGACCGCGAGGTCGAGTGCGAGCTCAGCCGTGACATCGCGGTTGGCGAGGCCCCGAACGCCGTCGGTGCCGAACAGCCTCCCCAACGGACTAGCGCTTGCTGTACTGCGGCGCCTTGCGGGCCTTCTTGAGGCCGTACTTCTTGCGCTCCTTGGCCCGCGGATCGCGAGTGAGGAAGCCGGCCTTCTTCAGGATCGGGCGGTTCCCCTCCTCATCGATGCCGTTGAGCGCACGCGAGACGCCGAGCCGCAGGGCTCCGGCCTGGCCGGAGATCCCGCCGCCGTGGATGCGCGCGATGACGTCGAACTTGCCCTCGGCGCCCAGGGCGACGAACGGCTCGTTGACCTCCTGCTGGTGCACCTTGTTGGGGAAGTAGGCGTCGAGGTCGCGACCGTTGACGGTCCACTTGCCGGTGCCGGGCACCAGTCGGACGCGAGCGATGGCCTGCTTGCGCCGACCCGTGGCCGCGCCGGGCGCGGTGACGATGTCGCGGGTGACGGCCGGGCGGGACGGGGTCTCGGAGGTGTACTCCGAAGGCGCCTCGTCCTCGATGGTGACGTCGATGTCGGTGTCGATGGTGGCCTCAGACACTGCCACTGATCCTCTCGTTGCTGCCGCGTCGCACGATTACTGCGCGACCTGGGTGATCTGGAAGGGCTGCGGCTGCTGCGCAGCGTGGGGGTGCGCCGAGCCGGCGTAGACCTTCAGCTTCTTCAGCTGCTGCCGACCGAGCTTGTTGTGCGGGAGCATCCCCTTGACGGCCTTCTCGACGGCGCGACGCGGATTGGACTCCAGCAGCTCGCTGTAGGACGTGGCCGTCAGACCGCCCGGATGGCCGGAGTGACGGAAGTCCATCTTCTGCTGCTTCTTGGCGCCGGTGAGGGCGACCTTCTCTGCATTGATGATGATCACGAAGTCGCCCATGTCCATGTGAGGAGCGAAGGTCGGCTTGTGCTTGCCGCGCAGGAGCGTGGCGGCGTGGGTGGCCAGACGGCCGAGGACGACGTCAGAGGCGTCGATCACGTGCCAGACGGGGGTGTTGTCGCCGGGCTTGGGGCTGTACGTGCGCATGGAGCCGCACCTGTCTTTCACTCGTCGGGACCTGGACTCTGCACGCCCCATCGGTGGGGCGCCGTACTGGATGCCATCCCTGGCAGCCAGGCCGTGACGGATCACGGCAGCAGCCCAGAGTACCGGGCAGCCACGGAGCCCTCCAAATCGCCCCGTCCCCCGCCGATCTTGAGGTTGGCGCCGATCTGGCGCCGCGAACGCGCCGCCAACCTCAAGGTGGGCAGCCCGGCTACCAGTCCGACCACACGGGCTCGGGGGTCTCCACGACGGTTCCGTCCCCCCGGAAGACCCAGAACCGGTCGAATCCCCTCGTGAACCACCGGTCGTGAGTGACGGCGACGACCGTGCCCTCGAACCGGTCAAGACCGAGCTCCAGGGCCTCCGCGCTCGCCAGGTCGAGGTTGTCGGTCGGCTCGTCGAGGAGCAGCATGGTGGCTCCGCCGAGCTCCAGGAGCAGGATCTGGAAGCGCGCCTGCTGGCCCCCGGAGAGCGTGTCGAAGTCCTGTTCGGCCGCTTCGGCCAGCTCGTAGCGATCGAGCACGCGCGACGCCTGCTCACGTGGCATCCCCGAGCGCCGCTCGTCGCCGCGATGGAGGATCTCCAGCAGCGTCCGGCCGGACAGATCGGGCCGGACATGGGTCTGCGCGAACCAGCCCGGACGCACGCGCGCACCGAGGCGGGCCACCCCGGTGTGGCGCACGGGCGCGATCTCCACATCGCCCACCGGACGGTGCTCGACATCCGGGTCGCTCCCGCCCAGGGCGAGCAGCCGAAGGAGGTGCGACTTGCCCGATCCGTTCGCCCCCAGCACAGCGAGCCGCTCCCCGAACCAGACCTCGGCGTCGAACGGCTGGGTCAGTCCCGTGAGCTCCAGCTGCTCGCACACGACGGCCCTCTTGGCCGTGCGCCCCCCGGTCAGGCGCATGCGGACGCTCTGCTCCCTCGGCACGGCGATGGGAGGTCCGGCCTCCTCGAACTTGCGAAGTCTCGTCTGCGCGGCCTGGTACCGAGACGACATCCCATCGTTGTACTTCGCCTTGACCTTGAGGGACTGCACCAGCTCCTTGATCTTGACGTGCTCCTCGTCCCAGCGCCGCCGCAGCTCCTCGAGACGCGAGAACCGATCGGCCCGTGCGGCATGGAAGGAGGCGAAGCCGCCACCATGCACCCAGACGCTGTTGCCGGCAGCGCCCAGCTCGACGGCGACGACATGGCTGGCGCACTGGTTGAGCAGCTCGCGGTCGTGGCTGATGAGCAGCACCGTCTTGGGAGTCTCGCGCAGCGCCCGCTCGAGCCAGACCTTGCCGGGGACGTCGAGGTAGTTGTCCGGCTCGTCGAGCAGGAGGATGTCGGCGTTGCCCCGGAGAAGCAGCTCCAGGACAAGGCGCTTCTGCTCGCCGCCCGAGAGAGTGGACACCTGGCGCCAGCGGATCCGCTCGTAGGGCTCCCGCATGGCCGCCATGGTGACGACATCGAAGAGCACGTCGGCGTCGTAGCCACCGGCGTCCGCGTAGTCCGAGATCGCATGCGCGTACTGCATCTGCGTGGGCTCGTCGTCGCTCTCCATCAGCGCAAGCTCGGCATCGTCGAGCTTCCGCGCTGCCCGTCGCAGGCGCTCGGGACTGACGTCGAGGAGCAGGTCGCGCACCGTGCCCTCTGACATCTGCCCGATGAACTGCCGCATCACGGCAACCGACCCCGAGCAGACGATCGATCCCTCGTGCGGCGAGATGTCTCCGTCCGGCGGCTGCTCTGACGTCGCCGTGCCCGCGATCATCCGCATGAGCGTCGTCTTCCCCGCGCCGTTGGCCCCCACGAGGGCAGCGGTCGCTCCGTCGGGAACCCGGAAGGAGACGTCACTGAGCAGCACCCGCCCGTCGGGCAGGGCGTACGTGACGTGCTGCACGTCGATGTGGCCCACTACGCCCCCAGAGTCCGCAGGCTGCGGGTCTCGCGCTGTCGAGCCAGCAGCTGGTCGTCCGGCGGATAGCCCACGGCCTCGAGGGTCAGCGGGTGCGGCGGCATCGTCGTGACGGCCGAGTCCTTCTCGCCGGAGCGGAGCACCTGGGCCGGCCACTCGACCGGCCGACGACCCTCCCCCACCGGCAGCATCACGCCGACGAGCGAGCGCACCATGGAATGGCAGAACGCGTCGGCCTGCACGGTCATCACGGCAACGTCGTCGTCATCCCGCGCCCACTCGAGGCGTTGCAGCGCGCGAACCGTCGTCGCGAACTCGCGGTGCTTGCAGAACGGCGCGAAGTCGTGCTCGCCGAGGAGGTCGCGTGCGGCAGTGTTCATCGTGTCGAGGTCGAGTGGTCGGTGCCAGGCGAGCGTGTGCCGGCGATGCAGCGGGTCGGGGCCCAGCCCGTTGTCGGCCACGCGGTATCCGTACCGCCTCCAGATGGCCGAGAACCGCGCATCGAATCCCTGCGGTGCCGTGCGCATCCCCGTGACCCGGATGTCGTCCGGAAGCGCTCGGTTGATGCGGCGTGCGTCGACGGGGTCCGGCGGCCCCGTCACGTCGAGGTGGGCCACCTGGCCGCGGGCGTGCACACCGGCATCCGTGCGACCGGCGCACTGCACCTCGACCGGCTGGCCGAACAGGTGGCTGAGCACCCGTTGCAGCTCGCCCTGCACCGTACGCAGGCCGGCGGACTCCGGCTGGGCCGCCCACCCGTGGAAGTCGGTCCCGTCGTACGCGAGGTCGAGGCGCAGACGGATCAGCCCGCCACCCGGGCTTCCGGGGACGGGCTGATCAGGGGATGCGGGGTCGGTCAGGACTCGTCCTTCGCCTCGTCAGCATCGGCGTCAGCCGCGTCCTCGGCGACGACGGCGGCCTCAGTGGCGCTGTCGTCGGCCTCGGACTCGACGACCGACTCCTCGACCGCGTCGACCTCGGTCTCGACCGATTCCGGTGAATCCGCCACGACCTCAGCAGCCGCAGCGGGAGCCGCAGCGGCCTTCTCCTTGGCCGCGCGCTTGGTGGCGCCGGTGGCCTCGGCGACGACCTGCTCCGCCATGGGCTCGACGAGCTCGATGACGGCCATGGGGGCGTTGTCGCCCTTGCGAGGACCGATCTTGGTGATGCGCGTGTAGCCGCCCGGGCGCCCCGCGTACTGCGGGCCGATCTCGGTGAACAGCACATGCACGACGGACTTGTCCTTGACCACGGTCATGACGCGACGGCGCGCGTGCAGGTCACCACGCTTGGCGAAGGTGATCAGGCGCTCGGCCAGCGGGCGAAGGCGCTTGGCCTTGGCCTCGGTCGTCGTGATGCGCCCATGCTCGAACAGCGCCGTGGCGAGGTTCGCCAGCATGAGCCGCTCGTGTGCAGGCCCGCCGCCGAGACGGGGACCCTTGGTTGGCGTAGGCATTGCTTCTCCTCAGTGCTTTCCGTGTAGGTGCAGCTGCTAGAGCTGCTCGTCCTCGGCGTACGCCAGGTCGTCGTCCTCGTCGGTGAAGTAGACCGCGGCTCCGGGGTCGAACCCGGGGGGGCTGTCCTTCAGCGCCAGGCCGAGGCTGGCCAGCTTCACCTTGACCTCGTCGATCGACTTCGCACCGAAGTTGCGGATGTCGAGGAGGTCGGCCTCACTGCGGGTGATGAGCTCGCCCACGGTGTGGATGCCCTCGCGCTTGAGGCAGTTGTACGAGCGCACGGTCATGTCGAGCTGCTCGATCGGGGTCGACAGCTGCTCGGCCACGAACGCGTCGGTCGGCGACGGGCCGATGTCGATGCCCTCGGCGTCGAGGTTGAGCTCGCGGGCCAGGCCGAAGAGCTCCACCAGGGTCTTGCCGGCGGAGGCGACGGCGTCACGCGGGCGCATCGACTGCTTGGTCTCGACGTCGAGAACGAGCTTGTCGAAGTCCGTGCGCTGCTCGACGCGGGTCGCCTCGACCTTGTAGGTCACCTTCAGCACGGGGCTGTAGATGGAGTCGACCGGGATGCGGCCGATCTCCTGACCGGCCTGCTTGTTCAGGACGGCGGACACGTAGCCGCGCCCACGCTCGACGACGAGCTCGATCTCGAGCTTGCCCTTCGCGTTCAGGGTGGCGATGTGCAGGTCCGCGTTGTGCACCTCGACGCCCGCGGGCGGCTGGATGTCGGCGGCCGTGACGGTGCCAGGACCCTGCTTGCGCAGGTACATGACGACGGGCTCGTCATGCTCGGACGAGATGACCAGCTGCTTGATGTTGAGGATGAGCTCGGTCACGTCCTCCTTCACACCCGGGACGGTCGTGAACTCGTGGAGGACACCGTCGATGCGGATGCTGGTGACAGCGGCTCCGGGGATCGACGACAGCAGCGTGCGGCGGAGCGAGTTGCCGAGGGTGTAGCCGAAACCGGGCTCGAGGGGCTCAAGCACGAAGCGCGAGCGGAACTCGCTGATCGGCTCCTCAGTGAGCACGGGACGCTGGCTGATAAGCACGTTGGACTTCCTTCCCGCGACGACCGCTATTTGACGTCGCGAACTCCGGCCCTCGCGGGCCTGATGGCGATTACTTGGAGTAGAGCTCGACGATCAGCTGCTCGTTGACCTGCGTGTCGATGACGGCGCGGGCCGGCATCGAGTGCACCAGGATGCGCATCTGCGACGGGATGACCTCGAGCCACGCGGGCACCGGGCGCTCGCCGATCTCGGCGTGAGCCACGATGAACGGCGTGAGCTCGCGCGAGCCGGGCCGCACCTCGACGATGTCGTTGGGCGACACGCGGTACGAGGGGATGTTCACCTTGTGGCCGTTGACCATGAAGTGGCCGTGGGTCACCAGCTGACGGGCCATGTCACGGGACTTCGCGAAGCCCGCGCGGAACACGACGTTGTCGAGACGGGTCTCGAGGATCTGCAGCAGGTTCTCACCGGTCTTGCCGGCCTGGCGCTGCGCCTCGGCGTAGTAGTTGCTGAACTGCTTCTCGAGAACGCCGTACATCCGGGTGGCCTTCTGCTTCTCGCGCAGCTGCAGCAGGTACTCGCTGTCCTTCGACCGGCCCCGGCCGTGCTGGCCCGGGGGGTAGGGACGCTTCTCGAAGGGGCACTTCGGCGATTCGCACTTGGCACCCTTGAGGAACAGCTTCATCTTCTCGCGGCGGCACCGCTTGCAGTCGGCGTCTGTATAACGCGCCATGGTTCGTTATCTCCTAGGTTCTGTTCGCGCGGTCAGACGCGGCGACGCTTGGGCGGACGGGTTCCGTTGTGCGGCGCCGGGGTGACGTCGGCGATCGAGCCGACCTCGAGGCCCGTGGCCTGCAGCGAACGGATGGCAGTCTCGCGGCCGGAGCCGGGACCCTTGACGAACACGTCGACCTTGCGCATGCCGTGCTCCATCGCACGGCGAGCGGCAGCCTCGGCGGCCAGCTGCGCGGCGAACGGCGTGGACTTGCGGCTTCCCTTGAAGCCGACCTGCCCGGCGCTTGCCCAGGAGATCACCGCACCCGTGGGATCGGTGATCGAGACGATGGTGTTGTTGAACGTGCTCTTGATGTGAGCGTGGCCGTGGGCCACGTTCTTCTTCTCCTTGCGGCGGACCTTCTTGGCCGCGCCTGCCTTGCCGGACTTAGGTGCCATGAATCAGTTCTCCAGTGTCTCAGGGGCGGCTTACTTGCCGGCCTTCTTCTTGCCAGCGACGGTCTTGCGCGGACCCTTGCGGGTGCGAGCGTTCGTGTGGGTGCGCTGGCCACGAACCGGCAGGCCCCTGCGGTGACGCAGACCCTGGTAGCAGCCGATCTCGACCTTGCGGCGGACGTCGGCGGCAACCTCGCGTCGGAGGTCACCCTCGACCTTGAGGTTCTCGTCGATCCAGTCGCGAAGGGCGAGGACCTGGTCGTCGGTGAGGTCCTTGGCCCGCAGGTCCGGGCTCACGCCCGTGGCCTCGAGGGCCTTCGCCGCCTGCGAGCGACCGACGCCATAGATGTAGGTGAGTGCCACTGCCATGCGCTTGTCGCGCGGCAGGTCGACACCAACGAGTCGTGCCATGTGGGCGTTCTCTCTTCTGTCATGCACGAGGTTTCGGTACAGAGCCAGTCCTGCCCGCCAAGGCAGGTCCCCGGCCTCGTGCCCGGGGGTGTCGTCCTGCGGCCTCGCACGCGGGGCTGCAGGGGTCGGGTCTCTGCATGTGTTCGGACGGTCGGGTTGTCTCCCCGCCGGCCGCGTCAGGTGCTGGGATCAGCCCTGGCGCTGCTTGTGGCGAACGTTCTCGCAGATCACCATGACGCGACCGTGGCGACGGATGACCTTGCACTTGTCGCAGATCTTCTTGACGCTCGGCTGCACCTTCATGATGGCTCTTTCGGTCCGTTCGTTTCGTTGTCGGTTCTAGCTTCTTACTTGTAGCGGTAGACGATCCGGCCGCGCGTGAGGTCGTAGGGCGAAAGCTCCACGACTACCCGGTCGTCCGGCAGGATCCGGATGTAGTGCATCCGCATCTTCCCGCTGATGTGCGCGAGCACCTTGTGCCCGTTGTCGAGCTCCACCCGGAACATCGCATTGGGCAATGACTCCGTGATCGTGCCCTCGAGCTCGATCGCGCCGTCCTTCTTGCCCATAACCTCTGCTTCCTTGTGGTGGAGCGGTCCCCTGCACCCGCGCACGCCTGACAGCCCGGAATCCGGGTCGAGGCAGGCATGGTGGCGGGGAAGCCTGAAACCGACCGCCCAAGTCTACGGCTCGTGCGCCCGTGCACAAAATCCGGGGTCGGGTGGGCGCCGAAGCCGGGCTACAGGCGGACATCGTCGAGCGCGGTGAGCACCCACGGGCCGTCGTCGGTGATGGCAACCGTGTGCTCCCAGTGGGCCGCTGTGCTCCCGTCCAGGGTGACGACCGTCCACGCGTCCGCCAGCACGCCCACCTCGGGGTTGCCGAGGGTCACCATCGGCTCGATCGCCAGGGCCATGCCGGCCCGCAGGATCGGGCCACGTCCGGGGCTGCCGTAGTTGAGGATGTGTGGGTCCATGTGCATGCTCGAGCCGATGCCGTGGCCGCCGTAGTCCTCGACGATTCCGTAGCGCCCCCCTCCCGGAGGGGCGGACTCCACGATCGTCGTCTCGACGGCGTGGCTGATGTCCGTGAGGTGGGCCCCGACCCGTGCCTGCCTCAGGCCGGCCCAGAGCGAATCCTCCGTGACGCGGCTCAGGTCCGCGATCTCGGGAGTCACGTCGCCCACGAGGATCGTGACCGCGGCGTCACCGTTCCAGCCATCGACGATGGCGCCGAAGTCGACTGACAGGACGTCCCCATCGCGCAGGACCCGGTCCCCCGGGATCCCATGAACGACCTCGTCGTTGACCGAGGCGCAGATGACGCCTGGATACGGGACGGCGCCATGCGCCTTGTAGCCGAGGAAGGACGATGTGGCGCCGTTGTCCGCCAGCACGTCCCTGGCAATGGCATCCAGCTCACCGGTGCTGATCCCCGGCCGCGTCGCCCCGCTGATCGCGGCGAGGGCCTTGGCCACCACCAGTCCGGCCTGCCTCATGACGGCAAGCTCGTCAGGCGTCTTGATCTCGATGGAGCCCTTGCGGCGGAACACGTCGGCTCCGTCAGGCTTCGATGGCGAGCGCCGCCACGATCCGCGCGGTCACCTCATCGATCGAGCCAAGGCCGTCAACGCGCAGCAGGAGGCCCTGAGCGTCGTACATCGCGGTCAGCGGGGCCGTCTGCTCGAAGTAGACCTCGAGGCGACGACGGATCACGTCCTCCGTGTCGTCGCTGCGACCCTGGTCCGCGGCCCGCTTCACCAGCCGCCCGACGACCTCGTCGATGTCGACGGTCAGCTCGAGCACCTGGCTGAGGCGATGCCCGGCGGACTGCAGCATGGCGTTGAGCTCGCCCACCTGCTCGACGGTCCGCGGGTACCCGTCCAGGAGGAAGCCCGGGCGGCAGTCGTCATGGGTCAGGCGGTCACGGACCATCGCGTTGGTCACGCCGTCGGGCACATACTCGCCGGCATCCATGTACCGCTTCGCCTCGATGCCGAGCGACGTTCCCTTCGACACGTTCGCACGGAAGATGTCCCCCGTCGAGATGTGGGGCACGCCGAGCATCCCCGAGATCACACCCGCCTGGGTGCCCTTGCCCGCCCCCGGCGGGCCCATGAGAACCAGGCGCATCAGCGGAGGAACCCTTCGTAGTTGCGCTGCTGCAGCTGCGCCTCGATCTGCTTCACGGTGTCGAGGCCCACGCCGACCATGATCAGCAGGCTGGTCCCGCCGAAGATGAAGTTGCTGCCGACGCCGAGGAAGCCGAAGGCGAAGACCGGCAGGACGGCGATGACTCCGAGGTACAGCGAGCCGGGAGCGGTGAGGCGGGTGAGCACGTAGTCGAGGTACTCCGCCGTCGGCCTTCCTGCCCGGATGCCGGGGATGAAGCCGCCGTACTTCTTCATGTTGTCGGCCACGTCGACGGGGTTGAACGTGATGGACACGTAGAAGTAGCAGAAGAAGACGATCAGGATGAAGTACAGCGTCAGGTACCACGTGCCCGTGCCCGTGCCGAGGTTCTGCTGGACCCAGATGGCCCAGTCGGACTGGCTGCCAGTGAGCTGCACGAGCAGCACGGGCAGGAACATGAGCGAGGACGCGAAGATGACCGGGATGACACCGGCCATGTTCACCTTCAGCGGGATGTAGGTCGAGGTGCCGCCGTACATGCGCCGGCCGACCATGCGCTTCGCGTACTGGACCGGGATCCGGCGCTGGGCCTGCTCGACGAAGACCACGAAGGCGACCACCGCCAGGCCGACGAGCAGCGTCATCGAGAAGGCGAATGCGCCCTGGCTTCCGAACACCGACGCGAACTGCGCCGGGATCGTGGCGATGATCGAGGTGAAGATCAGGACGGACATTCCGTTCCCGACACCACGCTCGGTGATGAGCTCGCCGAACCACATGATCACGGCGGTGCCAGCGGTCATCACGGTGATCATGACCAGGACGACCCAGACGGCGTCGTTCGGGATGATGGACTCGTTGCAGCCGCTGAAGAGCGCGCCGGGCGTGCGTGCGAGGGAGATGATCGCCGTCGACTGGAGGATGGCCAGGCCGATGGTGACGTACCTCGTGTACTGCGTGATCTTGGCCTGACCGGCCTGCCCGTCCTTCTTCAACGTCTCCAGGCGTGGGATCACCACGGTGAGCAGCTGCAGGATGATGCTCGCGGTGATGTACGGCATGATGCCGAGCGCGAACACCGACAGCTGCAGCAGCGCACCGCCGCTGAACAGGTTGATGAGCGCGTACACCGAGTTGTCCTGGACGACGTCGATGCATCGCTGGATGGCCGCGTAGTCGACGCCTGGCGTAGGCACGACCGATCCCAGCCGGTACAGCGCGAGCAGTCCGATCGTGAAGAAGATCTTCCGACGAAGGTCCGGCGTACGCAGGGCAGCCCCGAACGCACTGATGTGCACTTAGCCTCCTGCAGTCTCGGGTTGAGGGGATGGAGCACGGTCCTGCTAGAGGACCGTGGCTGACCCACCCGCTGCGACGATCTTGTCACGAGCCGAATCGGAGAACGCATCCGCACTCACCGAGACAGCCACGCTGATCTCGCCTTGCCCGAGAACCTTGACCGGCTGGCCCTTGCGGACCGCGCCCTTCTCCACGAGGTCGGACACCGTGACGGCGCCGCCCTCGGGGAACAGCTTGCCGATGGCGGCGACGTTCACGACCTGGAACTCCACCTTCGACGGGTTCTTGAAGCCCTTGAGCTTCGGAAGCCGCATGTGAAGGGGCATCTGGCCGCCCTCGAAGCGAGCCGGAACCTGGTACCGGGCCTTGGTGCCCTTGGTGCCACGGCCGGCCGTCTTGCCCTTGGACGCCTCACCACGACCCTTGCGGGTCTTCGGCGTCTTGGCGCCCGGTGCCGGGCGCAGGTGATGGACCTTGAGTGCCATCGTCAGTCGACCTCCTCAACAACGACCAGGTGTGACACGGCGTTCACCATGCCACGGATTTCGGGGCGGTCCTCCTTGACGACGGTGTCGCCGATCCGCTTGAGGCCCAGCGAGCGCAGCGTGTTGCGCTGCACACTCGTCCCCCCGATCTCGGACTTCTTCTGAGTGACCTTGAGCCGACCCATCACGCACCAGCCCCGGCCCGCGCACGGAGGAGGGCCGCCGGGGCGACGTCCTCCAACGGGAGTCCGCGACGGGCGGCCACGGCCTCAGGGGACTCGAGGCCCTTGAGCGCAGCCACAGTCGCGTGAACGACGTTGATCGCGTTGTCGGAGCCCATCGACTTGCTCAGGATGTCGTGGACGCCTGCGCACTCGAGCACGGCGCGCACCGGGCCGCCGGCGATGACGCCGGTACCAGGAGCGGCGGGGCGCAGCATGACGACACCTGCCGCAGCCTCCCCCGTGATCGGGTGAGGAATGGTGCCCTGGATGCGCGGGACCTTGAAGAAGTGCTTCTTCGCCTCCTCGACACCCTTGGCGATGGCGGCCGGCACCTCCTTGGCCTTCCCGTATCCGACGCCCACCATTCCGTCGCCGTCACCGACGACGACGAGAGCGGTGAAGCTGAAGCGACGTCCGCCCTTGACGACCTTGGCGACGCGGTTGATGGCAACGACTCGCTCGACGTACGCGGACTTCTCCTCGCGGGGAGTGCGCTCCTTGCGCTCCCGGCGATCGCCAGCGCCGCCGCTGCGGCGCGACGTTTCAGACATGCTCTACCTCTTCCGTTGAAGTTCGTACGTCGTTAGAAGGTCAGGCCACCCTCGCGGGCGCCGTCAGCGACGGCAGCCACGCGACCGTGGTACTTGTTCCCGCCGCGATCGAACACGACGGCCTCGATACCGGCCTTCTTTGCGCGCTCCGCGACGAGCTGGCCGACCTTGCGGGCCTTGGCCGTCTTGTCGTCCGAAGCGCCGCGCAGGTCGGCCTCCATGGTGGAAGCCGCCGCCAGGGTCACGCCCTGGGTGTCGTCGACGACCTGGACCATCATGTGACGGGCCGACCGCGTGACGACCAGCCGGGGGCGTCCAGGCGTGCCGGTGACCTTCTTGCGAACGCGCAGGTGGCGACGCGAACGGCCCACCGTGGTGGGGGTGCGCGTGCCCAGCTTGGGGGCGAAGGAACTCATCACTTACCAGCCTTTCCGGCCTTGCGGCGAACGACCTCGCCCTCGTACCGCACGCCCTTGCCCTTGTAGGGCTCCGGCTTGCGGATCTTGCGGATATTGGCCGCGACCTCTCCGACCTTCTGCTTGTCGATCCCCTGCACCTTGAACTTCACCGGGGTATCGACCTGGAAGCTGATGCCTTCCGGGGCCTTGACCACGACAGGGTGGCTGAAGCCGAGCTGGAACTCCAGGTCGGTGCCCTTCGCCGCGACCCGGTAGCCCGTGCCGACGATCTCGAGGCCCTTCTCGTAGCCCTGGGTCACGCCGGTGACCATGTTGGCCACCAGGGTGCGGGTGAGACCGTGACGGGCCTTGGAGTCGCGCTCGTCGTCCGGGCGGGAGACGACGAGGGCGCCGTCCTCCTCCGACACGACGATCGGCTCGGCGATGGTCATGGTCAAGGAGCCCTTGGGCCCCGTGACGGTGACCTCGCGGCCCTCCACCTTGGCGGTCACGCCCGAGGGGATGGTGATCGGCTGACGTCCGATACGTGACATGTCCGAACCTCCCCTACCAGACGTAGGCGAGGACTTCCCCACCTACGCCCTTCTGTGCGGCCTGTCGGTCGGTCAGGAGACCCGACGACGTGGACAGGATGGCGATGCCGAGGCCGCCGAGCACGCGCGGAAGCGCGGTGCTCTTCGCGTAGACGCGCAGGCCGGGCTTCGAGACGCGGCGCAGGCCGGCGATCGAGCGCTCCCGGGAGGGCCCGTACTTGAGGTCCAGGGTCAGCGTCTTGCCGACGGTGGCATCCTCGACGGACCAACCGGCGATGTAGCCCTCACGCTGAAGGATCTCGGCGATGTTCGCCTTGATCTTCGAATGGGGCATCGCCACGGTGTCGTGGTACGCGGAGTTCGCGTTGCGCAGTCGCGCAAGCATGTCCGCGATGGGGTCGGTCATTGTCATGTCTTGGCCTATGGCCTTCCTCGCTGTGGTTTCCGCCGTGGCGGACCTTCAACGTCGTGGTTTACCAGCTGCTCTTCGTCACGCCAGGCAGTTCGCCGGCGTGGGCCATCTCCCGCAAGCACACTCGGCACAGGCCGAACTTGCGGTACACCGAGTGCGGGCGACCGCACTTGTTGCACCGCGTGTATGCGCGGACCTTGAACTTCGGGGTCTTCTGCTGCTTCTGGACGAGCGCTTTCTTCGCCATACGGCTCAGGCCTCCTTGAAGGGGAATCCGAGAAGGCGAAGCAGGGCGCGGCCTTCGTCATCGTTCTTGGCAGTGGTCACGATCGTGATGTCCATGCCACGAACCCGGTCGATCTTGTCCTGGTCGATCTCGTGGAACATGGACTGCTCGTTGAGACCGAAGGTGTAGTTGCCACGCCCGTCGAACTGCTTGGGCGACAGACCGCGGAAGTCGCGGATGCGCGGGAGGGCGACCGACAGCAGCCGGTCGAGGAACTCCCACATGCGGTCGCCACGCAGCGTGACATGGGCACCGATCGGCTGGCCCTCGCGCAGCTTGAACTGCGCGATGGACTTGCGGGCCTTGGTGACCTGCGGCTTCTGGCCGGTGATGTCGGCGAGGTCGCGGATGGCGCCCTCGATGAGCTTGGAGTCGCGGGCTGCGTCTCCCACGCCCATGTTCACGACGATCTTCGTCGGGCCGGGCACCTGCATGACGTTCTGGAAGGAGAACTCCTCCCGCAGAGCGGGCACGATCTCCTCGCGGTACCGCGCCTTGAGGCGGGGCACCGAGGTCTCGGTGGAGGTTGCGGTCATCAGCTCTTTCCTTAGATGTCTTTGCCGGTGCGACGGGAGATTCGGACGCTGCGCTCGGACTCGTAGGTCGAGCCGTCCGTACGACGCTTCTCGACCTGCTCCTTGCGGTAGCCGATGCGGGTCGGGCGACCGTCCTCGGGATCGATGACCATCACGTTGGACACGTGGATCGGCGCCTCGGTGGTGATGATGCCGCCGGTCTTCGCACCGCGGGCGTTCTGCCCGACCTTGGTGTGCTTCTTGATCCGGTTGACGCCCTCGACGATGACGCGATCGGAGTCCGGGTAGACCTCGATCACCTTGCCCTTGACGCCCCGGTCCTTGCCCGAGATCACCTGGACGAGATCGCCCTTGCGGATGTTGAGAGCCATGGCTACAGCACCTCCGGAGCCAGCGAGATGATCTTCATGAACTTCTTCTCACGCAGCTCACGGCCAACCGGGCCGAAGATGCGGGTGCCGCGGGGCTCACCGTCGCCCTTGAGGATGACGGCTGCGTTCTCGTCGAAGCGGATGTACGAGCCGTCCGGCCGGCGGCGCTCCTTCTTGGTGCGCACGATGACCGCCTTGACGACCTCGCCCTTCTTGACACCACCGCCGGGGATGGCGTCCTTGACGGTCGCCACGATGACGTCGCCGATGCCCGCGTACCTACGGCCGGAGCCGCCGAGTACCCGGATGCACAGGATCTCCTTCGCACCGGTGTTGTCGGCGACTCGAAGTCGCGACTCCTGCTGAATCACTGCATTCTCCTGATCGTCTGCCGGTTCTCACGAGAGCCTGGCGGAACTGTGGGGTTGGCTACTTGGCCTTCTCGAGGATCTCGACCACACGCCACCGCTTGGTCGCGGACGTGGGTCGGGTCTCCATGAGGAGGACTCGGTCGCCGATACCGGCGGCGTTGGCCTCGTCGTGTGCCTTCAGCTTGCTCGTCCGACGGACGACCTTGCCGTACAGCGGGTGCTTGAAGCGGTCCTCGACCGCAACGACCACCGTCTTGTCCATCTTGTCGCTGACCACCAGGCCCTCGCGGGTCTTGCGGTAGCCGCGGGAAACCTCGTTCACCGTTGCCTCATTCGAGCTCATGCGACACCTGCCGCGCTGTCGTTGCCGATGCCGGCAATCGGAGTGATGCCGAGCTCGCGCTCGCGAAGGATCGTGTAGATCCTCGCGATGTCCTTGCGGACCGCACGAAGCCGACCGTGGTTCTCCAGCTGACCGGTCGCACCCTGGAAGCGGAGGTTGAAAAGCTCCTCCTTCGCCTCGCGGAGCTTGGTCGTCAGTTCCGCATCATCGAGGTTGCGGAGCTCTCCTACCTGCGTACCTGCGGCCATCAGTTGTCACCTGCCTCTTCGCGCCGAACGATCCGGCACTTCATCGGGAGCTTGTGCATCGCGCGAGTCAGGGCCTCGTTGGCGACCGTCTCGTCCGGATACGACAGCTCGAACATCACGCGTCCGGGCTTGACGTTCGCGACCCACCACTCGGGCGATCCCTTGCCGGAGCCCATGCGGGTCTCGGCAGGCTTCTTGGTCAGCGGACGATCAGGGTAGATGTTGATCCAGACCTTGCCGCCACGGCGGATGTGCCGCGTGATGGCGATACGGGCTGACTCGATCTGCCGGTTGGTCACGTACGCCGGCTCGAGGGCCTGGAGGCCGTACGTGCCGAACGTCACCTCGGTGCCACCCTTGGACACGCCACGGCGCGTCGGGTGGTGCTGCTTGCGGTGCTTGACCCTGCGGGGAATCAGCATGACTAGCCCTCCTGGCCTTCCGCGACGACCTCGGCCGGCGCCGACTCGGCGACAACCTCGGCAGTCGGCTCGACAGGCGCCTCGGGAGCGGCGACCTCGTCGTCCTGACGCGGACGACGCGGCCGGTCCGGACGCGTGCGGGGTCCCGAGAGGCGAGCGGCCGCGGCCGCTGCCTCACGCTCGGCGCGCGATCCAAGGGCCTCGCCCTTGTAGATCCACACCTTCACGCCGATCCGACCGAAGGTCGTACGAGCCTCGTAGAAGCCGTAGTCGATGTCCGCACGCAGCGTGTGCAGCGGGACGCGACCCTCACGGTAGAACTCGGTGCGGGACATCTCCGCGCCGCCGAGGCGACCGGAGACCTGAACGCGGATGCCCTTGGCGCCGCTCTTCATGGTGCTCTGCATTCCCTTGCGCATGGCGCGGCGGAACGAGACGCGGCTGGACAGCTGCTCCGCGATGCCCTGCGCGACGAGCTGGGCCTCGATCTCGGGGTTCTTCACCTCGAGGATGTTCAGCTGCACCTGCTTGCCCGTGAGCTTCTCGAGGTCGCCACGGATGCGGTCTGCCTCTGCGCCACGGCGGCCGATGACGATGCCGGGTCGCGCGGTGTGGATGTCGACGCGGACGCGGTCCCGGGTGCGCTCGATCTCAACACGTGCGATGCCGGCGCGCTCCATGCCCTGGGACAGGAGCTTGCGGATCTTGACGTCCTCGGCGACGTAGTCGCGGTAGCGCTGGCCCGGCTTGGAGCTGTCGGCAAACCAGCGAGTGTTGAAGTCGGTGGTGATGCCCAGCCGGAAGCCGTGCGGGTTTACTTTCTGGCCCACTGTCGGGTCACCCTTCCTTCTCTGCGGACTCGGCAGGAGCCGAGGCCTTCTTCGCGGCGGCCTTCTTGGCCGGAGCCTTCTTGGCCGGAGCCTTCTTGGCCGCCGGCTTCTCCGCGGCCTTCTCTGCGGCAGGCGCCTTCTCGGCGGCGGGCTTCGCCGCCGGCTTCGCTGCCGGCTTCGCAGCCGCCCTGACCACCGGGGCGATGCCGTCGGAGACGATCACGGTGATGTGGCTGCTGCGCTTGCGGATCCGGTAGGCGCGACCCTGTGCCCTGGGGCGGATGCGCTTCATGGTCGGACCTTCGTCGACGAACGCGGCGCTCACCACGAGGGACCGTGAGTCCATGGCGTGGTTGTTCGTCGCGTTGGCGATGGCACTGTCCAACACCTTGCCGATCGGCTCGCTCGCTGCCTGCGGAGCGAACTTCAACACCGCCTGGGCGTCTGCTGCGTTCATGCCTCGGATGAGGTCGATGACGCGGCGCGCCTTCATGGGCGTGACGCGGACGTACCGCGCCTGGGCCCTGGCTTCCATGTCTTTCCCCTTGCTCTCTTGACTGGTTTCGGTGATGAAGCCCGCTGATTAGCGGCGCTTGGCCTTGCGATCGTCCTTGACGTGGCCCCTGAACGTGCGGGTCGGGGCGAACTCGCCGAGCTTGTGCCCGACCATGTTCTCCGAGATGAAGACCGGCACGTGCTTGCGGCCGTCGTGGACGGCGATCGTGTGGCCGAGCATGGCCGGCACGATCATGGAACGACGCGACCACGTCTTGATGACGTTCTTCGAGTTGGCCTCGTTCTGCGCGTCGACCTTCTTCAGCAGATGGCCGTCGATGAACGGGCCCTTCTTCAGACTGCGTGGCATGTCTATCCCTAACGCTTCTTGCCGGACTTGCGGCGGCGGACGATGAACTTGTCGCTGGCCTTGTTGGCCTTGCGGGTACGGCCCTCGGGCTTGCCGTTCGGGTTGACCGGGTGCCGGCCGCCGGACGTCTTGCCCTCACCGCCACCGTGCGGGTGGTCGACCGGGTTCATGGCCACACCGCGGACGGTCGGGCGCTTGCCCTTCCAGCGCATGCGTCCGGCCTTGCCCCAGTTGATGTTGGACTGCTCGGCATTGCCGACCTCGCCGACCGTCGCGCGCGAGCGCAGGTCGACGTTGCGGATCTCGCCCGACGGCATGCGCAGCTGCGCGTACGGGCCGTCCTTCGCCACGAGCTGGACCGACGAACCGGCGGAGCGGGCGATCTTCGCGCCACCCCCGGGCTTGATCTCCACTGCGTGGATCACGGTGCCGACAGGGATGTTGCGAAGCGGGAGGTTGTTACCCGGCTTGATGTCGGCGCTGGGGCCGGTCTCGATCGGGTCGCCCTGCTTCATCTTGTTCGGCGCGATGATGTAGCGCTTCTCGCCGTCCGCGTAGTGCAGCAGCGCGATACGGGCAGTCCGGTTGGGGTCGTACTCGATGTGAGCGACCTTCGCCGGCACGCCGTCCTTGTCGGCACGACGGAAGTCGATGACGCGGTAGGCGCGCTTGTGGCCGCCACCCTGGTGCCGCGTGGTGATCTTGCCCGAGTTGTTGCGGCCGCCCTTCTTGGGCAGCGGGCGCACCAGCGACTTCTCCGGCTCGGACCGGGTGACCTCGACGAAGTCGGCCACGCTGGAGCCACGACGGCCCGGCGTTGTCGGCTTGTACTTGCGGATTCCCATAGCTGTCTTTCCGTCTCGTGTGTGGAAGGCCCGTCAGATACCCGGTCAGGAGACCGGGCCTCCGAAGATGTCGATGCGGTCACCCGCGGCGACGGTGACGATGGCGCGCTTGGTCGACGCGCGACGGCCGAAGCCGGTGCGCGTGCGAAGGCGCTTGCCCTCGCGGTTGTTCGTGTTCACGGACGTCACCTTGACGCCGAACACGTCCTGCACCGCAAGCTTGATCTGCGTCTTGTTCGCGTCCGGGGACACCAGGAAGGTGTACTTGTTCTCGTCGAGGAGCGAGTAGCTCTTCTCCGAGATCACCGGGGCGATCAGGATGTCGCGGGGGTCGGCGATCCTCATTCCGCGGCCTCACTTTCGGTAGCGACGGCCTTGACGGACTTGCCCGTGGCGGGCCCGGCAAGGAAGGCGTCGAGCGCGGCGGAGGTGAAGACCACCTGGTCGCTGCACAGGACGTCGTAGGTGTTCAGCTGGTCGACGTAGAGGACGTGCACCGCCGGCACGTTGCGCAGGCTCAGCGCCGAGAGGTCGTCCTCACGATCGATGGCGATGAGGAGTGCGCCCTCGAGGCCCAGCGACTGGATGGCCTGCAGGGCCGACTTGGTCGAGGGAGTGTCGCCGGTGACGAACTCGGTGATGACGTGGATGCGTCCGTCGCGAGCCCGGTCGGACAGCGCGCCGCGAAGGGCGGCCGCCTTCATCTTCTTGGGGGTGCGCTGGGCGTAGTCGCGGGGGGTGGGGCCATGGACGACGCCGCCGCCGGCGAACTGCGGAGCGCGGGTCGAGCCCTGGCGAGCGCGACCGGTGCCCTTCTGCTTGTACGGCTTGCGACCGCCGCCACGGACCTCCGCGCGGTTCTTGGTGTCGGCCGACCCCTGACGGGCCGCCGCGAGCTGCGCGACGACGACCTGGTGGATCAGCGGCACGTTCACCTGAACGTCGAAGATCTCCGCCGGCAGCTCGACGCTGCCGGATGCCTTGCCCGCCGAAGTGCGGACGTCAACCGCGGTCATGCCTGGTTCTCCTTCACAGCGGTGCGGACGAACACGAGTCCGCCCTTGGGGCCGGGGACGGCGCCCTTGAGCAGCAGCAGGCCGCGCTCGGTGTCGACGCCGGCCACCTTCAGGTTCTGGGTGGTCTGCCGAACGCCGCCCATGCGACCAGCCATCTTCATGCCCTTGAACACGCGGCCCGGGGTGGCGCAGCCACCGATGGAGCCGGGCGAGCGGTGCTTGCGCTGGACACCATGGGAGGCGCGCAGGCCGTGGAAGCCGTGCCGCTTCATGACGCCGGCGAAGCCCTTGCCCTTGGTCGTCCCGATGACGTCGACCATCTGGCCGGCCTCGAAGGTGTCAGCAGCGAGCTCCTGCCCCAGGGTGTACTCGGACGCGTCCTCGGTGCGGATCTCGACCAGGTGACGGCGAGGGGTGACGCCGGCCTTGGCGAAGTGGCCGCTCTGCGGCTTGTTCACCTTGCGCGGATCGATCGCGCCGAACGCGATCTGCACGGCCGAGTACCCGTCGGTCTCGGGGGAGCGGACCTGGGTGACGACGCACGGCCCAGCCTTGACCACGGTCACGGGGACGACCCTGTTGTTCTCGTCCCAGACCTGGGTCATGCCGAGCTTCTCGCCCAGAACGCCCTTCACGTTGGTGCCCATCAGATGTGTCCTTGCCTCAGTGGTCTACAGGTCTAGAGCTTGATCTCGATGTCGACGCCGGCCGGGAGATCCAGCCGCATCAGGGAGTCCACCGTCTTGGGGGTGGGGTCGAGGATGTCGATGAGGCGCTTGTGGGTACGCATCTCGAAGTGCTCGCGGCTGTCCTTGTACTTGTGCGGCGAGCGAATGACGCAGTAGACGTTCTTCTCCGTCGGCAGCGGCACCGGTCCCGCGACCTGGGCGCCCGTGCGGGTCACCGTCTCGACGATCTTGCGCGCCGAGGAGTCGATGACCTCATGGTCGTAGGCCTTGAGCCGGATGCGGATCTTCTGTCCCGCCATGGTGGCTGGTGTCCTTACTCGTGTAGTGCCGCTTCTGGTGTGTCGTGCTGGTGGTGCTCGGTGGTGCTCCGCTTTCGATTTCGTGGGGGGCAGCGGGTCGCGCCGCCCCCCACGAAGTTCGCGGGATCAGCAGGCAGTCAGGTGACTACTTGTTGATCTTGATGACCCGGCCCGCACCGACGGTGCGACCACCCTCGCGGATGGCGAAGCGCAGGCCCTCCTCCATGGCGATCGGCTGGATCAGCTCGACCAACATGTCGGTGTTGTCGCCCGGCATGACCATGTCCTTGCCCTCGGGGAGGGTCACGACGCCGGTCACGTCCGTGGTGCGGAAGTAGAACTGCGGGCGGTAGTTGTTGAAGAACGGCGTGTGACGGCCGCCCTCGTCCTTGGACAGGATGTAGACCTGAGCCTCGAAGTCGGTGTGCGGGGTGATGGAGCCCGGCTTGCAGCAGACCTGGCCGCGCTCGACGTCCTCGCGCTTCACGCCGCGGAGCAGCAGGCCCACGTTCTCGCCAGCCTGGCCCTCGTCGAGGAGCTTGCGGAACATCTCGACGCCGGTCACGACGGTCTTGGTGGGCGGGCCGGGGTGGATGCCCACGACCTCGATCTCCTCGTTGACCTTGACGATGCCGCGCTCGATGCGACCGGTGACGACGGTGCCACGGCCGGTGATCGTGAAGACGTCCTCGACGGGCATGAGGAACGGCTTGTCGATCTCGCGCTCGGGGGTCGGGATGTACTCGTCGACCGCGTTCATGAGCTCGAGGATCGAGGCGCCCCACTTCTCGTCACCCTGCAGCGCCGGGAAGGCCGCCACGCGCACGACGGGGATGTCGTCGCCGGGGAACTCGTAGGTGGACAGCAGCTCGCGGACCTCCATCTCGACGAGCTCGATGAGCTCCTCGTCATCGACCATGTCGCACTTGTTCAGCGCGACGACGATCGAGGGGACGCCGACCTGGCGGGCCAGGAGGACGTGCTCCTTGGTCTGCGGCATCGGGCCGTCAGTGGCGGCGACGACGAGGATCGCACCGTCCATCTGGGCCGCACCGGTGATCATGTTCTTGATGTAGTCGGCGTGACCGGGGCAGTCGACGTGCGCGTAGTGGCGCGCCTCGGTCTGGTACTCGACGTGCGCGATCGAGATCGTGATGCCGCGCTGACGCTCCTCAGGAGCCTTGTCGATCATGTCGAACGGCGTGAACGGGTTCACGTCCGGGTACGCGTCGTGCAGCACCTTGGTGATTGCGGCCGTCAGCGTCGTCTTGCCATGGTCGATGTGACCGATGGTGCCGATGTTGACGTGCGGCTTGGTGCGCTCAAACTTGGCCTTAGCCACCTGAGTTCTCCCTTGTAGTTAGCCGTCCAGCGGTATCGCGGATCGGTTTCTTTGGTTCTGTTCTCTTGTGTTTCAGTGATCCGCGACTATTCGCCGCGAGCCTTCGCGATGATCTCCGTCTGCACGTTGGTCGGAACCTGTGCGTAGGAGTCGAACTGCATGCTGTAACTGGCGCGGCCCTGCGTACGGCTGCGCAGATCCCCCACGTAGCCGAACATCTCGGACAGCGGCACCAGCGCCTTGACGACCCGCGCACCCGAGCGCTCATCCATGGCCTGGATCTGGCCACGGCGCGAGTTCAGGTCGCCGATCACGTCGCCCATGAAGTCCTCGGGCGTGGTGACCTCGACTCCCATCATGGGCTCGAGGATCACCGGACCGGCCTTGCGGGCACCCTCCTTGAACGCCATCGAACCGGCGATCTTGAAGGCGAGCTCGGACGAGTCGACGTCGTGGTAGGCGCCGTCCTGCAGCGTCACCTTGATGTCCACCATCGGGTAGCCCGCGAGAACGCCGTTCTCCATGGCCTCCTGGCAGCCGGCATCGACCGACGGGATGTACTCGCGCGGGATGCGGCCACCGGTCACCTTGTTCTCGAAGACGTAGCCGCCCTCAGCCGCGTCAGACGGACCGATGTCGATCTGCACCTTGGCGAACTGGCCGGAGCCACCCGTCTGCTTCTTGTGGACGTAAGTGACCTTGTCGATCGCCTTGGTGAGGGTCTCGCGGTAGGCAACCTGCGGCTTGCCGACGTTGGCCTCGACCTTGAACTCACGCTTCATGCGGTCGACCAGCACCTCGAGGTGCAGCTCGCCCATGCCGCCGATGATGGTCTGGCCGGTCTCCTCGTCCGAGCGGACGTGGAAGGTCGGGTCCTCCTCGGCGAGCCGCTGGATCGCGATGCCGAGCTTGTCCTGGTCGCCCTTGGTCTTGGGCTCGATGGCGATGTGGATGACAGGTGCCGGGAACGTCATGGACTCGAGCACGACCGGGTTGGCGGGATCGCACAGGGTCTCGCCCGTCGTGGTGTCCTTCAGTCCCATGACCGCCACGATGTCACCGGCGCCCACCGAGTCGATCTCCTCACGCTTGTTCGCGTGCATCCGGTAGATCTTGCCGATGCGCTCCTTGCGATCCTTGACACTGTTGAGGACCTGGGTGCCGGTGTTCAGGCGTCCCGAGTACACCCGGATGTAGGTGAGCTTGCCGAGGTGCGGGTCCGTCATGATCTTGAAGGCCAGCGCCGCGAAGGGCTCGGCGTCGCTCGGCGCGCGCTCGACGACGACATCCTCGTGGCCCATCTTGTGACCCTCGACGCTCGTGACGTCGAGCGGGCACGGCAGGTACGAGACAACCGCGTCAAGCATGGGCTGGACGCCCTTGTTCTTGAACGCCGAGCCGGTGAGGACCGGTGTCACCTTGTAGGCGAGCGTGGCGCGGCGAATGGCCTCGTTGAGCTCGGGGACGGTGAACTCCCCGCCCTCGAGGAACTTCTCCATGACCTCGTCGTCGGCCTCGGACAGCGTCTCGAGGAGCTTCTCGCGATACTCCGCGGCCTGATCGACGAGGTCCGCAGGGATCTCCTCGACCGCGTAGTCGTCGCCCTTCTGGGTCTCGCCGCGCCAGGTGAGGGCGCGCATGCCCACAAGATCGACGACCCCGAGGAAGTCGCCCTCGTTGCCGATCGGGATCTGCAGGACGAGCGGAGTCGCGCCGAGGCGATCGACGATCATGTCGACGCAGCGGTAGAAGTCGGCCCCGGTGCGATCGAGCTTGTTGACGAAGCAGATGCGCGGGACGCTGTACTTGTCTGCCTGGCGCCACACTGTCTCTGACTGCGGCTCGACGCCTGCGACGCCGTCGAACACCGTGACGGCACCGTCCAGCACGCGCAGCGACCGCTCCACCTCGACGGTGAAGTCGACGTGACCGGGCGTGTCGATGATGTTGATGGTGTGGTCTTTCCAGCTGCAGGTGGTGGCCGCGGACGTGATGGTGATGCCGCGCTCCTGCTCCTGCTCCATCCAGTCCATCGTGGCAGCGCCCTCGTGGACCTCACCGATCTTGTAGTTGATGCCCGTGTAGAACAGGATCCGCTCGGTGGTCGTGGTCTTGCCCGCGTCGATATGGGCCATGATCCCGATGTTTCGGACCTTGGCCAGATCGAGGCTGGTCTGGGTAGACACGCTCAGTTCTCCGTCTGTTCTCGAGGTTCAGTCTTGGGGTGGGGTTACCAGCGGTAGTGCGCGAAGGCCTTGTTGGACTCCGCCATCTTGTGCGTGTCCTCGCGCTTCTTCACAGCGGCGCCGAGGCCGTTCGAGGCGTCGAGAAGCTCGTTCATCAGCCGCTCGGTCATGGTCTTCTCGCGGCGCTGCCGTGAGTAGCCGATGAGCCAGCGCAGGGCCAGCGTGGTGCTGCGACCCGGCTTGACCTCGACCGGCACCTGGTAGGTGGCGCCACCGACGCGACGCGACCGGACCTCGAGGGTCGGCTTGATGTTGTCGAGGGCACGCTTCAGCGTCTGGACCGGATCGGTACCGGTCTTCTCGCGGCAGCCCTCGAGGGCGCCGTAGACGATGCGCTCGGCAGTAGAGCGCTTGCCGTCGAGAAGCACCTTGTTGATCAACTGAGTGACCATCGGGGTGCCGTAGACCGGGTCGATGACGACGGGCCGCTTGGCGGCGGGACCCTTGCGAGGCATTAGCCCTTCTCCTTCTTCGCGCCGTAGCGCGAACGCGCCTGCTTGCGGTTCTTTACGCCCTGGGTGTCGAGAGCGCCACGGATGACCTTGTAACGAACGCCGGGCAGGTCGCGGACACGACCGCCACGGACGAGCACGATCGAGTGCTCCTGCAGGTTGTGGCCCACGCCGGGGATGTAGGCGGTGACCTCCACGCCCGAGCTGAGGCGGACGCGCGCGACCTTGCGGAGAGCCGAGTTCGGCTTCTTCGGCGTGGTCGTGTAGACGCGCGTGCAGACGCCACGGCGCTGCGGGCTGCCCTTGAGCGCCGGCGCCTTGTTCTTGGAGACCTTGTCCTGCCGGCCCTTGCGGACCAGCTGCTGGATGGTTGGCACTGTTGCCTTCCTGCCTTCTCGTCGATGTGCTCGTGCGGTCGTGCTGTCCTGCATCTCCGACCCACGCGGTCGGGTGTGTCGCACCTCCGCCCGCGCGGTGCGACATCCAGATCGTGGATGGATCCCGGGCGCCATCAGCGCCGGTGCGCAGCTCACGGGGAAGGAGCGCACGTCGGGACGCGCCCAACCGGGTTGGGCACGATGAGCAAGGTTACCCGGAGGCCGCGAGGAGAGTCAAAACGGGGTCCGGGCATCCGCCGTGAGGTCCGTCACCCACAGACCAGGCCGACCACTCCTGGGCGAATTGTCCCGATTCGCGGGGTCAGGCGTTGTTCGCCGCCCCCGCGATGATCGCGATGACGAGGAAGAACGCGCCCACGACGATGATCGCCGCCCACAGGCCGATGTTCACCCAGGAAACGATCCTCGAGGCGGTGACCAGACCCGCACCCTGGATGCGTCCGCCGGACGCCGCGATCTCCTTTGCGGCGTTGCCGGCCAGCACGAGGGCCACGATCGCCGGAATGATCGGGCAGACCGCCCAGGACACGATCGCCAGGATGAGAGCGATGATCGCGTTGCTCGACGTCTGGGGGGCCGCTGCAGCCGAGGGGTACCCGGTCGCCGGGTAGGCGGGCGTCGGGTATGCGGGGGGCGGCGGGTACGCGGGGGCCTCGGGAGCCGCATAGGCGGGCGGCGGCGGGGCAGGCGTGTCTGGGGCGGGGTAGGTCGGTGGTGGCGACACGTAACCCTCGGTGGGCCACTGGCCGGCCGCCTCAGGGGCCGCATCGACCGGTGCCGGTTCTGGAGTGAAGGCGTCGGGGGCCGGAGCGTCTGGCTCGATCGGCGATGGAGCGGCGCCCTCGGGGTCGGATTCGGGGCTGGGAGGTATCTGATCGCTCATTCCACCAGCGTACCTCCGGACGCCGGAGCGGTCCCGCTCGAATCTGCCCCGGCCGTCTGACCCCGCAGCTCGGCCAGCTCGGATCGGATCGCACGCAGCTCGGCGAGGATCGCGGCGTTGGCGTCGTCGCCAATGACCGCGGGGCCCTCCCCCGCCGCACCGTCGTCGGAATCACCTGACTCCGGCGAAGCGCCGTCGGCCTGCTCCGATCCCACGATCCACTTGACCAGCTGGGCGGTGAACAAGCTTGCCCCGATCAGCGCACAGACGCCGACCACCGTGGCGAGGATCCTCCCGTCCGAGGTCTCCGGAGACAGCGAACGTCCGTAGTTGAGCTTGAGCAGGCTGGCGAACGCCCAGAACATCGCATCCGACGGCGAGCGCAGGGACGACGCGTGCGCCTCGTTCTCGACCTCCACCATGCTGAGGCCCGCGAACACTCCGACAAAGAGCACGAGTCCGAAGGAGAACCAGAAGCCGTCGCCCGCAGAGTGGTTGCGCAGCTCCAGGATGTACGCCACGACGACGAGCAGGAAGGCCACTATCGGCATCCACACGAACCACAGGAAGGCCGGGGCGACGAGGAGAATCGGCAGCGACGGGTTGCGCACGACGTAGCGCCAGAAGCTGCCGCTCCTGCGTGCCTCGCGTACGAGAAGGGCAGCAACGACGATCCACAGGATCGCCCCGGCCGACCAGAGGAAGGTCTCGGTCCAGCCCGCCCAGTCGAAGAAGCCGCCCCACATGAACACGATGGAGTAGGTCGCTATCAGGCCCAGTCGAAGCGCAGAACGCACGCCTCGCCGACCCAGGAAGGAACCGACCCGGCCCCTCGCCGTCCCAGCGCTCACCGACTCCGGGGGCTCCGTGCTGACCGCGGGCACGCGCGCCAATCTAGGGCCCGACTCAGCTACTGACATGGAGGCGTGCCGAAGCGTGCAACGGTCCCGCACCCGGGGGGGTGCGGGACCGTTGACCGGGTCGATCGGGCGCCTAGGCCTCGTTCTTGAGCAACCGCGTGCCCGCGCCGGCCGCGGCGAGTGCCGCTGCCACGATCATCGCGACGCCCCAGATCGGGAAGTCGGCCTGAGTGGAGCCGCCGCCGGCCTCGATGGCGGAGGGCAGGATGGCCGCTGACGGGACCGCAACGCTTGCCCGGGCGGGTGCCGCAGCAGGCAGGACGACCGTCGCTGGGACCGGAGTCCCGGCGGCCCCCACGACTGCCGCCTCCACGACTGCCGCCTCGAGGACTGGCCCTTCGACGACGACGACAGCGTCCACGGCTGGTGCTTCGACGACGGCACCCTCCACGACTGGTGCTTCGACGCGCGTAGCCTGCTCGTCACCGGACTGCTCGCCACCGGACTGCTCGCCACCGGACTGCTCGCCACCGGACTGCTCGCCACCGGACTGCTCGCCACCGGCCTGGGACTGCTCGCCACCCTCGGACTGCTCGCCACCCTCGGACTGCTCGCCACCCTCGGACTGCTCGCCACCCTCGGACTGCTCGCCACCGGACTGCTCGCCACCGGACTGCTCGCCACCGGACTGCTCGCCACCGGACTGCTCGCCACCGGACTGCTCGTCACCCTCGGACTGCGGAACGACCGCGCAGCCGTTCTTGAAGATGGCCTCATGCTCGGCATCCCAGTTCAGTCCGAGGAAGACAGCCTCGTACGGCTCGGGAGCGCCCTTGCCGCGAGGGGTCACCATGTAGGGGAAACTCGGAATGATGTCGCCGGAATGGCTGCCGTGCCCATTTGCGGCGCTCTCGTTTAGCTCATCGACGCTTGACGTGTTCACGGTGATCGACACCCAACCGCCCGACCCTGTGGCGTGGCACATGTCCTGCTTGGGAGACGGGGTGGCGAAGGCCGGCGCTGCCGTCAGCATCATTCCGCCGATCGTCGACGTCGCGACAGCCGCGCGGACGATCACATTGAGGCGCTTGCGCGAAGGTGCGTTGTACGTGGGCTTCCAGGTCTTGGCGGCCGTGGACGTCACTTCTTCTCCCAGTCAGCGAGGCCGGCGTGGAGCCGGCGTGTAAGGAGAAGGACACCGCACGAGGTTCTCGGGAGGCTTCCGGCGAGGCGCCTGCCGGCTCTCAAGTCCGAGGACTTCCTCTCGATCCACGAGAGGAACGCGGCCGCAGCCCGCCCACGTTCACGAAAGCCGCACGTTCCTCACGTTCCTCGCCTGTAGGTCGATGGGGCCCGGACATGCGAGGAGGGGCCGGGCACAGCCCGACCCCTCCTCGTGACGTGCGTGACTACGCGTTGTACCCGCGGTAGTCGAACTCCTCCAGCGGCACGGCCGCGCCCGACGTTGCGCCGAAGGCGCTGTAGTCGAGGTCCTCGTAGCTGCCGAAGCTGGCGTACATCGCCGCCTTGGCCTCCTCGGTGGGCTCCACCCGGACGTTCCGGTACACCGGCATGCCGGTTCCCGCCGGGATCAGCTTGCCGAGGATCACGTTCTCCTTCAGGCCGAGGAGCGGGTCGCTCTTGGCGTTGATGGCCGCGTCGGTGAGCACGCGGGTCGTCTCCTGGAACGACGCGGCAGAGAGCCACGACTCGGTCGCAAGCGACGCCTTCGTGATGCCCATCAGCTCCGGACGCCCCGACGCGGGGTGACCGCCCTCGGCCACCACTCGCCGGTTCTCCCCCTCGAAGTAGGTGCGTTCGATGAGCTCACCAGCGAGGAATTCCGAGTCTCCCGACTCGACGATGATGATGCGCTTGAGCATCTGGCGCACGATCACCTCGATGTGCTTGTCGTGGATCGACACGCCCTGCGAGCGGTAGACCTCCTGCACCTGGTCGACCAGGTGCTCCTGGACCTTGCGCTGGCCCAGGATGCGGAGCACGACCTTGGGGTCGACCGCACCGGCCATGAGCTGCTCGCCGACGCCGACGTGCTGTCCGTCCTCCACCAGCAGCTTCGACCGCTTCGAGACGGGGTGTGCGATCTCCTCGCTGCCGTCGTCGGGAACGACCACGATCTTGCGGGTCTTGTCGGTGTCCTCGATGCGAATGCGGCCGCTCACCTCGGCGATCGGGGCGTTGCCCTTCGGGGTGCGGGCCTCGAACAGCTCGACCACGCGGGGCAGGCCGTGCGTGATGTCCTCGCCGGCGACACCGCCGGTGTGGAACGTACGCATGGTCAGCTGGGTGCCAGGCTCGCCGATCGACTGCGCAGCGACGATGCCGATGGCCTCGCCCACGTCGACCAGCTTGCCGGTCGCCATCGAGCGCCCGTAGCACATGGCACAGGTCCCGACGGCGCTCTCGCAGGTGAGAACGGTACGGACGCGGATGCTCTCCACGCCCTGCGCCACGAGCTGCTCCAGGCGCGGGGTGGTGAGCTCCTCCCCTGCCGGGGCGACGACCGTGCCGTCGACCTCGACATCGCGAGCCAGGGTCCGCGATGCGACCGCAGTGTCGAGGTTCTCGACCGGCTGCAACGTGCCCTCGACCGTCTCACCGATGACGACCTGAGCGCCACGATCGGTGCCACAGTCGACCTCGCGGATGATGACGTCCTGCGACACGTCGACGAGACGACGCGTCAGGTAGCCGGAGTCCGCCGTGCGGAGCGCGGTGTCCGCCAAGCCCTTGCGAGCGCCGTGCGTGGAGATGAAGTACTCCAGCACCGACAGGCCCTCGCGGAAGTTCGACTTGATCGGACGAGGGATGATCTCGCCCTTCGGGTTGGCCACCAGGCCGCGCATGCCGGCGATCTGCCGGACCTGCATGTAGTTACCGCGTGCGCCGGAGTCGACCATCATGTGGACGGGGTTCGTGCGCGGGAAGTTCTCCTGCATCGCCTTCGCCACGTCGTCGGTCGCCCGGGTCCAGATCTCGATGAGCTCCTGGCGACGCTCCAAGTCGGTGATCAGGCCGCGCTCGTACTGCTTCTGGACCTTGTCGGCCTTCTCCTCCGCACCCGCGAGGATCCCGGCCTTGGCCGGTGGCGCGATGACGTCCGAGAAGGAGATGGTCACGCCCGAGCGGGTCGCCCAGTGGAAGCCCAGAGCCTTCAGCTGGTCGAGGGTCTCGGCCACCTCCACCTTGGGGTAGATGTCGGCGAGACGGTTGACCGTCTGGCCAAGGACCTTCTTGTCGACCTGGACGTTGACGTACGGGTAGTCGTCGGGAAGCGCCTCGTTGAAGATGGCCCGGCCGAGCGTGGTCTCGAGCATGAACGGATCGCCCTGCTCCCAGCCCTCCGGCCCTTCGAATCCCTGCGGCGTCAGGCCCTCGGTGATGCGGATCCGCACCTTGGCCTGGATCGACAGCACCCCGGCCTCGAAGGCCATCAGGGCCTCGGAGACGGAGGAGAACGAGTTGCCCTCGCCGGCTTCACCGTCGATCTGCGACGTCATGAAGTAGATGCCCAGCACCATGTCCTGGGTCGGCGTCGTGATCGGCCGACCGTTCGCGGGCGACAGGATGTTGTTGCTCGACAGCATGAGGATGCGAGCCTCAGCCTGGGCCTCAGCGGACAGCGGCAGGTGGACCGCCATCTGGTCGCCGTCGAAGTCGGCGTTGAACGCCGTGCAGACCAGCGGGTGGATCTGGATGGCCTTGCCCTCGATGAGCTGTGGCTCGAAGGCCTGGATCCCGAGCCGGTGCAGCGTGGGCGCCCGGTTCAGGAGGACCGGGTGCTCGGCGATGACCTCTTCCAGCACGTCCCACACGACGGGACGCGAACGCTCCACCATGCGCTTGGCACTCTTGATGTTCTGCGCATGGTTGAGGTCCACGAGCCGCTTCATGACGAACGGCTTGAACAGCTCCAGCGCCATCTGCTTGGGCAGGCCGCACTGGTGCAGCTTGAGCTGGGGGCCGACAACGATGACCGAGCGGCCCGAGTAGTCGACGCGCTTGCCGAGGAGGTTCTGACGGAAGCGTCCCTGCTTGCCCTTGAGCATGTCGGACAGCGACTTGAGCGCGCGGTTGCCCGGCCCGGTGACGGGACGGCCACGACGGCCGTTGTCGAACAGTGCGTCGACGGCCTCCTGGAGCATGCGCTTCTCGTTGTTGACGATGATCTCCGGCGCCCCGAGATCGAGCAGGCGCTTGAGACGGTTGTTGCGGTTGATGACCCGGCGGTACAGGTCGTTGAGGTCCGAGGTGGCGAAGCGGCCACCGTCGAGCTGGACCATCGGACGCAGGTCCGGCGGAATGACCGGAACGGCGTCGAGGACCATGCCGCGCGGGGAGTTCGTCGTGTTCAGGAAGGCCTGGACGACCTTGAGGCGCTTGAGCGCACGGGTCTTCTTCTGTCCCTTGCCGTTCGTCACGACGTCGCGCAGAACGGTCGACTCCGCCTCGAGGTCGAACGACTCCAGTCGCTTCTGGATTGCCGCGGCGCCCATGCCGCCGTCGAACCAGCGACCGAAGCGGTCACGCATCTCGCGGTACAGCATCTCGTCGCCCTCGAGGTCCTGGACCTTGAGGGTGCGGAAGCGATCGAAGATCCGGTCAAGTCGCTCGATCTCGGTGTCGGCCTTGCGACGGATGGAGGCCATCTCGCGCTCGCCGGACTCGCGCACCTTGCGGCGAACGTCGGACTTGGCGCCCTCGGCCTCGAGCTCGGCGAGATCGGTCTCGAGCTTCTGCGCACGCTGCTCGATGTCGTTGTCACGACGGTCGGCGATCTGCTTCTTCTCGATGCCGAGCTGCTTCTCCAGCTGCGGCAGCGACTCGTGGCGGCCCTCCTCGTCGACCCACGTGATCATGTAGGCCGCGAAGTAGATGACCTTCTCGAGGTCCTTGGGAGCCAGGTCCAGGAGGTAGCCCAGCCGGCTCGGCACGCCCTTGAAGTACCAGATGTGCGTGACGGGGGCGGCCAGCTCGATGTGGCCCATCCGCTCACGGCGCACCTTGGCACGCGTGACCTCGACGCCGCAGCGCTCGCAGATGATGCCCTTGAAGCGCACGCGCTTGTACTTGCCGCAGTAGCACTCCCAGTCGCGGGTGGGCCCGAAGATCTTCTCGCAGAACAAGCCGTCCTTCTCGGGCTTGAGCGTGCGGTAGTTGATCGTCTCGGGCTTCTTCACCTCGCCGTAGGACCAGGTGCGGATGTCCTCCGCCGTGGCCAGGCCGATGCGCAGTTCGTCGAAGAAGTTGACGTCGAGCACGTTGGGTGTCCTTCGCTTGTCTTGGTCTCGGTCAGTTCGTGGGTGCCATGTCTGCAGCCAGGTGGCTACAGCTCCTCGACGCTGCTCGGCTCACGCCGCGACAGGTCGATGCCGAGTTCCTCGGCAGCGCGGAAGATGTCGTCGTCGCTGTCGCGCATCTCGATGGACATGCCGTCGCTGGACAGCACCTCCACGTTCAGGCACAGGGACTGCATCTCCTTGACGAGAACCTTGAACGATTCCGGGATGCCCGGCTCGGGGATGTTCTCGCCCTTGACGATGGCCTCGTAGACCTTGACGCGACCGAGCACGTCGTCGGACTTGATGGTGAGGAGCTCCTGCAGGGCGTAGGCGGCGCCGTACGCCTCCAGTGCCCACACCTCCATCTCGCCGAACCGCTGACCGCCGAACTGCGCCTTGCCGCCCAGCGGCTGCTGGGTGATCATCGAGTACGGGCCGGTCGAGCGCGCGTGGATCTTGTCGTCGACCAGGTGCAGCAGCTTGAGGATGTAGATGTAGCCCACTGCGATGCGGCCCGGGATGGGCTCGCCGCTGCGGCCGTCGAACAGGTGCGCCTTGCCGTCCGGACCGACGAGCTTGAGCCCGTCGTTCGTCGGGCGCGTGGAGTCGAGCACGAGGGAGAGCTCGTCCTCACGGGCACCGTCGAACACCGGGGTGGCCACCTTCGTGCCGCGCGGCACGCTCTTGACCTCGTCCGGCATGCGAACAGCGCGCGGATCGGTCGCGTCGACATCCCAGCCTGCCGCGGCCGCCCAGCCCAGGTGCGTCTCCAGGATCTGGCCGATGTTCATGCGGCCGGGAACGCCCAGCGGGTTGAGGACGACGTCGACGGGCGTGCCGTCCTCAAGGAACGGCATGTCCTCCGGCGGCAGGATCTTCGCGATGACGCCCTTGTTCCCATGGCGTCCGGCGAGCTTGTCGCCCTCGGTGATCTTGCGCTTCTGGGCGATGTAGACCCGCACGAGGCGATTGACGCCTGGCGGAAGCTCGTCACCCTCGTCGATGTCGAACACCCGGACGCCGATGACCTTGCCGGACTCGCCGTGCGGGACCTTCAGCGACGTGTCGCGGACCTCGCGGGCCTTCTCGCCGAAGATGGCGCGCAGAAGGCGCTCCTCCGGGGTGAGCTCGGTCTCGCCCTTGGGCGTGACCTTGCCGACCAGGATGTCACCGGGGACGACGTCGGCGCCGATCCGGATGATGCCGCGCTCGTCGAGGTCGGCGAGCACCTCCTCCGAGACGTTCGGGATGTCGCGGGTGATCTCCTCGGGCCCGAGCTTGGTGTCGCGGGCGTCGACCTCGTGCTCCTCGATGTGGATCGAGGAGAGGACGTCGTCCTGCACCAGGCGCTGGTTGAGGATGATGGCGTCCTCGTAGTTGTGGCCCTCCCACGACATGAACGCCACGAGGAGGTTGCGGCCGAGCGCCATCTCGCCGAGCTCGGTCGAGGGGCCGTCAGCGATGACCTGGCCCTGCTCGACCCGCTCCCCCTCGCTGACGATGGGGCGCTGGTTGAAGCAGGTGCCCTGGTTCGAGCGGTGGAACTTCTCGAGCCGGTAGAGGTCGTAGCCGCCCTCGTCGTTGGCGATGGTGACGGCCTCGGCCGACACCTCGGAGACGACGCCGGCCTTGGTGGCCTTGATGACGTCGGCCGCGTCGTAGGCAGCGCGGAACTCCATGCCCGTGCCGACGAGCGGGGCCTCGGCGCGGAGCAGGGGCACCGCCTGACGCTGCATGTTCGAGCCCATCAGGGCGCGGTTCGCGTCGTCATGCTCGAGGAACGGGATCATCGCCGTCGCGACCGACCAGAGCTGGCGCGGCGACACGTCCATGTAGTCCACCTCGGTCGGCGGGACGTAGTCGACCTCGCCACCCTTGCGGCGGCAGAGGACGCGATCCTCGGACATCTGTCCGTTCGCCGCGAGCGGCGTGTTGGCCTGCGCGATGACGTGCAGGTCCTCCTCGTCCGCGGTCAGGTAGTCGACCTGGTCCGTGACCTTGCCCTTGACGACCTTGCGGTACGGGGTCTCGACGAAGCCGAACGCGTTGATGCGCCCGTAGGTCGCGAGGGAGCCGATCAGGCCGATGTTCGGGCCTTCAGGAGTCTCGATCGGGCACATGCGTCCGTAGTGCGACGGGTGCACATCTCGCACCTCGAAGCCGGCCCGCTCGCGGGACAGGCCACCGGGGCCGAGGGCCGACAGGCGACGCTTGTGGGTCAGACCGGACAGCGGGTTGGTCTGATCCATGAACTGGGACAGCTGCGAGGTGCCGAAGAACTCCTTGATCGACGCCACGACCGGGCGGATGTTGATCAGGGTCTGCGGCGTGATGGCCTCGACGTCCTGCGTGGTCATGCGCTCGCGAACGACGCGCTCCATGCGGGACAGCCCGGTGCGGATCTGGTTCTGGATCAGTTCGCCGACCGTACGGAGGCGACGGTTGCCGAAGTGGTCGATGTCGTCCGTCTCGCAGACCACCTCGCCGCGAGGTCCGTCCATCGTGACCAGGCCGGCATGGAGGCGGACGATGTACTCGATCGTCGCGACGATGTCCTCGAGGGTCAGGACGCTCTGCTCGAGCGGGAGGTCCAGCCCCAGCTTCTTGTTCACCTTGTAGCGACCGACCTTGGCCAGGTCGTACCGCTTGGAGTTGAAGTAGAAGTTGTCGAGGAGGTTGCGGGCGTTCTCGACGGTCGGCGGTTCGCCCGGACGCAGCTTGCGGTAGATGTCCAGGAGCGCATCCTCCTGGCTGCCGATGTTGTCCTTCTCGAGCGTGGCCATGAAGGTCTCGTACTGGCCGAACCGCTCCACGATCTCGTCGTGGGTCATGCCCAGCGCCTTGAGCAGGACCGTGACCGGCTGCTTGCGCTTGCGGTCGACGCGGACCGCGACCAGGTCCTTCTTGTCGATCTCGAACTCGAGCCAGGCACCGCGGCTGGGGATGATCTTGGCGACGTAGACGTCCTTGTCGGTGACCTTGTCGACCGAGCGCTCGAAGTAGGCCCCAGGCGAACGGACCAGCTGGGAGACGACCACGCGCTCGGTCCCGTTGATGATGAACGTGCCCTTGTCGGTCATGAGCGGGAAGTCGCCCATGAAGACCGTCTGGGACTTGATCTCACCGGTCTCGTTGTTCATGAACTCGGCGGTGACGAACAGCGGCGCCGCGTAGGTGAAGTCCTTCTCGCGGCACTGGTCCACGGTGTACTTCGGAGGCTCGAACCGGTGGTCGCGGAAGGACAGCGACATGGATCCGGCGAAGTCCTCGATCGGGCTGATCTCCTCGAAGATCTCCGTGAGGCCGGAGGCCTGGGGGATCTCGGTGTTCCCAGCTGCGATCTGGGCGTCCACCCGGGCGCGCCACTCATCGCCTCCGAGGAGCCAGTCGAAGCTCGCGGTCTGAAGGGCGAGCAGATCCGGAACCGCGAGCGGCTCACGAATCTTGGCGAAGGACACCCGGGTGAGACCCGGGGAGAGGGGCGTTACGTCGGAACGCGAGGGGGCCAAGATCAGTTCCTTCCACGGTGCGCTTCATCTCTGACGCGCTGCGCCCACGCCTCGGCCACCCAGCCTGTCAAATCCGCTCACACGGCATGGCAGGTCGGGGTCAGAGATTTGGAGGGCAGCGCAAAGCGGCAGTCTACCCATCGGGCACACCGCTGTCCAACCCGGGGTTATGGCGGCGCATGCCCTCGATCCGGTCCGAGGCGGCTCGGCGGCGACAGCGTTGCTGCGCCGAGCACCTCTGGCGGATCCTCGTCATGCGGGCGGTAGCCCTGGGACCAGCCGCACGAATCAATCGTGCGCACGCCGATGGTGACGCGGTTGCGGCCAAAGGTCAAGCACAGCGGGCCTTTTCGTACCCGGGTGTTATCCAGCCGTGACCGTGATTTCCGCTTTGACGGGGTCCGTGGAATACTTGCATGATGCAAGCAACTTCTCCGTCCGACACCGCTGCGGCGCGAGCCAGCGTGACGGCGGCGGCCTCCAACGCCGCCGCGGCCGAGCTGGTCGGGGCCCTCTTCGACGTCATCTACGCCCTCCGTCGTGACCACGGCGAGCCGTCCGCGACCATGCCCGTCCTCGTCCGCCTGTCCGTGACAGGCCCCGTGAGGGCGGCCGAGCTCGCCGACGCACTGCACCTGGACCAGTCCACGGTCAGTCGCCACGTGTGCACCCTCGAGGGGGATGGCCTCGTGGCCCGCGACACCGACCCGGCGGACGGCCGAGCTCAGCTGGTTCGGCTCACCCCGTCGGGTGAGGCGGCGGTTGCCGTCATGGTCGCCGACCGAGTGGGCCGTTTCGAGGCAGCGATCAGCGGCTGGCCCGAGAACGACGTCGAGACTCTCGCCCGACTCCTCCACAGCTTCATTGACGGGCTCACCGCCCAGGACAGGAACCCCGAATGACCGACCTGCCGACCACCAGCCGCGTGGACGAGCCCGATCCCCTGGACACTCCCGATCCCGAGGCGACCCTCATCTCCGAGGGGGCTCCGGACCATGAGCTGATCCACGGCGGGCGACTCGGCCTGACCATGACGGCGCTCATGCTCACGATGTTCCTGGCGGCCCTCGACCAGACCATCGTCTCCACGGCCCTGCCGCGGATCACGAGCGACCTCAACGGACTGGCGCAGCTGTCGTGGGTCGTCACCGCCTACCTGCTCGCGTCCACCGCCTCGACCCCGATCTGGGGCAAGATCTCCGACCTGTACGGCCGAAAGATCATGCTGCAGGCGGCCATCGTCATCTTCCTGGCCGGCTCGCTGCTTGCCGGCGCGTCGACGTCCATGGGGATGCTCATCGTCACCCGAGGGATCCAGGGCCTGGGCGGCGGTGGCCTCATGGTTCTCGTCATGGCCGTCATCGCCGACATCATCCCGCCGCGCGACCGCGGTAAGTACACGGGACTGTTCGGCGGGGTGTTCGCCATCGCCAGCGTCGCCGGCCCGCTGCTCGGGGGGTTCTTCGTGGACAGCCTCTCGTGGCGCTGGATCTTCTACATCAACCTGCCGATCGGCATCGCGGCGTTCGTCGTCATCACCCTGGTCCTCCAGGTGCCCCAGCGACGCGTGAACCACGTCGTCGACTACCTGGGCGCCGCACTCCTCGTGGCCGGCGTGAGCGCACTCCTGCTCATCTTCGAGTGGGGCGGGCAGCGCTTCGACTGGCTGTCCCCCGCCATCCTCGGCATGGGAGTCCTGACGGTTGCCCTGCTCGCCGTCTTCGTCCGACGGCAGCTGCGCGTCCCGGAGCCCATCGTTCCGATGGGCCTGTTCCGCAACCAGGTGTTCGGCGTCTCCAGCATCATCGGGTTCATCGTCGGGCTCGCGATGTTCGGCGCCATCGTCTTCATGCCGCTGTTCCTGCAGCTGGTCCAGGGATCGTCGCCGACCGAGGCCGGGCTGCAGCTGCTGCCCATGATGGCGGGCCTGCTGATCGCCTCGATCGTGTCGGGCCGCCTCATCTCCCACCTCGGTCGATACAAGATCTTCCCGATCATCGGCACCGCACTGGCCGCGATCGGAATGTTCCTGCTGTCGACGATCGAGGTGCAGACGCCGTACTGGCAGCTGGCCGTGTACCTGTTCATCCTCGGCGTGGGGATCGGCAACGTCATGCAGGTGCTCATCATCGCCGTGCAGAACTCCGTCAATCCGCGTGATGTCGGGGTGGCCACCAGCGGATCGACCTTCTTCCGGTCCGTGGGCGGGACGATCGGAACGGCGCTCTTCGGAGCCATCCTCACCTCCCGGCTCACCGCCGAGCTGATGGCCACGCTGCCCGCCGGATCGGCGTCCGGCGCCCAGATCGACGGCATGACGAGTGCCATGTCCAATATCGCTGCCCTGCCGGACAGCGTCCGGCCGTTGGTGCTCGAGGCGTTCACCGGCGCCCTGGGCACCGTGTTCCTCGCGGCCGTCCCCATCCTCGTGGTCGGGTTCGTGTTCGCCCTCATGCTGAAGGACGTCCACCTGCGCTCGGATCACGACAAGGACCATCCGCCGATGCTCGTCGAGTAGCGGCGTCAAGCGACGAAGGAGGGCCCACCCCGATCGGGGTGGGCCCTCCTTCGTTGCGCGTGAGCGCGGTGGACTACTTGAGGGTGACCTTGGCGCCGGCGCCCTCGAGGGCCTCCTTGGCCTTCTCGGCAGTCTCCTTGTTGACCTTCTCCAGGACCGCCTTGGGGGCGGCCTCGACCAGATCCTTGGCCTCCTTGAGGCCCAGGCTGGTGAGCGCGCGCACCTCCTTGATGACCGGGATCTTGTTGTCGCCGGCAGCCTCGAGGACGACGTCGAACTCGTCCTGCTCGGCAGCGGCCTCGCCACCACCGGCGCCGCCCGCGGGGGCAGCAGCGGCAACGGCCACAGGGGCCGCCGCGGTGACGTCGAAGGTCTCCTCGAACATCTTCACGAAATCAGAGAGCTCCAGCAGCGTCATCTCCTTGAACGCGTCCAGCAGCTCGTCGGTGCTCAGCTTCGCCATGATGGCGTCCTTTCAGGTAGATCCGGCCGAGGGCCGGGTGGGCCTCAGCCCTCGGTGGTCTCCTCGACGACATCGGTCGTCTCGGCGGTCTCTTCGGTGGTCGCCTCGGCCGCAGCCTCGACGGGTGCCTCGGCGGGTGCCTCGGCGGGGGTCTCCTCGGCCACGGCGTCTGCCGGAGCGTCGGCGGGGGTCTCCTCGGCCACGGCGTCTGCCGGAGCGTCGGCGGGAGCAGCAGCCGCGGCCGACGGATCGGCCTCGAGCTTGGTCTGCAGGGCGCCCAGGGCGCGCGCGGCCTTCGAGAGCGGAGCAGCGAACAGGGCGGCTGCCTGCGACTGCTTCGCCTTCATGGCCCCGGCGAGCTTGGACAGGAGCACCTCGCGCGACTCAAGGTCGGCGATCTTCTGGACGTCAGCGGCGCTGAGGGTCTTTCCGTCCATGTAGCCGCCCTTGATGACGAGGGCGGGGTTCTCCTTGGCGAAGGTCTTGATCGCCTTGGCCGCCTCGACCGCATCACCCTTGACGAAGGCGATGGCGCTCGGACCAGCGAGGAGATCGTCGACGCCGGTTACCCCGGCGTCCTTTGCGGCGATCTTGGTCAAGGTGTTCTTGACGACCGCGTACGTGACCGTGGATCCGAGCGAGCGACGCAGCGTCTTCAGCTGCGCGACGGTCAGACCTCGGTACTCGGTGAGCACTGCCGCGTTGGACTCGCGGAAGTGGTCGGCGAGCTCGGCGATCGTGCTCGCCTTGTTCGGCCGGGCCATGAGGCTCCTTTCATGTCGCCCCGAGAATGCAGAACGCCCCGGCGCAGGCGCACGGGGCGGGGCGACGGTGGGCTCATGAGCCCACCAGAGGCCTTGCTCGTTCACCTGCGCGGGCCGCCCGCCTTCGCGGGGCCTTCGACCGGCTGCAGTCTCCTGCTGCCGGCGACCAGCGGTCTTCGGTAGGGGGAAGCGTACGGGAGGTTCGGGGGCGGGACCAAATCGGCCCCGCCCCCGATCATCCGGCTACTTGGCCAGATCAGGTCGCTTCAGCCGCTCCGGCTCGAAGAACTCGTCGGCGATGACGCCCGGGGTCTTCCACATGAGTCGGTTGACCACCTTGGGAGAGGCGCCCTTGACGAGGAGCTCGAGGCCCTTCACCGCGTTCGTGATCTGCACGCCGTTCTTGATCGCGAAGTTGCAGTGGCCGACGCCCGAGGTCGCGGCGGCGGTGCTGGCGGCGGCATTCGGCCCCTTGGCACCCTCGTCGTAGACCTCCCAGCCCTTCAGCGGCGGCTCGGTGTAGTACTGGGCGACCGACGAGGACGCACCCTTCTTCTTCGCCGAGGCCGACACGCGGTCGAAGTACCACTGCGTGTTGCCGGCAGGGACGATCGGGTCGTACTGGGTCGACAGCATCAGCGTCGGGGCCACGTACTTGCCCGTGGGCGCCGGGAGAGCGCGAACCGCCTTGACGGCCTTGGGGCTGGCCACGAAGCGCGCCGAGGTGCTGCCCTTGGTCGAGTCGAGGGTCGCCAGCATCGCGTTCATCAGGTTCGGCATGACCGTCGACGCGTTCAGCGTGTCGCCGAACTCTCCGCGCTGCTCCTGTGTGAGCAGCCTGGAGTAGGACACCTTGACGTTGCTGTTGAAGTTGGCGTTCTGCGCCGGGAGGATGCCCGCCGTGAGCCGGATGCGCTGCTCGAGCTCGTAACGCCCCAGGATGCCGAGCGCTGCCGCGCCGCCGACGTTCTGCAGCATGGCCGCCGCCGAGCTCTGCCCAGCCGAGACGAACGAGTATCCGCCGGCGATGGCCGCCGCGGTCCCTTGGGAATCCGCGAAGGGATTCAGGGTCTGACCATCGAACGCCTGGGACTTCGTCGGCAGGCCGCCCAGGAGGCCGGCCAGCAGGTTCGCCTGGGCGACGGGGTAGCCGACGCTCGACACGAGCGATGTGTCTCCGGAGACCTTCTGGAGGGTCGTCAGGACGGTACCGAGATCCGTCAGCGCCTCGGTGTAGCCGCTGTAGTTGGCCACCTTGAGGCTCGGCGCGATCAGCGACTTCCACGAGTACAGCACCGACATCGCGCTGCCGAAGGCCTGCTCGGGGCCGGCCAGCACGCCGCACATCGGCAGCAGTCCGTCGACAGAGCCCGGTGTGCGCTCCGCGGTGGTGGCCGCGATGAGGCCGCCGAGGGAACTGCCCCACAGCAGCGTCTTCTTCACGCCCTTGATGGCACCCTTGTCGATCGCCTTGAGCAGGTTCTGGTTGGCCTCGAGCCCCTCGGCCGCAGCCCAGCCCTGTCGGGCGTACCCGGTGCCGGCGAGCGCATACCCCTTCGCCAGGAGGTTCTTCTCGACCACGTCACTCGGTCCGACGTCGGCCCTGTTCGAGCCGATGTAGGCCACGTCCGAGCCGAGCGACTCCTTGAAGAGCGGGAAGGAGATCTGGTCGTAGGCCGGATCCTTGTCGAACCCGAGGGGGACGGCCAGCGCCGCTGGTATCGGGGTTCCGATGCGGTATCCGTGCGAGTACACGAGCACGGTGCCGTTGAACTTCTTAGGCATCTGGATCGTGTAGGGCGAAGCCCCTAGAGGGCCCGCGAGCGAGCCCTCGCAGGTCTTGCCGAGACCGCAGGCGGACGACGCGGCGTTTGCCGGCGCCAGGGCCGGGACTCCGACGAGCAGGAGCCCTGCCGCCGCTGTCGCCGCGACGACGCGGCGGGTGAACGTTGTCTTCATGTCAGTCCTCATCTACGGCAGGAGCTTGCGGGTGGGGGCACCCGGGCGGAAGGTGGTCTTCTTGGCCTTGCCGGTCGAGGCGCTGTTGGCCACCAGGATGTAGCTGGTGAGTCGCAGCACCTGACCCGAGGTGTTGTACCTGCCCATGTAGTAGCCCGTGAGGCCCTGATGCGAGCGGGAGTTGATCACCATGGGCACGACCGCCGCCGAGCGGAAGCTGGACGCCCTCGTCTGCAGGGCGTTGATCAGCCCCTTGCGGGTCAGGTTCGGACCCGCCGCCTTGAGCGCCTGCGCCAGCACGTACGCCGTGTTGATGCCGTAGTAGGTGTAGAAGTTCCACGGCAGGCGGTTCTTGTCGGCGATGACCTTCATCTGGCTCACGTAGGGGTTCTTCGTGTCCTGGATCGGAGCGAGGAAGCTCGGCGTGTAGATGCCGTTGAGCAGCTGGTTCGTGGCCGCGCCGAGCGTGCCGGAGAGCACCGTGGGGTCGGACCCGACGGACGTGATCATCCAGGTCGGCCGGAAGGCTGCCTTGGCCGAGGTGCCGAGCATCTGGGCGGTCGCGGAGGTCACTCCGAAGAAGACGACGAGATCGCAGCCCTCGGACTTCATCTTGGTGATCTGCGAGGTGAACGGGGCGACCTGCTGCCCGGAGAAGTAGGAGACGGTCGTGGCGAACTTCATGCCGGCCGCGTTGAAGCCCTTCTCGGCGTTGTCGCCGAACTCGCCGTCCTGGTAGAAGAGGCAGCGCTTCTTGGCGTTGAGGGCGGAGTCGCCCTGGATGTACGAGGCCATGACCTTGGCCTCGACGACGTAGGACGGGAAGTACGGGAACGTCGTCGGGTACTTGCGCGGGTTGTCGAAGTTCGACGAGCCGGTGTTGACGAACACATCCGGGATGCCTCGCCGGTTGATGTCGGCCACCACGGCGGAGTGCGTGGGGGTGCCGAGCGCCCCGAAGATGGTGAAGACCTTGTCGCGGAGGATGAGCTCGCTGGTCGCGCTCTTGGCCTTCGCCGGGTTGTACTGGTCGTCCTTGACGACGTACTTGATCTTCCGGCCGTTGATTCCGCCGTTCGCGTTCACGTAGTTGAAGTAGGCCTGTGCGGCCGGGGCGACATCCTTGTAGCCCGGAGAGGCAGGGCCGGTCAGGGGTGTCGTCGTGCCGATGACTATCTGGTTCGAGCTGACCCCCGGGTCAGCGGTAGCGACCGCCGCGCCCGACGGTGCTGCGGTGGCCAGCGCGAGGCCGGTCACGACTCCGAACGTGACCACGCGGGTCACAAGGACTTTGCTCACAGATCTGCCTCTCCCAAGGTGGCGTGCTGGCGACGCCGATCGCCCCCGCGCCCCAAGGACGCCGACTCAGCGGCATGTATACGACATGCCGCGCACGACCTTGCGACGCAGGTGGTGCGGACGCTAGTCAGCGCGAGCCGGGGTTGCAACACATTGGGGTCACCCGGCCTTGCGGGCTCGTCGAACAACCTTGCCTACAAGCGCTTGCAGGGTTCCCACGATCCCGCCCGGAGCCACGAGGACGACGAGGACGACCAGCAGGCCGTAGATGAGGTTGGGCGCGTTGTTCGTCACCTGCTCCTCCCAGCCACGGTCATTCGACAGGGACAGCACGAACTCCGGGAGCCAGACGAGGAGGACGGCCCCGATGACGGCGCCGACCAGGGACGACCGCCCGCCCAGGACGATGCCGACGAGGAGGGAGAGGGACAGACCGAGCCCGAACGCTCCCGGACCGACGTAGGCCAGGATCTGGGCGAACACGGCCCCGGCCAGGGCGGCGAACAGGCTGCTCACGACGAATGCGGACACCTTCGAGCGTGCGGGCGAGATGCCCGATACTGCGGCCGCCACCGGATCGTCGCGCACGGCCCGCCAAGCCCGCCCCTGGCGCCCGCGCACGAGGTTCAGTGCGAGGAAGCCGACGATGCAGGCGACGGCGACGGCGAGGGACGCCTGCCAGCGCTCGAGCACGAAGCCGACGTCGACCCCGCTCACGTCGACCCCGCTCACGTCCGTGGATCCGGGGTCGAGCGGCAACGCGGACGCATCCGGGGTCGCGGAGGGGAAGTTGTCCGACGTCAGCAGGTCGTCCGGCGCCACCGACGCATCCCCCGACGGGAAGTTGTCCGACGTCAGCAGATCGTCCGGCGCCACCGACGCATCCCCCGACGGGAAGTTGTCCGACGTCAGCAGATCGTCCGGCGCCACCGACGCATCCCCCGACGGGAAGTTGTCCGACGTCAGCAGGTCACCCGAACCGTCGGACGCAAGCGGGTCCTGGCCAGTGGGCAGCTCGTCCTGACCGGTCGGGAGCTCCTCGACGAACTGCTGGTCGACCTCCTCGACGACGGGCGCGTAGCCGCCATCCGGGTACGGCACGGTCAGCTGAAGACCGGTCTCGCCCCCCAGGAGCTCGGGGAAGCGATTCGCGATGGCTGGGATGCCCACCGCGATGCCCAGCGTCAGTCCGGCGAGGTAGGGGCCGCTCAGTCGAGCACCGAGGACGCCGATCAACAGGCCGAAGAGCACTCCGCCAACAGCGGCGAACAGCATCGCCCAGATGCCGTTCATCGGGATCACCGTGAAGGGGATGGTCTGCCAGTTCAGGGTGGTCAGGGCGAAGACGTAGCCGCCCACGGCCATGAGGGCGCCGTTGCCGAGGGACACCTGCCCGGACAGGCCGACGAGGATCACCATGCCGAACATGGCCGTCGCGTACATGGCAACGAGGGCGATGTAGTAGTTCATCAACGGGTCGACGGCGCCATTCACCCAGGTGAGGGCGAGCCAGGCGCCGATGGCGATCGCCGCATGCAGCACCAGCCGAGCGCCAGGGAGGCGCATGAGATCACGCATGCGTCCCCCCTAGACCGCTCGGGCCTTGCTGTGGCCGAAAATGCCCTCCGGCTTGAGGGCGAGGTTGAGGGCCAGCAGGAAGAGTGCCACCACGGGGGCATTGCTCGAGTCGCTGTAGCCGGACACAACCGACAGGACCAGGCCGGTGAAGATGCCGACCGAGACAGCGCCGACGAGGCTGTCCAACCCGCCGATGACCGCCGCCGTGAAGGCGAACACCAGCAGGATGTCGAAGCTGTTCGGCGAGATCGCGGAGGTCGGGGCCACCAGGACTCCGGCGACGGCACCGACGATGCCCGCCAGCGCCCAGCCGATCGTCAGCGTGCGGCTCACCCGCACCCCGGACAGTCGGGCCACCTCCGGATTGAAGGCCGTCGCCCTCATCGCGAGTCCGAGGTCGGTCCGGGTGAAGAGCAGCGTGAGCCCCACGACGAGCACCACCCCGAACCCGACGACCACGAGGTCATAGGCGGACACCGGCCACTCCCGGCCGAACACGGTGAGGGCGGTGTTCCCGAAGGGCTGCGGGTACGCCTGGCTGTCGCCGCCCCAGATCATCCCCGCCGCCGCCTGCAGCGCGATGAGCACGCCGAAGGTCGCGATGATGGCCCCGGAGGTGTCCATGCGCCTCACGGGACGCAGCACGAGGTACTGGACGATGACGCCCAGCAGGGCTCCCGCGATGATCGCGGCGACGAGGGCCACCAGCCACGAGCCGGTCAGGGTCTGGATCGTCAGGGCCACGAACGTGGTGAACATTGCCTGCCCCACCTGGGCGAAGTTCACCACCCGCGTGGCACGCCACGTCAGGACGAGCGCCAGCGCCATGAGCGCGATGATCATGCCGGAGCCGAGTCCGCCCAGGAGGTAGTCGATGAGCTGCGTCATGACCGGCTCCTAGTACCCGAGATACGCATGGCGCAGCTCCTCGTGGGAGGCGATATCCGCGGCACTGCCGGACATCACCACCTGGCCCAGGTTCAGGACGACCCCGGTGTGCGCGACGCGGAGGGCCGTGACCGCGTTCTGCTCCACGAGGAGCACGGCGATGTTGACCTCTACCGCCAGCCGGTTCACGAGCTCGAGGATCTGGGTCACGATCAGTGGCGCCAGGCCCAGCGACGGCTCGTCGAGGAGCAGGCACTGGGGGTCGCACATGAGCGCACGGCCGATGGCGAGCTGCTGTCGCTCCCCGCCGCTGAGGGTGTCCGCCCGGCTGTTCCGCCGCTGGGCCAGGGCGGGGAACATGTCGTAGAACTCCGCGTTGAGTCCCGCCCTCTCGAACTTGCTGCGCCACATCCCGCCCAGCCGGAGGTTCTCGTCCACGGTCAGCTCCGGAACCGTCGATCGACCCTCCGGGACCAGCGCCACGCCCATCCGGACGACGTCCTCCGGCTTGTGCCCGAGGATGGAGTTGCCGTCCAGGGTCGCGGTGCCGGCTACGGGCTTGACGAGGCCGGCGAGGGTCCGCATCAGCGTCGACTTGCCCGCACCGTTCGCACCGATGACCGCCGTGACCTCCCCGCGAGGAACCTCCAGGGAGACATCGGTGAGCGCGTGGACGGGCCCGTACGTGACGGAGAGGCCGGAGATCGACAGCATCAGGCCGCCCCCTCCTCGCCGAGATAGGCCGCCAGCACGGCCGGGTCGTTTCGTACCTCGTCCGGTGTGCCCGACGCGATGACCTTCCCCGCGTCGAGGACCCAGATGAGGTCGCAGACCGCCATGACCAGTTCCATGTGGTGCTCGACCAGCAGGACGGATCGCTCAGGCACCCAGCTGCGGATGAGCGACGAGAGCTCAGCCATGTCCCCAGCGCTCACACCGCCCGCCGGCTCGTCGAGCAGCAGCAGCTTCGGGTTCGGCATGAGCGCTCGGGCAAGGGCGACACGCTTCTGGATCGGGTACGGGAGTTCGCTGGGGAGGCGTTCGGCCTGGTCGGCGATGCCCAGCCGGTCGAGGGCCGCCAGCGCATCGACGCGCAGACGCTCCTGCTCGACGTCGGTCCACGGCATGGCGAACGACTCGGACAGGATCCCCGACCTCAGCCGTGACGACCCGCCCTGCATGACGTTCTCGAGGGCTGTGAGACTGGCGAACAGCCCGACGCCCTGCAGCGTGCGGGAGATGCCCATCTTCGCCAGGTGGTGCGACTTGATGTGGCGCAGCTTCCTGCCCTCGTAGGTGACCGAGCCAGAGTCCTGCTTCACGAAGCCGCTGATGACGTTGAAGACGGTGGTCTTCCCGGCGCCATTGGGCCCGATGAGCCCGGTGACGAGGCCGCGAGGGACTCGGATGGTCACCCCGTCGAGGATCTGGAGTCCGCTCAGCTTGACCTTGATGTCATCCAGTTCGAGAAGGTCGCCCGCGTTCGTCTCGGCCACGCGCACACCCCTTTCCCGACGGCCGGGCCGACCCGACCCTGCTGGACGAGCGACAGTCTGTAGCCGTCACGAGCGCCATGCAAGAGAACGAGGCAATTGTCGAACACGATGGCCCGGCACCACAGGTGCCGGGCCATCGTGACGTGCGGTGCTGAGGCCTACGCGTCGTCCTCCGTCAGGAGGTCCTTCACCCGGTTCGGGTCGACAGGGATGCCCGGACCCATCGTCGACGACATCGTCGCCTTGCGCACGTAGCGGCCCTTTGCGGCGCTCGGCTTGAGGCGCATGATCTCGTCGAGGGCGGCAGCGTAGTTCTCCACGAGCGCCTGCTCGGTGAACGATGCCTTCCCGATCGGGAACTGCAGGTTCGAGTGCTTGTCGACACGGAACTCGATCTTGCCGCCCTTGATCTCGTTGACCGCCTTGGCGACGTCCATCGTGACCGTGCCGGTCTTGGGGTTCGGCATGAGACCGCGCGGGCCGAGCACCTTGCCCAGCGTGCCCACCTTGCCCATGAGGTCCGGCGTGGCCACGGCCGCGTCGAAGTCGGTCCAGCCGCCCTTGACCTTGTCGATCATGTCGTCGCCGCCGACGAAGTCGGCACCCGCAGCGCGGGCCTCATCAGCCTTCTCGCCGTTGGCGAAGACCAGGACCCGTGCGGTCTTGCCGGTGCCGTGCGGAAGGTTGACGGTGCCGCGCACCATCTGGTCGGCCTTGCGGGGGTCGACGCCGAGGCGCATGGAGACCTCGACAGTCGGGTCGAACTTGGTGGCCGTGGTCTCCTTGACCAGGCGGACCGCCGACAGCGGCGCGTACAGCGCTGCGGGGTCGATCTTCTCTGCTGCGGCCCGGTAGGCCTTGCTGCGCTTCATCTCTGCTCCTTCGCAGGGCGTGGTGTGTGAGCCGCGCTGGCTCTCCCACTGGTGGTGGACTCTTCAGGTGTCGTGCTGATCGGCCGCGAGCGGCCGGGGTGATGCTAGGCCTTGACCGTGATGCCCATCTGGCGTGCGGTGCCCTCGATGATCTTCATCGCGGCGTCGACGTCGTTGGCATTGAGGTCGGGCATCTTGGTCTCGGCGATCTCGCGGACCTGGGCCTTGGTGATCGACCCTGCCTTGACCTTGTGCGGCTCGCCGGACCCCTTCTCGAGGCCCGCGGCCTTGAGGATGAGTCGCGAGGCCGGCGGCGTCTTCAGGGTGAAGTCGAACGACCGGTCCTCGTAGACCGTGATCTCAACCGGGATCACGTTGCCGCGCTGGTTCTCCGTGGCCGCGTTGTAGGCCTTGCAGAACTCCATGATGTTGACGCCATGCTGACCCAGAGCGGGGCCAACGGGCGGCGCCGGGTTTGCCGCGCCCGCCTGGATCTGCAACTTGATCAGGCCGGCGACCTTCTTCTTCGGTGCCATGGTGTGTCGGGTCCTTCGTTGTCGTTGCCCCGGGGACGGCGCCCCCAGGGGTCGTGCTAGTTCTTGACGATCTGGTTGAAGGCCAGCTCGACGGGGGTCTCGCGACCGAAGATCTCGACCAGGCCGGTGACCTTCTGCGCCTCGATGTTGATCTCCGAGACGGTGGCGTGGAGGGTGGCGAAGGGGCCGTCCACGACCGTGACCGAGTCGCCGACGGCGAAGTCGACCTCGACCTGCTCGGCAGGGGCGGCTCCGCCGGAGGAGGCAGCGGCACCGGCGGCGGCGGCCTTCTTCTCCGGCGTGGGGGCCAGGATGCCGACGACCTCGTCCAGGGACAGCGGCGCGGGCTGGTGGCCGTGCCCGACGAAGCCGGTGACGCCGGGGGTGTGCCGGATGGCGCCCCACGACTCGTCGGTGAGATCCATCCGAACCAGGACGTACCCGGGGAACTTGTTGCGGCGGACGAGCTTGCGGACGCCGCCCTTGATCTCCGTGACCTCCTCCATCGGCACCTCGACCTGGAAGATGTAGTCCTCCATGTTCATGGTGGTGATGCGGGTCTCGATGTTGCCCTTGACCTTGTTCTCATAGCCCGCGTAGGAGTGGATGACGTACCAGTCACCGGGCGCGATGCGCATCTGCTCGCGGAAGGCAGCGACCGGGTCCTCGTCCTCCTCCTCCTCGGCCTCAGCGGCTTCTGCGATCTCCTCCGCCGCGACGACAACCTCGGCCTCGGCGAGCTCCTCGACCACGTCGGCCAGCTCCTCCGCCGCGTCGGCCAGCTCCTCCGCCTCCACGACAACCTCGGCCTCGGCGAGCTCCTCCGACACCTCGGCGATCTCCTCGGCCTCGACGGTCGAGTCGTCGACGGCGTCCACGACGGCCTCGACGTCGGCAGGAGCCGTGGCGAAGGGATCGGTCGTGGGGGTCGTGAGGTCCTGGTCGGACACGGTGGTCAATCTCCTCGGGTCGTGAGTGGGGAAGCGGAAGGCTGCGTCATCCGAAGATGAACAGCACTCCCCTGGTGAAGACATAGTCGAAGCCGGCGATGATCCCGGCCATGATCAGGACAAAGAACACGACGACGGTGGTGTAGGCGATGAGCTCCTTGCGGGTCGGCCAGATGACCTTGCGGAGCTCGGCCACGACCTGCCGGATGAACAGGGCAAGACGCGAGAACACGTTGCCCTGGCCCTGGTCCTTGCGGCCACGGCCTTCCGACCCGCGGTCGGACAGGGCACCGGTGTCTGTCATGCCGTCCTACTCTCCTTCGTCCTTCTTCGTCCGTTCGCAGGGCCGGAGGGACTTGAACCCCCAACCGCCGGTTTTGGAGACCGGTGCTCTACCAGTTGAGCTACGACCCTTCGGAGCCGTGGTTGGGCGGCACCGTCGACGGGAGGGCAGGCTTGCGCCCACCTACTTCCGCGGAGGGGCAGTCTACGTTGGCCGCATCGGGCCGGTCCAATCCGGGCCGAGGAGGGCTCGGCGGGGTGCTCGCGACCGGGCTGGAAGGATGGACCCATGACCGATCGCATCTCCCGTCGCATCGCCGCCATCACCGAGTCAGCCACCCTCGCAGTGGACGCCAAGGCCAAGGCCCTGAAGGCGGCCGGGCGACCGGTTATCGGATTCGGGGCCGGCGAGCCCGACTTCCCCACTCCCGGGTACATCGTCGACGCCGCCATCGCCGCCTGCTCCGATCCACGCTGGCACCGGTACACGCCGGCCGGCGGACTCCCGGACCTCAAGCAGGCCATCGCGGCCAAGACGCTCCGCGACTCGGGCCTCGACGTGGCCGCCGGCCAGGTGCTCGTCACGAACGGCGGGAAGCAGGCCCTCTACAACGCGTTCGCGACCCTGCTCGATCCGGGCGACGAGGTGCTGCTGCCCGCCCCGTACTGGACGACCTATCCGGAGTCGATCCGGCTCGCAGGCGGGGTGCCCGTCGAGGTCCTGACGGACGAGACCTCGGGCTACCGGGCCACCGTGGAGCAGCTCGAGGCGGCGCTCACAGAGCGAACCAAGATCCTGGTGTTCGTGTCACCGTCCAACCCGACGGGAGCGGTGTACCCGACCGCCGAGGTCCGCGCCATCGGCGAGTGGGCCGCATCGCGCGGGCTGTGGGTCGTCACCGATGAGATCTACGAGCACCTCGTCTACGGCGACGCCGAGTTCTCGTCGATGCCCGTCCTCGTGCCGGAGCTCCAGGACCGCTGCGTCGTCGTCAACGGCGTCGCCAAGACCTACGCCATGACCGGGTGGCGGGTGGGCTGGCTGATCGGGCCGCAGGACGTCGTCAAGGCGGCGACCAACCTGCAGTCGCACGCGACCTCGAACGTCGCCAATGTGTCCCAGATCGCCGCGCTGGCCGCGGTGTCGGGCGATCTCTCCGCCGTCGACGAGATGCGGGTCGCGTTCGATCGGCGCCGGCAGCTGATCGTCGGCCTGCTCGATGCCATCCCGGGCGTGACCTGCCCCATGCCGGAGGGTGCCTTCTACGTGTACCCGTCGGTGAAGGAACTCGTGGGGAGAAGGCTCAGGGGAACGACGATCGAGTCGTCCACGCACCTCGCGGCGGTCATCCTCGACGAGGCCGAGGTCGCGGTCGTCCCGGGTGAGGCCTTCGGTACCCCGGGATACCTGCGGCTGTCGTACGCGACCTCGGATGCCGACATCACCGAGGGCGTGGGGCGCATGGCCGCCCTGCTGTCCGAGGCCGAGTAGCCGGAGCCCCCTCGCGCCACCCCGCCGAGAGGCACGCTGTGGTCGTGAAACGGGTCCGTTTCACGACCACAGCGTGCCTCTCGGCGGTTCGGGGGGCGGTTCGGGGGGCGGTTCGGGGGTGGGGCGTCAGAGGCTGACGCCGACCAGCACCGGCTCCGGAACGAGCTCGATCCCGAAGCGGTCCCGCACCCGGTCGCGCACGTCGCGAGCGAGGTCGACGATCTCGGCGGCAGTCGCCCCGCCCCGGTTCGTCAACGCCAGCGTGTGCTTCGCGGACACGGCCGCCCGACCCCCGATCGAGTAGCCACGGGTGACGCCCGCGTGCTCGATCAGCCACGCCGCGCTCAGCTTGACGCCATCCTCGGCCGGATACCTGGGGCACTCGGCCGGGACGTCCACCGCTGCGTCGGCACCCAGCACCGGGTTGGTGAAGAACGACCCTGCGCTCCAGGTGTCCGGATCGGCAGGGTCGAGCACCATCGCCTTTCGGGCCCGAAGTGCGAGAACGGCGCCGCGGATCGCCGCGACGTCGACCCGATCACCGACCGACACGCCCAGGGCGTCGGCCAGCTCGGCGTACCGAACCGGGCTGCGGCCGTCGCTGCCGAGCGTGAGGGCCACCTCCAGCACCACCCACCGGCCGGGCTGGCGCTTGAACAGGCTCGACCGGTAGCCGAAGCCGCAGTCCGACGCAGCCATGTCGACGACACGTCCCGTCGTGCGATCCAGCACGCGCGCCGACGAGATCACCTGGGCGACGTCCTGGCCGTAGGCACCGACGTTCTGCACGGGCGTCGCCCCCGAGCGACCCGGGATGCCCGACAGCGCCTCGATCCCCGTCCATCCGCGGGCGACGGCGCGCGACACGACGTCATCCCACGGCTCACCGGCCGACAGCCGGATGAGGACGGATTCGCCACCGCTCTCCGTGACCGGCTCAGCCTGCACGCCCCTCGTGGCGATCTCCACCACGGTGCCGTCGAAACCGGCGTCCGAGACGAGCAGGTTGCTGCCTCCCCCGACGAGGAGGACCGGAATCCCCTCGGCGTCGCAGCGGCGGACGGCGGACACGAGCTCGTCCTCGGTCGTCGCGGTGATCCACTCCCGAGCGGGGCCGCCCACGCGCAGTGTCGTGCGCTCGGCGAGCAGCGGGGTCGTCGGCACGTGCGTCACCCTAGGTGATTCACGCCGCGCGGTCGGGGGTCAGGAGAGCCGGACGACGGCCTGCGCCTTGCCCAGCACGGTCGACCCCTCGAACCGGGCGGTGAGGGTCACCGTCGCCGTGCCGTCGTCGTGCATGGCGGACACCTTTCCGGACACTTCGACCGTCGCGCCGGCATCGTCGTCGGGGACCACCACCGGTCGCGTGAAGCGCACCGAGTAGGAGACCAGCGCGCCGGGGTCGCCGATCCAGTCCGTCACGACCCGTCCGCCGAGCGCCATGGTGAGCATGCCGTGGGCGATCACGTTGGGCAGTCCCACAGAGATCGCGACGCGCTCGTTCCAGTGGATGACGTTGAAGTCGCCGGACGCCCCGGCGTAGCGGACGAGGTCGCCGCGGGTCACCGTGAAGGACTGGGTGGGCAGCTCGGTACCGACCGCGACGTCGGACCGGGCAATGAGGGAACCCACGGCTACTCCCCCTCCGGCCCGCGCGAGACCAGCAGTGCCCGGGTGGTGACCACGTGCTCGCCATCGACCGTGGCGATGTCGCCGCGGGTCATGATCATGTCGTTGCCGGCGGCCGTCCGGATGCTCTCGATGGTCGTGGTCACGACGAGCTCGTCGCCCGCGACGATCGGACGCGCGTACTCGAAACGCTGCTCGCCGTGCACGACCCGCGAGTAGTCCAGGCCCAGCTCGGGATCGCGAACGACCGCGCCGCTGGCTCTCATCGAGATGATGACGGCGAACGTCGGGGGCGCGACGACGTCGAGATAGCCGAGCGCGCGCGCCGCCTCGACGTCATGGAAGACCGGATTCAGGTCCCCGATGCCGGAGGCGAACTCACGGACCTTCTCCCGCCCCACGACGTAGGAGGAACTCGGCGGGTACACCCGCCCCTCGAACTCCGGATTCAGCGCCATGCCCGGCGACCGGCTAGCGGGTTTCCTTGTGGTTCGTGTGCTTCTTGCAGTTGGGGCAGAACTTCTTCGCCTCGAGCCGGTCGGGATCGTTGCGACGGTTCTTCTTGGTGATGTAGTTGCGGTGCTTGCACTCCTCGCACGCCAACGTGATCTTGGGACGGACGTCCGTTGCCTTGGCCACTGGTCTTCCTCTTTCGTGTGGTGCCGGCAACCCCTGCCGAGCGATGGTCGTGCTGGTCCTGCGTAGCGGAGGCCGGACTTGAACCGGCGACACAGCGATTATGAGCCGCTTGCTCTACCAACTGAGCTACCCCGCCGCGATGAGGCACTTTCACCCCATCGAGCCCCTTCCGGGAATCGGACCCGGTACCTCGCCCTTACCAAGGGAGCGCTCTACCAATGAGCTAAAGGGGCGGAAAGCCACGCAAGCGTACACAAGCGCGGATGCCCGCGTGAAATCGAGGTCCGGGGCGCCGGTCCGCGATGGTCAGGCCCGGCGAGACGCCGGGTTCATGCGCCCGATTGACTAGGGCTCATGCCCGATCCCCTGCGCTGGAAAGCCGCCGATCTTCCCGACCTCACCGGCCGGACGGCCATCGTGACGGGAGCCAACTCCGGAATCGGATTCCATGTGGCGGACGCGCTCGCCCACCGTGGCGCCGACGTCACCCTGGCGGTTCGCAACTCGGACAAGGGCGAGGCGGCCCTGGGCCGGATCCTCGCGTCCAGCCCGGGCGCCCGGGTGACCGTCGAGCAACTCGACCTCGCCGACCTCGCATCGGTCCGGTCCTTCACGCGCGCCTGGCCGCAGGCTCACCCCGGCGGCCTGGACCTGCTGGTCAACAACGCGGGCGTCATGGCGATCCCCCGACGCACCACGGTCGACGGCTACGAGATGCAGTTCGCCACGAACCACCTGGGCCACTTCGCCCTCACCGGACTCCTGCTGCCGGCACTGGTCGCCAGGCCCCGGTCACGTGTCGTCACGGTGTCCTCAGGAGCCCACCGGTTCGGGCGGATGAACTTCGACGACCTCATGGGCGCCCGCCGCTACCAGCCGTGGCGCGCGTACGGCCAGAGCAAGCTCGCCAACCTGCTGTTCACGTCGGAGCTGCAGCGGCGCCTCGACCTGAACGGACTGTCGACCCTCGCCATGGCGGCCCACCCCGGCTACTCAGCCACCAACCTCCAGGGCGTCGGGCCGGCGATGAGCGGACAGCAGTGGATCGCGGGACCCATCGAGTTCGCGAACCGCCTCATCGGGCAGCCCGCCGAGATGGGCGCGCTGCCCGTCCTGTTCGCCGCGACCGCCCCGGGCATCCCCGGTGACAGCTACGTCGGCCCCGACGGCTTCCTCGAGCAACGCGGCTATCCACGGCTGGTGGACCGCAAGAAGCAGGCACTCTCGAGGCCGGATGCTGAGAGGCTGTGGCGCGTGAGCGAGGACCTGACCGGCGTGCACTATCCGCTGGACCTGCCGTGACCGGCTGGCGCATGCCCGCGGAGTGGGAGCCGCATGACCGCACCTGGATGGCCTGGCCGTCATCCGGCTACACGCTGGGCGCGACGGAGGCGGAGGCCGACGAGGCACGCGCGTGCTGGTCGTCCGTGGCCAACGCCATCGTCGACTTCGAGCCGGTCACGGTCGTGGTCCAACCAGCCGACCTGGCGATGGCCCGCAGCTGGCTCGACCCTCGCGTCGACACCGACGAGGCCCCGCTCGACGATGCCTGGATGCGCGACATCGGACCGACGTTCGTCCTCGACGCCGACGGCGGCCTGGCCGGAGTCGACTGGGTGTTCAACGGCTGGGGAGCCCAGCCCTGGGCATCGTGGGAGAAGGACGCGAAGGTCGCCGACCGCGTGTGCGCGACCACGGGGACGCCCCTCATCAGGTCCGACCTGGTGAACGAGGGGGGAGGCATCCACGTGAACGGTGCGGGGACGGTCCTGCTGACCCGCACGGTGCAGCTCGGGGAGGGGCGCAACGCCGACTGGACCCAGCAGGCCGTCGAGGACGAGCTCGGCCGAACCCTCGGCGTCGAGCGGTTCGTGTGGCTCGAGCGCGGCCTGACCCGCGACTACGACGAGTTCGGGACCCGGGGCCACGTCGACATCGTCGCCTGCTTCTCCGATGCCACGACCGTCCTCGTCCACGACCAGCGCAACCCGGACCACCCTGACTTCGAGGTGAGTGCCGAGGTCCGCACCCTGCTCGAGGCGCAGCCAGGCATGCGCGTCATCCCGGTGCCCGCCCCCGACGTTCTGCGCGACGACGAGGGCTGGGTCGACTACTCCTACATCAACCACTACGTCTGCAACGGAGCCGTCATCCTGTGCGCCTTCGACGACCCGGGCGACGAGAGGGCCGCCGCGATCCTCCGGGAGGCGTATCCGGGACGCGAGGTGGTCCTGGTGGACGCTCGTCCGCTGTTCGCCCGCGGCGGCGGCATCCACTGCATCACGCAGCAGCAACCGAGAGGAGTCTCCCCGTGAGCGGCGAGACCGACCTCGACCGACTTGTCGCAACCATCCAGCCGGACGTCCGGGACGGCGAGTACGTCTTCGTCTCGCTCACGGATGTCCCCGCTGTCCACTGCGAGGCGATCGTCCGCGAGCAGGAGGGGGTCACCTGCGTCGTGACCCGGGCGACGGCGGACGCGCAGGGATGGCCGTACGACTTCGTCGCCGGGTGGATCACCCTCCAGGTGCACTCCGCCCTCGAGGCCGTGGGGCTGACGGCGGCCGTGAGCCGGGCGCTCACCGACGGCGGCGTCTCGTGCAACGTCATCGCCGGGTACTTCCACGATCACCTGCTGGTCCCCGTGGACCGCGTGGACGACGCCGTGCGTGCCCTGGAGGCGCTCAGCGCCGGCCCGAACTGACGTCCGCGCGGGCCAGGTTCGCTGCGTGCAGGGCGGCGTTGTCCGGGTCCAGGATGCGCGGGTCGTCCGACGGCCGCCCGCTCAGCAGGTCGTCGAGGTAGCGCCGATCGGAGTCGAAGCGGGCCATCGGACGGTCCGTCGGCGTGCCGTGCCCGGGGATGAGGATCCGACTGGCGGCCACCGCATCGCGCAGGGACTCCAGCCCCGTCAGGTAGGTGTCGAGAGCCTGGTCCGAGCCTTCCGGCATGGGCAGTTCGACGTCGCTGAGCATGTCGCCTGCGACGAGTACGCCCGCGTCCTCGACGAGGACGGCGAGGTGGGCCGGTGCGTGCGCATCGTGCTGGATGCAGCGCGTCGGCGGCCCGTCCCAGGGGAGTGACCCACTCGGCAGTGGTTCGAGCCGACCCGCGATGTCGATGAGGTCGGCCGTCAGGTACTCGGAGAGTGGCGCCAGAAGCCGCTCCCTCTCCTGCCCCAGATGGGTGACGGTTCCCTGGGACGACCATCGCGGGACATCCCCGAGATCCGGATGCCACATGACGTGGTCGTAGTGCTCGTGGGTAGCCAGCCCTGCGACGCAGGACACCCCCAGCTCGGCGAGATCGGCCGGGATGGCGGCCAGCTCATCCGGGTCCCAGGCGGGGTCGACGACGACGGCGCCGCCGCGGCCGTCGAGCAGGACGGTCGACGTGGTGACGTATCGGCGGGAGGTGGCCACGTGGACTCCCGCCGACACCTCGACGAGCCGCCTGACCATGCCCGAACGCTAGCCCGTGACCGCGCGCATCACGTCGAGAACGGCGAGGGCCCGGACTCCTGACGGAGCCGGGCCCTCGTGCGTGGCAGGTGAAGGATTCGAACCTTCGAAGGCAAAGCCGACGGATTTACAGTCCGCTCCCATTGGCCGCTCGGGCAACCTGCCGTGGTGCACGCAGAAGGATACACAGCGCGCATGGCTGCGACGCCGGGGCACGTTCAGGGCGCGAGGGCGCGGTCGACCGCCTCGGCGAGAGTCCCCTCCACGGGGACCTCCGGCGGGAACCCGACCGGCGAGCTGGGCACGCCGATGAAGGCGATCCCGGCCCGGTCGGCGGCCTCCTGGTCCCAGGTCGAGTCCCCGATCATGGTGGCGCCCGCCGGCGGAGCGCCGAGTCGGTCGCACGCCGCCAGCGGGCCGTCGGGCCACGGCTTGGGCCGGACGCGCGGGTCTCGACCGACGACCAGATCGATCGGTTGACCGACGCCGACACCGATCCCATGGCGCACGAGGACCTCGATGGCGACGTCCACCGGGAGGAGCGTGACGACGGCCACGGGCAAGGGGACCAGCCGGGCAACGACGTCGTCCACCGTCGGCATCAGCCGCGACTCGCCGATGGCCTCTCTCTCGTGGCGGGCGATCGCGGCGCTGACGTCCTGCCACCGAGGGTCTCCGAGCAGTGAGTGCAGGACCGCCATGCAGGACTGCGTCGGCCGGTCCCAGTCCGTGCCGGGGACATCCGCGTCAGTCCACGTGCCGAGCAGCGCCTCCACGTCGGCGAGGGCCGCGGCGTAGTCGGTGTACGTCTGCAGGTCGATGAGCGTTCGGTCGAGGTCAAGCAGCAGCGCCCGGGACGTCACCGTGCGAGGGTATGCCCATGCTGGACCCGCGGCACGCCATCCTCTTCGAGCCCGTCCCGATCGGCCCGAAGATCCTGCCGAACCGCTTCTACCAGGTGCCGCACGCCTCGGGGTTCGGATCGTCCCAGCCCCGCACGCAGGCGGCGTTCCGCGGCATCAAGGCCGAAGGCGGCTGGGGTGGAGTCTGCGTCGAGTACTCGCCCGTGTCCGCGGACGCGGACGAGGAGCCGCACGTTGCGGCGTACATCCGGGACGACCGAGATGTGGCCGCCCTTCGGTACACCGCCGAGGCGATCCACGCACACGGCGCGCTCGCGGGGCTCGAGCTCTACCACGGAGGCAACTCGAGCAAGAACGTGTCGAGCAGGCACCCACGGATGGCGCCGAGCCAGTCGGCCGCCGCCATCTCGTGGGGCTCGACGGCACGGGAGATGACGACCGACGACATCCGGCGGGTGCAGTCCGACTTCGTCGCGGGCGCGCGACGGGCCCGCGACGCCGGGTTCGACATCGTGTACGTCTACGGCGCCCACGGGTACCTGCTGACCCAGTTCCTGTCGACCTGGACCAACCGGCGCACGGACGGCTACGGCGGAGGCCTCGCCGGGCGCGCGCGCTTCGCCCTCGAGGCGCTCGAGCAGGTGCGCGAGGCCATCGGCGACGACTGCGCCGTCGCCACCCGGATCTGCGTCGACGGCCGGCGGGGAGTGAAGGGGGTCCGCATCGAGGACATGCTGGAGTTCGTTCGGATGGCCGACCCCCTCGTCGACCTGTTCGACGTGACGGTCGGCTCGTGGCCGGAGGACTCCGGCACGTCGCGGTACTACCCCGAGGGCCACCAGCTCACGTGGACCCGCAGGGTCCGCGAGGCGACCCGGAAGCCGATCGTCGGCGTCGGCCGCTACACCAATCCGGACCAGATGGCCGCGCTCATCCGTTCGGGAGACTTCGACCTCATCGGCGCAGCCCGGCCCGCCATCGCCGATCCGTTCCTGCCGCGCAAGATCGCCGAGGGCCGGCTCGGCGACATCCGTGAGTGCACGGGCGCGAACGTCTGCATCCTCAAGGAGGAGGACTTCCGCCATATCGGCTGCATCCAGAACCCGACGGCGGGCGAGGAGTTCCGCAGGGGCTGGCACCCCGAGCGATTCGACCAGACGAGCGACCCCGACCGCACCGTGCTCATCGTGGGCGCGGGGCCGGCCGGCATGGAGGCGGCCATGGTCCTCGGCAAGCGCGGATTCGCTGCCGTCCATCTGGTGGAGGCGGAGGACGAGATCGGCGGACGCCTCCGCTGGACGAGGCGGCTGCCCACCCTCGGCGACTGGGGACGCATCGTCGACTGGCGCCGCACCCAGCTGGACCAGCTGCCCTCGGTGGAGATCATCACCGGACGCACCCTGTCGGACCGGGACGTGCTCGACTACGGGGCGAGCATCGTCATCGTCGCCACCGGCAGCCGGTGGTCGGACGACGGAAGTCAGCCAGGACGTCTCCGGGCCATCGACAACGCGTCCGGCTCCCTCACCCCCGAGCGGGTCATGACCGGGGAGCGTCCGCGGGGTCAGCGCGTTGCCGTGTACGACTGTGACGGGTACTTCGTCGCGCCCGGAATCGCCGAGCTTCTCGCCGCCGAGGGGTACGACGTCCACCTCGTGACCAGCCATCCGGTCGTCTCGCCGATGTCCGACGGCACTCTCGAGGGCCCGATGCTGCGCCAGCACCTGCACGACAGCGGCGTCGTCATGCACCCCGGAATCACCGTGCTGGCCCGATCGGCGGACGGGATCACCGGCGAGACCGAGTACGGCGATCCCTGGACGCTCGAGGTTGAGGACCTCGTCCTCGTCACGCACCAGGTGCCTGTCGACGAGCTGCACCGGTCGCTGACCCAGGATGCGGACGCGCTCCGCACGGCAGGCGTCGACGCTGTTCATCTCATCGGTGACGCGCAGTCCCCCCGTTGGATCTCCGAGGCGGTGTTCGACGGACACCGGCTTGCGCGGGAGCTCGACCTGCCCGATCCCTCCTTCCCGGCTCCCGTGCTGCGCGACCAGCCGGTCTGAGCCAGCGCACTGCTGCTGACACAATGGCGGCGAACCCGAGGAGGATCCATGGCTGACAGCAGCTTCGACATCGTGTCCAAGGTCGATCGCCAGGAGGCGGACAACGCGCTCAACCAGGCCGCGAAGGAGCTGTCCCAGCGCTATGACTTCAAGAACACCGGGACGACGGTCGAATGGAAGGGCGAACTGGCGGTCGAGATCACGTCCGGCACGGAGGAGCGCGCCAAGGCGGCACTCGAGGTCTTCCGCGAGAAGCTGATCAAGCGCAGCATCAGCCTGAAGTCCTTCGAGGCGGACGAGCCCCGCTCGTCCGGCAAGGAGTACAAGATCGCCGGCACGTTCAAGGCGGGTATCAGCCAGGAGCAGGCCAAGAAGCTGGGCAAGCTCATCCGGGACGAAGGCCCCAAGTCGGTGAAGGCCCAGGTCATGGGCGACGAGCTGCGAGTCACCAGCAAGAGCCGCGACGATCTCCAGGCCGTTCAGGCGCTGGTCCGCGGTGCCGACCTCGACTTCGCCGTGCAGTTCGACAACTACCGCTGACACCGCCGCCCCGGCAGCGCGGCTCGGATCGGATGCCGCGACCGCGCTCAGCCGGGAATCGGGACGACGACGACCTGGTTGCGCCCCGCCTTCTTCGCCTCGTACATGGCCTCGTCCGCGCGAGCGATCATCGCGTCCGCCGTCTCGATCGGGTCGACCAAGGTGACGCCGATGCTGACCGAGGTCTCGAGCTCACCCTCCCGCGTGGCGATCGGCTCGGCCACGGCCGCCCGGATCTTCTCCGCGACGCCTGCCGCTTCGTCCACCGCGTGGATCCCGTCGAGGATCACGAGGAACTCGTCTCCTCCCATGCGGGCCACCGTGTCCCCCGCACGAACGCAGCCCTTGACCCGGGACGTGATGGCGCGCAGAACGACGTCGCCTACCGCGTGACCGAGACCGTCGTTGACCTCCTTGAACGAGTCGACGTCGATGAACAGGACGGCCGACACGTCCCCGGGGCGCCTCATCTGCCTGCCGAAGTCGTTCAGGCGTTCCAGCGCCTCGTTCCGCTTCAGCACGCCGGTGAGGTCGTCGAATCGGGCCCTTCGCTCGAGCTCTTGCTCAGCGAGCACCTCGTCGTCGATCACCCGGAAGGACGCCGAGATGCCGTCCGCCTCGCCGGACTCGTCGAGGAACTGCTGCGCGTGGAACTCGAGCCAGTGGTAGCGCCCGTCCTTGGCCACGCACCTCGATCTGAGGATGGCGGGGGCCCCAGCCTCAAGGACCGTTCGAGCCGCCTCCATCGCGGCAAGGTCGTCCACGTGCCAGAAATCCGTGATCGGGTGCCCGATCCACTCGTCCTGCTCCCAGCCGAGGGTCCTGACGATCGAAGGGGACACCCACACGACGATGTCCCCTCGGGCATGAAGGACCACGTCTGAGGAGTTGTCCGCCAGCAGCCGGAAGGTCCGCTCGGAGAGCCTCAGCGCCTCCTGCTGCGCATGCCGGTCGGTCACCTCACGCCAGGTCAGGTTGAGGGCCTCCCCGAGCTGGATCGCGCGGATGTCGAAGCGCCGCGCAACCGACGACGCCACCCCGCGGTCGGCACAGTCATCCAGGATGAGCGGGCCACCGGCGTCGATCGCCCGGGCGTAGAGGTCCGCCCACGCCGCACCTGCCGGTGACGTATCCAGACTGCGCAGTCGCGAGCCGATCAGATCGTCACGGTTGATCGCCAGGGCGAGGCAGGCCGCCTCGTTGGCGTCGACACAGGCCAGGTCGATGACCTGCCCTGTGCCGTCGCGGATGGCGCGCAGCAGCAGATGCGGGTCGATCAGCGAGTCCAACGTGGCGCGTACCTGCGCCTCGTCCTCCTCCGCGCGCAACCGGGCCGTCCGGAGCTCGTTCTGCTGGCGAGCCACCTCCCCCGCCAGGAACATCCCGATGAGGCCGGTGATCGCGATGACCGCGGCCCTGCGCCACAGATCGGACGCCGGATAGTCGTTCATGCGGCTGGAAAGGAGGATCAGGGCCATCGCCAGGATGGTCAGTGAGGCGGTGAATCGTGGGTTGGCCAGGATCACCGAGCCCACCAGCGGCAGAACGAGAAAGCCGATCAGGATCACCGGGCTGGGAAGGAAGGCGTCGGTGAGGCCGACGATCGCGACCAACGCGACGAATGCCCATGCCCGCCAATCACGCCCAAGGGCGGGACTCGATGGCACGGATCGCTCGCTCATGTCCTTCACCATGGCACGGCAGTGCCCTCGCTCGTGTCTCGACGCACCACAGAGCCGCAGCAGCGTGATCGTCAGTCGATCGGGAGAGTGCCCAGATCGCTCTCGATGACCCCGCGGTCGTCGTCGTCCTCGAGGTCCACCGCGATCGCGTAGGCCGCGTTGCGCTCGGCGCGGGCTCCGTCCATGTCGCCGGCAAGGGCGAGGGCCCGGGCCATCGCCTCATGGGCTGAGGCCTCGACGAAGGGATCGACCACGTCGAGGGCGCTGAGCTCCAGGCAGCGCCGCGCATGGTGCAGGGCGGCCTCCGGTCGACCCAGCACGGCGTACACCCGGGAGCACTGCCACTCCCCGACCGCGGACTGCTCGGGTCCACCAACCCGACCCCAGTGCCACCGGCTCGCGTGGGCTGCATGCACCATCGCGTCGTCCAGTTCGGGGGAGCGCTCGGGCGTGTCGAGCAGCGCCCACACGTGGTTGAACAGCTCCGAGGCCAGTCGCCGCTCCTCGATCGGGTCCATCGGAGTGACAGGGTCAGTCATCGATCCTCCACGAGGCGAGGGTGCCGGTGTCCTGCACCAGCCCGGGGCGGCTGGCGGCCGAGTAGTCGACATCGGGTGCCCAGGCCAGCGCGTCGAACGGGCACACATCGACGCAGATGCCGCAGTACATGCACAGCCCGAAATCGATCGTGAACCGGTCCAGCACGCTCACGGTGCGCGGACGGCGAGCTCCCGGCTCGGCCACCTGCTCAGTGTGGCTGTCCAACGAGATGCACCAGGTCGGGCACTCCTGCACGCAGATGAGGCACGAGGTGCAGTCGTCGGGAATGAGGGCGATGACGCCCCTGCGGGGCAGTGCGGTCACGGCTGGTCCACCCACTCCGTCCGCACCCCGGGCGGCAGCTGCTGTCGACGGGGCCGGCGCTCGACGGCCGGGTCGACGGCTGCAGGCCAGGGCGTCGCGAGCCGCTCGACGAGTGGCGTGGACCTGCGCAGGGGCGGGCGCTCGTGGACGGAACGAAGGATGAGGGGCCGCGGGTCCGGGTGGCCCGCGAACGTGACGCCGAACATCTCCGCGGTCTCGCGCTCGTGCCAGGCCGCTGCCGGGTGGCTGGCGACGATGCTCGGGAGGAGTGGATCTTCCGAGGCGACGGACGTCGTCAGCATCACGGCGTCCATCGTCGACGGGTCGAGCACCCGGGCGATCACGTCGATCCGATCGCCGTCGTCGACGGCCGTCAGCAGGTCGAGATAGACGTAGCCCTTCGATGCGGCCTCGGACAGTGCCCCTGCCCACTCCCGTGCGTCGACTGTCGTCACGACGACCCTCCGTCGACGACCGAGCGGCCCACGAGCGCATCGATGAGTGCGTCCGGACGTGGCGGGCAACCGGGGACATACCGGTCCACGGGCGCGACGCGGTCGACCCCGTTCACCACCGTGGGCGCATCCCAGTAGGGGCCCCCCGTGCTCGCACAGGCGCCGAAGGCCATCACCGACGCGCCCGGGACGGACAGCACGGCAGCCTCGACGACGGGGACGAGCGGCTCGGTCACCGTGCCGGACACCAGGAGCACGGTGCGTTCCGCGGGGCCGTCCGACTCCGCCTCGGGGATCAGCAGGCCCATCCGGACCGCGGACTCGACCTCCAGCGCGCAGCACGCGAGGCCGAGGTTCGCCACCTGCACACGCAGGCTGGGAGCCTCGGCAACCCGATAGGTGCGGCCCTCGATCACGTCGCCACCCTATTCACGTGGCGCCTGCCCATCGGCCCGACGGCGGGTGTATTCTCCTTGGACGTCCTAATAAACAGCTTTCACGGCCGCGAGCACACGATGTGAACGACCGGAGCCAACGAGTCCTTCGCCCAACTGAGGAAGCCCGTGACCAAGAAGGTCGTCAACCTCCATCGCGTCGTCATCAGGTTCGCCGGGGACTCCGGCGACGGCATGCAGCTCACCGGTGACCGCTTCACCTCCGAGACCGCCGGACTGGGCAACGACCTGTCCACGCTGCCGGACTTCCCCGCGGAGATCCGTGCGCCAGCAGGCACCGTGCCGGGGGTGTCGGCCTTCCAGCTCGCCTTCGCCGATCACGACATCACGACCCCCGGTGACGTGCCGAACGTCCTGGTGGCGATGAACCCCGCCGCCCTCAAGGCGAATATCGCCGACCTGCCCCGCGGTGCCGACCTCATCGTCAACACCGACGAGTTCACCAAGCGGAACCTCGAGAAGGTGGGCTACAAGGCCAACCCGCTCGAGGACGGCTCGCTCGAGCCCTACAACGTCCATGCGGTCGCCCTGACCTCGCAGACCGTGGAGGCGCTCAAGGACTTCGACCTCTCCAAGAAGGAGGCCGAGCGGGCGAAGAACATGTACGCCCTCGGGCTCCTGTCGTGGCTCTACTCGCGAGGCGCCGAGGGGACGCGCGAGTTCCTGAAGTCGAAGTTCGCCAGCAAGCCGGAGATCCTCGCCGCGAACCTCGCAGCCTTCGAGGCGGGCTGGTCGTTCGGCGAGACGACGGAGTCCTTCTCGGTCCAGTACGAGGTGGCCCCCGCTCCCCTGCCGGCCGGCACCTACCGGAACATCTCCGGCAACCCCGCCCTGGCCTTCGGGCTCATCGCAGCGTCCAAGCGCTCGGGGCTGCCCCTCTTCCTCGGCTCGTACCCGATCACCCCGGCCTCCGACATCCTCCACGAGCTGGCGAAGAACCACCGCTTCGGCGTGCTGACCTTCCAGGCCGAGGACGAGATCGCCGGCGTCGGCTCGGCCATCGGCGCCGCGTACGGCGGGGCCCTCGCGGTGACGACGACCTCCGGCCCCGGGATCGCACTCAAGTCCGAGGCCATCGGCCTGGCGGTGTCCCTCGAGCTGCCGCTCGTGGTCGTCGACGTGCAGCGCGGCGGCCCGTCGACCGGCCTGCCGACCAAGACGGAGCAGTCCGACCTCCTCCAGGCGATGTTCGGTCGCAACGGCGAGTCTCCGGTGCCCATCGTCGCGCCGCAGTCGCCGTCCGACTGCTTCTACGCAGCCATGGAGGCCGCTCGCATCGCCATCGAGTACCGCACGCCGGTCTTCCTGCTGTCGGACGGCTACCTGGCCAACGGGTCCGAGCCCTGGCTCGTGCCCGACGTCGACTCCCTGCCCACCATCGACCCCGACTTCGCCACCGGCCCGAACCACGTCGACGAGGACGGCGCCGAGTCGTTCTGGCCCTACCTGCGCGACCCCGAGACGCTGGCGCGACCCTGGGCCATCCCCGGGACGAAGGGCCTCGAGCACCGGATCGGCGGCCTGGAGAAGGCCGACGGCACCGGCTCGATCTCGTACGACCCGGAGAACCACGACCGCATGGTCCGGCTGAGGCAGGCGAAGGTCGACGCCATCGCGGACACCATTCCCGGCCTCGAGGTGGACGATCCCACGGGGGACGCCCGCGTCCTCGTTCTCGGCTGGGGCTCCACCTACGGCCCGATCGGCGCGGCCGTGGAGGTCACCCGGCGCTCCGGGGTCAAGGTCGCCCAGGCTCACCTGCGCTACCTCAACCCCTTCCCGCGGAACCTGGGCGACGTCCTCAACGCGTATGAGCGGGTGCTCGTCCCCGAGATGAACCTCGGCCAGCTGTCCATGCTGCTACGGGCGAGATTCCTCGTCGACATCCAAGGCGTCAACCAGGTGCGCGGCATGCCGTTCAAGTCGACCGAGCTGGGCGCGGCGATCACCGCCGCCGTCGAAGACCTCTCCAACGAGACCGAGTGAGACAGGACATGACCGACACCTACCCCGCCCTCTCCCTCGTCCCGAAGTCCGAGCTGCCGCTGTCGGCGAAGGACTTCAAGTCCGACCAGGAGGTGCGCTGGTGCCCGGGCTGCGGCGACTACTCCATCCTGTCGAACGTCCAGAGCTTCCTGCCGGAGCTCGGACTCGCCCGCGAGAACATCGTCTTCATCTCCGGAATCGGGTGCTCCTCCCGCTTCCCGTACTACATGAACACCTTCGGCATGCACTCGATCCACGGCCGGGCCCCCGCGATCGCGACCGGGCTGGCGATCTCACGCCCCGACCTGTCCATCTGGGTCATCACCGGCGACGGCGACGCGCTGTCCATCGGGGGCAACCACCTCATCCACGCCCTGCGACGCAACGTGAACCTGAAGATCCTGCTGTTCAACAACCGGATCTACGGGCTGACGAAGGGGCAGTACTCCCCCACCTCGGAGCAGGGCAAGATCACCAAGTCCACACCCGAGGGATCGCTCGACTACGCCTTCAACCCGGTCTCGCTGGCGCTCGGCGCCGAGGCCACCTTCGTGGCCCGCACCATCGACTCGGACCGCAAGCACATGACCGAGGTGCTCCGCCAGGCGGCTGGCCACGAGGGCACCGCCCTCGTCGAGATCTACCAGAACTGCAACATCTTCAACGACGGCGCGTGGCAGCCGCTCAAGGACAACGACTCCCGTGACGACGCCATGATGCGGCTCGTCCACGGCGAGCCGATCCGGTTCGGAGCCGACAACGAGAAGGGGGTCACTCGTACGGCGGACGGACACATCAAGGTCGTTCCGGTTGCCGAGGTCGGCGAGGACGCGATCATCCGGCATGACGCACACGCGAAGGACCCTGGACTCGCCTTCGCCCTGAGCCGCCTGGCCAACCCCCGCACGCTGCAGAACACGCCCATCGGGGTCTTCAGGGACATCGAGCGCCCCTCGTACGGGCGCATGGCCCGTCAGCAGATCGACGACGTCATCGAGAAGAAGGGCGTCGGCGATCTCCAGTCGCTGCTGAACGGCAGTGACACGTGGACCGTCAGCTGAGCCGACCGCACCTGCCGGCATCCCAGGCCGGGGTCGGCACGCTCCTCGGCTTCGTCGCGTACGGCCTGTGGGGGCTCTTCCCTCTGTACTTCCACCTCCTCGACGGAGTCTCGCCGGTTGAGATCGTCGCCAACCGGGTCGTCTGGTCGCTGGTGTTCCTCGCCGTCCTCACCTCGATGACCCGGTCGTGGTCGAGGACCCTGTCCAGCGCGCGCGTGCCTCGCAACGTCGTCCGGCTGGCCATCGCCGCCGGGTTCCTCGCCTTCAACTGGGGCGTGTACGTCTGGGCCGTCGTCAGCGACCAGGTCGTGGAGGCCTCGCTGGGCTACTTCATCAACCCCCTCGTCTCCGTCGCCCTCGGCGTCCTCGTCCTGAAGGAACGCCTGAGACGGGGCCAGTGGATCGCCGTGGGGATCGCCGTGGCCGCCGTCGCCGTCCTGACCGTGAGCTACGGACGGCCGCCGTGGATCAGCCTCGTCCTGGCCTTCTCCTTCGCCATCTACGGCCTCATCAAGAAGCAGGTGGGCGTCGGCTCCGTGGAGAGCCTCACCATCGAGACCGCCACGCTGGCGCCGCTGGCCCTGCTCGTCATGGCCTGGTTCGCACTCCAGGGCGAGTCCGCCATGACCTCCGGGGACCCCTCGTGGGTCATCCTTCTCGTCCTCCTGGGGCCGGTGACCGCGATCCCGCTGCTGGCCTTCGGCGGAGCCGCCACCCGGATCCCGCTGTCGAGCCTTGGGCTCCTGCAGTACTTCACCCCCGTGTTCCAGTTCCTGCTCGGCGTGTTCGTCTTCGGCGAGCAGATGTCGACCACCCGCTGGATCGGCTTCCTGCTGGTCTGGGCGTCGCTTGTCGTGATGAGCGTCGACGGCCTGCGCAACGCCCGCAGCCGGCCGAGCGCGACCGACGCCCTCGAGGTCATCGAGCCCGACTGACCGTCGCCGGGGACGGGGCGTCCGTCAGGCCGGGTTCTCCGAGCCTTCGGGGACGGGCCGGACGACCACGAGCACCAAGGTGACCAGGAGCAGGGCAGGCACGAGAAGGAATGCGGTGTGCACGTGGACTGACGCCGCGAGGGCGCCGAGTGCAAAAGGGGCCACGCCGATCGCCGTCGTGGTGAAGGCCAGAGCCAGCGCCGCCGCGCGGTCGGCGTTGCCTGCAGCCGCCCGGATGATCCTGGACATGTTCAGCGGCCACGACAGGGACAGTCCCACCCCGGTGAGGAACAACGCGACGAGGATGGCGGCCGGGCTGGTCGCCATCCACGCTGCCGCGAACGCGAGCCCCCCGACCACCAGGGACAGCCGGAGCAGCCGCTCGGACGCGATCCGCTCGGCGAGCCTGACCCCGAAGACCCGGCCGACGAACAGTCCCCCCGTCACGGTGCTGAGTCCGGCCGCTGCGGCGGCTGGGCTGAGCCCGGCCCTCTCGCGGAGCAGGTCCACCCCCCACAGGCTGAGGCAGAACTCCGCGCCGATGTAGCACATGCCGGCGACAAGGGCCCACCACGTCAACGCCGGGAGCGATCCCGTCTCACGGCGCGTCCTGACCTGGCCGGCCCCTCCGTAGACCGCGAGGTGACGACCTCGTACGACCTCGACGACGACGAAGGCGCCAACGGTCACGAGCAGCCCGGCCCGCCAGCCCAGGACGCTGGACGTCGCCAGACCGACCCCGAGTGGTGCGAGCAGGCCCATGAGGGCCGCGACTCCGGTGCTCTCGGTGAACGCGGCAGGGCTCGAGGGCCCCTGATGGGTGGCCAGGAAGGAGTTCACACCCACGACGACGATGTTCCCGAAGAAGCAGGTCACGAAGATCGCCGTCAGGGTCCCGGACACGGGCATTCCGGGCCACAGGAACCACACGATCCCCGCGGCAGCTCCGAGGGCGCCGAACCTGGCAACCGGCCCGCGCCCGAAGCGATGGTTCAGCCGGGGGGTGAGCAGGGCGCCGATGATCCCGCCGGCCGCCAGTGCCGTGCCGTGCAGGCCTCCGAGCGACGCCGAGGTGCCCTGGTCGTCACGAAGGAGGGCCAGGCTGGCACCGAAGCCGTAGACGAACCACGACCACGTGCCCAACGAGGCGTAGGCGACGAACGTGGGCCGGTCGTGGATGGGTCGAGCCGGGGCATGGACGACCGTGCGGGGCATGCCGGGACGGTATCAGTCATCTAGACCACTTCTGCCGGCCCGGCTCCGCCCGCAGGTACGGGGAGCCCGGTCCGTCCGCTCGCCGCGTCAGCCTGTGCGGGAGACGACGTAGTCGCACAGCAGCGCGAGCACATCCCTGGCGGCTCCCGCGGGAAGCGGCTCGAGGAGGTCACGCGCGGAGTCCGACCAGGCATGCGCCTGCTTGCGGGCCTCGTCGATCGCGGGGTGCGCCCGGAGCAGGGCGAGGGCCTCGGCGTGCTCGGCATCATCCGGCAGGGGTCGGCTGAGAAGGTACTTGAGCCGATCGTCGATGGGATCCGTGCTCGTCAGGGCGATGAGTCCTGCCAGCGTGGGGATGCCCTCGCGAAGGTCCGTACCCGGGGTCTTGCCGGACTGCATCGACTCTGAGGTGATGTCGACAATGTCGTCCGCGAGCTGGAACGCGACGCCGATCCGCTCGCCGAACTGCGTCATGGCCTCGACGTGCTCGGGGGGCGCCCCCGCCATGAGAGCCCCGTACCGACCCGACGCGGCGATGAGCGATCCGGTCTTGTCCGCCACGACCTCGAGGTGGTGCTCGACCGGGTCCTGGCCATCTCGCGGCCCGACGGTCTCGCGGATCTGGCCCTTGCACAGCCGCTCGAACGTGTGTGCCTGGATCCGGACGGCCTCGGGTCCGAGGTCGGCAAGGATCCTGGACGACCGCGCGAACAGGAAGTCGCCCGTGAGGATGGCGATCGTGTTGTCCCAGCGCGAGTTCGCCGACGGTGCGCCTCGCCGCAGGGCGGCCTCATCCATGACGTCGTCGTGGTACAGCGTTGCCAGATGGGTGAGCTCGACGACGACGCCCGCGGGGACGACTCCCCATGCGTCGGCATCGCCGAGCTGTGCCGCCAGCAGCACCAGGAGGGGACGGAAGCGCTTGCCTCCGGCATCGACGAGATAGCGCGACGCATCCGCCACGAACGGGTCGTCGCTGGCCACCGCGTCGCGAAGACCATCCTCGACGCGCTCCAGCCCGGACACCAGATGGGCCTCCAGCCCGGCATCCGGGAGCGGCAGCCCCAGCAGCGCGTCGCTCATCCCAGCAACGTACTACCGAATGAACACGCCCGCCTGAGTGATGATGTCCAGCAGCCACTGGGGGAAGACACCCAGAGCGATGGTCATCACCGCTGAGGCGGTGAGCGCGATCGTCGTGAAGGCCGACGGGATGACAACCGAAGCGGTGTCGGGCGTCGGATCGGAGAAGTACATGAGAACGATCACGCGAACGTAGAAGAACGCGGCGATGACGCTCGCGACGACGCCGACGATGACCAGCCACGTGTTACCGCTGTCGATCGCGGCCGCGAAGACGCCGAACTTGCCGACGAAGCCGCTGGTCAGCGGGATACCGGCCAGCGACAGCATGAACAGGGAGAACACGGCCGCCACGACCGGGGACTTCTTGCCTAGCCCGGCCCACTTGGACAGATGGGTCGCCTCGCCGGATGCGTCGCGCACCATCGTGATCACGGCGAAGGTGCCGATGGTCGTGAAGGCGTAGGCCACGAGGTAGAACAGCGCGCTCGCCAGGCCCTGGGGCGACGCCGCGACCACGCCGACGAGGATGAAGCCCGCCTGGGCGATGGACGAGTACGCGAGCATCCGCTTGATGTCGGTCTGCGTGATCGCGACGACCGATCCGACCAGCATCGTCAGTGCGGCGATGATCCACAGCATCGGCTCCCAGTCCCAGCGCAGCCCGCCGAGGGACACGTACAGGACCCGCAGGAGCGCACCGAACGCGGCGATCTTGACGGTGGCCGCCATGAAGCCGGTGACCGGGGTCGGGGCGCCCTGGTAGACGTCCGGAGTCCACTGGTGGAACGGCACCGCCGCCACCTTGAACAGCAGGCCCACCATGAGCAGGGCGATGCCGATCGCGACGAGGGATCCCTCGCCCGTCTTGGCTGACAGGGTGTCCGAGATCGCGACGAGGCTGACGGACCCGCTGAAGCCGTAGAGCATCGCGGCCCCGTAGAGGAAGAACGCCGACGAGAAGGCACCCAGCAGGAAGTACTTGAGGGCCGCCTCCTGGGACAGCAGCCGGCGACGACGCGCCATGCCGGCCAGCAGGTAGAGCGGCAGCGACATGACCTCGAGGGCCACGAACATCACGAGCAGGTCGTTCGACGCGACGAACACGAGCATGCCCGTGAGCGCGAACAGGAGGAACGGCCAGACCTCGGTCTGGAGGAAGCCGCGGCGGGTGAACTCCTGCTCGTCCTCCGAGCCGGGCAGGGCAGATGCCCGCGGCGCGAAGGCGTCACCCAGCGGATCGATCGATCGCTCGGCCATCAGCAGGGCGCCCAGGAGCCCGATCACCAGCAGGGCCCCCCACATCAGCAGGGTGGGGCCATCGACGGCGATCGCGCCCTCTCCCGTGACGAGGCGGGTGCCGCGCAGGTCGATGGTGACCGCCAGCGCTGCGACGATCGACCCCACCACGATGACCAGCTGCACAGGGCGCCGGCCACGCTGGGGCACGAAGGCCTCGACGAGAACGGACACGACGGCCGCGCCGAACAGGATGAGGATCGGCGCGATCGCGTAGTAGTTGATGGACGGCATGGTGAAGGCCGTCTCGGTCTCCGCGCCGACCGACGCCAGGAGCGGGCTCACTGGTCGGCTCCTTCCGTGGACAGGCCGGCTGATTGGACCGTCGGGGCAGGATCGGTCGCACCGACGCTCGTCATGACCCTGTCGACCGCCGGGTTGATGACGTTGAGCAACGGCGCCGGGAAGACGCCCAGGACGATCGTCAGCAGCGCGATCGGCACCAGCGCGGTCACCTCACGACCGCGCAGGTCGCCCATGCCCTCGAGCTCGGGCTTGAGGGGACCCGTCATGGATCGCTGGTAGAGCCGCAGCACGTACGCAGCCGTGATGACGATGCCCACCGTGGCCAGCGCACCGACCCACACGTACCGCTCGAAGGAGCCAAGGAGCACGAGGAACTCCCCGACGAAGGAGACCAGGCCCGGGAGGGCGAGCGACGAGAGAGCCGCGACGAGGAAGAAGCCCGCGAGGACGGGGGCGGCCTTGTTGACGCCCTCGTAGTCCGAGATCAGGCTCGAACCGCGGTACCGGTCCATCAGGAAGCCGGCGGTGAGGAACAGTGCCGCCGTCGACAGTCCGTGGGCGACCATGTAGACGACGGATCCTGTCTGGCCCTGGCTGGTGAAGACGAAGATGCCGAGGGTGATGAAGCCGAAGTGCGACATCGACGAATACGCGAACAGTCGCTTCATGTCGTTCTGGCTCAGGGCCACGAACGCCCCGTAGAAGATGCCGACCAGCGCCATCCCGATGACGACCGGAGCGTAGAAGTCGGACGCCGCCGGGAAGATCGGAAGGCAGTACCGGATCATGCCGAACGTGCCGACCTTGTCGAGCACGCCGATCAGCAGCACGGAGGTACCCGGCTTCGACTCCGCGGCCGCGTCCGGCAGCCAGGTGTGGAACGGCCAGAGCGGGGCCTTCACCGCGAAGGCGAAGAAGAACCCGAGGAACAGCAGCTTCTGCACGTCCGGGTCGATGTCCAGACCAGCGAGGCTGACGAAGTCGAATGTCCCCGTGCCCGTCATCTGGGCGGACACCACGTAGAGGCCGATCAGCGAGGCCAGCATGAAGAGGCCGCCGACGAGGCTGTACAGCAGGAACTTCACTGCGGCGTAGGAACGCTGGATGCCGCCGAAGCGCCCGATCATGAAGTAGACCGGGATCAGCATGACCTCGAAGAAGACGTAGAACAGGAACACGTCCAGCGCCGAGAAGACACCGATCATCAGGGTCTCGAGCACGAGGATCAGCGCGAAGTAGCCCTTCACCGATCCTCGGCTGGACTCGTCGACGTCGTGCCAGCCGGCGAGAACGACCACGGGGACGAGGGTCGCGGCGAGTGCCACGAGGACCAGCGCGATCCCATCGACGCCCACCGAGTAGGAGATGCCGAAGGCCGGTATCCACGGATGCGACTCGACGAACTGGAACGGCTCGGCGGAGTCCCCCTGGAACTGTGTCGCCATCAGCACGGTGATGACCAGAGTTGCCAGCGAGACCACGAGCGCGACCTGCTTGGCGAGGAGGTCCCGACCCTTCGGGAGGAGTGCCACGACGATGCTGCCGACGAGCGGCACCACCATGAGCGTGGTCAGCCAGGGAAAGTTCACGACGCCCTCACCAACACCAGGGCGAGGACGACCAAGACGGCGCCACCCACCATCGACAACGCGTACGAACGTGCGAAGCCCGTCTGGTAACGACGCATGCGACCGGAGAGCCCACCAACGAACGCGGCACTCCCGTTCACGAAGCCGTCGACCCCCTTGTTGTCGAACCACACGAGCCAGCGGGACGTGTAGTAGGTCGGCTGGACGACGAGCACGTCGTTCACCTCGTTGCCGTACAGCTCGTTTCGGGCGGCGCGGGTGAGCCAGGAGCCGTGCGGCGCCTCGATCGGCACCGCGCGACGCTGGTACATGAGGTAGGCCACCAGCACGCCGAGTCCGACTGCCAGGAGACTGAGTGCGATCGACGCGGTCGTCGAGATCGGCGACTCGCCGGCCTCATAGCCCACGACGGGCTCCAGCCAGGTCTCGATGTTGCCCCAGTACAGCAGGGCCATGCCGAGGAAGAGGGAACCGATGGCAAGGAGGACGAGTGGCACCGTCATCACCTTCGGCGACTCGTGCGGATGGACGTCGTCCTCCCATCGGGCCTTCCCGAGGAAGGTCATGATGAACATCCGGGTCATGTAGAAGCCCGTGACGCCCGCGCCGATGATCAGCAGGACTCCGGTGAGCACGCTCTGCTCGAACGCCGCGTGGATGATCTCGTCCTTCGAGAAGAAGCCGGAGAACGGAGGGATGCCCATGATGGACAGCCACCCTGCTGCGAACGTCACGTACGTGACGATCATGACCTTGCGCAGGGCGCCGTAGCGGCGCATGTCCACGTTGTCGTTCATCCCGTGCATGACCGACCCGGCGCCGAGGAACAGCCCGGCCTTGAACACGCCGTGGGTGAGCAGGTGGAAGATGGCGAAGACGTAGCCGATGGGGCCGAGCCCGGCCGCCGCGATCATGTAGCCGATCTGGCTCATCGTGGAGCCGGCCAGCGACTTCTTGATGTCGTCCTTGGCCGAACCGATGATGGCGCCGATGAACACGGTGACGACACCCACGACGACCACCGTGGTGGCCGCGACCGTGGCGACGTCGAAGATCGCATTGCTGCGGGCGATGAGGTAGACACCCGCCGTCACCATCGTGGCCGCGTGGATGAGCGCCGACACGGGAGTCGGGCCCTCCATGGCGTCGAGCAGCCACGCCTGGAGCGGGAACTGTGCCGACTTGCCACAGGCCGCCAGCAGCAGGAGGAGGCCGATGGCGTTGAGGGTGCCCTCGCTCGCCTGGTCGGCAACCCCGAAGACCCCCTGGAAGCTGACGGTGCCGAACGTCACGAACATGAGCATGATCGCGAGGCTCATGCCCACATCGCCGATGCGGTTGATCACGAAGGCCTTCTTCGCCGCTGCAGCGGCAGAGGGCTTGTGCTGCCAGAAGCCGATGAGCAGGTAGCTGGCGAGGCCGACCCCCTCCCAGCCGACATAGAGCAGGAGGTAGTTGTTCGCCAGGACGAGGATGAGCATGGCGGCGACGAACAGGTTGAGGTACCCGAAGAACTTCCGCTTGTCGCGGTCATGCGACATGTACCCCAGCGAGTACACGTGGATGAGCGCACCCACGATCGTGATGAGGAGGACGAAGACCATCGACAGCTGATCGAGCTGGAAGGCCATGTCAGCCTGGAAGCCCCCGACGAAGACCCACGAGAAGAGCGTCTGGTCGAACGTCCGCTGCTCCGGCGAGTTCTGCATCATCTGAAGGAGCATCACGATGCCGAGGACGGCCGACGCGCTGACGGTGAGGACGCCCAGGAGCGGGCCCCACGCATTCGTGCGGCGGCCGCCGACGAGCAGGACGGCCGCGCCGGCGAGCGGCAGGGCGATCAGCAGCCAGATGAGGGAGAACACCCCCTCTGCGGGCATGAGCTCTGTCACGGTGCGGTCCTATCCATCGTCGTTTCCCGAGAGTCGTCTGTGGTCAGTACTTGAGGAGGTTGGGTTCGTCGATCGATGCCGACCGTCGCGTTCGGAAGATCGTGACGATGATCGCCAGGCCGACGACCACCTCAGCGGCAGCCACCACCATGACGAAGAAGGCCACGACCTGGCCGTCGAGGTTGCCGTTCATGCGAGCGAACGACACGAACGCGAGGTTGGCCGCGTTGAGCATGAGCTCGACCGACATGAACACCACGATCGCGTTGCGCCTGACGAGCACGCCGATCGCGCCGATGCTGAAGAGCAACGCGGAGAGGACCACGTAGCTGGACGGGTTCATTCGCCGCTCCCCTCCGTGATCTGCCGGACCTCGTCGATGTCGACCTGGTCGAGTGTTCGCTCGTCACCGCGGGCGCGCACCGGCTGGGGAACGCTGAGATCGCTGGTTCCGCCATCGGGAAGGATCGCCGGCGTGTCGACCGCGTTGTGCCGTGCGTACACGCCGGGGTTGGGCAGGTTCCCCGGGTGGACGCCGCTGCGGAAGCGCGCGATCGACAGGTCGCGTTGCGACGCGACCTCCTTCCAGCGGTCCCGGTGGGAGAGGACCATGGCGCCCATGGCGGCGGTGATGAGGAGCGCGGACGTCAGTTCGAAGACGAGCAGGTAGCGCGTGAAGATCAGGTTCGCGATGCCCTCGACGTTGCCGCCGTATGCATCGTTGGCGGCGTCGAGGCCGACCGTGGGGGACGCGACCAGGCCGCTGCCGATGCCCCAGACCAGGAGGATGCCGAGCCCGAGCCCGAGCAGGATCGCCGCGAGCCGCTGCCCCTTGATCGTCTCGATGAGGGAGTCGGACGCGTCGACACCGACCACCATGAGCACGAACAGGAACAGCATCATCACCGCGCCGGTGTAGACGATGACCTGCACCATCCCGAGGAACGGCGCGGAGTTGGCGATGTAGAGGATGGCCAGGTTGATCATCGTGAGGGCAACCCACAGTGCACTGTGCACGGCCTTGCGCGAGAGCACCATGCCCAGAGCGCCTGCGACGGCGAGGATCGCGCAGACCCAGAAGACCACCTGCTCGCCGGTGTTGACGTCAGTGACGGTGTCCGTCATGAGGCCACCTCCTCGGCCTCGGCCGGGCTCGTCGTGACCTGCTCGGGCGAAGCACCCTTGACCGTGTTGGCGTAGTAGTCACGCTCGGTCGTGCCGGGGACCATCTCGTGAGGTGGCGCCACCATGCCGGGAAGCAGGGGGGCGAGCAGGTCCTTCTTCTCGTAGATGAGCTTGGCGCGACTGTCGTCGGCGAGCTCGTACTCGTTGGTCATCGTCAGTGCCCGCGTCGGACACGCCTCGATGCAGAGCCCGCAGAAGATGCAGCGCAGGTAGTTGATCTGGTACACGCGGCCGTAGCGCTCGCCGGGCGAGAACCGCTCCTGGTCGCTGTTGTCCGCACCCTCGACGAAGATGGCGTCCGCGGGACAGGCCCAGGCGCAGAGCTCGCAGCCCACGCACTTCTCCAGCCCGTCGGCCCAGCGGTTCAGCTGATGCCGCCCGTGGAACCGCGGCTTGGGCGGCACCTTCTGCTCCGGGTACTGCTCGGTGACCACCTTCTTGAACATCGTCAGGAAGGTCACCCCGAAGCCGCGCACGGCCTGTGGCAGCTCAGGCATTGCTGTCCCTCCCGTCGTCGGCCACCTCGGCGGCCGGGTCCTGCACGATCGTCGTGCCCTGGGCCATCGCCCGGCGCGAGGTGTACGTGAACGTCTGGCCGGGCAGGGGCGGAACCGGGTAGCTGCCCGCCATCGGGTCGAACCCACGTGCCTGGGCCGCAGCCTCCGCGTCGGCCAGTTTCCGGTCGCGCCGGTCCTGACGGGACTGGGCGACCCACGACACGGCGAGCAGCAGCACGATGAGCGCGGCGCCGGCGACCAGGATCTCGGTCGCCGAGAAGGACCCCTCGTTCCGCAGCAGGCGCGCCACCGAGACGATCATGATCCACACGATCGAGACGGGGATGAGCACCTTCCAGCCGAACTTCATGAACTGGTCGTAGCGCATGCGCGGCAGGGTCCCGCGCAGCCAGATGAACACGAAGATGAAGATCTGGACCTTGACCAGCCACCACAGCATCGGCCACCAGCCCTCGTTGGCGCCGGCCCAGAGGGACAACGGCCACGGCGCTCTCCAGCCACCGAGGAACAGCGTCGTGGCCATCGCGGACACCGTGACCATGTTGATGTACTCCGCCAGGAAGAAGAGCGCGAACTTCAGCGAGGAGTACTCCGTGTGGAACCCGCCCACGAGCTCGCCCTCGGCCTCCGGAAGGTCGAACGGCGCCCGGTTGGTCTCACCGACCATCGCGGTGCAGTAGATGAGGAACGACGGCAGCAGGATGACCGCGAACCACACGGTCTCCTGCTCGGCGACGATCTGCGAGGTGGACATGGACCCGGCATAGAGGAACACCGCGACGAAGGACAGCCCCATGGCGATCTCGTAGGAGATCATCTGCGCACTCGAGCGCAGTCCGCCGAGCAGCGGGTAGGTCGACCCTGAGGCCCAGCCGCCCAGCACGATGCCGTAGATGCCGATCGACGCGATGGCCAGCACGTAGAGGACCGACACCGGGAAGTCGGTGAGCTGCAGCGGCGTCTCGACCCCGAAGATGGACACCGTCGGCCCGAAGGGGATGACGGCGAACGCGAGGAAGGCCATCGTGGCCGAGATCACGGGCGCGAGCCAGTAGACCGCCATATGCGCGGTCTTGGGGATGATCTCCTCCTTCAGCGCCAGCTTGATGCCGTCCATGAGGGACTGCAGGAGACCGAAGGGGCCCGTGCGGTTCGGGCCGATGCGATGCTGCATGCGGGAGACCACGCGACGTTCCCACCAGATGGTGAACAAGGTGATCAGCACGAGCATCACGAAGATCGCGACGACCTTCAGGATCACGAGCCACCACGGGTCCGTCCCGAAGAGGCCGAACTGCGAGCCTGTCATGCCGCACCTCCCGCGGACAGCTGGACCGGGGTGCCGGGGACGGCACCGAGGTCGGCATGGATGTGGCAGCCCGGCGAATTGGTCGGCACCCATACGACGCGGTCGAGCACGTCGCCCGTGACGACGGGCAGGGTCACCGAACCAGCGGGGCCGCTGATCGTCACGGTCTCTCCCAGCGCCGCCGCCATCGAGGCACTGACGATGGCGACCGTGGGGCGAGCAGTCGCGGCAAGATGCGGCTCGCCCTCCTGCATGAGGCCGGAGTCGAGCAGCTGCCGCCATGACGCGATGACGACACCGTCAGCGGACGCTCCCGGCGCGGTGTCGGGGGCCGGCGTCCGAGCACCGGTCCAGGGTCCGAGTGCGCCCATCTCCTTGCGGATCGAGGCGACATCGGCCGGAAGGGATGAGCCCATGGCCTCGGCCACCATGGCGAGCACGCGGGCATCGGACATGGTCAGTGCGTCGCGGAAGACCTGGCCGAACGGTCGCGGCCTGCCCTCCCAGTTGACGAATGTCCCGGACTTCTCCGTCACGACCGCCACGGGGAGGACGACATCGGCCAGCTCGGTCACGGCGGAGTGGTGGTTCTCGAGGGAGACCACGAAGTCCGCGTTCTCGACCGCGGCCACGGCCAGTCCGGGATCGGCGAAGTCCGCCAGCTCGACGCCGCCCACGACCAACGCGGAGAGCCGGCCGTCGCGGGCCGCCTCGAGGAGGTCGGCGCCGATGAGGCCCGGCTCGGAAGGCAGGTCCGCCGCCTCGACACCCCAGGCCGCCGCCACGTCGCGGCGCGCCTGCTCGTCCGTCAGCGGCCGGCCGCCGGGGAGCAGCCCCGCCAGCGCTCCGGCGTCGAGCGCGCCGCGCTCCCCGGATCGCCGGGGCACCCAGGCAAGGGCGGCCCCCGTCTCGCGCGCGAGCTCGAGGACCGCGGAGGCGGCCCCGACGGAGCCCGCGATGCGCTCGCCCACCAGGATCACGGCGCCCGGCTGCCCCAGCAGCGCGCGGGTCTCGTCGTCGAGGGAGCGCAGGGCGTTGGCCTCGTCGCCGGGCCGGGCGGACACGAGACGGCCGGACATCTTGCCCAGGCTCCTCGTCGCCGTGGCTCCGACGGAGAGCACCTGGGTGCCGGCGCGCGCCGCCTTGCGCAGGCGCAGGAAGACGATCGGCGACTCGTCCTCGGGCTCGAGGGACACGAGGAGGACGGCGGGCGCGGACTCGAGGTCGTCATAGGCCGCGCTGACGGGTGCGCCTGCGACCTTCGACGAGAGGAACGCAGCTTCCTCTGCCGAGCCCTGGCGCGCACGGAAGTCGATGTGGTCCGTCGCGAGCGCGGTCCGGGCGAAGCGCGAGTACGCGTACGCGTCCTCCACCGTGCTGCGACCGCCCACGAGGACGCCCACGCTGCCTCGGGCCGTGGCGAGTCCACGGGCTGCGGCATCGATGGCCTCCGGCCAGGACGCGACGCGCAGGCTTCCGTGCTCACGGATCATCGGCGACTCGATCCGGCCCTGGTTGAGGTAGGCGAACGCGAATCGGCCCTTGTCGCAGTTCCACTCCTCGTTGACGTCAGGGTCGTCCCACGCCAGCCGCCGAGTCACGACGCCGCGACGGTAGTCGGTTCGCAGGGAGCAGCCCGAGGCACAGTGCTCGCAGGCCGTGGGCACGGACACCAGGTCGAACGGCCGGGAGCGGAACCGGTACGACGCGCTGGTGAGGGCGCCCACCGGGCAGATCTGGACGGTGTTCCCCGAGAAGTACGAGTCGAAGGGCTCGTCCGCCGCGGTCCCGACCTGCTGCTTGGCACCGCGCTCGAGCAGCTCGATCATGGGGTCCCCCGCGATCTGCTCGGCGAACCGCGTGCAGCGGGCGCACGAGACGCATCGCTCGCGGTCCAGGAGCACCTGCGCACTGACGTTGATGGGCTTCTCGAACTCGCGCTTGGCGCCGGTGAACCGGCTCTCCGGACGACCGACGGACATCGCCTGGTTCTGCAGCGGGCATTCGCCGCCCTTGTCGCACACCGGGCAGTCCAGGGGATGGTTCAGGAGCAGGAACTCCATGACCCCCTCCTGCGCCACCCGCGCGACCTCGGAGGAGTACTGCGTGCGGACCTCCATGCCGTCGCTGAGCACCTGTGCGCAGGCCGGCTGCGGCTTGGGCATGCCCTCGACCTCGATCAGGCAGGCGCGGCAGGCGGCGACCGGGTCCAGCAGCGGGTGGTCGCAGAACCGCGGCACCTCGATGCCGAGCTGCTCGGCGGCCCGGATGGCGAGAGTGCCCTTCGGCACCCTCATCTCGACGCCGTCGACGACCACCGTGATGAGGTCGACGGCGACCTCGACATCGGTCCCTGCTCCAGCGACGTCAGGGCTCGGGCCCGAGGGGGCATTGTTCGTGACCGTCATCGCGCAACCGCTCCCGCAAACACGTAGGACGCCACCGGATCGAACTGGTCGTCAGCCGAGGTGGTCGTGGCCGCGACGAACTCGTCGCGGAAGTACTTCAGCGCGGCGGGATACGGCGTCGCGGCCGCGTCACCGAGGGCGCAGAACGAACGCCCCATGATCTGGCCGCACAGCTCGACGAGAGTCTCGACCTCCTGCTCGGTCCCATGGCCATGCTCGAACTTCTCCAGGGTCCCGGTGATCCAGTAGGTGCCCTCACGGCACGGAGTGCACTTGCCGCATGACTCGTGCTTGTAGAACTCGAGCCAGCGGGTGACCGCCTTCACGACGCTGACGGTCTCGTCGAAGATCATCGGGGTTCCGGTGCCGAGCATGGTGCCGGCGGCGGCCATGTCCTCGTACGTCATCGGGATGTCGAGGTGATCGGCCGTCAGCATCGGGACCGACGAGCCTCCCGGCAGCCAGAACTTCACCTGATGGCCATCGCGCATGCCGCCCGCGTAATCGAGCAGCTCGCGCATGGTGATGCCGAGAGGAGCCTCGTAGATGCCGGGCCGGTTGACGTGGCCCGAGACCGCGAACACCTTGAAGCCCGGCGACTTCTCGGTGCCGAACTGCCGGAACCAATCGACCCCGCGGTCGACGATGTAGGGGATGTTGCAGATCGTCTCGACGTTGTTGATGACGGTCGGCGACGCGTAGAGCCCGGCCACCGCGGGGAACGGCGGCTTCAGCCTCGGCTGGCCCCTGAAGCCCTCGAGTGAGTCCAGGAGGGCCGTCTCCTCGCCACAGATGTAGGCGCCCGCGCCTGCGTGCACCACCACGTCGAGATCGAAGCCGGTGCCGCGGATGTCGGTGCCCAGATACCCCGCCTCGCGCGCCTCGCGCACGGCGTTGGCAACGCGGCGAATGGCTTCAGGGACCTCACCGCGGATGTAGATGAAGGCATGCTTCGCACGGATCGCGTACGACGTGATGATGACGCCCTCGACCAGCGCGTGCGGGTTCGCCAGCATGATCGGGATGTCCTTGCACGCCCCCGGCTCCGACTCGTCGGCGTTGACCACCAGGTAGTGCGGCTTGCCGTCGTTCTGCGGCACGAAGCTCCACTTGAGCCCCGTCGGGAAGCCGGCGCCGCCGCGCCCACGCAGGCCGGAGTCCTTGACCAGGGAGATGAGGGCGTCGGGGTCGCGGGTGAGTGCCGACTCCAGGGCTCGGTACCCGCCGTGGCGGCGGTAGCCGGAGATCGTGAAGAGCTCCGGGTCGTCCCAGTGCTCGGTGATGACGGGCGTCAACGGCACGGCTCAGCCCTCCTGTCCGGTCGGAGCGGAGGGTGCCGGCACTCCGGGTGCTGCCATGCCGCCCTCCTTGGCGATCCTGAGCCCGACGAGCATCTTGTCGTCGACGGGCGTGCCCTCCGCCGCGAGCCCATCCTCGGGATAGGCGAGGGTCTGCTCCGTCGCGCGGAAGTCTCGGATGGCGGGTCCGCGGGTCGACAGGACCGTCTCGCCGCGCTCCAGGCGATCGACGATCTCCACGGCCGCGGCCGGGGTGACGTCGTCCATGTACTCCCAGTCGACGGTCATCACCGGCGCGTGCGTGCAGGCGGCCTGGCACTCGATCCGCTCGAGCCAGAACTGCCCGTCGTCGGTGGGCGCATCGTGGCCGACGCCGAGTCGCTCGCTCAGTGCCTCGTACACGGCGTCGCCACCGAGGAGACCGCACATGGTGTTGACGCAGACGCCGATGTGGTGCTGCCCGACCTGACGGCGCTTGTACATCGTGTAGAAGGACGCGACCGCCGTGGCCTCCGCGGCGCTGACGCCCGCGGCATCGGCGCACGCCGTGATGCCCTCGGGCGTGACCTCCCCCTCGAGGCTCTGCACCAGGTGCAGCATCGGCATGAGGCCCGACCGGGGGCGGGGGTACCGCGCGGCGAGCTGCTGGAGCTGCTCGCGGGTGCTCTCGCTGATTGCCATCTCGTCTCTTCGCTCTCTCGGTTCTAGCGGTCCACGCCGCCCATGACCGGGTCGATGCTGGCGACCGCGGCGATGATGTCGGAGATCATGCTGCCCTCGCACATGGCTGCGACGGCCTGGAGGTTGTTGAACGACGGGTCCCGGAAGTGCACCCGGTAGGGGCGGGTGCCCCCCGAACTCACGAGGTGGCAGCCGAGTTCGCCCTTGGGGGACTCGACGGCGGTGTAGACCTGTCCGGCCGGCACGCGGAAGCCCTCGGTGACCAGCTTGAAGTGATGGATGAGTGCCTCCATCGACTCCGACATGATCTCCTTGATGTGCTCGGGCGAGTTGCCCTGGCCATCGCTCCCGATGGAGAGCTGGGCCGGCCACGCGATCTTCTTGTCCTCGATCATCACCGGCCCGGGGGTGAGGCGGTCCAGGCACTGCTCGACGATCCGCAGCGACTGCTCCATCTCCTCGATGCGGATGAGGAAGCGTCCGTAGACGTCGGACGTGTCCTTCGTGATGACGTCGAACTCGTAGTTCTCGTAACCGCAGTAGGGCTGGCTCTTGCGAAGGTCGTGCGGCAGGCCAGTCGAGCGCAGGATCGGGCCGGTGATGCCCAGAGCCATGCAGCCGGCGAGGTCGAGGTAGCCCACGCCGACGGTGCGTCCCATCCAGATGGTGTTGTCGACGAGGAGGTCGGCGGTGTCCTTGAGCCGCTTGCGCAGCAGCGGGATCGTCTCGCGGATCTTCTGCGCACCGTCCTCGGGCAGATCCTGGGCGACGCCTCCCGGGCGGATGTAGGCACTGTTCATCCGCAGTCCGGTGACCATCTCGAAGATGTCGAGGACGAGCTCGCGCTCACGGAAGCCGAACTCCATGGCGGTGAGGGCGCCCAGCTCCATGCCGCCGGTCGCCAGCGCGACCAGGTGCGACGAGATCCGGTTGAGCTCCATCATCATCACGCGGATGACGCTGGCGCGTTCCGGCACCTGCTCCGTGACCCCGAGCGCCTTCTCGACAGCCAGGCAGTAGGCCGTCTCGTTGAACATCGGCGTCAGGTAGTCCATGCGCGTCACGAACGTGCAGCCCTGGACCCAGGTCCGGAACTCCATGTTCTTCTCGATGCCTGTGTGGAGGTAGCCGATGCCCGCGCGTGCCTCGGTCACCGTCTCACCGTCGAGCTCGAGGATGAGGCGGAGGACCCCGTGGGTCGACGGGTGCTGCGGGCCCATGTTCACGACGATGCGGTCGTGCTCGCCCTCGGGCGCCGCCGTGATCGTGTCCCAGTCACCGCCGGAGACGGTGTAGATGCGGCCTTCCGTGGTCTCGTACGAGCCCGCGTAGGCGTCGCCCTCCGACTGCTCCCCCGCGCTCGCGTACTCGACGTTGGCGTCGTCGCTCGAGCTGTACGTCACGTTGTCGGTCGACATCAGTTGTACGACCTCCGCTGGTCCGGGGGCGGGATCGTCCCGCCCTTGTACTCGACCGGGATGCCGCCGAGCGGGTAGTCCTTGCGCTGCGGGTGGCCGGGCCAGTCGTCCGGCATCATGATCCGGGTCAGCGCCGGGTGTCCCTCGAACTCGATGCCGAAGAAGTCCCACGTCTCGCGCTCGTGCCAGTCGTTGGCCGGGTAGACCGACACGATGGACGGGATCCGCGCGTCGCCGTCCGGCACCGACACCTCGACGCGAACGCGCCGGTTGTGGGTGATCGACAGGAACGGGTAGACGGCGTGCAGCTCCCGCCCCGTCTCGTGCGGGTAGTGGACTCCGTTGACGCCTTGGCAGATCTCGAAACGGAGTCCCGGTTCGTCGCGCAGGGCGGTGACGAAGGGCACCAGGTGCTCGCGCCGCACGTGGTACGTGATCTCGTCGCGGTGGATCACCACCTTCTCGATCGCGTCCACCGCCGGCAGGCCTCGATCGGCGAGCGAGAGCTCGAGCTCGTCGGAGATCTCGTCGAACCAGCCTCCATACGGGCGAACGGCAGGCGCCGGCATGACGATGGGCTCGACGAGGCCGCCGAAGCCACTGGTGTCGCCGCCGCCCGACGCGCCGAAGGCGCCGTTTCGGACGCCGATGATGTCGAGCTCCTTGACACCCTCGGGTACCGCGGGAACGGGCGCGTCGCTCATCGCATGAGGCCCTTCATCTCCAGGGTGGTCGGGGCGGTGAGCGCCACCTGCTCGAGCTCCACGATCTCAGCGCGTCGGTTGGCGCCGAGCTTGGTGTCCTGGATCTTGTCGTGCAGCTTGAGGATCGCGTCGAAGAGCATCTCCGGCCGCGGCGGGCAGCCCGGGAGGTAGATGTCGACAGGCACGACATGGTCGACGCCCTGGACGATTGCGTAGTTGTTGAACATTCCGCCGCTGGACGCGCACACGCCCATGGCGATGACCCACTTCGGGTTCGGCATCTGGTCGTAGATCTGGCGCAGGACCGGAGCCATCTTCTGGCTCACCCGCCCGGCCACGATCATGAGATCGGCCTGTCGGGGCGAGGCCCGGAAGACCTCCATGCCGTACCGGGCGATGTCGAAACGGGGGCCGCCCGCCGCCATCATCTCGATGGCGCAGCACGCCAGCCCGAAGGTGGCGGGCCACAGCGAGCCCTTGCGCGCGTAGCCGGCGAACTTCTCGACCGTGGTCAGAAGGACGCCAGACGGCAATGCTTCCTCGAGTCCCATGCGCTACTCCGTCAGTCCCACTCGAGTCCGCGGCGACGCCACACATAGGCGTAGACCACGAGAACGGTGATGATGAACAGGAACATCTCGATCAGCCCGAAGAGGGCCAGCTGGTCGAACGCGACGGCCCACGGGTAGAGGAACACGATCTCGATGTCGAAGACGATGAACAGCATCGCGGTCAGGTAGTACTTGACCGGGAACCGTCCCCCGCCGATCGGCTGCGGCGTCGGCTCGATGCCGCACTCGTAGGCGTCGTACTTGGCTCGGTTGTACCGCTTCGGTCCGGTGACCGTCGCTGCGGCGACTGAGAAGGCCGCGAAGCCGAATGCGAGAAGGCCGAGGACGAGGATCGGGGTGTAGACGTTCAAGCCCGCATCTCCTCACGGTTTGCGCAATTGTGAATCACTTCACGACCGTCGAAAGCATAGTGGTCGCACGACAACGCTTTCACACCCCTTCCTGACGCGGGACACGATTGCGAAGCTCCGGCCGACACGCTCACTCGGTCGCGTCCTTCCGCACGGCACGATGCAGCGCGACGATGCCGCCGCTGAGGTTTCGCCACTGCACCCTGCCCCACCCGGCCGCAACGATGTCCGCCGCGAGCTCACGCTGGTCGGGCCACGCGCGGATCGACTCGGCCAGGTAGACGTATGCCTCGGGGTTGGACGACGTGCGCTGCGCGACCGAGGGCAGCGCACGCATGAGGTACTCCGTGTAGACCGTACGGAAAGGCGCCCAGGTCGGCTGCGAGAACTCGCATACGACAAGCCGGCCGCCCGGCCGCACCACCCTTCTCAGCTCGCGCAGGCCCGCCATCCGGTCCTGCAGGTTGCGCAGTCCGAACGAGATCGTCGCGGCGTCGAACGCCTCGTCCCGGAACGGCAGGGCCAGGCCGTCGCCGGCGACGAAGGGCAGGTACGGCAGCCGCTTCTTGCCCACGCTCAGCATCCCCAGCGAGAAGTCGGTCGGCACCACGGTCGCTCCTGCGCGGGCGAAGGGCACGCTGGACGTCCCCGTTCCTGCAGCCAGGTCCAGGACGCGCTCGCCGGGCTGGGCGTCCACTGCCCGCAGCACGGCGGTTCGCCACCGACGGGTCTGCCCCATGGCGAGCACGTCGTTGGTGAGGTCGTAGCGCTCCGCGACGTCGTCGAACATCGCCGCGACGTCCACGGGGGCCTTGTCGAGATCGGCACGCGTCACGGGGCGATCCTTCCACCCGGCCCGGAATGCCGCCGCCAGGGTGTCGCCCTACGCTTGGCGCGTGACCTCCCCGGCGGCCCCGACCCCAGCCCCGGCCGACCCTTCTTCGGAAGTCATGTTCGTCACGACGCGGCCGATCGCCGACCCCGTCGAGCTGCTCGCCCGACTGCCGCGGACCGACCCCGTCGCCTGGGTGCGCGACGGCGAGGGACTGATCGGATGGGGCGTCGCCGCTCGGCTGGAGGTCCGGGGGCACGAACGGTTCAGTCGCACGCAGCGCTGGTGGTCGGAGCTGTGCGCATCGCTCGAGGTCGACGACACCGTGAGCATGCCGGGCACGGGGCCGGTCGCCTTCGGGTCGTTCTCGTTCGACGACGCGTCGGGCTCGTCCATCGTCGTCGTACCGCAGGTGGTCGTCGGCCGTCGTGCCGGGCAGGCATGGATGACGGTCATCGGCCGCGACCCCGATCAGAAACCCGTCCTCCCGCCGGTCTCCGTGCCCGACCGCCCGCTGTCACTGACGTGGTCGGAGGGAAGCCGCACCGCCATCGAATGGCAGGAGGCCGTGGCCGAAGCCGTCCGCCGGATCAAGGCCGGCGAGCTCGACAAGGTCGTCCTCGCTCGCGACGTCGTCGCGAACATCGAGGGCACGCTCGACTCCCGTCACCTGCTCCTTCGGCTGGCCGACGCCTACCCCTCCTGCTGGACGTTCAGTGTCGATGACCTCATCGGGGCCACTCCTGAGCTGCTCGTGCGTCGGACCGGCGACCTCGTCACCAGTCGCGTGCTCGCTGGGACGGTTCGACGTCGCGGGGATGACCGCACCGACGCCGGACTGGCGCGGGCCCTCCTCTCCAGCCACAAGGACACCGAGGAGCACGAGTACGCCGTGCACTCCGTGGCCAAGGCGCTGGCGGCCCACTGCACCGACCTCGACGTGCCGACTCGTCCGCACGTCCTGGAGCTGGCAAACGTCCAGCACCTGGCGACAGACGTGACGGGCCGGCTTGCCGACTCCGCCACCGTGCTCGCCCTGGCCGCGTCCCTGCACCCAACGGCGGCCGTCTGCGGAACCCCGACGGAGCGGGCACTCGCGGTCATCCACGAGCTCGAGGGCATGGAGCGCGGTCGGTACGCCGGGCCCGTCGGCTGGTTCGATCGGCATGGCGACGGCGAGTTCGGGATCGCCCTGCGGTGCGCCACGGTCGACGGGGAGCTCGGCCAGGTGCGCTCCTACGCGGGGTGCGGCATCGTCGCCGGCTCCGACCCGGCCGACGAGCTGGCCGAGTCCGTGGCCAAGCTCGTCCCTATCCGCGACGCTCTCGAGATCCGCTGACCCGGGGAGCGTGCGGTCAGAGGGAGGCGGTCAGGCAGTCGACGGACGGCCCCAGCTCATGGTCGGGGACCGACCTCCAGTCCAGATCGGTCGCGTTGAGCAGGCTGTGCATCGCGCGGTTGTCCGCCAGCACGTAAGCGATGAGCGAGCCGAACCCCAGGCGGCGGCCCACCGAGATGAGATGCCGCGTCAGCAGCAGTCCCACCCCTGAGCCATGCCAGGCGTCGTCGACGATGACCGCGATCTCCGCGGCCTCGGTGTCCTGCGGGCCGATCGGGAAGACGTTGCCGAGGGCGATGATCTCGTCCTGCTCATCCGTCACCACCAACGTGGCGCCGCGGTGACCTCCTGAGATCCGGCGCAGGTTGTCCTCGCGCCACTCATTCATGGGCGTGAAGTACCGCTGGTAGCGCGATTCCGGACTGCAGCGCTCATGCATGCGCTCGACGCCGGCGGTGTCCTCGGGTCTCCCGAGCCGTACCGCCACCGCGCGCCCGTCGCGCAGGTTCTCGCGCCATCCGAATCCGTCCGGCTCTCCCCGCGCCTCCGACAGCGCCGCCACGAGGGCGAGCATCGCCGACGCCCGATTGAGCTCCGTTCGCGTGAACGGCGCCTTGACCCGACGCAGGATCACGTGGAGCTCCGGCGTCCACTGGAGGCGCAGGATGAAGTCGGTCGAGTCGTCGCCCGTCGTCGCCGGTGCCACCTCCCACGAGTCCGCGAGCACGAGGTCGGCGACCGCCTGCGGCGCCACGTCGGGCTGCTGCGCGAGCCGCGTGCTCAGGTGGAGCACCCTCGTGGCGATGTCCTCCGCGTCCTCCTCCCGGCCTCGCGTGACGATGACGTCGGATCCCATCGAGCCGATGCCGTGCACGATCGTGGCCCGATCCACGTCACTGGGCGACGAGAGGAACATGTCGACCAGTTGCCTGCCGTCTCCCAGGCGCGCCGTGAAGACGCTGTCGACGTGGACGCGAAGGAGCGACAGCACGCGTTGCAGGTGCGCCATCGTGGACGGAGTCCCCGGGATGGTGACCCGCGCTCGCCACCGGGTGCTGGCCTCAGCGTCCGACTCGACATCCTCAGCCGCCAGCGCCTCGAGCAGTCGCGCCGTCAGCGCCGTCCACGAGCGGGCGTCGCTCCACTTCTCGGAGAGCGGTGCAAGCAGTGCGAGGCCGAGTCCGACCGCGATGAGATGGAGGGCCGCGGAGTCGTCATCGATCGCGTCATCTGCTCCGTCGCCCCGAAGCTGGCTGACGACCTCGTGCGCCGCGGCCCATCGCCGGCCGAGACGTTCCGCCACGACGAGCCGAGTCGGCTCGTCGTACGGGGCGGACACGATGGCCTGCAGCTCGAGCGGATCCCATGCCGCACCTGGGTCACCGAGCACGTCTCGGGCCGCCCGGAGCAGCGCCTGGAGTGCCGGTTCACTCGGATGCGAGGCCTGGGCGGCGATGTTCTCCGCCACCGGCGGGAACGGCAGCTGCTCCACGACCTGTCGGAGCAGGTCCACGCGGTGCTGGCCCACCTCCGACACCGTGCGGACGGGAACATCCGCCTGATGGGCCACGTCGCGCTTGCTCGCGTTTGCGACACTGCGCTCCGCGAACACCTCGGCCGCGGCATCGAGGACCTGCCGTCGCTTCTCGGGGTCGACAGGCATGAGCCCACGCTAGCCCGCCGGTCGGTGGAGCGCCCACCGCGGGCAGCACGAGCAGCAGGTCAGGCGGACCCCAGTGCCTCGCCGACGGCGCGCTGGACGTTCACGAGGATCGCCGCCTCGCGGTCGCGCGGGCAGGTACGGGCGACGACGACCCGGACGCCGCCCGTGCCGACGGCGTCCTCGATGGCCGCGGACAGCTCCGTCGCCGAACCGGCACCCACCGCAGGTATGCCGAGGGAACGCGCCAGCGCGACGAGGTCGATGCCGAGGGGAAGCCCGAAGACCCGTTCGAACGTCTCGGCATGCTCCGGGCCGCCCTGGGCCAGCGACGAGAAGATCCCACCCCCGTCGTTGTCGGACACGACGATGACGAGATCGGGACGCTCCTCCTCAGGCGGCGCCAGCAGTGCGTTGCTGTCGTAGAGGAACGTCTGGTCGCCGACGAGCGCCAGCGCCCCAGCGCCGCCGTTGCGCTGCAGGGCACCCGCGGCTCCCCACGCGGTGGAGAGACAGCCGTCGATGCCCGACGTGCCGCGATTGCCGAGGATGACCGCGTCCTGCACGGTGTTGGCGGCGAACGACCCGACATGGCGGACGGACCAGGAGGGGCCGACGAACAGGAGTCCGCCGTCCGGAACGGCGTTCGCGGTGATCCGCGTGACGTGCATGCCGGTCAGGGCATCGTCGTGGGAGAACAACGCGGTCTCCACGGCCGCGGCGGCGAGGACGTCGGCGCGCTGCCAGGACTCGAGCCATGCCTCGTCGATCTCCGCCTCCTCCGGGGGCAGGGGGACCGAGGCGACGACGACATCAGCCGTCCGCGTCGGGTCGCTCCACTCGGGTCGGGAGTCGACGGCGAGGTGGAGCGCGGCCCGTCCGATCATCTGCAGGACGGAGCGGTTCAGGCCCACTCGACCCACCGTGATCACCAGCTCGGGCACATGGGCATCCGCAAAGGCAGGGTCCGCCAGCAGCAGGGGTCCGTGAGACAGGGCCGTTGCGGACCCGGCCCCGTTCCCGCTGGGCTCGGCGATGATCGGCCAGCCCAGGACGTCTGCGAGGTCGTCGATCAGCTCGACCGCCTCGGTCTCGTTGTGATCGCCCAGCACGATGAGGCCGCGCGCGGGCACCCGCTCGTCGTCGAGCAGGGCGTCCAGGACGTCGTCGAGCGGGGTGCTCATCCCCGCCACGAGACGCGCGTCGGCGGTCCACGGGCGTGCGTCCGGTCGGCCTTCGAGTTCCTCGACCCACCCGTCGGTGCCGTCCGGGACGAGCGGCTCGGCGAACGGCACGTTGAGGTGGACGGGGCCAGGAGCGACCGCGTCGGTCGACGCAGCGACCACCCGGGCGACGGTTGACCGCCAGTACCGCACCTGCCCCGCCTGAGGGGTCGCAGCGCCCATGTCGATGGCCAGGCGCACGTCGGCGCCGAACACCCCTGACTGCCGGATCGTCTGGTTGGCCCCCACGCCCCGCAGCTGCGGAGGACGGTCGGCGGTCACCGCGATGAGCGGCACAGAGGACTGATCGGCCTCGACGATGGCCGGATGGAGGTTGACGGCCGCCGTGCCCGACGTCGTGACCACGATCGCGGGCACCCCCGTGACCTTGGCGATCCCGACGGCGAGGTAGCCGGCCGATCGCTCGTCCAGTCGCACGTGCAGGGTGATGTCGCCGCGCGCCTCCGCGGCCGCCAGGGCCATGGCGAGCGGCGCCGACCTCGAGCCGGGCGACACCACGGCGTCCGTGACGCCGCAACGGATCAGCTCGTCGACCATGACGGTCGCCTGGGCGGTCGAGGGATTCACGCGCTCAGCCTTTCACGGCCCAGGCGGCGGCGACCCGCTGGCGCCACCACGCCGCGCGGTCATCGTCGAGTCGGTCGCGCGCCGCGAGAAGGGACGGCAGGTCCGGCGCGGTGCGGCCCACCGCGATCACCCCGCCCACCGGCAGTCGCGGCTCCGCCACGTCGTCCGCGAACAACGCTCCCGTGCCCAGCCCGCAGGCATATGGCAGGTCCCCAAGCGCCGCAGCGGCGGCAACGGCCGTATCCAGTCCGACCGAGGAGTCGAGCGAGCCGCTCACGACGACGGGGACGTCCAGCGACTCCGCCACCCGCAGCGTCGCGGCCACTCCGCCCAGGGGTGCCGGCTTGAGCACTGCGACGTCAGCGATGTCGCGCACCCGCACCGAACCCGGGTCCGCCGAGGTGCGGATCGACTCGTCGACGGCGATGGGCACCTCGACAAGCCGCCGCAGCTCACGGAGTTCCCCAAGGGAGGCGCAGGGCTGCTCGACGTACTCGATGTCGTAGGCGACGAGACGGCGCAGGGCCGCCGCAGCCCGGGTCACGTCCCACGCGGCATTGGCGTCGATCCGGATCGCCCCGCGGCCCCGGCCGAGCGCCGTGTCGAGCACGTCGCGAACACTGGCGACCCGGGCCTCGTCGTCGAGGAGGTCGGCTGATCCCACCTTCACCTTGATGGTCCGGCAGCCGAGTTCGAGCACCGCCTCGCGGGCCAGGCTGGCCGCGGCGCTGGAGTCCACGGCGGGGATGATCGCGTTGACCTCGACCTCGTCGCGTGCGCGTTGTGACCACTCGCCGAAGGCCGCTTCGATGGCGCTCTCGAGCCAGCGTGCGGCGGCGGCGTCGGAGTAGTCGTCGAACGGCGCGAACTCGCCCCATCCGGACGGGCCCTTGATGAGCACTCCCTCACGGACGTCGATGCCCCGGAAGCGACGACGCAGCGGCAGCGCGAAGGGCACCGCCGCGTCGAGCACATCCGACAGGGTCAGGGCGTCGACTGGCATCAGGGGCGCTTGGGGAACTGCCGGAAGTCCGGCTTCCGCTTCTCCTTGTAGGCGTCGCGCCCGTGCTGCGCCTCCTCGGTCATGTAGAACAGCAGCGTCGCGTCACCCGCGAGCTGCTGCACGCCCGCCAGCCCGTCGTCGACGGCGTTGTGGGAGGCCTTGAGCATCCGCAGGGCCAGCGGGGACAGGTCGAGCATGCCTCGAGCCATGTCGACGGTGGCGATCTCGAGATCCTCGATCGGCACGACCTCGTTGACGAGGCCCCAGTCGTAGGCCTGCTCCGCCCCGTACTGGCGGCAGGTGTACCAGACCTCCCGCGAACGCTTCTGGCCGATCGTCCGGGCCAGGAGTCCCGAGCCGTAGCCGCCGTCGAACGAGCCGACCATGGGTCCGGTCTGGCCGAAGCGCGCGTTGTCCGCGGCCACCGACAGGTCGCAGACAACGTGCAGGACGTGGCCTCCGCCGATCGCGTAGCCGGCCACCATCGCCACCACCGGCTTGGGCGTGCGACGGATCTGGATCTGCAGGTCGAGGACGTTGAGGCGACCGATGCCCTTCTGCGCCACCTCGTCGTCGCCGATGTAGCCGTCGTTGCCGCGGATCACCTGGTCGCCACCCGAGCAGAACGCGAGATCCCCCTGGCCGGTGAGGATGATGACGCCGATCGAGTCGTCGTCACGCGCCCGGTTGAACGCCTCCTGCAGCTCGAACAGCGTCTGCGGGCGGAAGGCGTTGCGCTTCTCCGGCCGGTTGATGGTGATCTTCGCGATGCCCTCGGCGTCCCCGGTGGACAGCTCGTACCGGATGTCGCGGTAGTCGCCCTCGGAACGCCACTCGCAGGCCGGCGTCATCGAGGAGTGCGACGGGTCCCGGAGCGCTGGTGATCCTTCGGGAGCGACGGGTGGCAGCACGTAGCGGGTGCGGGTGTCCATGCGCGGAAACCTACCGCCCGCCCTACGCTCAGGCAGATGGTGAGTCGAGCCCTCGTGCGGGTGCCGGTGCCGCCGGGCCCAGAAGGCCCCGCGCGGCTGCTGCCCGCGCTCGCCGCCGCACTTGACGGCAGCGGCCCCGCCATCGCACCCGTGCCGACCGTCTCCGCGACCGTGTCGAACGACTACGTCATGGCCGTCCTCGCGGCCGTCCTGGCCGGCGAGGACGCCCCGCCGCTCGAGTCGGAGGACGTCGCCGTCGTGATGGCCACCTCCGGCTCCACCGGCGACCCTCGGGGCGTCCTGCTCACCGGCCCCCAGCTGACCTCGATGACCGAAGCGGTCAACGGACGCGGCGCGCGACCTCAGTGGGTGGCGGCCCTGCCCGTCACCTCCATGGGTGGCGTGAACGTGCTCGTTCGAGCGCTCGCCGCCGGCCGGGTACCGGTGGCAGTGTCGAGCATCGGTGGAGCAGCGCCCTTCACGTCGAGCGTCTTCGCCGACGCCGTCGATGCGGCGGCAGGGATCACCGATGACGTGCGCGTCTCGCTGGTCCCCGCCCAGGTGGCACGACTGCTCTCGGACGACCGCGGGATAGCTGCCCTTCGCCGATGCACCTCGATCCTCGTCGGTGGCTCTGCCCTGAGGGCATCGCTGCGGTCCGCGGCAGGCGATCTGGGCGTCCGGCTGACGCCGACGTACGGGGCGACCGAGACGGCTGGTGGGTGCGTGTTCGACGGCCGACCACTGCCCGGCGTCACGGTCACGGCGGCGGGGAGTCCGGGCGCGCTGTCCATCTCCGGACCGTGCGTGGCGCGCGGCTACCGCCATGAGCCCGCGCTCACGAGCGCCGCGTTCACGGGGAACGGCTTCCTCACCGCCGATCTCGGCGAGGTGTCTGCCGACGGCACGGTCACCGTCCTCGGCCGCGCCGACGATGTCGTCGTGGTGCACGGCATCAACGTGTCGCCGATGGCGGTCGAGCGGGTCCTGGGCGACCTGCCGGACGTGGCTGCGGCGGCGACCGTCACCATCGACGGCGTCTCCGGCGAGCCCGAGCTGCATGCGTTCATCGAGGTGCGGGACTCGGCCCCGGGCACCGAGGAGGCGGTCCGGGTCGCCGTGGGCCGACGACTCGGCAGCGCTGCGCGTCCCGCGGTGCACCGGGTCGAACGGCTGCCCCACCTGCCGAATGGCAAGGTGGACCGCCGCCTGCTGCAACGCTGGGCCGGCGAGACCCGGAAGGACGGCTGACGTGGCGACCGCAGCGCAGTGGTGGCAGGGCTCCCGCCCGCGCACCCTCCCCGCCGCCCTTGCCCCCGTCGCTGTCGGCGCGGGTCTCGGCGCGTGGGCGGACGCCTTCGACCTCGTCCGGGTGCTCCTCGCCCTCCTGGTCGCCGTCGCCCTCCAGGTCGGCGTCAACTTCGCGAACGACTACAGCGACGGGGTGAGGGGCACGGACGCCGTTCGGGTCGGTCCGGTGCGACTGGTCGGCCAGGGGCTCGCCCCCGCGTCCCATGTGAAGGCCGCCGCAGTGGCGTCCCTCGGCCTCGCGGCCATCGCCGGCCTGGTCCTTGTCGCCCTGACGGGGCAGTGGTGGCTCCTGGCCGTCGGAGCCGCGAGCATCGCGGCGGCGTGGCTCTACACCGGCGGCCCGCGGCCCTACGGCTACGCAGGACTCGGCGAGGCCTTCGTGTTCGTGTTCTTCGGCGTCGTGCCCGTCGTCGGCACCGCCTACGTGCAGACGCTTGCCATCGAGCCCGTCGACCTGGTCGCGTCGGTCGGTGTCGGCCTGCTGGCCTGCGCCATCCTCATCACGAACAACCTCCGCGACATCCCCGGCGACACGGCGGCGGGCAAGGTCACCCTCGCGGTGCGGATCGGCGACGGACGGACCCGGCTTCTGTATGCGGTGGTCGTCATCGCCGCACTCCTCATGCCGTTGGGGGTCGCCGCACTCACGTCGCCGCTCGTGGCCGCCGCCTCGCTCAGCGCAGCCCTGGCCATCAGGCCGCTCGGGGTCGTTCTCGGCGGAGCGCAGGGCCCTGCGCTCATCCCCGCGCTCAAGGCCACGGGGCTGCTGCTACTTGTCTACGGCATCGCGCTCGGCGGGTTGCTCGCCCTCGTCTGATGCGGCTGGCTCCGACTCCGCCGCCACGCCCTCAGGCCGTGAGTCCAGTGCGTCCAGGGCGTCATCCTCCGCACGGGTCGCGGCATCGATCCGGGCGTTGATGCGGCCGAAGAACCCGGCGGTCGCCGCGCCCACCCGACCACGCGGACGGTCCAGCACCACGATGCTGATCGCGCCCGAGATGAGCAGTGCGGCGACGATCGCCCAGATCCCGCTGATCGGCGTGATCAGCTCGATCGTCAGCCAGACAAGCGCGAAGAGAGCGACCCGCAGCACGGTGTAGACGACGACCGCGAGAAGGGTCGACCTGCGCGAGTGGGCCACGCCGCTACGGTACGCGAGCGCTCGTGGCTGACCGTCGATGGCTCCGCGTGCGTGACGGCATCGGTGACATAGGCTTGGAGCCCCGGGGTTCGAAGGAGGTCGTCCATGCTGCGAGTGGCGGCGGTCATCCTTGCCGTGGCGTTCTACATCTACTGCATCATCGACGTGCTGCGGACCCCCTCGACCGAGGCGCGCAGCCTGCCCAAGTTCGTGTGGCTCCTGCTCGTCATCCTCGTCCCGATCCTCGGCGGGCTGCTGTGGCTCGCACTCGGGAGGGTCTGGCGCATGCCCGGCTCCCGGTTCGGTCGGCGGCGCGGACCACTCGCCCCCGACGACGACCCGAGCTTCCTGAAGGAGCTCGGCGACGACGTGTGGAGCAAGCGCATGGAACAGCGCCGGCGCGACGGCGAACCGTCCGCCTGACCAGCAGTTCGGCCCGCGGGGTCGCGCATGGCACGCCGCCGTGAGTTGTTCCCGGCTGCTACATCCCCGAGTAGGAGTGCAGGCTGTTGACGAAGATGTTCACGCCGAAGTAGTTGATCAGGAAGGCCACCCAGCCGGCCAGGGCGATCCATGACGCCCGGTTGCCGCGCCACCCGGCAGTCGACCGGGCGTGCAGATACGCAGCGAAGACCACCCAGGTGATGAAGGCCCACGTCTCCTTCGGGTCCCAGCCCCAGTAGCGGCCCCAGGCGTTCTCGGCCCAGATGGCTCCGGCGACGACGGCGAACGTCCACAGCGGGAACGAGAACGCCACGACGCGGTTCGTCAGCACCTGCAGTCGCTCGCTGGTCGGCATGCGCGAGGTCCAGCCCCTGACGTCGGTCGTGCCCTGCCGACGCTCCACCCCCGCGCGCACCAGCGACAGGCCCGCGGTGGCGGCGGCGAGGGTGAAGGCGCCGAAGCAGATGATGGCCGCCGAGACGTGGATGACCAGCCAGTACGACTTCAGCGCCGGAACCAGCTGCGCGGCCTCGGTGTAGAGCACGGTGACCGCCAGTCCCAGCCACAGCAGGGTCGGCGTGACGACGAACAGCCCGAGCCAGCGCAGGTCCCGCTTGACGGACATGACCAGGAAGACGCCGAGGACGCCGAGCGCCGCCGTGATCGAGAACTCGTACATGTTGCCCCACGGCACCCGACCGGCCCACACGCCGCGGAGGACGACACCGACGAGCAGAGTGAAGAAGGACAGCCACGTCAGGGACATGCCGATATTCGCGGAACGCCGACCCGGCTCCAGCGGTGCGTCGGCGACGGCGGGCGGACGCGTGATGACAGCGGTGCCTCCCGCGCCCTCGGCGATCCGAGCCGGCAGGTCGGCCGTCGCAGTGGAGCGGCGACGTCCCGACGCGAAGGAGGCAGCGAAGAAGATCATCGCGAGCGTCAGTGTGAGCATCGAGGCGTAGACCGCCGCATTGCTGGCCTGGGCGAGCTGCACACTCGTCACTCGGCACTCCTCTCCTCGACCGCCGCCGGGGCGCCGAGCTCGTCCGCGATCGCGGAGACGTCTGCGGTGAGGTCCGTCGCCTCGGTCCTGGCCAGGGCCGCGATCTGCACGAGGGTACCGCCCGCCTCCCCCGGCAGCGCCTTGACCCAGACGCGGCGCCGGCGCACGAACAGGGACAGCATGAGCCCCGCGATGGCGGCCCCGGCGGCAAGCAGCGCCAGCTCCTTGCCCGGGTCGTGCGCGATCTGGAACGAGGCCCATCGGTCGAGCCCGACGAACTCGATGGATCCGGAGTCGTTGGGCAGCGTCCAGGTCTCTCCGGGCCTGATCGACTCGAGGCCGACCTTGACCATCTGCGACGTGTCGAGCGTGTAGACGCTCTGCGGGACGCCCGAGTCCAGCCCCATGTCACCGCGGAAGGCCGCCAGGAGCACCTCGGGATCGTCCGGGGCCGGGAAGGTGGAGACTCCCGCTCCGATCTGGTCGCGCGACGCGGTCGGCAGGAAGAGGCCGTTGAACCCGAGCGACGGGTCCGCATCCGGCACCTTGATCACCCCCGTGGACGTGAAGTTGCCGTCCTGGGGGAGGAAGACGACGGTGTCGTCGAAGACGACCTCTCCAGCGGAGTCCCGGACGACGACGTGCGGCGCGTAGCCATGCCCGACGAGGAAGATCTTCGCGCCGTCGACGTCGAGCGGCTCGTTCACCTCGATCGTGGTGGCCACCGGATCACCGGCGGGCGTGTCCCGGAACGTCACATCGGCCTCGAACAGTCGAGGTGCCCCGCGCTGGGCGTCCGCCCGCTCGAAGTCGACCTGGAAGCGGTCGAGCGTGAAGGAGAACGGCGCCAGGGAGTCCGGGTCGACGAACCTGCCTCCGCCCCAGGCGTCGTACTGCGTGAGGGTGTTGGAGAAGCCCGTCCCCTCGCGGACGATGACGTTGCCCTTCCAGCCCAGCAGGCCGCCGATCGCGACCGCAGCGAGCACGAAGAGCAGCGAGACATGGAAGACCAGGTTGCCCGTCTCCCGCGCGTGGCCCTTCTCCGCGGCCACCCAGGGTGTTCCGTCGTCCGCCTGGCCCGTTCGTACCCGCCACCGGTGGGAGCGCAGGTACTGCTCTGCGGCGCCGACGACGTCCTGGGGCTCGCGCGGGCTCGCGAACTCGCGGCTGTGCGGAAGCCGCGAGAGCCGACGTGGGGCCGGCGGCGGCGGGAGGCGCACGGCGCGCCAGTGCTGGGCGATGCGCGGCAGAACGCATCCGATCAGGGAGATGAACAGGAGCAGGTAGACCGCCGCGAACCAGGGCGACGCGTACACGTCGAAGAAGCCGAGCCGGTCCAGGAGGGGCCCGCTCGCGGGGTTCTGAGCAAGCCACTCGTCGACGCGGATCGGGTTGGTGCCGCGCTGGGGCAGGATCGACCCGGGCACGCTGGCGAGCGCGAGGAGGAACAGCAGGATGAGCGCAGTTCGCATGCTCGTCAGCTGGCGCCACATCCAGCGAAGCAGCCCGACCGACCCCAGCGGCGGGAGTGGCTTCTCCTCGGGCAGCCCGGCGGCCGGCTCCTCGAGGCGGGTGGTCACAGCGCAGTCTCGAATCCGGGGACCTGCACCCGCAGCCAGATCGTGAACTCGGTCCACAGCCCGGTCACGAGGAGGATGCCCACGAGCACCAGCATGCCTCCCCCGATGCGCATGACCCACACGTAGTGCTCCCGCACCCATCCGATCGCGCGTGCCATCCGGCTGAACGCCAGAGCGAGCAGCACGAACGGCAGGCCCAGGCCGAGGCAGTAGACGAAGGACAGGGCCGCCCCGCGGAGGGCGCTCCCCTCGGCGAAGGCGAGCGTCTGCACGGCCGTCAGCGTCGGGCCGATGCACGGCGACCACCCGAGCCCGAACAGCAACCCGAGGAGAGGCGCTCCCGCGACACCCCACCGGGGCATCCGATGCAGTCGCCATTCGCGCTGGAGTCCGGGGATGAGGCCCATGAAGGCGAGTCCCATGAGGATGACCACGACCCCGAGGACACGGTTGATGACGTCGGCGTACTCGAGGAGGAGGGAGCCCGCCCCTCCGAAGAGCGCGCCGTAGCTGACGAAGACCACGCTGAAGCCCAGTACGAAGAGCAGGCTCCCGGTGAGCACCTGGAAGCGTCGGCCCTTGGCATCGGCGAGCTCGGCTCCGGTGAGGCCGGTGATGTACGAGACGTAGCCCGGGGCCAGCGGCAGGACGCAGGGACTCAGGAATGCGACGACGCCGGCCGCGAAGGCGATCGGCACGGCCACCCACAGGCCACCGCTCGCGACGAGCTCGCCGACCCCGTCCACTACCCCTGCCCTGGCGTCGCAGCCGCGAGCAGCGGCTCGATCATGCCGCGCAGGGAGGACTCGCTCACCTTGCCCAGGGCCCGGGCGGCGACCCGACCCTGACGGTCGATGATGACCGTGGACGGGATGGCCTGGGGTGGCAGCGAGTCACTGAACAGCAGCTGCAGTCGGCCGTCACGGTCGACCACGCTCGGGTACGTCAGGCCGAACCGGTCAACGAAGGCCCTGGCCGAGACGTCCGAGTCGCGCGTGTCGAGCCCGACGAACTGGACCCCATCCGATTCCAGGTCGGTGGACAGGGCGGCCAGCGCCGGGGCCTCGGCGCGACAGGGCGCGCACCACGATGCCCACACGTTGAGCACGACGACGTCGCCGAGATGGTCGCCGAGCCGGAAGGTGCCCCCGTCTAGCGTCGCGCCCTCGAGGTCGGGTGCGGCGACACGCTCCGACTCGGGCAGCACGACGATGCTGCCGTCACCCGCGACGTACCCGGAATCCTCGATGGTGCCCGCGTCCGACGCGTCCGTTGACGACCCGCACGCCGACAGCGACAACGTCAGGGCGACCGCGGTGGCCGCCGCGAGGCGGGTCAGCATGGCCGGGTTCAGGCTCCGGCGATCTTGCTCGCCTTGACGAGCAGGTCGCGCGACGGCTCCGTGTAGGTGATGGCAGCCAGGGTGTCGCCGACGTACTCGAGGGAGGTCAGGGAGGCCAGCGTGCACTGCCGGCTGCGCGGGTCATGCCACAGCCGCCGTTGCTCCGCGGCCAGCCGGGCCACCCAGATGGGCAGCTGGTGGCTGACGAGCACGGCCTCGTGGCCGCGCGCCTTCTCCCGCGCCGACGCGACGGCCGCGTGCATGCGCTCGGCGACCTCCGCGTACGGCTCCCCCCACGACGGGCGGAACGGGTTGTACAGGTGCTTCCACGTGCGTGGCTGCTTGAGCACGCCGTCTCCGACGCTGACCCGCTTCCCCTCGAAGACGTTGTCGGCCTCGATCAGATCGGGGTCGATCTCGATCGGCAGCTCATGGCGCTCGGCGATCGGTGTTGCCGTCTGCTGGGCACGTTCCATGGGGGACGACACCACGAGCGTGACGTCGCGCTCGGCCAGTGCCTCGGCAGCCCGGACCGCCATCTGCTTCCCGAGCTCGGAGAGGTAGTAGCCCGGAAGACGGCCATAGAGGACGCCCTCGGGGTTGAAGACCTCCCCATGACGAAGCAGGTGGACGACCGTGCGGTCGCCGTCCGCGCGGCCCTGCGCCATCGTCAGGTGGCCTTGCGCCTGGTCGTCGTGCGGCGACGGCTCGGTCGCCATGTCCCTTCGCCGGACTCGAGGGCAGCCACCCGGAGCGCCTCACCGTGCGCCGCCAGCGCCTCGACCAGTCCGGGCACGGTGCTGGTCTCGGCCAGGACGTCGACGCGGAGACCGTGCTCCTCGGCGGCCTTGGCCGTCTGCGGACCGATGCAGGCGACCACGGTGGTGTGATGGGGCTTGCCGGCGATTCCGACGAGGTTGCGGACCGTGCTGCTCGACGTGAAGAGGACGGCGTCGAACCCACCGGTCTTGATCGCCTCGCGCGTCTCTGCCGGCGGGGGTGCGGCGCGCACCGTGCGGTAGGCCGTGACGTCCTCGACCTCCCAGCCGAGCTCGGCGAGACCTGCCGCGAGCGTGTCGGTCGCGATGTCGGCCCTGGGGAGGAACACCCGGTTGATGGGGTCGACCAGGGAGTCGTAGTGCGGCCACTCGTCGAGCAGGGCGCTCGTCGTCTGCTCGCTGCAGGGCACGATGTCCGGCCTGACGCCGAACTCGATCAGGGCGGCGACGGTCGGCTCCCCCACCGCCGCGACCTTGAGCCCCGCGAACGACCGCGCATCGAGGCCGTACTCCTGAAGCTTCTCGCGGATCGCCTTCACCGCATTGACCGAGGTGAACCCGATCCACTCGTACCGACCGGACACGAGGCCGTGCACGGCGCGATCGATCTGCTGCGGCGTGCGCGGCGGCTCGACGGAGATGGTCGGCACCTCGATCGGGATGGCGCCGTGCCCACGCAGGAGACTGACGACCGGGCCGCCATGGTCCTGCGTGCGCGGGATGAGGACCCGCCACCCGAACAGAGCCTTGACCTCGAACCAGTCGAGCTTGGATCGCTGCCCGACGACATCGCCCACGACAACGAGCCCGGGGCCGCTCTGTCGGGCCGCCTTGGCGACGACGCCGATCTCGCCCAGAGTGGAGACGACGGTGCGCTGGTCGACGGTGGTCCCGCGGCGGGTGACAGCCACCGGAGTCCCCTCGTCGGCACCGGCCTCGATCAGGTGGGTGGCGATCTCGGGTGCGCGGTCGGCGCCGTTCAGGAGGACGAGCGTCGTGCGAGCCGAGACGAGCTCAGCCCACGGCAGGTCGGTGTCGTTCGCATCGACGATGCGCACCTGACGCGTGCGGCCGCCGGTCAGTCCGAAGCCCGCGTAGGCCGGAACGCCGGTCACCTCGCTGACACCCGGAGCCACCTCGAAGTCGATGTGCGCCCGACGCAGAGCCCCCGCCTCATGGAGCAGCGAGCCATCGACGACGGGATCGCCGGCAATGAGCCGAACCGTCGTGCGCCCCTCCCGGGCCGCCTCGATCACCAGCGCGCTGCGCGCGGCCTGGTCGAGGGGCAGGCCCGCCGCGTCGACGGCGACGACGACCTCGGCCGTCGAGCCGACGTACGCCTCAGCGACCGCAACCGCGTCGGCGTCCACGACGACCAGATCGGCGTCACCGAGCAGGTGGACGGCCCGCATGGTGAGCAGCTCAGGGTCTCCAGGTCCGGCGGCCACGAGGGACACGTGCCCATGTGCGACCTTGCGGCGACCCCGAGGGGACTCGGTCGCCTGGGTCGCCGATGTCCGCGTTTCGGCGGGCTTGGCAGCGGCCTTGGCGGTGCTCGCCTTCGTGGGGGCGGCCTTCTTCGTCGCAGCCTTCGCCGCGGTCTTGGGCTCCCCCTTGGCAGCCGGCGCGCCGGCACTCTTGGCGGCAGGCTTCCGGGCAGGCGCCTTCGAGGCCGGCTTCGTCGCGGAAGCGCTGGCCTTCGGCCCCGACTTCGGAGAAGCCTTCTTGGCAGTGGTTGTGGTTCGGGCGACTCTCGTTGTCATGCGTTGATCGCCTCTCCCAGCGACTTCTGATCGAACGGACGGGTCTGTGTCTCGGCAGGGTCGCCGGCGTCGGCCGAGTCGGCGCGGCGCTGCTCATGGAAGGCCAGGATCTGCAGCTCGACCGCGAGGTCGACCTTCCGGACCTCGACGCCCTCGGGCACCGACAGCACGGTGGGGGCGAAGTTGAGGATGCTGCGGACTCCTGCGGCCACGAGTCGGTCGCACACGTCCTGGGCCGCCTGCGCCGGCGTCGCGATGACGCCGATGTGGGCGCCACCGGCGCTGACCACCTCTTCGAGGTCCGCCAGCGGCCGGACCACGATCTGGGTGTCGGGGGAACCGAGCCGCTGACCGATGACGTCGGGGTGTGCATCGAGCAGGCCGACGATGGCGAAGCCGCGCGAGGCGAAGCCCCGGTACGCGACGAGGGCGTGCCCGAGATTGCCCGCGCCCACGATCACGACCCCCCAGGGCTGGGTGAGGCCGAGTTCGCGCGAGATCTGGTAGGCGAGGAAGCGCACGTCGTAGCCGACGCCGCGCGTGCCGTACGAACCCAGGTGGGACAGGTCCTTGCGGAGCTTGGCCGAGGACACCCCGCACGCCTGTGCGAGCTCCTCGGACGACACCGTCGACACTCCGGCCTCGGCGAGCTGGGCGAGGACGCGGTGGTACACCGGCAGCCGAGCCACGGTGGCATCCGGGATGTCGCGGGAACCGCCGCGAACGCGTCCACGCGGCACGGCGGACAGCGCCGTCCGGGGCGAGTGAGGTGCAGACACGGTTCTCCAGGGGAAGTGTCGAGCCTTGGGGGCCGAACGAGCCTCCGAGCAAGGTGTTCGACGCGCCTAGGTTAAGAGGTCGGGAACGAAGTCACAAAGTTGACCGGACGTTCCCGTCCGACTATCGGTCAGTGGACCGCTGCAGCGCCATCCGGAGCCTGTCCGGGTCGATCAGCCAGAAGTCGTGCGGCCGGTCGTCGACGAGCACGACCGGGATCCGCTCCCAGTGCTCGTCGAACAGCGCCGGGTCGTCCTCGATCGAGACCTCGGCCCAGTCGGCGCCCGCCTCGCGGCACACCGACGCGACGACCGCGCGGGCGTCGTCGCAGAGGTGGCACCCCGACTTGCCGATCAGCAGGACCCGGGGCATCAGGACCCGTAGCCGGCGTCGCCGTACACATCCCGGAGCCGACCCTTCGCCACCTTGCCGGTCGCCGAGTGCGGCAGCGCCTCGACCACGCGGATCACGGTGGGGCACTTGAATCGGGCAAGCCGCGTCGCACAGTGGTCCGCAATCTGCTCGGCTGTCAGGGTGGCCCCCCTCCTGGCGACGACGAGGGCGGTCACCGCCTCGCCGGTCGCGTCGTCGGGGACTCCGACGACGGCAGCCTCCGCGACGCCCTCGAGGTCGTCGATCACCAGCTCGATCTCGCGCGGGTACACGTTGAAGCCGCTGACGAGGATGACCTCCCGACGACGATCGACAAGGTGGAGGTCACCGTCCTCGTCGGCGTAGGCGACATCGCCGGACCTGAACCAGCCGTCGGCGTCCGGGCCGCCGGCGCCGTCCGGCCAGTAGCCGCGGAACACCGAGGGGCCGCGCACCCAGACCTCGCCCGGGTCTCCTTCATCGACCTCGGTCCCATCCTCGTCGGCGAGCCGCAGGTCCAGTCCTGGCAGCGGCCGACCGACCGATCCGGCCTTGGGGGATCCCGAGACGAGGGTCGTGGCGACCACGGGGGCGGTCTCCGTCATGCCGTAGCCCTCGAAGATCCGCAGCCCGGTCAGGTCCGCGAACTGCTCGAACACCCGCACCGGCAGGGGGGCTCCGCCACTCGACAGCAGCCGCACCGTGGCCATCGCCTCGCGCAGGCCCGGCGTCGCGCACCACGCCTGGTACATCGCCGGGGCCCCCGCGACCGTGGTGACCGCGCGGGACGCGATCAGCTGCAGCGACTCGACGGGGTCGAAGCGGTCACTCAGCACCACGGTCGCGCCGGCCGCGACCGCCAGCCCGAGCGCGGTGTTGAGCCCGTAGACGTGGAACATCGGCAGCACGACCAGGACGACGTCGTCGTCCACCACGGCCGGCGGCTCGGTGAGCGACAGCAGCATCTCGATGTTCGCCCGCAGCGCGCCGTGAGTGAGCATGGCGCCCTTGGGGCGGCCACTGGTGCCGGCCGTGAACAGGAGCAGGGCCAGGGCGTCGGGAGCCGTCGCCACCTCGGCGAGGACGGCGTCGCCGCCCGATCGCAGGATCTCCGCCCAGTCCCGACTCGCCGTGCTCACGATCTCGCAGCCCGGCAGGGCCGAGGCGGACTCCTCCGCGACCCTCTCCGTGGAGGGCTGGACGATGAGCATGCGGGCGCCGGCATCGGCCAGCAGGACCGCCACCTCAGGGCTGGTGTACGCAGGGTTCAGCGGGACGGACACCAGGCCGGCCCGAGCGGCTCCGTAGTACGCGATGACGAACTCGACGCAGTTGCCCAGGAGGAGGGCCACCCGGTCGCCGGCATGCAGACCGCGCTGGACGAGTCCGGCCGCGAGCGCATCGGCCGCGCGATCGATCTCGGCCCACGTGTAGGTCGTGTCGCCCGCCACGACGCACGCGGCATCCGGGTGGCGGTGCGCCGAGGCGCGAAGGAACTCGGCGATGTTCGCGTTCATGCGCGACCTCCTCCACGCCGATGCCCGAGATCCGAGTCTGGCACACGCGCACGCGGGGCTGGGTACTCTCGACCCGTGAGCGACACATCCGTCAGCGACGTCTCCCTGGGCAGCGACGTCCTGAGCAGGTACCGCAGGGCCGGGCAGGCGTCCGCCGCAGCCGCCGCTGGGACCCACGGACCACCGCTTCCCGAGGCGACCGGCGCCGCGTTCTTCGACGTCGACAACACCATGATGCGGGGTGCCAGCCTCTTCCACTTCGCCGTCGGCCTTGCCCGGCGCAAGTACTTCAACGGCCGCGAGATCGTGGGCTTCGGGGTCAAGCAGCTGAAGTTCGTCCTGAGCGGCTCGGAGGACCTCGAGGACGTCGCGTCGGCCACCGAGGCAGCGCTGTCGTTCGTCGAGGGCCGCGACGTCGCCGAGCTCGAACGGCTCGGCGAGGAGATCTTCGACGACAGCATGATCGACAAGCTGATCCCCGGGACCCTGGCGATCGCGCAGGGGCACCTCGACGCGGGCCAGCAGGTCTGGCTGGTGACGGCCACCCCCGTCGAGCTCGCCACCGTCATCGCCAAGCGACTCGGACTGACCGGCGCCCTGGGCACCGTCGCCGAGGTCCAGGGAGGCGTCTACACCGGGCACCTGGACGGCCCACCGCTGCACGGTCTGGCCAAGGCCGAGGCGGTCCGTGCGATCGCGGAGCGCGAGGGCCTGGACCTCACGCGCTGCTCGGCCTACTCGGACTCGTCCAACGACATCCCGATGCTGTCGCTCGTGGGCGATCCGGTCGCCGTCAACCCGGACTCGACCTTGCGCGCGCACGCACGTGAGAACGGCTGGAAGATCCGTGACTTCCGCCGACGCGAGCAGGTCAAGCGGGTGGCACTGCCGGCGGTGTCGGGTGCCGGCGGCATCGCGGTGGGGCTGGCGATCGGCTACGCCGCAGCACGATCCCGTCGCACGGCCTAGCGGTCGCCGCGCGTCCTGCGGAGTCCGGCTACCCGAACGCGGAGGGCCGCTTCACGAGCAGCCGGTACAGCGACTGCTGGATCTGCTCGCGCACCTGGTCCGTGAGGTTGAAGACCACCATCGGATCGTCGGCCGATCCCTCGGGATAGTCGTCGGTCGGGATGGGCTCGCCGAAGTGGATCAGCCACTTGCTCGGCAGCGGCACCATGCCGAGGGGGCCCAGCCAGGGGAACGTCGGGGTGATCGGGAAGTACGGCAGTCCAAGGATGCGCGCGACCGTTCGGGCGTTCCCGATCATCGGATACGTCTCCTCCGCCCCGACGATGGCGGTCGGGACGATGGGGGAACGGGTACGCAGCGCCGCGGCCACGAAGCCGCCGCGGCCGAAGCGCTGGAGCTTGTAGCGCTGTGAGAAGGGCTTGCCGACGCCCTTGAACCCCTCCGGCCAGACGCCGACGAGCTCGCCGGCGGCCAGCAGCCGCTCGGCGTCCGGATGGCAGGCCAGCGTGTGCCCGGCCTTGCGGGCGATCTCCGCCATGAACGGCGTCTGGAAGACCAGGTTCGCGCCCAGCATCCGCAGGTGCCGGTGCGCGGGATGCTCGTCGTGCAGGGCCAGCTGCGCCATGGCCGAGTCGAGCGCGATCACGCCGGAGTGGTTGGCGACGATGAGCGACGCACCCTGGGACGGCACGTTCTCCAGCCCCGTCGTCTCCACCCGGAACCACGATCGGTACAGGGGGCGCAGCAGGGCGAGCAGGACCTTGTCGGTGAGCTCGGGGTCGAAGCCGAAGTCGTCCACGCGGTAGTCGCCACTGAGCCTCCGCCGGGCGAAGTCCAGCCACCCCTCCTCCGTGTCGGGGATCTCGTCGTCGGTCCAGACCTCCCCGGGGATCCGCTCGGGATCGATCGCGGGCGTGGACGCCCGCCGCGCGCGGCGGGCGATCGGGGCCGAGGGCTGCGGGCCGGTGTTCCCCACCAGGCGGGCCGCCTTGGACGGGCCGATCGGGACGATGTTCGCGTCAGGCAACGTCCCTCCCCTCCCGATGGGCGCCCGCGAGGAAGGACACGAAGGCCTCCTCCGTGGTGTGCTCCGGCTCGAACTCGAGCACCCGTCGCATGGCACGGGTGTCGAGGGCGCGTCCGTAGGTCAGGTGGCGCACCGACTCCTGCGAGAAGTCAGCCAGGCCCCGCGGCGACAACGCGCGCCCCACCATCGGGAACAGCGGCCCAAGGACCCCGATGGTCGGACGACCGGCCCGATGAATGGCCTGGGAGAGCATGATCACGCCGTCGCCGGCGATGTTGAAGGTGCCCTGATGCGGTGAGTGGACGGCCGCCCGGATCGCCTCGAGGCCGTCGTCCTCGTGCACGAACTGCAGGCGGGGGTCGAACCCGAGGACGGTCGGGACGACCGGCAGGGTGAAGTACGAGGTCAGCGCCGTCTGCACCGTCGGGCCGATGAAGTTCGCGAACCTCAACGTGGTCACGGACACATCGGGACGGCGTCGAGCGAAGCCCCTCACGTAGGTCTCGACCTCGACGGAGTCCTTGGCCCAGCCGGAGGACGGTGCGTGCTTCGGCTCCATGTCCTCGGTGAACTTTGCCGGATCCTTCGGCCCCGAGCCGTACACGGCAGCCGTCGACTTCACCACGAGGGAGCGCACGCCGGGGGTCCGCTGGCAGGCTGCGAGCAGCTGCATGGTCCCGATGACGTTGATCTCCTTCATCGTCGACCGCCCGCCGGCCTGCCGCGGGGTCGCGATCACCCCCATGTGGACGACGGTGTCCACCGCGGCCTCCCCCATCACCTTGGCGATGACGGGGTTGCGGATGTCTGCGCGAACGAACTCGATGCCGGGGATCGTCAGTTCGGGGGCCACCACGTCGACGCCGATGACGGACCCGATGTCAGGGTCAGCCGCGAGGAGGGCGGCCATCCGGCCACCGAGGTATCTCGACACGCCCGTGACGAGCACGGTGCGTCCCATTCGACCCCCTGATGCGGAGCGACTGCCGGAGGTGGCGGCCTACTTCTTGTTGCGGCGCTGGACCCGGGTGCGACGCAGCAACTTGCGGTGCTTCTTCTTCGCCATCCGCTTGCGCCGCTTCTTGATCACAGAGCCCATCAATGATTCCTAATCTCGACTGAAGTACGGGACGCAAGCGTATCGCCGGCCCAGAACCTGGGCCGACCCGGATGCGGTGACGGTCAGGCGGTCTCGACGAACGAGTCGCGCAGGTAGTCGTGGACGGCCTGCTCGGGCACACGGAAGGAGCGACCCACGCGGACAGCCGGCATCTCGCCGTTGTGCACCAGGCGGTAGACGGTCATCTTCGAAACACGCATCATCGCGGCCACCTCGGCCACGGTCAGGAACCGCACCTCGTTGAACGCCCGGTCGGGGGTCGTCGACATTTCACACCGAACTCTCTGCCCCTCGCCGCACCGGCTTCCCCTCCGGTGACACACGGCAACTGGGCGTTCGAAGACTAGTGGCCAATGGGGTCGTTGGGAAAGTTGAACGGGAAAAAAGCCCCCGACCACATATGCGCCGAATTCCGGCTCACGTCACCAGTTTCGGACCGGAAACGCCCCGAATACGACGATTCGAGGAGGGAAACGACCCACTTTGCTAGAACCAGAGGCCCGGCTCGGCCGTCAGCCCGAAGTGGGGGAAGACGGCCTCGCGCGTGGCCAGGATGGCCTGGTCGATCGCATCGTCCGGGTCGAAGCCCTGGTCGAAGGGTCGTGGCCAGGGCTGACGGCCGTCGGTCATGCGGCCGGGAGCCTGCCGGCCCAGGGCCTCGAGAACGAACTCGTGGAACCCCTCCGGCACCGGGGTCTCCGGTGGGATCGGGTGGCCCGTGGCCTCCGCGATGAGGTGCGTCCACGCCCGGGGGACAACGTCCACCCATTCGTAGCCGCCGCCTCCGACCGCGACCCACGCTCCGCCCGCGTACCTGTGCGCCCAGCGGTGCAGGGCCTCGAAGGCCATCCGCTGGCCGTCCAACGACACCAGCAGGTGCGCGAGCGGGTCCTCGAAGTGGGTGTCGACGCCGTGCTGGCTGACCAGGACCTGTGGCCGGAAGGCGCCGAGCAGGTCCGGGACCACGGCGTGCAGCGCCCGCAGCCAGCCCTGGTCGTTGGTGCCCGCCGGGAGGGCGACGTTCACCGCGCTTCCCGGCGCCGCCGGCCCCCCAGTCTCGGTGGGCCAGCCCGAGCCCGGGAACAGCGAGCGCGGGCTCTCGTGCAGCGAGATGGTGAGGACCCGCGGGTCGTCCCAGAAGATCGCCTGCACGCCGTCGCCGTGATGGACATCCACATCCACGTACGCGACGCGCTCCACACCCTGATCGAGCAACCATGCGATGGCGACAGCGATGTCGTTGTAGACGCAGAAACCCTCGGCCGCCCCCGGTAGGGCATGGTGCAGGCCGCCCGCGAGATTGACGGCATGCTCGACCTCACCGGAGTGCACGGCCCTGGCCGCCATCAGGCTCGCCCCCGCCACGCGGCACGACGCCCGGTGCATTCCAGGGAACACGGGATCGTCTGAGGTCCCCAGGCCTCGGCTCTCGTCGTAGAAGTGCGGATCGTCCGACGCCTGCCGTACCGCTTCGACGTAGGCGGCCTCGTGGACGCGGAGGATCAGCTCGTCGGCGACCGGCTCCACGGGCGTGAGGATGCTGACGTGGGGCGGGTTGAAGAGGCCGAACTCACCCGCGAGCCGCATCGCCAGCTGCACGCGCACCGGCGCCAGCGGATGGCCCGGGCCGAAGTCGTACTCCGCCAGTCGGTCGTCCCACACGATGCCGACGCTCGCGCTCATGATCAGCCGCCCGACAGCTCACGGCTGCGGTCCCGGGCGGCCGTCACCGCAGACACCACCGCCTCCCTGACGCCCAGCTGATCCATGGTGGCGATCGCCGCCGCGGTGGTGCCGTTCGGCGACGTCACGTTGCGGCGGAGGACGTCGGCGGACTCGTCGGATGCGGCCAGGAGCGTGGCGGCACCGAGGATGGTGCCGTTGGCCATGCGCGTGGCCGTCTCGCGGTCGAGTCCGAGGTCGACCGCAGCGGATGTCATCGCCTCCGCGAGGTAGAAGACGTACGCCGGGCCGCTGCCGGAGACCGCCGTCACCGCATCCTGCAGGTCCTCGGGGACGGCGACCACGACACCCACCGACGCAAGGAGGTCCTCCGCGAGGGCAAGCCCCTCCGCCGAGCAGTTCCGCCCCGGGCTGACACCCGTGACGCCCCTGTCGACTCGGGCGGGCGTGTTCGGCATCGCCCGGACGACGTCGACCCCGGCCGGGACTCGCTCCTCGACGGTTGACGTGCGGACCCCCGCAGCAATGGACACCACCAGCGCGCCCGGCTCGACCTCGGCGCCGACGTCATCGAGAAGCGCCACCATGTCCTGGGGCTTGACCACGAGCACGACGACCCGGGCACCGCGGACCGCTTCTCGCGCATCGGCGATCGACACGTCGTGGGCTTGCACGAGCTCAGCGGCCCGCTCGGGACGCTTCTCGGCGATGACCACGTCAGGAGCGGGGTGGACGCGGCGAAGGAACCCGCTTGCCAGCGTCTCCCCCATCACGCCACCGCCCAGAACTGCGATCCGCATGGACATCACGCCTTCCGACGAGGGCTGGTCACGGCGTGCCCGGCAGCAGCGATCGCAGGGCGGCCGCGATGGTGCTGGGCTGTTCCGCCAAGCCTCCCACGAGCCGCTCGAACCACTCCGGTCCGTAGGGCACGTACACGCGCACCCGCTCGCCGTCGGCGAGGAGTCGCTCCTGCTCCCGCTCGTGACGGCCCATGAAGAAGGCGTACTCGAACGACTGCCGAGGGCGGTCGAATCGCTGCCCCAGGACCCCGATGATGTCGATCAGTCGTGGATCGTGGGTGGCGAACGACGGCTGCCCGCCGCCGCGAAGGAGGCTCTTGGCGCACCTGACGAAGGCCTTGTCCGTCTCGATCGGCTGGCGGTAGGCGTCGACGGAGTCCCCTCCGTGGGAGCCCTTGACCAACCGCACATGCCGGTCCGCGAGCCGCGCACAGTCCGCCTCGGTCCGGCGCAGCACCGCAGCGAGCGTCACCCCGACCGCATGACCCGACGCGTGCAGCTCGTCGGCCCAGGCCACCGTCGTCGCCGCATCTGCCAGCGGCCCCATGCCCAGCATGACTGCCACCTGGCCCGCTCCTGCGTGCGCCACGATGTCCCCAAGTCGCTCCCTGGCGCGGGACTCGTCGCCGGCCTGCAGGCCGATGGACTCGAGGAACACGGACACCTCGCACACCCCAGCGAGTCCGGCTGCGCCGATGGCGTCGATGAGGGCGTGGTACTCGGCCGCCACGGAGGCCGCCTCCTCCTGCGTCGTGACGGCCGGGGCGGCGCGCTCGATGCTGACGAAGAAGCCACGGTCCGCAAGGTTCCCGGCCACGTCCAGCGCAGCCTCGATCGTGTCCCCGCCGACAACCCTCTTGACGACCTCGCGCGCCACCGGCGCCCGGCTGATCAGCCCGCCCAGCGGCTCGTTGCGGGCGAGGGCCGACAGCGCTCCGCGGATCACGTGATTCCCGGTCGCCGCGTCGGGTCGAGCAGACCCTGGATCGTCGGCCCCACCAGCGCGACCACCTCGTCGTCGGACGCAGACGCGAGCGGTTCCACGCGCAGCAGGTAGCGGGTCGTGGCCACGCCGACGAGATAGGACGAGATGACGGCCACCCGCATCCGCGCGTCAGGGACGCCGACGGCCGACACCACCCGATCGACGACCGTGCTGGACAGGTACTCCGACACCAGGCGGATCTGCTCCAGGGTGGCCGATGCCTCGGGGTCCGCCGCCTTCCGGGCCGCCGAGGCGGACACGGTGGTCGCCGTGTCGGACCTCAGCACCCGCGCGACGTCCCTGCGCACCTGCTCGTCGCCCATCAGGGTGAGCACCATGCGGACCAGCCTGTCCCCCATGCCGTCCAGACCGGGCGCGATGAGCTCGGGGACCGCCTGAGACGGATCGAAGGGCAGTCGCATGGCTGCCGCGAACAGGCGCTCCTTGTTGTTGTACAACGACATGACGACACCGGGCGCGACTCCCGCCGCGGCAGCCACGGACTTCATCGTCGTGCTTGCGTAGCCGCGGGAGGCAAAGGCGAAACGCGCGGCCTGGAGGACTGCACCGGCCGCGTCCTGCGGATTGACCGACGGGACGACCACGTGTCCAGACTAGGCGGCGAGGGCGCCGACGACCGACCGTTCGGTCACGCGTCGTCGTTTCGACCCGACCAGTGCTGGCCCAGGTGCAGCCGCGCGAAGGCGAGGGACTCCGCCAGGTCGGCGGCCCTCGCCGCGCGGTCGGGAGCGCGGCGCGTGCTGATCTCCGCGATGACGGTGCCCGCGAATCCTCGGCCGACGAGATGGGTCAGCACCTGCGCGACCGGCTGGTCGCCGCGACCAGGAACCAGGTGCTCGTCTCGGGGAGAGTCAGTGCCGTCGGCGAGATGGACGTGCACCAACCGGTCGCCCAGGTCGTAGGCCATCTCGATTGCGTCGCTCCGCGAGACCGCCGTGTGCGAGAGGTCCAGGGTGGTGTGCGGGTAGTCGTCGTTGCGCACATCCCAGTCCGGCAGGTAGGCGCCGACAGCCCCGGGCCCGGCGCGCCAAGGGAACATGTTCTCCACCGCGAACCTGACGTCGGTCTCGGACTCCATCCGGGCCAGGCCCTCGACGAACTCCCGCGCGTAGTCCCGCTGCCACCGGAAGGGTGGGTGCACCACGACCGTGTCTGCGCCGAGCTGCTCGGCGGCCCGCTGCGCCCGCTGCAGCTTCCCCCACGAATCGGTTCCCCACACGCGCTGCGTCACCAGGAGGCAGGGCGAGTGGATCGACAGGATCGGCACCTCGTAGTGGTCGGACAACGCCCGCAGCGCATCCGGATCCTGGCTGGTCGCGTCCGTGCCCACCATGACCTCGACGCCGTCGTAGCCCAAGGCGGCCGCGAGCTCGAACGCGGCGGCCGTGGTCTCCGGGAACACGGACGACGTCGACAGCCCCACTCGCGGGACGGCGCTCATGCCCGGCGCCACCTGTCGGTGATCAGCGCCGCGAGCCACACCAGCACGGCACCCACGAGGCCCGCGGCGACCGCGACGACGGAGTACCGCTCGGGGGCGAGGGAGAGAGCGAAGAACTGGGAGAGGAAGGGGATGTAGAGCACGCACAGGAAGGCCACGACCATCGAGCCGACGATCGCGACCCGGATCAGGTTCAGCGGACGGGCCGACTGCAGGAGGACGCTGATGGCAACGATGAAGAGCGTGACGGTGGCGGCGGACTGCGCGCTGCCCAGCGGCTCCTCGATGCTGAGGGCGACCGAGTAGCTCGTGAGAGCGGATGCCGCACAGATCACCCCGGACGGGATCGCGAAGAGCAGGACCCTTCTTAGGAACCCGGGGCGGAAGCGCTCGGTGTTGGGCATCAGTGCCAGGAAGAACCCGGGGATGCCGATGGTCAGCGCGCCGATCACGGTCAGGTGGCGGGGCAGGAACGGGAACGCGAAGGCGAAGAGCCCGGTGGCCAGGGAGAAGATGACGGCGTAGCTCGTCTTGGTGAGGAACACGTCGGAGACACGTTCGATGTTGCCGAGGACACGTCGTCCCTCGGCCACGACGCTCGGCATGACCGACCACTTGTTGTCGAGCAGCACGACTTGGGCGACCGCACGGGTGGCACCCGAGCCGGACCCCATGGCGATGCCGAGGTCCGCCTTCTTCAGTGCGAGGACGTCGTTGACCCCATCTCCGGTCATCGCGACGGTCGACTCGCGGAGGTGCAGCGCGGCAACCATGTCCTGCTTCTGGGCCGGCGTGACCCGCCCGAAGACGCTGGCCCCCGCCACTGCGTCCGCGAGCGCCTCGGGGTCCTGCGGCAGCGTCCGTGCGTCGACGGGGTTGTCCGCGCCGGGCACCCCCGCCTGGCTGGCGATGGCCCCCACGGTGGTCGCATTGTCGCCGGAGATGACCTTCACCGCGACGTCCTGTGCGAGGAAGTACGACACCGTCTCCGCCGCGTCCGGCCGCAGCTGCTGACTGATGGCGACGAGCGCGACCGCCGTGCCACTGTCGAGAGACCGAGCCGCGTCCGGGAGGCGCGAGGCACGCGAGAGCAGCAGGACGCGGGACCCGTCCGCAGCCATCTCGTCGGCACGCCGCCGGGCATCGTCCCCGTCCGCAGCGACGATCTCCGGAGCTCCGAGTACCCACGTCCCATGCTCCCCGAAGTCCGCGGCGGACCACTTGCGCGCGCTGGAGAACGGCACCGTTCCGCTGACCTCCCACGCCGGTGGCGCGTACGTGGCGGCGATGGCCTGCAGGGTCGGGTTGGGCGCGGATTCGCTGGCGCCCATCGCCCCCAGCACGGCGTTGACGTCGTCCGGCAGCGGACCTGCCCCGTCGAGGGTGACCAGCTGGCGCACGTGCATGCCCGGCTCCGTGAGCGTCCCGGTCTTGTCGACGCAGATCGTGTCGACCCGGGCCAGGACCTCGACGGCAGGCATGTCCTGCACCAGGACACGCTTCTGCGCGAGCCGAATGACCGAGACCGCCATCGCGATCGACGTGAGAAGGACCAGACCTTCGGGGATCATGGTCACGACCCCGGCGATCGTGCCGCGGATGGCCTCGTCGAGTGGCAGATCCGCCCGGACGATCTGCGACCACACGAGCAGCAGACCCACCGGTACGAGCATGAACGAGATGCCGCGGATGAATCCGTTGATCGCGTCGCGCAGCTCCGAGTTCGTGAGGTGGAACGTGCGTGCCTGCTCGGTGAGGCCGCCCGCGAAGGACTCGCGCCCCACCCGGGTGGCCTGGTAGGAGCCCGATCCGGCCACCACGAACGATCCCGACATCGCCGTGTCCCCGACCGCCTTGTCGACGGGATCCGCCTCGCCGGTCAGCAGGCTCTCGTCGATCTCGAGCCCGTCGCTCGCCACGACGATGCCGTCGACGACGAGCTGGTCGCCCGCGGCCAGGACGACGAGATCGTCGAGGACCACGGCCTCCGACGGCACCTCCGAGTCGACGCCGTCACGCCTGACCGTCGGCCTGGCGGCCCCCAGGACGGAGAGCTTCGCCAGGGTCCGGGCCGCCCGGTACTCCTGGATGATGCCGATTCCGGTGTTGGCCACGATGACGAAGCCGAACAGCGAGTCCTGGATGGGCGCGACAACCAGCATGACCAGCCACAGGGACCCGATCAGCCCGTTGAACCAGGTGAAGGTGTTGGCGCGGACGATGTCCGCGAGGCTGCGGCTGCGGGCGTCGGGAGCCTCGTTCGTCAGGCCGCGCGCGACCCTCTCGGCAACCTCGCCGGAGGTCAGTCCCGTGCGCGGGTCGACCGCCGGGGTCGTCACAGGGGCAGGCCGTCCAGGCGGCGCAGGATGATGCCCTCGCGGAGCGCCCAGGGGCACACGACCAACTCCTCCAGCTCGAGCAGGTCCATCGCCGCCTCAGCGACGATCGCGCCGGCGACCATCTGGGCCGATCGCCCCTCCGACACACCAGGCAGCTGGCTGCGCTCGGCGGCCGGCATGCCCGCGAGCCGCGGGACGATCTCGTGCAGGTCGCTGGCTCGAAGCACCCTCGGAAGGTGGATCCCCTCGCTGCTGGGCGGCGCCCCGCCGATGCGAGCCAGCTGCTTGAACGTCTTCGAGGTGGCCACTGCCATGCGCGGCTCGCCCACCCGCCTGAGCTGTCCGACCACCTGCGCGATGGTGGCTCGCACGTGCTTGCGCAGTTCCCGGACGTGCTCCGGATCGGGCGGGTCGTCCTGGAGGAAGTCGCGGGTCAGGCGGCCGGCGCCCAGCGGGAGGGACACGGCCACGTCGGGCTCCTCGTCCGTGCCCGAGGCCAGCTCGAGTGAGCCGCCGCCGATGTCGAGGACGAGGATCCGGCCACTGGACCAGCCGAACCACCGACGTACAGCGAGGAACGTCATGCGTGCCTCGTCCTCCCCGGACAGGACCTGGATGTCCAGGCCGGTCTCGCGATGGACGCGGGACAGCACCTCCTCCCCGTTCGCCGCTCCACGGATGGCGGACGTGGCGAAGGCCATGATGTCGGTGGCGCCCATGTCCTCCGCCAGCTGCTGACCCCGCACGATGAAGTCGATGAGCTGCTCCACGGCGCCATCGTCAACGCTCCCGTCGTCCCGCAGATGCTCGGACAGCCGCAGCGGCATCTTCAGCTTGGACGCGGGGACGGGGGCAGCGCCGTAGTGGGCGTCGACCAGCAGCAGATGAACGGTGTTCGAGCCTAGGTCGAGCACTCCGAGTCGCACGAGTCGAAACTATCCCGCCGACCAGCGGGCGCGCATCACCGCCTCGACATCGGCTCTCGCAGTCCGGGAGACCACGTAGGCTGCGGTCATGCCTGAGGTGATGCTTGGCTTCCCCCGACAGTGGGTGGAGTTCGTCGATCCCGCTGACCCCGGCCACCTCATCAAGGCCGACCTCACCTGGCTCACCTCGCGCTGGACGTGCATCTTCGGGCGCGGCTGCCAGGGCATCGACGCCGGTCGCCCGGACGCCGGCTGCTGCGTCCACGGCGCCCACTTCTCCGAGAAGGCGGACCGCAAGCGCGTCGCGTCCTGGGTCGAGCAGCTCACCCCGGAGCAGTGGCAGCACCACCGGACCGGGCACAAGAAGGGGTGGACCACCAAGGAGGATGGCGAGGACAAGACCCGCGTCGTCAAGGGTGCCTGCATCTTCCACAACAGCGTGGACTTTCCCGGTGGCTATGGGTGCGCCCTGCACCACCTCGCGGCAGCCGAGGGGGTCTCCTTCATCGAGACCAAGCCAGAGGTCTGCTGGCAGCTTCCTGTGCGCCGGTCCTACGAGAACCGGACGATCGAGGACGGCACTGAGTACCTCGTGATCGTCCTCGGTGAGTACCAGCGGGGCGACTGGGGGCCCGGCGGGCACGACTTCCACTGGTACTGCACCGCCAACTCGGACGCGCACGTCGGCGAGGAGCCCGTCTTCGTCTCGTCGCGGGACGAGATCGTCGCGCTCGTCGGCCAGCCCGCGTACGACGAGCTGGCCCGACTGTGCCGGGCGCGCACCCTGCTGCTCGAGAACGGCCGCTTCGACCTCGGCCTGTCGCCCCATCCCGCCGATGCGGCGGCTCGTGACCTCGCTCGCCAGGCCGACCCTCACTAGCCCCATGGCAAAGACGCAGCCCGCCCCCTACCGCTGCTCCGACTGCGGCTGGACCACCGCGAAGTGGGTCGGCCGCTGCGGAGAGTGCCAGGCGTGGGGCACGGTCGAGGAGGTC
>JAHECS010000004.1:0-29114 GCA_024641635.1 Actinomycetes bacterium | reverse complement strand
CACTAGCCCCATGGCAAAGACGCAGCCCGCCCCCTACCGCTGCTCCGACTGCGGCTGGACCACCGCGAAGTGGGTCGGCCGCTGCGGAGAGTGCCAGGCGTGGGGCACGGTCGAGGAGGTCGGGGTCACGCGCGCCCGCACGACCGCCACGACCCCGACGCGCAGCCCGGCCGTCCCGATCGGGCAGGTCGACATCGCCACGGCTCGCGCCGTGCCCACCGGCGTCGACGAGCTCGACCGCGTCCTCGGCGGCGGCTTCGTGCCCGGCGCGGTGCTCCTCCTCGCCGGCGAACCCGGAGTCGGCAAGTCGACTCTGCTCCTGGAGACGGCGGCGGCCTGGGCTCGGACGGGGCATCGTGCGCTGTACGTGACCGGCGAGGAGTCGGCAGCTCAGGTGCGCCTGCGGGCCGAGCGCATCGACGCCGTCGCCGACACCCTGTTCCTGGCCGCCGAGACGGACCTCGGCAGCGTCCTCGGCCAGATCGATGCCGTGTCGCCCAGCCTGCTCATCCTCGACTCGGTGCAGACCGTGTCGAGCGCCGAGGTCGACGGTGCCGCCGGGGGCGTCACCCAGGTCAAGGAGGTCGCGGCCGCCCTCATCGCTGCCGCGAAGTCCCGCGACATCACCGTCGTGCTCGTCGGACACGTCACGAAGGACGGCTCGGTCGCCGGTCCCCGCACCCTCGAGCACCTCGTCGACGTGGTGCTGCACTTCGAGGGCGACCGTCAGGGCCCGCTACGACTGGTTCGCGCCGTCAAGAACCGTTTCGGCGCGGCCGACGAGATCGGCTGCTTCGAGCTCGTCGACGACGGGATCATCGGCCTGGCCGACCCGAGCGGCCTGTTCCTCGGGGATCGGCGCGCGATCGCTCCGGGCACGTGCGTGACCGTGACCATGGAGGGTCGCCGCCCGCTCGTCGCCGAGGTGCAGGCCCTGGTCGCGCCCTCCTCCGCACCACAGCCTCGACGCGTCACGAGCGGGCTGGACTCGGCCCGGATCGCGATGATGCTGGGCGTCCTCGAGCGCCGTGCCGGGGTACGGCTCGCCACCGCGGACTGCTTCGTCGCCACGGTCGGCGGCGTGCGCCTGACCGAGCCCGCCACCGATATGGCCGTCGCGCTCGCGATCGCGAGCAGCGCCTCCGACGTCCCTCTGCCCCAGGGCCTGGTGGCCTTCGGGGAGATCGGCCTCGCCGGCGACGTCCGGCCCATCGCCTCCCTCGATCGACGCCTCGCGGAGGCGGGTCGACTCGGCTTCACCGACGTCATCGCCCCCACACGCGCCCTGCGGGCACGAGCCACGACGACCGCGCCGCCGCTCGGGATGCGCATGCACGAGGTGGCATCGCTCCAGGAGGCGATCAGCACCGCCGAGAGCCTCACACGACGCACGACACGCACAGCCTGACGGGGAGAGACATGAGCACCGATCCGACTTCCGAAGCCCGCATCCGAGAGGTCCTCGCCATGGTGGCGCCCGGAACGGCGCTGCGCGACGGGCTCGAGCGCATCCTGCGCGGGCGTACGGGCGCCCTCATCGTCATCGGATGGGACCGGACGGTGGAGCAGGTGATCAACGGCGGCTTCGCCCTCGACGTGCCCTTCTCCGCGACGCGCCTGCGTGAGCTCACCAAGATGGACGGTGCCATCGTGCTCGAGTCGGAGGCGCTGACCATCCGGAGGGCGGCGGTCCAGCTCGTCCCCGACCCCTCTCTGCCGACCGAGGAGACGGGGACGAGGCACCGGACCGCGGACCGCGTCTCACGCCAGACGCACCGACCCGTGGTGAGCGTCAGCAAGTCCATGAACATCATCGCCATCTACGTCGACGGCCGGCGGCACGTCCTCGAGGAGTCCGCCAAGATCCTCTCCCGGGCCAACCAGGCGCTGGCGACGCTCGAGCGCTACAAGGCGCGGCTCGACGAGGTCAACGGCACCCTGTCGGCTCTGGAGATCGAGAACCTCGTGACCATTCGCGAGGTGTGCGCCGTCGCCCAGCGCATAGAGATGGTCCGCCGCATCCGGACCGAGGTGGACCACCTGGTCGTCGAGCTGGGCACCGAGGGCCGACTGCTCTCCCTGCAGCTGGGCGAGCTGGTGGCCGGTGTCGACCGCGAGCGCGTCCTGCTGGTCCGCGACTACCTTGTCCCGGCCAACAACCGGAAGAAGCGCGGCGTCGACAAGGCCCTCGAGACGCTTGATCGACTGTCCGAAGCGGAACTGCTCGACCTCACGCGAGTGGCGCAGGCGTTCGGCTTCGCCGACACCCAGGAGGCCCTGGAGTCGCCGGCGTCGCCCCGCGGCTTCCGACTGCTCACCCGGGTCCCGCGGCTGCCGGAGGTCATCACGGACCGAATCGTCGCCCACTTCGGCACGCTGCAGAAGCTCCTGGCGGCGACCACGGAGGACCTGCAGCAGGTGGAGGGCGTCGGCGAGGCGCGCGCGCGATCGGTGCGTGACGGCGTCTCACGCCTCGCCGAGGCGAGCATCCTCGACCGGGTGGTCTAGGTCCGGCGCGGCTCAGCCCTTGGAGCTGAGGGCGAAGGGCGTCGCCTTGCTGGTGACCTTGCCATTGCGCCCGACCAGGTCGTACCTGCCCGCCTTGGCTACCGCACCCTCGCCGTTGGGGCAGCCCTTCTGCGAGAGGCGGCCGTTCCACGTGATGCTCGACGCCACCTTCTCGCCCGCCTTCAGCAGCGTTATCTTGCTCTTGTCGCTGGCGTTGCAGTCGTCGCTCGACCACACGTGGTAGCCGCCGGAGGTGATCTCGAGCTCGTTGGCCTTCGGGCCCACGTCGCGCTTGCAGGCGACGCCGCCGCTGTTGATGATGGTGAGCGTGAGTCGAGGCGTCGACCCCACCGGGTAGGTCGAGGCATCGGTCGTCGCCTCCACGGTGATCGCCGAATCGAGGCAGGCGACCGGTTCTGCGTCGGGCGCGCTGGTGGCCGCTCCCGAGGCCGTCGAGTCGGCGGCCGCACTCGCCGAGGCCGAGGGTCCCGTCGAGGGCTCGGTCGGCGCGTCGTCCCCGCCACCCATGAGTGAGCCGATCAGCCACCAGATGGCGACGATCAGGGTGAGGACGACGGCGACGATGGCTCCCCGTCGAATCCAGTACACCGATGCCGGCTCAGGGCCGGAGGGGTGCATCAGGGTGCTCACGGAGACCACGGTAGCGGGAGGTTCCGGCGATCGTGAAACGATCCGAGCGTGGCGGGACGAGCGGCGGACGCGCGGCGATCGCCGCTCGTGACCGAACTCATCCGCTGGTTCGACGTCCACGAGCGGCCGCTTCCCTGGCGGCGCAGCACGCCGTGGGGCGTCCTGGTCAGCGAGTTCATGCTCCAGCAGACGCCCGTGGATCGCGTCATTCCGGTCTGGTCGACCTGGCTCGACCGGTGGCCCACGCCCACGGACCTCGCGGCCGCCAGCGTCGGCGACGCGCTCCGCGCCTGGGGCCGGCTGGGCTACCCCCGACGGGCGCGGCGCCTGCACGAGGCGTCCGTGGCGATCACCGCTCGACACGGCGGCCAGGTGCCTGACGACTCCGACTCCCTGAGAGCGCTGCCGGGAGTGGGCGACTACACGGCCGCCGCCGTGCTCGCCTTCGCGTACGGCCGGCATGCCGTCGTCCTCGACACCAACGTGCGGCGTGTCCTGGCACGCGCCGTGGAGGGGTCGGCCACGCCGACGGCGCACATCACGACAGCCGAGCGTCGACGGGCGGCGGCACTGTGGCCCACGGCCGACCGTCGCAGCGCCCGATGGTCGGCCGCCGTCATGGAGTTCGGCGCCGTGGTCTGCACCGCCCGCACCCCGGCATGCACGTCATGTCCCATCCGCCGGTCGTGCGCCTGGCTGGCGGCGGGGCAGCCACCCGCCACCGCCTCCGCGCGACGTCAGCCCGAGTACCGAGGCAGCCATCGACAGGCGCGCGGCGCCATCCTCGCGCTGCTCAGGGAGAGCACGGGTTCGGCATCCTCGAGCGCGGTGGAGCAAGTGTGGCCCGACACCGCGCAACGACTCGCTGCCATCGGATCCCTGCTGGATGACGGGCTGATCGTGACCGCGCGACGCGGCAGCTACGCCCTGCCGGACTAGACCGCGCCGCCAACCAGGGGAACGGGACCTCGATCCGTCGTCCGGATCACCGTCCGGGTGCCCAGCGGATTGTCGAGCTGCACGTCGACCCACCGGACATCCCCACCGATGCTCGTGACCGGGCACGAGGACGAGCGGGACCGCGTCACGTCCGTATCGACCTCGATCCGGTTGCTTCGCTCGAACGCGATCGCGCGGATCTCGTCGTCGCGGCACAGCCCGGACGGGGGGAGGGTGACCGCGACCTGGATCACCGTGTCGTCAGCGGTCGGTCGATATCCGACCGCATCCAGCACGACGGTCGTCTGCCCCAGTGCGCGCAGGGGGCCCACGCCACCGGCGAAGCCCGCGAGAACGATGACCGCGAGGATCACGCCACTGCCGACGACGATCCAGGTGAGCCACCGAGGCCAGCCGGACCGCGGCCGATCGAACTCATGCATCCCCGGGATCAGGGGACCGTTGCCCACCGCTACTACTCCACGCGGCTGACGGCGCGACTCACCCGGTGAGCTGATCGCCGTCGGCGGTGCCGGCGGTCTCCACCGGCGGGGCGTCGGGCAACTCGCCCTTCGGCATCGCCGTGAAGGTGAACGGCTCCTCCGTGTCGTCGGTCGAGACGTCGACGAGGACGATGGAGCCCGGCTTCATGTCGCCGAAGAGCATCTTCTCGCTGAGCGGATCCTCGATGTCCCGCTGGATCGAGCGGCGCAGCGGCCGCGCTCCCAGGGAGGTGTCGTAGCCCCGGTGCGCCAGCAGCGCCTTGGCGGCCGGCGTCAGCTCGATCGCCATGTCCTGCTCGACCAGGCGGTGCTCGAGACCGTTGATCATGAGATCGACGATCTCGATGATCTCCGCCTCCGTCAGCTGGTGGAACACGATGACGTCGTCGATGCGGTTGAGGAACTCGGGACGGAAGTGCTGCTTGAGCTCCTGCTGCACCTTCGCCTTCATCCGCTCGTACGCGCTCTCGTCGTCGTTGTCCGGGGCGAAGCCGAGGGTCTGGCCCTTGGACACGTCGCGGCTGCCGAGGTTGGTCGTCATGATGATGACGGTGTTCTTGAAGTCGACGACACGACCCTGGGCGTCCGTCAGCCGTCCCTCCTCCAGCACCTGAAGCAGCGAGTTGAAGATGTCCGGATGCGCCTTCTCGACCTCGTCGAAGAGGACGACGGAGAACGGCTTGCGCCGGACCTTCTCGGTCAGCTGGCCGCCCTCTTCGTAGCCCACGTACCCGGGCGGCGAGCCGAACAGGCGCGAGGCGGTGTGCCGCTCGGAGAACTCGCTCATGTCGAGAGCGATGAGGGCGTCCTCGTCACCGAAGAGGAACTCCGCGAGGGTCTTGCTCAGCTCGGTCTTTCCCACGCCGGACGGACCAGCGAAGATGAACGACCCGGACGGCCGCTTCGGATCCTTGAGGCCCGCGCGCGTGCGTCGGATCGACTTGGACAGCGCCTTGATCGCCTGCTCCTGGCCGATGACGCGCTTGTGCAGCTCATCCTCCATGCGCAGCAGGCGGGCGATGTCGTCCTCCGTGAGGTCGGACACCGGGATGCCGGTCATGAGGGCGAGCACCTCGCCGATCAGTCGCTCGTCGACCTCGGCGACGACGTCGAGGTCGCCGGCCTTCCACTCGCGCTCCCGCTCGACCTTCTCGGCGAGCAGCTTCTTCTCCTGGTCCCGGAGCGCGGCGGCCTTCTCGAAGTCCTGCGCGTCGATCGCCGACTCCTTGTCGCGGCGCACGTTGGCGATCCGCTCGTCGAACTCGCGAAGGTCGGGCGGTGCCGTCATCCGACGGATGCGCAGGCGGGAGCCTGCCTCGTCGATGAGGTCGATCGCCTTGTCCGGCAGCTGCCGGTCGGAGATGTAGCGATCGGACAGTCGCGCCGCCGCCTCGAGGGCGCCGTCGGTGATCGATACGCGGTGGTGCGACTCGTAGCGGTCGCGTAGCCCCTTGAGGATCTCGACCGTGTGCGGGACGTCGGGCGCCTGCACCTGGATCGGCGCGAACCGGCGCTCGAGCGCGGCGTCCTTCTCGACATGCTTGCGGTACTCGTCGAGGGTGGTCGCGCCGATGGTCTGGAGTTCGCCGCGGGCGAGCATCGGCTTGAGGATGCTCGCCGCGTCGATGGCGCCCTCGGCCGCGCCGGCGCCGACGAGCGTGTGCATCTCGTCGATGAACAGGATGATGTCGCCGCGGGTCCGGATCTCCTTGAGCACCTTCTTGAGGCGCTCCTCGAAGTCGCCGCGGTACCGGCTGCCGGCGACGAGCGCGCCGAGGTCGAGCGTGTACAGCTGCTTGTCCTTGAGGGTCTCGGGCACCTCGCCCTTGACGATGTTCTGCGCGAGGCCCTCGACGACGGCGGTCTTGCCGACGCCTGGCTCCCCGATGAGAACCGGGTTGTTCTTGGTGCGGCGCGACAGCACCTGCATGACGCGCTCGATCTCCTTCTCGCGCCCGATGACCGGGTCGAGCTTGCCCTCCCGGGCCGCTGCGGTGAGGTTGCGTCCGAACTGGTCGAGCACCAGCGACGTGGACGGCGTGCCCTCGGCCGGGCCGCCTGCCGTGGCCGGCTCCTTGCCCTGGTAGCCGCTGAGCAGCTGGATGACCTGCTGGCGGACCCGGTTGAGGTCCGCGCCCAGCTTGACGAGCACCTGCGCGGCGACGCCCTCACCCTCGCGGATGAGCCCGAGGAGGATGTGCTCGGTGCCGATGTAGTTGTGCCCGAGCTGGAGCGCCTCGCGCAGGGAGAGCTCGAGCACCTTCTTGGCGCGTGGGGTGAACGGGATGTGGCCGCTGGGTGCCTGCTGGCCCTGGCCGATGATCTCCTCGACCTGCTGGCGGACGGCCTCGAGGGAGATCCCGAGACTCTCCAGCGCCTTGGCGGCGACGCCCTCGCCCTCGTGGATGAGCCCAAGGAGGATGTGCTCGGTGCCGATGTAGTTGTGGTTGAGCATGCGCGCTTCTTCCTGCGCCAGCACCACAACCCGTCGAGCCCGGTCGGTAAACCTCTCGAACATCCCCTGTACTCCGTTCGCTCGCCCGCCTGTAGGGCAACTGTAACCGCGCCTGGTTAACCCGTCGTTACCGTCCAACCCTGCCCTCCCCCGAGGTGTTCCGCACCCGGGATCGAACGACTACGCCCACCGCGAACATCCACCCCCGCCGACCTTGAGGTTGGCGCCAGAATCGGGGCCTCTGGGAGGCGCCAACCTCAAGGTCGGCGGGGGCGGGGGTGGGTGGTCAGCCGGTGACGCGGGCGCCGACCACCGGACCCTGGCCCCGACGCACGGTGCGGCAGACCCCCGCGGCGGTGAGGGCGACGGCCAGGTCCAGTGAGTGCTCCTCGTCGCGGGCGACGAACGCGCAGGTCGGGCCGCTGCCGGACACGATGCCGCCCAGCGCGCCGAAGTCCTCCCCCACCTCGAGCACCTGGCGGAGGGCCGGGCGCAGCGACAGGGCCGCCGCCTGGAGGTCGTTGTGCAGGGCCTTGCCGAGCAGCACCGGGTCACCCGCGGCGGCAGCCTGCATGAGGATGTCGGACACGTACGGATCGGGAACCGACCGGCCGCCACGGAGTCGGTCGCACTCGCGGTACACGTCCGGTGTCGACAGCCCGCCCTCCGCGATGGCGAACACCCAGTGGAAGGTCCCGCGCGACAGGACCGGCGTGAGGTTCTCCCCGCGCCCTGTGCCGATCGCCGTACCGCCATGGAGGGCGAACGGAACGTCGGAGCCGAGCTCGGCGGCCAGGGCCATGAGCTCGTCCCGGGGAGTGGCCTGCCGCCAGAGGGTGTCGCAGGCCAGCAGCGTGGCCGCCGCGTCAGCGCTGCCACCGGCCATGCCTCCCGCGATCGGGATGGACTTGTGGATGTGCAGGTCCACGTCGGGCTTCGCGCCGGTGTGCCCCGCGAGGAGGAGAGCGGCGCGGTACGCGAGGTTCTCCTCGTCCAACGGCAGCTCGCCCTCGCCCTCGCCGGAGATCGACAGCGTGATCCCCGGGGTGGACGGGGTGCGCGCGATGATCTCGTCACAGAGCCCGACGGCCTGGAAGACGGTGGCCAGCTCGTGGTATCCGTCGTGGCGCTCCGAACCCACCGAGAGCTGCAGGTTCACCTTCGCCGGCACCCGGACGGTGACCGAGGACATCGCCACGGGTGAAGGCTATGCGGATTCGCTGGCCGACGCGCGGCGCGAGGCGACGTCGGGCGGGGGCCGCCGGGCCGCGAGGGCGTCCGCCACCCGGGCGAAGTCGGCGACGTCGAGCTGCTCCCCGCGCAGCGACGGGTCCACCCCAGCCGCCCGCAGCGCTGCCTCTGCGGCGCTCGGCGAGCCCGCCAGTGCGGCGAGGGACGAGCGGAGCGTCTTGCGTCGCTGGGAGAACGCCGCGTCGACGACGGCGAAGGTCGCCTCGCGGCCCGCGGACGACGGCGGCGGCTCGCGCCGGGTCATGCGCACCAGGCCGGACTCCACGTGCGGCACGGGCCAGAACACTGTCGTGCCGACGTTGCCCGCTGACTCCACGTCGCAGTACCAGCGAGCCTTCACGCTCGGCACTCCGTAGACGCGACCGCCCGGGTCGGCCGCCAGCCTGTCGGCGACCTCCTTCTGGACCATGACCAGCACCTTGTCGATCGAGGGGAACGCGTGCAGCAGATGCAGGACCACGGGCACGGCCACGTTGTACGGCAGGTTCGCCACGACAGCTGTGGGCGGCTCGGGCAGCTCGGTGACGCGCATGGCGTCGTCGGTCAGCACGGTGAGGCGGTCGGCGTGGCCGGGAAGCCGCTGGGCCACGGTGGTCGGCAGCCGCTGGGCGAGCACGGCGTCGATCTCGACCGCGATGACCCGTCTGGCGAAGGGCAGCAGGGCCAGCGTCAGGCTGCCGAGGCCGGGGCCGACCTCGAGGACGACGTCGTCCTCCGTGAGTCGGGCGGCGCGGACGATGCGCTGCACCGTGTTCGGATCGGTCACGAAGTTCTGCCCCAGCCGCTTCGTCGGGCGGATGCCCAGCTCCCCCGCCAAGGCCCGGACGTCGTTGCGTCCGAGGAGCCCCCCGGCCTCGCCGGTGCGTGCAGGAACCGGCTCGCCGGGCTCGATCACCATGGCCCGAACGCACGCTGCGCGTTGGCATACAGCAGGCCGCAGAGGTCGGCCTCGTGGGCGCCGCGCTGATCGGCCATGAAGCGAACCGTGTGCGGCATGAGGTACGACGCGTTGGGCTTGCCGCGGTGCGGCACTGGCGTCAGGTACGGGGCGTCGGTCTCGACGAGCAGCAGCTCGTCGGGAACCACCGCCAGCGCCTCCCTCAGAGAGTCGTTCGCCTTGTACGTGACAGGACCGGCGAACGACAGGTACCACCCACGGCCCGCGCAGTAGGAAGCCATGGCCGCGTCGCCGCTGAAGCAGTGGAAGACCACGCGCTCGGGCGGGCCCTGGGACTCGAGCACCGAGATGACATCGTCGTGGGAGTCCCGGTCGTGGATGACGAGCGTCTTGCCCAGCTCGTTGGCAATGTCGATGTGCCGACGGAATGCGTGCTGCTGCGCCGCGTGGAGGCCCTCGCCCGTGCGGTAGTAGTCGAGCCCCGTCTCGCCGACCGCGCGCACGACATCCTCGCGCGCGAGCAGCGCAATCTCGTCTATCGCCTCGTCCAGGGCCTGCGCGCCCCTCTCCTCGTGGATGCGGGCGGCGTCGTTCGGGTGGACGGACACGCCCACCACCACATCCGGTCGCGTCCGGGCGAGCTCCACGGAGTGGCGGGCGTACTCAACGTCGCAGCCGATCTGCACGACCTTGGGCACGCCGACGCTCGCAGCGAGGGCGAGCAGCTCGTCGGGATCAGGAACGGACTCGCCGTGCAGGTAGCGATCGTGCAGGTTCAGGTGCGTGTGCGTGTCGATCACGGGAGCCGCAAGCGGTTCCGGTGCGACCGGCGCCGTCACGAGGCTTCGTCGATGCGGGGGAAGAGCGCATCGCCCTTCGTCACGCGCGTGCCGGGCGGCAGCTGCGCCCAGCGCGCCACGTCGGAGATGCGCTGCTCGGCCAGCGGGCCGAGGACCCCCTGCGCCCCGAGCTGCTCCCACAGCGACGACATCGCCTTGGGCATCAGCGGGTTGTAGAGGACTGCCATGGCGCGCAGCGACTCGCAGATGGTGTTGAGCACGACGTCGAGGCGTGCGGCGTTGGCCTCATCCTTCGCGAGGACCCACGGCTCCTGCTCGGTGACGTACCCGTTGACCCGGTCGACGAACTCCTTGACTGCGACGATTCCGGTGGAGAAGTCCAGGTCGCAGAATGCCCGATCGGCAGTCTCCGCGGCCGCTGCGAGCGCGTCCACGATGTCCTGCTCGGCGGCCGTGAGGTCGTGGGCGGGCGGCAGCTCCCCGTCGCGGTACCGGGCGACCATCGCCGTGCCGCGGGAGGCCAGGTTCCCGAGGCCGTTGGCCAGCTCCGACGTGTAGCGGGCGTGCATGTCCTCCCACGAGAAGGATCCGTCCTGTCCGAACTGGATCGCGCGCAGGAAGTAGTAGCGGAAGGCGTCGGACCCGAAGGTGTCGATGATCTGGGCCGGGGCGATGCCGGTCAGCTTCGACTTCGACATCTTCTCTCCGCCGACGAGCAGCCAGCCGTGGGCGAACACCTTGCGCGGCGGCTCCAGCCCGGCTGCCATGAGCATGGCGGGCCAGTACACGGCGTGGAAGCGGAGGATGTCCTTCCCGACGAGGTTCACGTCGGGCGGCCACACGCGGTCGAACCGCTCCGCGTCGCGCGAGCCCGGCTCGGCGCCGTAGCCGACCGCCGTTGCGTAGTTGAGCAGCGCGTCGAACCAGACGTAGATGACCTGCCGGTCGTCCCAGGTGAGCGGGATCCCCCACGACACGCTGCTGCGCGACATGGAGATGTCGACCAGACCCTGCCGGATGAACGAGACCACCTCGTTGTAGGCACTGCGCGGCTGGACCGCCTCGGGGTGGGTCTCGTAGTGCTCCAGCAGGCGCTCCTGGAAGGCGCTGAGCCGGAAGAACCAGTTCTCCTCCTCCAGCTGCTCGACCGGCCGACCGTGCACCGGGCACAGCCGCTGGTCCGCGTACTCGCCCTCGCCATCGATGAGGTCGCCGGGCAGCTTGAACTCCTCGCATCCCACGCAGTACGGGCCCTCGTACATCGACGAGTAGACGAAGCCGTTGTCGCGGACGACCTCCCAGAACCGCTGCACGCGCTCCTTGTGCCGGGGCTCGGTCGTCCGGATGAAGTCGTCGTTCGCCGCGTCCACCGTCTCGAGGACGGGGAGCCACGAGTCGGCAACCAGCCGGTCCACCCACTGCTGCGGCGTCACGCCGCCGTCGTCGGCCGCGCGCTGGACCTTCGTGCCGTGCTCGTCCACCCCGGTGAGGAACCAGACATCCTCACCCCGCTGGCGGCGCCACCGGGTCGCCACGTCCGCTGCCGTGGTCGTGTAGGCGTGGCCGATATGGGGGGCGTCGTTGACGTAGTAGATCGGCGTCGTCAGGTAGAACGCCTTTTCATCGGCCATGCCCGAATCCTAGGTGCGCTGCGCGGCGGCCTTCACGACCGTGTCGTACACCTGCCGGCGCGGTGCCCCGGCGCGACGTGCCACGTCAGCTATCGCGTCGCGACGGGTCATCCCCTCCTCCTGCAGGCGGAGGACCTCCTCCACCCACGCCTCGGGCGTACCCAGGCCGCTGGCCGCCCGGAGTTCGTCGGCGTCGGCACCGGCGACCACCACGGTGATCTCGCCGCGCGCACCGTCCGCCGCCCAGGAGGCGAGCTCGGCGAGCGTCCCGCGGCGCACTTCCTCGTAGGTCTTGGTCAGCTCCCGGCACACCGCCGCCCCGCGGGCGCCGCCGAGCCCCGTCGACAGTGCGTCCAGCGTCGCGGCCAGCCGATGCGGCGCCTCGAAGAAGACCATCGTCCTCGGCTCGGTGACGAGCTCGGCGATTCGCCGGGCCCTCTCCCCAGCCTTGCGGGGCAGGAAGCCCTCGAAGCAGAATCGATCGACCGGGAGCCCGGAGAGGGCCACGGCCGTCAGCACGGCGGACGGCCCCGGGAGAGCGGTGACCGGGATCCCCCGCTCGACGGCCAGGGCGACGAGCCGGTACCCCGGATCGCTGATCGTCGGCATCCCGGCGTCCGACACGACGAGGACCACCTGGCCGGCGTCGGCGGCATCGGCGAGCTCCTCGGCGCGCTCGCGCTCGACAGCGTCGTAGAAGGAGACGATCCGCCCGGTCGGCGAGACCCCCAGGTCGGAGAGGAGGCGTCGCACCCGCCGAGTGTCCTCGGCGGCGATGACGTCCGAGGTCGCCAGCGCTTCGCGCAACCGGAGCGACGCGTCGCCCGGGTTGCCGAGCGGCGTCGCCGCCAGCACGATCCGGCCTGTCTCCACGCACCCCATCCTGACAGTGAACGTAGTCTGTGCGCGTGAGCGCGACGGAGGTCGACGAGGCCGAACCCTCAGCGGCGGAGCCTCGGCACCGCGCTCCTCGCCGCGACGAGGCCTCCCTCCCCGAGCGGCTCGTACCGCCGATGCCGTCCCACGGGATCCGCGGCTGGATCGGCCCGCTCGTGGTCACCCTCCTCGGGGGGCTTCTCCGCCTCGTCGACCTCGGCCGGCCGCATGCCCTGATCTTCGACGAGACGTACTACCCCAAGGACGCGCTGGCGCTCCTCCGCTTCGGGGTCGAGCGCAAGACGATCGACGGCGCGGACGACGTCCTCCTCTCGTCGGACGGCAACTGGCGCACCGTCGACATCTTCACCGGGGACCCGAACTTCGTGGTCCATCCGCCACTCGGCAAGTGGACGATCGCGCTCGGCGAGTACGTCTTCGGGGCAACGCCCTTCGGTTGGCGCTTCGCCGTGGCAGTCCTCGGGACTCTGTCGATCCTCATGGTGGCGCGGATCGCGCGTCGCCTCACCCGATCCGACCTCGTCGGGACGCTGGCCGGACTCCTCCTGGCCGTCGAGGGCATGCATCTGGTCCTGAGCCGGACCGGCCTGCTGGACATGGTGCTCACCTTCTGGATCGTCGCGGCGTTCGGCCTGCTGCTCATCGACCGCGACCGGACCCGGCACCGTCTCGCCGAACTCGTGAAGGCTGACGGCCTGGCGGCCCTCGCCACCCCCTGGGGCCCACGACTTGGCCTGCGACCGTGGCGGTGGACAGCCGCTGTCGCCCTGGGCCTGGCATGCAGCGTGAAGTGGTCCGCGCTGTGGTTCGTCGCCCTGTTCATCCTCATGTCGCTCGTATGGGACGTCTCGGCCCGCCGGGTCATCGGGGTGGGGAGACCATGGCGCGCAACGCTGTTCCGTGACGCCCCGCTCACCGGGTTGGCGATGCTCGGCATCATCGTGGCCGTCTACCTCGCATCGTGGACAGGGTGGTTCCTCACCGACGACGGCTACGCCCGACAGTGGGCGGCCGGTCACCCGGCCTCCTTCATTCCCGAGACGCTGCGGTCCCTGTGGCACTACCACGCCGAGGCGTGGCGCTTCCACGTCGGCTTGAACTCGGTGCATCCCTATGGAAGCAACGCCCTTTCCTGGCCCTTCCAGGCCCGACCCACGTCGTTCTTCTACGAGAGCATCAAGGACGGCAGCGAGGGCTGCCCCACGGACAACTGCTCCAGCGCCGTGACAGCGCTGGGGAATCCGCTCATCTGGTGGTTCGGGATCCTCGCGGTCATCCACCAGGCGTGGCGTTGGGTGGGGCGGCGCGACTGGCGGTCCGGCGCCGTTCTCGTCGCCATCGCCGCCGGCTGGGTGCCCTGGCTCATCTACCTCGACCGCACGATCTTCACCTTCTACACGGTGGTGATCTCGCCCTTCCTGGTGATGGCGGTCGCCATGACGCTGGGCACGATCATCGGGCCTTCCGACGCTTCGGGGCGGCGGCGCAGGGACGGCGCGATTGCGGCCACGGTCATCGTGCTGGCCATGGTCATTGCCGGCTGGTGGTTCTACCCGGTGTGGACCGCAGAGGTCATCCCCTACGACGCCTGGCGCATGCGCATGTGGTTCTCCACCTGGGTCTGATCACGTCCGGTGACGTCGTCGGCTCCGACGTCCGTCGCGAATCGTGGATGGTAGTGCCGAAGGCGTGGTGTTCTCGGACCAGTGTGCCGCCCGTCCGCGGCATGCTTGTCGCGTGAGGAACGTCTGTGCGGTGCCTGTGGATTCCCTCTGGCTGCCCGCGGGCAGGTGCCCGTCGGGAGTCGTCGCATGCGGATGATCGTGCGTGAGAGTGCTTGCCTCCAGGGGAGCACGCGCGACGCGTTGCGCGAGCTGTGGGACCGCGCCTTCGGCGATCGCTTCTCGGAGGACGACGCCGACCACGCATACGGTGGCGTGCACGTCATCGCCATCGACGACGACCGCATCGTCGGCCACGCGAGCGCGATCCCCCGGCGCATCCAGTTCGGCGACGCGCGATGGCGAACCATCGCCTACGTCGAGGCGGTGGCCGTGCATCCAGACGTCCAGAGGGGTGGGCTCGGCACGCACATCATGCGGGTGCTCCAGGACGAGATGCGGGGCCGCTGGCCCACCGCCATGCTCTCGACCGGCCGGGCGACGGGCTTCTACGAGGCTCTCGGCTGGGAGAGGTGGCAGGGCCTGTCGTACACGCTCACCAGTGGTGGCCCGCTCGAGGACGGCGAACACGGCGGTCTGATGGTGCTTCGCCTGGACGGCTCATCCGATCCGGACGTGCATCTGACGGTCACCTGCGAGGAGCGCGCCGGTGACGCCTGGTGACTCCGCCTCCTCAGAGGCGGAAGGCCCGAGGGCTGCGCGTTGAAGAAAGACGAAAGCCCCGGGACATCCGACAAGGATCTCCCGGGACTTCCGATGGTGGAGCTGAGGGGACTCGAACCCCTGACCCCCTCGTTGCGAACGAGGTGCGCTACCAGCTGCGCTACAGCCCCTTGACGGTGCCCACAGAGGGTAGCAAGAAGTCCGCGACTCGCCGCCGACGGCTACTCGTTGACGACGCGCCGGGCCTCGTACGAGTCCGCAACGGCCGGGATCTCCGCAGTCGCAGCAGCGTGGTCGATGTCCGATGCATCCGAGAGCGGCGCCGACAGTGGTCGACTGCGCATGGCGCGCGCCGTCTCGACCATCGCGGATCCGGTCCACTCGCCGGGTCGCGAGCGGTCGATTCCGCGCGGGACCGCCGAGGCCCGAGGCGCACTGACATAGGTCGGGAGAGTCGTCGGCACGGCCTCCCAGGATTCCTCGTCGTCCCAGGCGTTCCAGTTCTCCCACTCGTCATCCGTGAGGACGGCCTCGGCCTCGGGCGCGGCGGCCTCGGCCGACGCCGGCGCAGACGACCGGGTGCGCGCCGGGCGAGCCGATGACCGTGCCGACGCCGTCATGGCGGCGGCCAGGACGAACGCGATCACGGGGGCGGCGGCAACGATGGGGGCCCACTTCGGCAGCACGCCCACGATGGCGAGCACCAGGGTGACGAGCAGGATGACGGTGAGGGCGCCGAGCACGATCGCCCGACGTGTCGCTGCGGCCTGGCGAACGAGCTCCCGCTCGTAGGAGGGGTCGAGACCTTCGGAGGGACGGGCGGTGGTCGATCGCGTCATGCGCGTCTCCCGTTCGGGTGCGCGCCGAGGCGCGGGAACCATGTCGAGCCGCTGCGTCTCCAGCATGCCGCTGTCGAGGCCCACTCCGTCGGAGGCGTACTGGACCTGGCCGTGGCTGCCGAGGGACTTCATCGCGGAGGAGAACCGAGCAGTGGAGCGAACCTCACTGATCTGGTCATGGCGCCGCAGCCAGATGGGGATCAGGACGGCAGCCCACAGGGCGATGATCACGACGTAGATCAGCCCCGTCACGGGACGTAACGTTATGTCCCTGTACGGGGAAGAACGGGGAGGCGAGCGCTCACGGCGTCGGCGTGTCGCGCATTCAGCCGCTCGACTGCAGGAATGCGGCGAGCACGCCGTCAGGGAACTCGCCGGCGTAGACGACGTAGGAGACGTGGTCACGCCAGTCGCCGTCGATGTGCAGGTAGGCGGCCCGCTCGCCCTCCAGCCGCAGGCCGAGCTTCTCCACGACCCGGAGCGAGGCCGCGTTCTCCGGCCGGATGTTGATCTCCAGTCGGTGGAGACCCATCGACTCCAGGCAGTGATCGATGGCCATCGCGACCGCCGTGGGCATGATGCCCCGACCCGCCACGGCGCTGTCGATCCAGTAGCCGATGTAGGCGGCGCGAAGCGAGCCCCACGCGATGCCGCCCACCGTGACCTGACCGACGAGGTCCCCTTGGTAGACGAGGGCCCACGGCAGCGTGCGGCCGTCCTTCGCCTCGCGGCGCAGCCTGCGCACCATCATCCCGAAGGTGGGGATGACGTCACCCTCGGCGCGCGCCTCGGGGGGCAGCGTCGCCTCCCACGGTCGCAGCCACTCCAGGTTGCGTCGACGCACCTCGCGCCAGCGCCTCGCATCGGACTGGCGGAGCGGACGCAGCGTGATGTCCCCGTGCGTCAGCGTGACGGGCCAGCGACGCTCGCTCACAGGCCCTCGGCGAAGGACACGAGCCACGCGCGGAGGTCAGGCCCGAGGTCCTCGCGCTCGGTGGCGAGGGTGATGACGGCCTGCAGGTACGACAGCCGATCGCCGGTGTCATACCGACGCCCGTGGAAGACCAGTCCGTGGACCCCGCCACCCGCGTCGGCCGGCATTCCCGCCAGCACGCGTAGGGCGTCCGTCAGCTGGATCTCCCCGCCGCGACCGGGTTCGGTCGCCTTGAGCACGTCGAAGACCGCGGGATCGAGCAGGTAGCGCCCGATGACGGCATAGTCGCTGGGGGCCGACTCGACATCGGGCTTCTCGACGAGGTCGGTGATCGTCACGACATCGGTGGAGTCGGTCGGCCGCACTGCCGGGCAGCCGTACAGCGAGATGGTCTCCCGCGGAACGCGCATGAGGCACACGACGGATCCGCCGAATCGCTCACGCACCTCCATCATGGCCGGCAGAACCGGGTCGCGCGGATCGATGAGGTCGTCGCCGAGGAGGACGGCGAACGGCTCTCCGCCCACGTGGTTCTCGGCGACGAGGACGGCGTGGCCCAGTCCGAGTGGGTCGCCCTGTCGCACGTAGTGGATGCGGGCGAGGTCGGTCGACTCGGTGACGCTCGCGAGGCGCTCCTGGTCGCCCTTCTCCCGGAGCACCTGCTCGAGCTCGAGATTGCGGTCGAAGTGGTCCTCCAGCGGCCGCTTGCTGCGACCGGTGATGAACAGCACGTCCTCGAGACCGGCGGCCACCGCCTCCTCCACGACGTACTGGATGGCGGGCTTGTCGACGACCGGCAGCATCTCCTTGGGCGTCGCCTTCGTCGCCGGCAGGAAGCGGGTCCCCAGGCCGGCAGCCGGGATCACGGCCTTGCGCACCGATCCGTCACTGCTCATGTCACGACCCTAGAGGATTCATCGGGCACGATGACCCCGTGAGCGCGCAGCAGGAGAAGGACCGCCTCCGGTCGAGGATCCGGGAGGACAGGTCAGCCCGCCCGGCCCACGAGCGCGCGCTGGCGGCCGAGGCGACCGCCACCCACGTGGCGTCGCTCATCTCGTCCCTTCCCGGAGCCGATCCGGCGCTGGTGTCGGCGTACCTGTCACTGCCGACCGAGCCCGGCACCGATCCGCTCATCGCCGCCCTGTGCGCGCGGGGTCACGCCGTGTGGGTCCCGCGGATCCTCGGCGCCGACCTGGAGTGGGTGTCCTTCCGACCGGGCGATCCCGTCCAGTCCGGACCCATGGGTATCCGCGAACCGCTGGGTGGCGCGGTCGACTCCACGGACCTCGGCGGGCTCGACGTGATGATCATCCCGGCTCTCGCCGTCGACCACGACGGGCATCGTCTGGGCAAGGGCGGCGGCTTCTACGACCGCGTGCTCTCGGCCCTGCCGCGTCACTCCGACGGCGGTCCGCTGCGGGTGGCGCTCCTGCACGACGGCGAGATCCACGACCACGTCCCTCACGAGTCGCACGACGCGCCAGTTGATGCCGCGCTCACGCCACAGGGACTGCAGCGGTTCTGACCTGCTCCGACCGCGACGTCATGGAGTGCACGTTCTCAGGGCGTTGCCGGTGTGAGCGTCAGGACGTCGACACCGTTCGCCTCCACGCCGGCACGGGTGAAGGTCCACGGGTACTGGCGGCCCGCCACCCACGAGTCGACCTGGTCGGCGTAGTGGGCGTCGAAGGCGTGCCCGCTGGCGCCCGTGAGGTTCACCCACGTCGAGGCGTCGAGGTCGGACAGGTCGACGACCTGCCTCATGCTCGGCACCCAGTTCACCTCGTACCCGTCGAACGGCTGCCACCCGGTCGCGTCCACAGTCGAGTCGCCGCCCGCGGTCTCCACCGGACCGCGGTTGAAGATCGCCTCGATCGGTCCGATGCCGCTGTCACCGAGCGTCTGGTTCTGCAGGAGGAGCGTGTGGAGGGCGCCCCATCGCCAGGCGGCGGGATCGTCGCCGAGGCGGTCCGACAGCTCCGCGACTGCTGCCGACATTGCGAGTTGCAGCGTCTCGTCGCGACCCTGGGTTCCGTCGACCGTCTTGTCGTCCCACCAGAAGTCGTCCGGCTGGTCCCAGATGTCCTTGACCACCTGCCAGTAGCGATCACCGCCGTCAGCCTGGATCAGGTCGGTGTCCGCAGCGGCGTCGAACATCCGGGCCACCATCTGCCGCCACACCGCGTTGAAGAAGGCAGCCGCCGCTGAGTCGCTCCCCTGGGTGAAGTCCCAGCCGTCCAGCAGCGCGACGGCCTGTGCCGTGTCGTCGGCCGTCGGCAGCGCCGCGAGCTTGGGCGCGAGGAAGACCGCGAGGTCCAGGACCGAGTCCATCTGCATCGAGCGCATGCGGTTGGCGTCGATGACCGATCCGTTGGCCGTGGCCTCCTCGATCAGGTCGACGATCCGCTGGCTGCGAGCTCCGTACGCCCAGTCGTCGGTGATGAAGAACGGGTACTCCGGGCCGATGACCGCCTGGTTGGCGGTGACGATCCACCCCTCCGTGGGGTTCTGCACCGATGGCAGTGCTGGGAACGGGATGGTGCCCCGCCACCGGTACCGCGAGTCCCAGCCCGGGATCGGCCACTTGCCGTCGTAGCCGTCACGGATCGGGATCACGCCGGGGGCCTGGTAGCCGATCGAGCCGTCGCGGTCGGCGTAGATGAGGTTCTGCGCCGGTGCGCTCAGCAAGGCGGCCGCGTCCCGGAACTCGTCCCAGTTCCGGGCGGTGTTCAGTGCGTCGATGGCCTCGAACGTCCGGCCAGGCTCCAGTGCCGTCCAGCGCAGTGCGACGGCGTAGCCGTCGGCCCGGGGCGGCGGCTCCTCGCGGGTGGCGACGGCGCCCGGTGCCGGAACGGGCGTGACGTCACCGATCGCCGTGTACGTGTCGATGCCGGCCACGTCGGAGATGACCGGTCCGTCCTGCGTCTCGCGGACGGTGATCGTGACGGGATCACCGCCCGCGACGTCGATGACCTCCGTGCGGACCGTCATCGGCACCTCCGTGCCGTCGACGACGTACGCGTCGCCCTTGACCTGCTCGAGGACAAGGTCGGTCACGTCGGGGCCGAGGTTGGTGAAGCCCCAGGCGATCGCGTCGTTGTGTCCGATGAACACGCCCGGGAGACCGGACATCGTCCAGCCGGACACGTCGTAGTTGCAGTCGTCCGTCTGGGCGCGGCAGTGCAGGCCCGCCTGGTACCAGAGGCTCGGCATGTTCGGTGCCAGGTGAGGGTCGTTCGCCAGGAGCGGCTTGCCGGTGATCGTCTTCTCGCCGCTGACGACCCAGGAGTTCGAGCCCACGTCGGGACCGGTGGGTCCGAGCCACGTGTCGAGCAGCGTCGACACCTGCGCGACGTCGAGGAGCGCCCGGCGTGCAACGGGCGATGCGCTGGCCGCGGCCGCATCCGCCGTGCCCGGCACGTCCTGCCGGAACACCCCGTCGACCACGGCGCCGCCCTCGACGATCGGCCGATGCTGGGCGAACGGGTACGGCGGGAACAGCTTCTCCGTCTCCTCGACGCCCACCGAGCCGGACATGATCGCCCGGTAGACCTCGTCGTCCATGTTGCTGCGCAGGTCCCAGGCGAGGGCCTTGAGCCAGGACACGGAGTCCGCGGGCACCCACGGCTCCGGCCGGTAGTCGGGATTCTGCAGGCCGAGCACGGCGTACTCGAGGCTGAGCTGATCTCCGCCGTGATCGCCGAGGTAGGCGTTCACCCCGGCGGAGTACGAATCCAGGATCCTCCTCGATCGCGGCGAGAGGAGCGAGACCTCCTCCTCTGCGATGGCGCGCCACCCCAGCGTCCGAAGGAAGGCGTCCGTCGTGACCTGGCTCTCGCCGAACATCTCCGACAGGCGGCCCGCCGTGATGTGCCGGCGCACGTCCATCTCCCAGAAGCGGTCCTGGGCGTGGACGTAGCCCTGTGCGAAGAACAGGTCCTCCAGCGAGTCCGCATAGACGTCGGGGATGCCGAGGTCGTTGCGGATCACCGTCACCGGCGCAGCGACCCCGTCGACCGAAACCTCGCCGGCTGTCTGCGGGAACGAGGCCCGTACGACGTGCGCGCCATACAGGGCGACGCCGCCGAGGGCGAGGACGATGACCAGGCCGAGGACGAGGAGGACCCGCCAGACGGTGCGCACGGAGGCACGCTATCCGTCACTTGACGATGAGGACGGTTATTCCTGTCGCGAAGAGGAAGGCCACGACGCACACCAGGGGTATGACGATGACGGACACCCAGAAGTCCTCACGGTGGTCGGGCCACAGCCGGTCGACCTCCCAGGCGAATCCCGAGAACGTGGTGAAGGCCCCGCAGAACCCCACGAGGAGCAGGAGCCGCAGATCACCGGTCGTCGCGCCGTAGACCACGCCCGCGCCGGCACTGCCCAGCACATTCACGGTGAGAAGCCCCCACGGCAGGGCCCGCAACGGGGTAACGCCAGCCGTGCGGTCGGTGACGAGCCGGTCGACGAGGTACCTCAGCGGCGCTCCGATCGCCCCGCCGATCACGACCGCCAGGATGGTCACCATCCGCGTGCTCCGCGGACGACGCGCGCGCCCAGCTGCACGGCCAGCAGACCCAGGATCAGGGTTCCGCCCAGGTATGCGGCAGCGACCCAGAGCCGGCCGGCCTGCAGCAGCAGCCCCGTCTCGAGTGCGAGCGCGGAGAAGGTGGTGAAACCGCCGAGCACCCCGGTGATGACGAAGGGCCGGAGCCAGTGCGGCCCCCTCGCGACCATCGCGGACGCGGCGACCATGCCGATGGCCAGGGCACCCACGACGTTGACGGCCAGGGTCGCCCAAGGCCACTGGCCGGAGTCCCAGGGACCCATGGTCTCGGCAACGGCGAATCGACCCAGGGAGCCGACGACTCCCCCGAGGGCGATGACGACGAGCAGCGGCACGAGCGGAACGGTACGCGTACCGGGTTTGCACCACGGCCCCTGCCGAGGCACAATTAGCACTCGGTGGGGACGAGTGCCAATTGCCCCTGCCGTAGACCCGGCGGAGGACCGTTGCCCACGTACGAGTACGCCTGCTCGAGCTGCGACACGACGCACGAGGTGCAGCAGAAGATGAGCGACGCGACCCTCACCGAATGCCCGGTGTGCGGCGCCTCCGGGCTGCGCAAGCTGTTCACCGGGGTCGGCATCCACTTCAAGGGCTCGGGCTTCTACCGCACCGACTCTCGCGATGCCAAGAGCTCCGCCGGAACGTCCGCCTCCGGCTCGTCGGACTCCACGTCGAAGGGCTCCACCACCGACTCCGGGTCCAAGGGCACGTCCACCGACTCCGGGTCCAAGGGCACGTCCACCGACTCCGGGTCCAAGGGCACGTCCACCGACTCGGGGTCCAAGGGCTCCCCCTCGAAGGGCTCGCCCTCCACGGGCTCCTCCTCGCCTGCCCCCGCGAGCAAGACCTCCTGAACCGGGAACGGTCGCGGTGCGCCCGCCCTGTGGATGACCGTTCGCCCTGGGACCCGCACTCGCCTACCGTCCGGCCATGCCGGATCCCGCACCGCGCGTGCGCCTTCGCCGTCCGACGATCCGTCGCCTGGTCGACCGCCACCGCCGCCCCATCGCGACCGTGCTCGCCGGGCTGGCCGTCGCACTGACTCTGGTGACACTCCGCAGCGATCCTCCCGTCGGGCCGGCCGCGACGATCGCAACACCCGCGGCCGGGCCGGGAGAGGTCACCGTCCCGGTGACCCTCGGCAACGCGGCCATCGCGTCGGTCCTCGCCGTCGGCGACGTGGTCGACCTGATCTCGGTCGCCGACGACGGGCCGGCTGAGGTGGTGGCTGCGCGTGCCAGGGTGGTGGAGCTGGCCGCGACCGGCTCCGCCCTCTCCAGCTCGGCCACGGTCCTCCTCGTCGCGGTGCCCGAGTCCCAGGCCCTGTCCCTGAGCGCGGCCGTTGCCGGCGGCTTCCTCTCCGTGGTGATTCGCCGGGCGCGCTGAGGGTCGCTACAGTCCCGCGCAGGGCGACGCAGCCGAAGGCGTCGACGGACAGTCAGGAGTGGCTCATGCTCAAGGGGTTCAAGGAGTTCGCAACCCGCGGGAACGTCATCGACCTCGCTGTCGCGGTCGTCGTCGGCGCCGCCGTGGCCGCCCTGATCGGCTCCATCTCCGAGGGACTCATCCTGCCCATCGTGGGCATCTTCCTCGGCGGTGGCGTCAACGCGGGCCAGCTCGAGATCAACGGGCAGGTGATCGACTTCTCCCTGATGATCAACGCCCTCATCATCTTCGTCATCACGCTGGCGGTGATCTACTTCGTCTTCGTCGTCCCGATGAACAAGCTCCGCGAGCGCATGGCCAAGGACGAGGTCGCCGCCACTCCGGCCGACATCGAGCTGCTCACCGAGATCCGCGACCTCCTGAGGGCGCAGCAGGGCGACAACCCCCAGTCATAGCTGCGCCTGCCGCGCCGTCAACTGCCGTGATGCGGGGGCACGTCTGCGAGCAGTCGCTCGTCGCTGCTGCCGAAGCCGCCGGCCTCGTCCGACGTGATCTCCGGCAGCACGTCGCGGGCATCGTCCGCGGGGCGGGACGCCGGGCGAGTCGAGCCCGCGGCGACCAGGGCCCCGTCGATCGCGGCTGAGAGCACGTTGAGCTCGTCGCGCGTCACGACGAAGGACGGTGACACCTGCAGCGAGCCGTCGGCCAGGCCCCGCGTGAGGACGCCGCGCTCGCGCAGGCCGCCGATCACCCTCGGCATAGCCGTGGCATCGGCCGCCAGCACCTCAGGGTCGATCTGGACGGCACCGAGGAGCCCCGTCCCGGACCGGACATCGACGACCCACTCATGTGACCGCAGGTCTATCAGGGCGGCCGTCAGCGCGAGCTCGAGACCGGCGACCCGGTCGATCAGGCCCTCGCTCTCGAGGATGTCGAGGTTCGCCATCGCCGCGGCGGCCGCGCTCGCGTGTCCGCTGTAGGTGTAGCCGTGGCGCCACACGAATCCCGGCGTCTCCCAGAAGGGCCGAGCGACGGATCCAGCGACGAGGACGGCGCCCATGGGCAGGTATCCCGACGTCAGCCCCTTGGCCGTGAGCACGAGATCGGGATCGAGGCCCTCCGACGCGAACATCCGCCCGGTCCGTCCATATCCGCTGATGACCTCGTCGGCCACGAAAAGAACACCTCGCTCGCGACAGACCGCGCGCGCCGCCGACAGGTAGCCCTCCGGCGGTGGATAGACGCCGCCGGCGCCGATGACCGGCTCGCAGAAGAAGGCAGCGACGTGGTCGGGGCCGAGTTCGTCGATCGTGGCGGCCAGCGCGTCGGCGTCGTCCCACGGCACCGTGGCGACCCCCGCGTCGAGGGGGCCGTAGCCGTCCCGGTTCGCTGCGATGCCCGCGAGCGACGTGCCCGCCATGTGCATCCCGTGGTACGAGCGCTCGCGGGTGATGATCGTCGTCCGCGCCGGATGCCCCTGGAGGGACCAGTACCGGCGGACGATCTTCACCGCGGTGTCGACCGCGTCGCTGCCGCCGCTGGTGAAGAAGACCTTCGCGTCGTCCATCGGTGCGAGGGCCGAGAGCCGGTCGGCGAGGTCCAGCGTCACACGGGTCGCCATGTCGCCGAAGTTCGAGTACGCCGCGATGCTCGACATCTGCCGCATGACGGCATCGCCGATCTCTGCCCGGCCATGACCGACGTTGCAGTACCAGAGCGCAGCGGTCGCATCGAGGAATGACCGGCCGTCCTCGGTGGTGACATGCGCACCCTGTCCGGAGGCGATGACGAGATCGTTTCCGGCGACCGCAGACATGTCCGCGAACGGGTGCCAGAACGCCGAGGGCTCGAAGGTCGACATGAACCGAACTCTAGGGCGGGGTAGCGTCGCAGCCGTGACGGGACGGGTGATCCTCTTCGGCGCCACCGGCTTCACGGGGCGCCTCGCCGCGGAGTCGATGGTGCGGGCCGGACTCGCTCCCGTCCTGGCCGGGCGCTCACCCGACGCCCTCGTCGAGCTCACCGGGGATCTCGCCGGTCTTGGCCCGGTCGACGCGCCACCGACGTGGCGTCTTGCCGACGCCGGCGACGCGTCCAGCGTCCGAGCCCTCGTGTCCAGCCCGGACGACGTGCTCGTGACGACCGTCGGACCGTTCTCCCGCCTGGGCAGACCCGCGGTCGAGGCCGCCATCGCGGCGGGCTGCGGCTACATCGATTCCTCCGGTGAGCCCGGGTTCGTGCGGCAGCTCTTCGAGGAGGACGACGCGCGTGCGCGCGCTGCGGGCGCGCGGCTGCTGCCGGCGTTCGGGTACGACTACGTGCCCGGGAACCTCGCCGCCGCGCTGGCCATCCGGGACGCCCGCGAGGCGGGTCGCATCCCCGTCGTCGTGGAGGTGGGCTACTTCGTGCGAGGGCGCTTCGTCCCGAGCAGCGGGACGTCGGCCAGCGCCCTCGGCAGCGTGACGGGCGGGCGCTTCGCGCGCAGGGGTGGCCGGCTGGTCGACCAGGCGGGAGCCGTCACGCAGTTCGACGTGGATGGCCGGCACCGCGACGCTCTCCCGGTCGGCGGCAGCGAGGTCTTCGCCCTGCCTCGCCTGGACCCGGGCGTGCGCGACGTGGGCGTGTTCCTCGGGTGGGCCGGGCGGTGGACCCGGGCCGCCCACGCCGCCGGGGCCGTGGCATCCCTCGGCCTGCGCCTGCCCGGGCTCGCCTCTGTGATCGAGTCGGGCGCCGCGAAGGTCAACGGCGCGACCGGACAGGGGCCTTCGGCTTCGTCGCGAGCCGGATCGCGGACCCTCGCGGTCGCCCGGACCCGGGATGGCGTCGGCCGCGAGATCAGCAGCGTCCGCGTCGAGGGCCCCAACCCCTACGACCTCACCGCCGAGCTCCTCGCGTGGGCGGCGGCGATGCTCGCCACGGGACGCGCGGGCGAGGTCGGGACTCTCGGCCCCGGCGACGCGTTCGGTTTCGACGCGCTGGTCTCCGGCTGCGCGGATCTGGGACTGCACCGTGTCCTCTGACCAGCTCACCCACCTCGGCGAACCGGAGTGGCGCGACCGTCAGCGACGGCATGGCGACCGCGTCGCTCCCTGGGTGGCCCCGAGGAGGGAGCGCCGCTCCGCCGGCCGCACTCACCCCGTCGACGACTTCCTCTTCGACTACTACCCGTACTCCATAGGTCGGCTGACAGCCTGGCATCCCGGCCACGGAACCGTCCTTCTCGGCGACGTGCGCGAGTTCCTCGCGCTTCCCGACTACGGCGCGCTGGACGACGGGGCCACCACGGACATCGAACGACTCAGGCCCCGCCGGCAGCGCCTCGACCTCGCGGCGCGACTGCTCGAGCGCACCGCGGGGCGCGACGGCAACTTCGGCTGCCTCGGCATGCACGAGTGGGCGATGGTCTACCGGCTCGAACCAGGCGCGGTCCGGCATGCCGCGTACCCCCTGCGGCTGGACCCCGCCGAGATTGTCGACGTCGTCGACGAGATCGGGCTCCGGTGCACGCACATCGACGCGTACCGCTTCTTCACCCCGGCTGCGGCGCCCCTGAACGCCCAGGTTCCGACGCGGACGACCCAGCACGAGTGGGAGCAGCCTGGTTGCCTGCACGCCAACATGGACCTCTACAAGTACGCGATGTGGTTCCAGCCCTTCGTCCCGAGCGAGCTCATCGCGGACTGCTTCGAACTGGCGCGCGAGGCGCGCGAGGTCGACATGCGGGCGGCGCCCTACGACCTCGAGTCGCTCGGGTACGAGCCCATCCGCATGGAGACGGTCGACGGGCGGGCGGAGTACATCCGTAGGCAGCGACTCATCGCCGCCTCGGCAGACGGGCTGCGCAGGCACCTGCGCGAATGGCTGGGCCGACTGGGCGCGGACCTGAGCGTCTCGGCCTGACTCGTAAGGTCACAGCCCCCCGGCGATGCGGATGTTGGCTCCGGTCACGTACCGCGCCTCGTCACTGAGCAGCCAGCGGACCGCCGGGGCGACGTCCTGCGGCAGGCCCGCGCGACCCATGGGGATGCGCGAGGCAAGTCGCGCCGTCCGGTCCGGGTCTCCGGCATCGGCGTGGATCCGGGTCTCGACCGGGCCGGGGGACACCGCGTTGACGCGGACCCCCTCGGCCGCGAGCTCCTTGGCGAGTCCGACCGTCATGGCATCGACGCCCGCCTTGGCCGCGGCGTAGTGCACGTACTCGTGCGGCGCTCCGAGAGTGGCTGCCGCCGAGGACAGCGTGACGATGGCTCCCCCGTGCCCACCGCGGCTGGCAGCCATCACCCTCGCCGCCTGCCGGGCGCACAGCAGCGCCGACCAGAGGTTCTGGTCGAGGACCTCGCGGATCGTCTGGGTCGGTGTGTCCGCGAGGTCTCCCAGGTGGACAGTCGCACCCGCACTGCTCACCAGCCCGGTCACCGCGCCGAACGCCTCGCGCGCCGCCTCGAAGAGCCGAGCGACCTCGTCGGGCACCGTGACGTCGGCACGCACGGCTTCTGCGGGAACCCCGGCCGCGAGGGCTGCGGCGACCGTCTCTGCGGCCGCGTCGGCGTCGGTCCGGTAGTTGACGACAACGGCATGACCGGCCGCCGCAAGCTCTCGCACGACGGCGGCCCCGATTCCCCGACCTCCGCCCGTGACGACCGTGACGCGTCGACTGTCCATGCCGGCCATTGTGTCGGTCCGCCAGCTGCTTCACCGGGGCAACCGCACTGTCACCGCACTGGACGTCTTCCGGTCGATCCCTCGGACCGTCTCAACGCCTCCATACTTGCGCCATGGCCTACGACCCGAACGACTTCGACGAGCCGCTGCGACGCGCGACGGAGCACGCGCGAGCCTGGCTGATCGCCGAAGCGACCGGACCCATCCCTCCTCGACAGGATGTCGAGGCGATCCTGGCCACCGCAGCCGAGGAGCTGCCCGACCAGGGGATGGACCCGTCCGATGTGGTCGATCTCCTGGCCTCCCACGTCGAGCCGGGCCTGATGTCCATCGGGTCCGGGCGGTTCTTCGGCTGGGTGGCCGGGGGGACGGTGCCCGCCGGACTCGCCGCCGACTGGCTGGTCAGCGCGTGGGACCAGAACTCGGCCCTGAGGTACGCGACCCCCGGCACCGTCGCGATCGAGGAGATCGCCGCCGGATGGCTCCTCGACCTCCTCGGCCTGCCCTCGCAGGCAGACGTCGGGTTCGTCACCGGCGGGACCATGGCCAACTTCACCGGGCTCGCCGCCGGACGGCAGCACGTCCTCGCCCAGGCCGGTTGGGACGTCAATCGCGACGGGCTCACCGGGGCTCCGCGAGTCAACGTCCTGGTCGGGGAGGATCGACACGCCACCGTCGACCTGGCCCTGCGGTATCTCGGCCTCGGCGCACCCACGCCCGTCGCCGCGGACGCGCAGGGGCGGCTCCTCCCGAACGCCCTGGCGGATGCCCTCTCCGCAGTTAACGGCCCGACCATCGTGGCCCTCCAGGCGGGGAACCTGCACTCGGGGGCGTTCGACCCCTTCGCCGAGGCGATCTCGATCGCCCACGAGCATGGTGCGTGGGTGCACGTCGACGGGGCATTCGGCCTGTGGGCCGGTGCGTCTCCCAACCTTCGGCACCTCGTCGCCGGGTATGAGGACGCCGACTCATGGGCGACCGACGCGCACAAGACGCTGAACACGCCCTACGACTGCGGCATAGCGATCGTCCGGCACCCCGAAGCGCTGCGCGCCGCCTTCGGAACCGCCCCCAGCTACATGATCGTCGACGCGTCCCACCCGGACCCGTTCAGCATCGTGCCGGAGTTCTCGCGTCGCTCGAGGGGGGTCCCCGTGTGGGCAGCCCTGAGGTCCATGGGCCGTGGCGGCGTCGCAGGCCTGGTCGACGGCCTGGTTGCCCACGCCCGCGCCATGGCCGAGGGCATCGGGTCGATCCCCGGGGCGCGCATCCTGAACGAGGTCGACTTCACCCAGGTCAGCGTCGCCTTCGAATCGGACGAGCGCACGCGGGAGGTCACCGCACGCTTGCTGGCGGACGGCGTCGCCTGGATGTCCGGCTCACGCTGGCAGGGGCAGGACGTCATGCGCGTCTCGGTCTGCAACTGGAGCACCGACGATGACGATGTCGCCGCGAGCATCGACGCCGTTCGACGAGCAGCCTCCTGACTCACCGCGCCGTGGAGTACCTCGCGTCGTAGGCGGGCGTGGCATCGCCGCGCCGCACCGACGTCCTCGCCACTCAGCCCTAGGCTCCGGCCGGGTGCCGTCGACCGCGGCGCCATCGACGAGCGAGGGCAGGTGTCCGGTGATCACTGAAGCCGACATGGAACGGATGACGAAATCGGTCTACATCGACGGCCCGGTGGCCGGGCGTGAGTCGAGCAGGTTCTGGGTGCTGCTGGTGCTGTCGGCCGTCATCGCGACCGCCGGCGTCGTCTCAGACTCGGTCGCGACCGTCATCGGGGCGATGATCGTGGCTCCCCTGATGACCCCCATCCTCGGAGCGGCGCTGGCC
>JAHECS010000039.1:11015-17503 GCA_024641635.1 Actinomycetes bacterium | reverse complement strand
GCGGCGCCTGCTCATCCGCCCCTTCCCCGACTGACCGCGGCATTCATTGAGCGACGTGACCGACCTGCGCATCGGCGCTGCTCTCGATGCCAGCGGGCGACCTGACGAACCGCTGCCTCACCTTCCCTAGCCCGGCCACCGAGGACTCCGAGCCCTGGGTCAGCGAGCCTGACGCCGCCGTGCGTCCCGCCTTAAGCCACGCCGTGAGTTCCGGCCCTCAGGGGGTCCGTCGCGGGGCGCTGAACGACTCCAGGGCGACGAGCATCTCCTTGGCCTCGGCCAGTCGTTCCCTCGCGTCCATCGTCACCCGCGCGGCCGCGGCCTCGGCCTCGACGGCCGCATGCACGGCCTGCTCCATCTCGACGACCTCGCGCTCGGCGACCTCGATCTCGGTGGTGTCGGGGTCGACGATCTCGAACCTGCGCCCACCGCCGCCGTCATCGATCCCGGGCGACCCCGTGCCCTCGTGGCTCGCATCGTCGTCGCCCGTCCGGGGCTGAGCCTCCGTCATCCAGTCCTGAGGCGACACCAGTTCGCCCATCTCGGGATCCGAGCCGGCCTCGGACCACACCAGCGGCGCCTGCCCACGGATCGCTTCGGCTTCCGCCCCCTGAGTCGCCGGTGCCGGGCCATCGTCCGGATCCAGCTCGAGCTCCGGAGCCTCCGGGAGGTCGGCGCGGTCGAACCAGGCGAAGTCGAAGGCCTCCGCGAGCACCGTCTCAAGTACCGCGCTGATCTCATCGGCCGAGATGACCTCGCCGACGTTCTCCTCGTCGGCTCCCGGCGAATCGGCCGTGCGACTGATCGTGTAGCGCTTCATCAGCTCATCGGTGACCCGGGCCAGGTGCTCGCGCTGCTCGTCCGACAGCGGTGCCACCTTCTCGGTGAACTCGTCGGGCTGCCCGCCGGACAGCAGGCGTCGCCATCCCCGGCCGCCCTGCCTGTCCTGCTCCGACGGGATCTCCTGCAGCCCATCCGCCAGGACCTCAGGGTCGCCCTCGTCGTCCGTCCTACCCATGACCGCCTCCATGCCCGCGCGGGGAGCGGAGCGCTCGACCCTGCACCGCCGCTGCCGGGGGTATCGGCCGGGATCCGCCTGCGGGACCACAGTAGACGTCCCGCCACCAATCTTCGGGGTGGGCGGCGCGTCCCGAGTCGCTCCGACACAATGGCCGCATGCGTGCACGTGATCTCGTCGAGGAGGCCCCGTTCGTCAGCCCCGACGACCCGATCGTCAAGGCGTATCAGGTGCTGACCACCGCCGGACTGCCTGGCGTCGTCGTCCGGGAGGACGGCCAGTACCGGGTTCTCCCCGCCTCGAGAACACTTCGGGTGCTCGTCCCGCAGTACGTCCTGGACGACCCCTCGCTTGGCCGCGTGTGGGACGAGGCGTCGGCTGACGCGCTGACCTCGCGCCTCGCCGACCGCACGGTGGCCGACCTGGTCAACGCCATGGAGCTCAGCGACGAGGATCCCGAGCCCGCAGTCGGCGGCGACGCGACCCTCGTCGAGATCGCTGCCGTCATGTCGGCCGCTCGCGTGCCCCTCGTCGCCGTCGTCGAGGACGGTGGCTTCCTCGGAGTCGTGACGGTCAACCGGCTCGTACGACACCTGATCGCATGACGTTCGTTGCCTGGGCCGCCGTCGCGGTGTTCGTCGGCGTCTACGTCCTCGTCGCGACCGAGCGCATCCATCGGGTCGCGGCCGCGCTCGGCGGTGCGGCGCTCGTGCTCGGGCTGGGGATCGTCGGCTCGGAGGAGGCCTTCTACTCCCCTGAGACGGGGATCGACTGGGACGTCATCTTCCTGCTGCTCGGCATGATGCTGGTCGTCGGCGTCATCAGGCGCACCGGCGTCTTCGAGTACCTGGCAATTCGGTCCGCCAAGGTGGCCAAGGGGCGTCCGTACCGCGTCATGATCCTGCTCGTCCTCGTGACAGCGGTCGCGTCGGCCCTGCTCGACAACGTCACGACGGTCCTGCTCGTCGCGCCGGTGACGCTGCTGGTGTGCGACCGCCTCGGGCTCAAGCCCATCCCCTTCCTCCTGGCCGAGGCGCTGGCATCCAACATCGGTGGAACCGCGACCCTGGTCGGCGACCCGCCCAACATCATCATCGCCAGCCGCGCCAACCTCACCTTCAACGACTTCCTCGTGCACCTCGCCCCGATCGTCGTCGTGATCCTGATCGCCTACCTCGTCCTCATCCGGCTGCTGTTCCGGAAGGCCCTCGTCAGCGTCCCCGGCCGAGCCGAGGCGCTCATGTCCCTCGACGAGACCGAGGCGATCACGGACCGCAAGCTCCTCGTCCGCAGCCTCGTCGTGCTCGCCGCGATCCTCGTGGGCTTCCTCCTGCAACGCCAGACGGGCGTGTCCCCCTCCGTCGTCGCTCTCGTCGGCGCGGGCGTGATGATCCTGCTGTCCCCCGAGAAGCCGCGCGACCTGCTCGTCGACGTCGAGTGGGAGACCCTGCTGTTCTTCATCGGCCTGTTCATCCTCGTGGGTGCTCTGGTGCACGTCGGCGCCCTCGAACTGCTCGCCGAGTGGGTCGCGGGGGTGACCAACGGCGCGGTCGCGCCCACGATGATCGTCATCCTCATCGGGTCGGCCGTGGTGTCCGCCATCGTCGACAACATCCCCTATGTCACGGCCATGACCCCGGTCGTCGAGTCGCTGATCGCGTCGAACCCGGCACTCGGGCAGGACGGCGGCCTGTGGTGGGCACTCGCCCTCGGCGCCGACCTCGGCGGTAACGCCACCCTCGTGGGCGCGAGCGCCAACGTCGTCGTCGTCGGCATCGCCGCGCGCAACGGCCTGCACATCTCCTTCACGACCTGGATGAAGTACGGCATCCCGACGGCGATGCTGTCGATCGCGATCGCCCTCCCCTACGTGCTGCTGCGCTACACCTGACCGTCGCTGGCATCCGGCCATCGGCCGACTGTGAGCCACCGCACATTGGATCGTGCATCCCGAGGTGGCACCATGGCGGCATGCCGGCCGACCGCGCGCCCTCCGTCCTCATCACCGGGATCCACAGCGACAACGGTTTCGCGATCTCGCACCGCTTCCGCCGTGAGGGCTGGTTCGTCATCGGATGCGATCAGGGCACGACGCCAGGGCGCAATGCCCGCGTGCACATCAGCGCTGATCTCACCGACCCGGAGGACTGCGCCCGGGTGGCCAGACGCTCAGCGGAGCTCGGCAACGGCATCGACTGCATCGTCCACTGCGCCGACGTCCGCCTCGGCGGCCCGGTCGAGGACTTCGGCTCCCGGGCCTGGGACGTGATGATGGATGTGAACGTCAAGAGCGTGTTCCTCATGTCGACGTCGGCGATGCCCTTCCTCGAGGAGATGCACGGGACCATCGTCGCCGTCGCTCCCGGAGTCGGTCCGGCCCTCGGCCCCGAGCACGCTGTTCACGATGCGAGCCGGGCCGCGGTCATCGCCCTGATGACGTCGCTGACCGACGAGCTGCGGGAGCACGGCATCACCGTCCGCGTGGTCACGCCGGATGACGGCGGCGGCTGGCTTGCCCCCGACGATGTCGCCGCCCGCGTGTGGTCGGTCGCGGGCTTCGACACTGAAGGGCACGAGCTCTCGTTCGCCCACTCCCACTAGGGCGCCAGGTCCCGAATCCCCTCCAGCTCCGACTCGACGAGCGAGACCAGGGTCTGCGGATCAGGCACGAGGTCCAGGTCGCTGGCGAAGCCGATGGTGACCGTGCCTGCGTAGGTGAAGATCGTTGCCGTCAGCGGCTGGTCACCCGAGCACGGGGCGAAGCCGATGACCTGACGGATTTGGATGTCGCCCAGGCGCAGGACCCTCGTCGGGCCGGGGACGTTCGTGAGGACTCCGACGGCCTTGTTGGCGAAGAAGTCCGTGAGGAAGGTGGCCATCCGGTCCGGCGTCAGCGAGATCGTCCGCTGGAGCCCGAAGGTCATCACCGGCTCGTCCGAGTTCTTGATTCGTTCCATGCGATGGTGGAGCGCGTCGATGCGATCGGCAGGCGTGTCCCCGTCGAGTGGCATGTCCAGCATGACCAGAGCGAAGTGGTTGCCGAGATCCTCGGGCAGGTCCGCGCTGAAGGGCTTGAGGTTGACGGGGACCATCCACACGACCTCGGCTGCGTCGTCGCCGCGCCCGCTCAGGTAGGCCTTGAGGGCGCCCGCCAGTGCCCCGACGAGGAGGTCGTTGAGGGTGACGCCCCTGGCGCGAGCGGCCTCCTTCAGAGGATTCAGGGCGATCCGTGGCGACCATGCCACGCCCTTGCGAATCCCGGGACGGCCCGTCCACACGGCCCGGTCGCTCGCACCGAGGACCAGCTTGCCCGCCGCCGTGAGGTCGTTCACCGAGCGATGACCCTCAGCCCCGAGCACCTCCAGTGCGTCGACGAGCCGATCCGGATGCTGGATCGCCCCAAGTCCGGATGACAGGGACGTGACCCCCGAAGCCACGACGTCGGCAGGCTCCGTGACAGCACGGCCGGCAAGCGCTGCCGCCGAGCGCGCGGCCGACGCGGCCATCCGCGTCCACTCGGCCGGCAGCGACAGCAGCGCGCCCGTCGTCAGGGCCGAGCCGCCCGCCACGCCGCCCCTCGCGACAGTAGGAACGCTGTCCACGAACGTCGCATCGAGCACGCCGAGCAGCACCTGCGTGAGCCGGACGCCGTCGGCGATCGCGTGGTGGAAACGCGCCACGATCACCGAGCCCGTCGAGCCGTCCTCCAGGCTCACGGGCGCAACCACCGACGCGGCCCAGAGCGGACGATCCCGGTCGAGCTGCACAGAGCGCTGGGCCGACACCTCGGCCTGCACCTCCGACATGCCTGACCCCGCAGGCAACTCGACCCAGGCGAGGTGGTTCACCACGTCGAAGTCCGGGTCGTCCACCCATCGCCATGCGCCGGCCCGACGCCGGGCGACCCGTCGGAACACCGGGTGCCGTTGGACGAGCGCCGAGAAGACCGAGTGGACAGTCTCCCTGCTCGGGATGCCGTCGAGGACGACGGCGACGTCGATGACCATGAGGTTGTTCTCGCGATCCATCGTCAACCACAGCGCGTCCTGCGCGGAGAGGCTGGTGCCGTCCATGCCGATCCCTCCCGGCCCAAGATTAGGCGTAGGTTTGCCCGCATGGCCGATCTGCGTCTCGGCGCCTCCCTCGATCCCGACACCCAGGAGAGGACCGCCGACCCCACCGTCATCGGAACCGCCGATCTCACGACGCACGGCGTCATCGTGGGCATGACCGGCTCGGGCAAGACCGGCATGGGCGTGGTCCTCATCGAGGAATGCCTCGCCGCCGGGGTGCCCGCTCTTCTCATCGACCCAAAGGGTGACCTCACCAACCTCTGCCTCACCTTCCCCCGCCTCGCACCCGAGGACTTCGAGCCGTGGGTTGACGCCAGCGCCGTTTCGAAGGCCGGCGTGTCGGCCGCCGAATTCGCGGCCCAGCAGTCGACGAAGTGGCGCGATGGCCTCGCCGACTGGACGATCGGGCCTGACGACCTCGCGGCCCTGCGACAGGCAGTCGAGTTCGACGTGTACACCCCGGGGTCGTCGGCGGGCCGGCAGCTCAACGTCGTCGGGTCCCTGTCCGCGCCCACCCCCGGAACCCCAGCGGAGGACGTGGCCGACGAGATCGACAGCTACGTCACGAGCCTGCTGTCCCTGATCGGCATCGACGCGGATCCCCTCGCATCGCGGGAGCACGTGCTGCTGTCCACGCTCATCCAGCAGGCGTGGGCCAATGGGCGTGATCTCGACCTCGGCACGCTCGTCGCCCAGGTGCAGCAGCCACCGATCCGCAAGCTCGGCGTCCTCGACCTGGACACCTTCTTCCCCGCCCCGGACCGGGCCGCGCTCGCGGTTCGCATCAACGGCCTGCTGGCCTCGCCCGGGTTCGCGGCGTGGATGGAGGGCGACCCGATCGACATCGAGGCGATGCTGCGCACTCCCGACGGCCGACCTCGGTGCGCCATCGTGACGACCTCGCATCTGTCGGACGACGAGCGCCAGTCGGCCACGACGATGGTCCTCGCGAAACTCGTCACGTGGATGCGACGGCAGGGCGGCACGTCCGACCTGCGGGCTCTGATGTACATGGACGAGGTGGCCGGGTACCTGCCTCCCACCGCCAATCCCTCGACCAAGAAGCCGCTCCTGCTCCTGCTCAAGCAGGCGCGTGCCTTCGGCGTGGGCGTGGTCCTGTCGACGCAGAACCCCGTCGACCTGGACTACAAGGCCCTGTCCAACGCCGGCACCTGGCTCATCGGGCGGCTGCAGACGGAGCAGGACAAGGCACGTCTCATGGATGGGCTCAGGAGTGCGGCGGGGTCGGTCGACGCGTCGACGACGAGCACGACCATCTCCCGACTGGGCAAGAGGCAGTTCCTCCTCCGCAGGGCGGGGACCGAGCATCCCGAGCTGACCACTTCCCGCTGGGCGATGAGCTACCTGCGCGGACCGCTCATGCGCGAGGAGATCGG
>JAHECS010000039.1:0-10915 GCA_024641635.1 Actinomycetes bacterium | reverse complement strand
CAGAGCGAGGCCTCGTTGCCGGGCGACCCGGCGCCGCACTGTCGACGTCGGCCGCAGGCGACGCGATCACCGGGGCGCCACTGGATTCCCCGGCGCCAGCCGCTGACGAGACACCAGTGCCACCGTCGGTCGCGCCCGGGATCCCCGTCTCCTACCTTGACGCCTCGGCACCATGGGCCGCAGCGCTCGGGGCCGGCACGGGTGCTCGGCTGCAGGCCGCGGCCATCACACGGGTCCGGCTGAAGTACGACGACGCCACGGCCGACCTCTCCCACGACGAGGAGTACGAGGCGGTGCTGTGGCCGCTCACCTCCTTCCCGGACGTGAGCGCGTTCACGCCCGTCGACTACGACGACCGCGACCTCGTCCCCGAACCGCCCAATGCAGCCCTGTACCGTCTGCCGCCGCCCGAGGTGTCGTCCAAGGCGTGGTGGAATGCCCTGCGGAAGGCCGTCACCGACCACCTGGTCGGCTCACGGACGGTCTCGATCCAGGCCAACCGCGAGCTCAAGCTGTACTCCCGCATCGGCGAGTCGGCCGAAGCCTTCGCGGCCCGTTGCGCCGACGTTGCCGCGGACCGGGCAGACGCCGCCGTTGCCGCACTCCGCTCGAAGTACGAATCGCGCCTGCGCGCCCGACGCACTCGCGCCGACTCAGCGGCTGGGGCAGCCGCTCGCGCTGCCGCGACACACGAGGCGCAGCACGGCGCGGGCGCCCAGGTGACGACGCTGCTCGATGGCCTGTTCGGCGGGAGGCGCAGCCGCACGTCGATCGTCACCGAGGCTCGGCGGGCCGCCGCATCGGCAGCACGTGTTGAGGCGGCACGTGACAAGGCCGCCGTGGCCGAGCAGGAGATCCTCGACGTGGAGGAGGACCTGCGCTCCGAGGTGACCGCCCTCGACGCCGAATGGGCTGGCAAGGCAGCCGCCATCACCACGATGCAGATCCCGCTGGAGCGCTCCGACGTGAGCGTCGCGGATCTGCGTCTCCTCTGGATCCCCTACGACGCGTAGCCGGCCACGCGCCACACGCCGCTAGGACGAGGGGCACCAGAACCGGTAGGCGGACGAATCGGCGCGCGGGACGATCGCCCAGCCGCGCGTCTGGTCGGTGGTCGAGCCGGCCGGACCCTCCCACATCACGGATCCCACGACCGTGTCCCCCGCACTGACCAGGCCCACTGTCGTGTCCTCGGGGCACGAGGCGGTCCCACGGTCGACGATGAGGACCTCCTGGGCGGACTCCCCCGGCAGGACCTGCACCGTCGCGTCCGGCACGGGCGCCCAGGAGCCCGGGACGGGTGCGCCGAGGAGGGCCTGGTCGATCCCGATGGCGAAGGGATACCGGCCCGTCGGGCCGAGGTCCTCTGGCAGCCAGGGATCCACCTCCGCGACACCGGTGTAGCGCCACGGCGTCATGACCCCGCCGGCCACCGTCGTGAAGACAGGCCCACCCGCCACGTCTTGAGTGAGGTCGGGCGAGAGCGCCAGGTCCGGCGACGCGATGGCCCCAGCAGTATCGAGCACCGAGGCCGCGATCTGACCGGTCGACCGTGGCGCCGCGACGAGCTGCGGCGAACTCTGCCCGGGCGCCTTCACGACCAGGGGCACGTGCGCCACCTCAGACCAGCGCTGCACCAGCGTGTCCCCCACACGCCGGTCCGCTCCCTCGGTCATGGTCGCCCCGTGGTCGGCGGTGACCACGATCATCGTCGAGTCGTAGCGACCCGATGCCTTCAGGTAGTCGATGACCTGGCCAAGCTGGCGGTCGAAGTCCTGCACCGAGAATGACCAGAGCCGACGTTCCAGGCGCTTCAGCTCGTCGGTCGTGTAGGCCTGATTCGCCTCCGCACCGATCATGTGAGCGCCATCGACGATCGGCGTCCGGTACGGGTAGATCTCCTTGCCCTCGCCGTCGACCACCCATGGGGCGTGCGTCCGGATGGTGTGCCAGAGCGTGAATACGGGTTTGGTGGGATCCCCCGAGCTCACCGCGTCGATGCCGTCGATGATCGAGCCGTAGGTGTCCATCTCGGCCGTGCTGCCGAACTCGTCGCCTCCGCTCCAGAAGTCACGCCATTTCCCGTCCAGCGAGGGGAACAGATTGGAGAACGGCGGTGCCAGCGCGGTCTTGCCGGCGATTGCCGCCGTGTCCGCGGCGAATCCCCAGTAACGCCGGAGGATGCCAGCATCGTCGGCGCCGGCCGCCGCGCAGTCCGACGTCTCGCAGTCGAACGAGTAGATCGGCGACGTCATCACGATCGGGTAGGCCGACGCCATCGCCGGGATGATCCCAATGCCCGATCTCACCTCCTGCATGCGATCGGTCCCCTGCGCGGCGACGTCGGTGATGCCGTTCAGCATCGACGGCACCGCGTAGTCGGTGTAGTTGGCGGCGGAGTAGGCGTGCGAGTACGTGGTCCCCTGCGATGCGAGTGCGGCCAGGTTCGGCAACTCGGGCCTGACGTTGCCCGCTTGGTCGAAGGCGGCCGGGTAGGACAGCTCATCCGAGATGACCCACAGGATGGATGGGCGGTCCGGGTTGTCGTCGAAGCTCACGCTCGAGGCCGGCAGAGTCGGCGGGCCGGCGAGAAGCGTGCCGACGAGTGGCACAGCCGCTGCGATGGCGGCGAACACCACGAGGACGGTGCCCATGGCGAACCTGCGCGCCACGAGGGTGATCGCCACGGCAAGCACCGCACCGACCACCGGACCCAGCGTGGGTGCGGCGGCCAGGACCGTTCGGCTGAGGGCGTTGCCGATGAAGAACCACGACACGACGAGCATGAGCACCGACGCCGCGGTGTCGAAGGCGGCGGCGCTCAGCCGCGAGCGGAGGAACGCCAGGATCCCGAAGAGCACCGCCCAGCCGACGAGCAGCCCGACGACGAGCAGCACCACCCACGCGAACGGTGAGACACCGTGCGCGGCGAAGAAGACAGTGTTCGACGCGACCTTGTCACTCGCCGGGATGACGACCGCGAGGATCCCCACCGCCACCAGCCACGAGGCGTTGTCCGACGCGCTCGTGTTCTGCCGGGAGCCCAGGCGGTCACGCCACCCACGCCCCTCGCCGATCGTCGTGGCCGCGTCGGTCACGATTCGCCCAGCAGGTCCCACGCATTGACGACGACGCGAGTGGGCGACGTGGTTCCCGCCACGTCCACATTCGCGTAGCGAGTGCGGAGGGCGGCGAGGAGGGCCTCGGTCGAGTAGTCGCCGGACCAGTTGGGTATCTGGGCCAGGAGCAGGAGCGTCTTCTCGTCGTCCTCCGTGGCGAACTCGATCTGCACGGGCGCGCCGAAGGCGGCGAGCGCCTCGATGGCGAGGGGCATCGGCGTTCCCTGCGTGATGACGACGTGGTGGAGAACGGCCTGGCAGATCACGGCGGAGGGCCGGACCCGATCCGTGAAGGCGAGGAACTCCCGCCCAAGCAGTCCCGAGCTCGGAGTGAGGCTCGTGATGTCCCCGAGCAGCGGCGTCACGCGGCCCGCGATCTCGGGTACCTGGGACACGCCACCGTGAAGGACGTCGAGGGCGCCGGCGTCAGCGTCCATGACGATCATTCGGGCATCGGCGTTCCGGACCAGGTGCGTCGCGGTGAAGCCGTCATTGCCACCGACGTCGAGCACCAGCTCGTGCCGTCCCGGCGCCGCCTTGACGAAGGCGGTGGCCAGTTCCGACTTGCGGACGAGGTCATCACTCCCGTAGTGACCGCGCGCGCCGTAGTCGACCCAGGTCGTGGCGTGCTCGCCTCCATGCAGCTTGCGCACCTGCTTGGCCAGGCGCTTCGTGAGCGACAAGGTCGCCGACCGCGCCAGGTCGGCGTTCGCGTTGGCCTGGCCCGCGTACCTCGACTCCGACGGCGCGTTCTTCTCGACCGGGCGGGTGGTCGCCTGGAGCAGCATGAGCGACAGGCTGCGGCTGCGGCCCTTCGGCAGGAGTTGCCGAGCGGCCTCCGAGCGCAGGCCACGATGGCGGCCAAGCTCCCATGCGTCGGCGGCGGTGACCCTGTCCCCGGAGCCGACGGCGAGCGGGTTGATGAAGTGCTCGATGAACTGCCGCGACGCGTTCCACGACGGGTTGGGCCGCCACTCCTCGATCGAGCCCAGGTCCATGAACACCGGGAGCATGCCTCGGAACTGGACGTTGAAGGCGGATGCGTCCTTGAGGTCCAGCCCGATCCCGAGCAGCCGGGTGCGCAGGTCGAGGGTGAGGAGCGCCGCCGTCTCCAGCAGGGAGTTGGGCCACTCCCACGGGTAGGAGATGAGGCTGACCGACTCGACGGAGAACACGGCCGCGTCGGCGGCCGGCGCCCTGTCTGCGGTGGATCGATAGGCCTCGAGGACGCTGGCTGAGTCGGCAGCAGGCACCTCGTCGAAGCGGACGATGGTGCCGTCGTCGACCAGTTCACGGTAGAGATCCGATTGCCGGAAGCGGCGGAGGGCCTCAGCCGACGACGGTCGCGCGATGCGGTACCAGACGCCGTCGAGGCAGACTGCGGCGTTCTCGGGGTCGCGAAAACTGGCCGAACCCTGGGCGGCCACGCCCGGTCAGGCGTCGGGCGAAGCCGGGTCGGCCTCGACCATCGGGTCGTCGCCCTTGCGTCCGCGGAGCTTGGCGATGTTGGAGCGGATGAAGAACCAGACGCCGGCAGCGCCGCTGGCAACAGCCGCGAGCAGGTACGAGCCCGTACCGGCATCGATGTAACCGACCAGATCCAGCATGTTCACCTCACGTCACCCTGCGCGTCCCCTGAGGGTACATCACGCCCCCTGGCCTCCCGGCCTACCGCCCACGACCCTTGGTGGCCAGCAGCCGATCGATGTCCCCGAACACCTCCATGCCCGCGCAGGAGCCGACGCCCTCGAGCAGGACGCGCCCGCTGGCATCGACATGCCGGATGGCGATGCGGGCGTCGAGCGTCTCCTCCACCCGCTGGTGCATCGCCGTCCGCAGCGGTGCGTGCAGGAGTCCACCGCGCACCCTCTCCGCCGACAGCTCCAGGGTCCCGTCCGGTCCGTCCAGCGCCCACCGGACGTGGCTGTCGTCGATGGACAGCAGCCTCTCCACGGACCTGTTGTACGTCGCCCATCGGTGGAGCCGACCATGGTGGACCAGACCGACGATGAAGCCGCGGAAGGTGCTGCGCACCCACGGGATCAGCGCCACGGACGCGATGAGCGAGGCGGACGCGTCCGCGTCGATGTGGTTGCTGTGCAGCCACACATACCCGGAGGGGAAGGCCCGGCCCCAGTCCTTCTCCAGATATCCGCGCCCACCAACGAAGGACGCCGGCGTGCCCTCCACCGCGATGGTTCCTTCCAGCCCGTGCCCGAACGACACCACACCGTGGTAGCACTCCATGAACGGCACGAGGCCGTACCAGCCCATGATCCCGGGTGACCGCCACGTCACGGGCCAAGGATCGAGTTCGGTGGTGAAGTCGACGCGTCCGCTCAACTGCGGCAGGTCGAGGGTCGCGCCGGTCGCGGAGAAGTGGCTCCCACCTACGCGGACGTCGAACACCTCGCTCGATGCCTCGAAGTCGCCGACCGGGTACACGTGGTACCAGGACCGCCCGGTCGTCCCATCCAGCACCTGGACGAAGGCCTCGTCGCGTCGGTGCCCGTCCCCTCCGTCCAGGCCGCGGAAGATCCCCGGAATGACCGCCCACCGCTGGTCACGTTCGGCAGACACGAGCTTGACGTACCAGCCCTCGAAGAATCCGTGCGTCTCGCCTGCGCCGTGGAAGGCCGCAGGCCGGCGCAGGCCGCGGACGAACGCGAACGGCCCTGTCATGACGGGCTCACAGTCGGCGACGGGACGCCATCGACACGCCAGGTGTAGTGACCCTGGTCGTCATCGGTGACCACCGTGACCGACACGGACGTGCCGCCGGTGTCGTCGAGCACGGAGCAGGTGAGGCTGGCCCCCGCCTCGGCAACGATGCCCGTGGGACAGGTGACCGAGAACCGCCCTCCCACCTGCGTGGACAGGGCGTCGGCGATCTGCTGCTCGATGTCGGTGGATCGCAGGGTCGCAGACGAGGCGCAGGCCCCGACGAGGAGGCATGAGCAGGCCGCCACCACCGCCACACGTCCGACCGGCATCACGGCACCTCTCGTCTGGCCTCTGAGCCTAGGGCCGAGTCCGGCTCGACGGACGAATCCGGCAGCGGTTGGGCAATTCCTCCCCGATCAGCGCGCTGCCCGCGAGATAGTGGGACCCACACCCATTCCGCCGACGGCGGTTGACCGGGAGGTTGGCACATGCGGAAGCTGCACACCCGTCACGGCATCACCTTGGTCGCGGTAGCTGCCGCGTCCGTCCTTGTCCTGACGTCGTGCTCGTCCGAGCCGGACGCCACCGAGACCCCGTCCGCGAGCGCGGCGATGTCGGACTCGGCCGTCCCGTCTGCATCAGCCAGTGCAGACGTCATTTCCGTCTCCGGAGCCGTCGCGGGCGCCTGTGCCGCCTACTTCGAGCTCGACCTCCTCAACAGCACGTACGCCGGGGGCGCTGTCGCGGACGGCGACATGACGGAGGAGCAGGTCCGCGCCCAGTTCCAGGCCGGCCTGAAGGATCTGGTGGCCCAGGCGAAGCTGGCAGTTGACGACGGCAGCGCGGATCGGAAGCTCCTCGTCAACGCCAAGCGGATGAGGAAGCAGGTCAACAGCCTGGCGAAGGCCGACCCCCTGTCCGCCATGTCCGCCAAGAGGCAGACTCGATTTGCGAAGTCGTCCCTGCGCGTGCAGCGGGCGTGCACTCGGGCCGGACTGCCCCTCCCAGCCGACAACGTGACCGCCCGAACTGCTGCCGGGATCTAGCCCGACCCGCCTTCCCGTTGGGCCGTGCGCACTCCGTGGCGGCCGTCACCGGCTGGATACAGTCAGCACGTGACGAGCGCCCCGTCCCAGCGGCACTTCGCCGACCGGATGTCCCTCCAGCAGATCGACCGCGACATCTTCACGGGCTGGTGTCATTCGGGCGCACCCCTGCGAGCGTACGGAGGCCAGATCGCCGCCCAATCCCTCATGGCGGCCGGTCGCACTGTCGACGGACCCGAGCGACGCGTGCACAGCCTGCACGGCTACTTCCTTCGCCCAGGGCGCACCAAGGACTCCATCACGTACCTCGTCGACCGTCCGCGAGATGGACGGTCCTTCTCGACGCGGATCGTGCGAGCCGTCCAGAACGGGGAGACGATCTTCATGATGACGGCCTCGTTCTCCACGCATGATGACGGGCCGGAGCATCAGTTCGCGAGACCGGCGATGGAGTCTCCGGAAGCCACGACGGACATCCCCATCCCCCTGCCGTCCTTCCTCGAGGGGTCCGCACGCCCTCGTGACCTCGACTACCCCGAATCGCACATCATCGATCTTCGGATCGTCGGTGCGGATGCCCCGGTGGCCCTCGTGGACGGCCGGTACGAACGCATGGCCTGGGTGCGCATCAGGGAGGACCTGCCCGAGGATCCGCTGATCCAGCCCTGTGCTCTCACGTACCTGTCCGACCTCACGATGGTCAGCACGGCCCTTGCTCCGCACGCGGACGCCGTCCACCGCCCCGACCTGATGCTCGCCTCCATCGATCACGCCGTCTGGTTCCATGGCCCGGTCCGCGCCGACCGGTGGCTGCTGTTCGCACAGGACACCCCGGTAGCCCGGGGCGGCCACGGCCTCGCCCGAGGCCTGTTCTTCGATGAGGACGGCTCCCTCGTCGCCTCTGTCGTGCAGGAGTCCCTGATGAGAACCCGGCGGTGACGGCGCTGGTGCCCCGGGGGCGCGATCGCGTGGTCGTGGCCGTCGGGACGGTCGCGCTGGTGGTCGCGGCCGTGTGGCGATTCGGGGTCAGCTGGGAGCTGCCTGCCTACGTGTACCTGGCCGTGATCACCACGCCGCTCGCCGTCATCGACCTGCGCACCCTGCGCCTGCCCAACGCCGTGACGCTGTCTGCCTACCCGATCGTCGCCGTGCTGCTGGCGATACCCGCCATCGCTTCAGGCAGCTGGCCGCCATACGGCCGCGCAGCTGCTGCCGGCGCGGCACTGCTGGCGTTCTACGTCGTCCTCCACCTCGTGAATCCCTCGGGCATGGGTATGGGTGACGTCAAGCTCTCCGGCGCCCTAGGCGCGCTGCTCGGCTGGCTTTCTTGGTCAGCACTGCTGCTCGGCGCGTTGCTCGGCTTCGTGCTCGCGGCCGTCACAGGGCTCGCCCTCATGGTCGCGGGAAGGGCGGGCCGCAAGACGGCCCTGCCGTTCGGGCCGTTCATGCTCGTGGGTGCTTGGGTGGCGATCCTGCTGCGACCGGCCGTCGGCTAGCCGTTGATGGAAGAGAAGATCTGCGTGATGCTGTAGGCCGCAGGACCGAGGATGATGATGAAGAGGGCCGGTAGGAAGCAGAGCATGAGCGGCATGAGGATTTTGACGGGCACCTTCTGCGCCGCTTCTCTCGCTCGCGCATAGCGCTTGGCTCGCATCTCCTTGGCCTGCTCGCGAAGCACAGTGGCTACCGGCACGCCGATCTTGTCGACCTGCAGCATTGCTGACACGAACCTCTGCACATCGTCCTGCCGCGTGCGCCCGGCCATCGCCGTCAGCGCCTCCCCACGCGACCGCCCCAGCTGCATCTCCTGCAGGGCGAGCCCGAACTCCTTCGCCACGGGACCCTCTTGGTTCGCCGCGACCTGCGCCATCGCCGATTGAAAACTCAGGCCCGACTCGACACAGAGATTCAGCATGTCGAGAGCATCAGGCAGTCGCTTACCCATCTCCTCGTCGCGCTTGAGCCCCTCGTTGTAGATCAAGATGTCGGGGACGAAGAAGGAGAAGACTGTCAGAGCGGGAAAGGCGACCCACCAGTTTCCGCCAAGGCTGTAGCCGATGAGGAAACCAAGAACGAGGCCCAGCGCGCCGAAGAGCACCTTTCTGATGATGATGCCGTCGGCAGCGTCCGCCTCGCTCTTGCCTGCGTAGAGTGCCTGACGCTCCACCCGCCGACGTTGCTTCGCCGTCATCAGACTCGACCCAAGCCCCACCACGGCGGTTCGAAGCAGCGAATCCTGTCGTTTGGCCGCCTGGATGGCCTCATGCACGTCGCTGGACGCATAGCCCGTGACCATTGCGAGGGCCCGGCGCTTCGCGGCAGCCTCTCGACGGCGTGTGACCAGGATCCCTATGTAGACGACCAGTACGAAGACAAGGAGGGACGCGAGCACCGGGACGAGCGACACCATGTCAGACCTCGATCTTCACAAGACGGCGGACCCAGAGAAAGCCCAGAGTGAAGATGACGGCGATGATCCCCAAGAGGATCCAGCCGATGGTGTTCTCCCAGAAGAACGACACGTACTTCCGATTCGCGACGATCATGTAGAGGAACAGGCCGACTGGCAATGCGGCGAGGACGTAGCCCGAAAGACGACCCTCGGCAGACAGCGTCTTCACCTCACGCCTTAGCTCGAATCTGCTCTTCACCGTAGCGGCGGCAGTCTCAAGGATGTTCGACAGATTGCCGCCGACCTCTCGCTGGATGGCGAGCGCAGTGACTGTCCACTTGAGATCTTCGCTCTCCATCCGCGCTGACACCCGCATGAGCGCGGCCTCGATCGTCGAACCCATCTGCACTTCGCTGAGGGCTCGACGCATCTGACGACTCACCTCGCCCTTACCCTCGGCAGCAGTCGAGTCGACGGCCTGCATGAAGGACAAACCTGACCTCAGTGAGCTGGCGATGAGAAGGAGGAAGTCAGGAAGTTCCTCGTCGAACGACTTCCTCTGCGCGGCCTGCCGGGAGTTGAGCCAAGCCCCGCTGATGAACCAACCGAGGAGCGCACCGACAAGCAGCCCGATGAGCAGGTTCCCGATCAGAAGACCTAGGAGAAGGACAAGCACGAGCATCGCCACGAGCCGAATGAGCAGCCACGTCGCCACGTTCATCTTCAGCCCAGCGTTGTCAATCTTCGTCTCGATGGGCCCATAGAACGACTTGGAGGACATCCACTCGTCAAGGCTCTCGAGAAGTCCCCCCTGGTGCAGGTCCGGGCGTCGCTCATTGGTCGCACCGGTGGCCATGGCACTCGAGTACCAGAGCACCTGCTCAACCCGCAGGCGTGATCGCTGCTGTCGGCGGTATGACGCCAGCGCGAGCGCAGCAGTGATGATGATGAGCCCGACGAGGAGGGCGTAGATCCACGGCGCGGTGGGTTCCACGGCGCGATCGACTACGGCTCCGTCGTCGGTCGAGCCACCTGCGGTAGGCACCGGAACGGGGGTCGTACCCGATGAGGAGGCGAGATCCTCGGACTTCGGCAACTGAGATGTGCCGGTGTAGTCGGTTCCGTTGACCGCCACGGTCACGATGGCGAACTTGCCACTGGCATCCACCTCGTCGGGGAACGTCGCCTGGACAGCCACCTTGCCACCGAAGGATCCCGTGGCCTCGTCGAACGCCTGGTTGAGTCCCGTGACGTCGGTGGCCAGCAGGAACTGGCCTCCACTCGCCGCGGAGATTCCCCTGAGGACCGCAGCATGCGAGGTGGTCGGCGTCAGCGCCACGATGTCGACAGGGACGCTGTCGGCAACCGCGCGCGAGGTCACGTCATCGACTGTCGCCGCGCTCACCGTGTCACCGCCGTCGCTCAGGACAAGCAGCCGGGCACCCTTACCGGGATTGGCGAGGTCGAGCCCGGCGATCGTGCCGTCGTAGAGGGCCGTCTTCTGCCCTGCCGTGAGATTGCCGATGGCGCCGACGACCTGCTGCTTGTCCGTGGTCGGCCGGACGTCCACGGTCACGGTGTCGTTGAACGACACGAGACCGATCTCGACGTCGCCCGGCAGTCCATTGACATAGTTGATCGCGGCCTCCTTCGCGGCCGCCAGCCGTGGACCACGCATAGACCCGCTCACGTCA
>JAHECS010000017.1:21266-64773 GCA_024641635.1 Actinomycetes bacterium | reverse complement strand
GATCGCGCTGCCCGCCGATCGGCGCACCGACCTGGTCGCCCGGGTGCGTGCGCTGGCCGAGGGGGCTCAGGAGTCAGGAACCGGTCTCGTCCCGGTGCGCTACGTCACGCGGGGCTACCGCACACGCCTCGACTAAGGGCCCCGGGCATGTGGCTGCTCCTCGCCGGGTCGGCCTGGTCAGTGGGCACGGATCCGGCCTTCGGGGGAGGATGGCCGGGTGCCGAATCGCCTGATCGAGTCAACGAGCCCCTACCTCCTGCAGCATGCGGACAACCCGGTCGACTGGTGGGAGTGGGGCGAAGAGGCCTTCGACGAGGCCCGCCGGCGCGACGTCCCGGTCTTCCTGTCGATCGGGTACTCGGCCTGCCACTGGTGCCATGTCATGGCGCACGAGTCGTTCGAGAGCGAGTCGGTGGCCGCATTCCTGAACGAGCGCTTCGTCAGCATCAAGGTCGACCGCGAGGAGCGACCCGACGTGGATGCCGTCTATATGGAGGCGACGCTCGCCCTGACGGGCCATGGCGGCTGGCCCATGTCGGTCTTCCTCGATCACGAGGGCCGCCCCTTCTACGCAGGAACCTACTTCCCTCCCGAGCCTCGGCATGGTCTCTCGTCGTTCGTCGGGCTCCTCCAGTCGATCAGCAACGCCTGGGGCGAGCGCCGTGACGCCATCGTCGCGTCGGGCATGCGCATCGTTCAGGCCCTCGCCTCCCGCGACATCCCCACTGGGGACGGGGCCGCCCCCAGCCTCATGGACCTTGCCCTGGCGGTGGCGTCGTTGCGTCAGGACTTCGACGTCGTGCGAGGTGGGTTCGGAGGCGCCCCCAAGTTCCCGCCCTCGATGACGTTGGAGTTCCTGCTGCGGCACTACGCGCTGACGCAGGACGACGCTGCGTTGGAGATGGCCGAGCGCACGCTCGAGGCCATGGCTCGGGGCGGCATCTACGACCAGGTGGGCGGCGGCTTCGCGCGGTACTCCGTCGACGATGACTGGGTGGTCCCGCACTTCGAGAAGATGCTGTACGACAACGCCCTCCTGCTGCGCGTCTACCTGCATTGGTGGCGGCTCACCGGATCCCCGCTCGCCGAGAGGGTCGTCCGCGAGACCGCCGACTTCCTCCTGCGGGAGCTGCGCACGGACGAGGGCGGGTTCGCCGCCGCCCTCGACGCGGACAGTGAAGGACGGGAAGGTGCCTTCTACGCCTGGACGCCGGAACAGCTTGTCGAGGCACTGGGGGAGGACGACGGCCGCTGGGCCGCCGAGCTGCTGTCGGTGACGCCAGTCGGCTCGTTCGAGCACGGGGCATCGACCCTCCAGCTCCTGCGGGATCCGGAGGACGCCACGCGCTGGGCCGACGTGCGGGCCCGCCTGCTCGAGGCGCGTTCGGCCCGGCCCCGCCCAGGTCGTGACGACAAGATTGTTGCGTCGTGGAACGGACTGGCGATCGCCGCGCTCGCGGAGGCGGGGGCCATGCTCGCGGAGCCGGCCTGGGTCGATGCCGCGCTCGGAGCGGCCGACCTGCTCGTGGCCGTCCATCTCGGCGCCAACGACGACGACCGCCTCTGCCGGACCTCGCGCGACGGCCGGCCCGGAACGAACGAGGGGGTGCTGGACGACTACGGCAGCGTGGCTGAAGGCTTCCAGGCGCTGTACCAGGTGACTGGAGAGGACGAGTGGCTCGTGCTCGCGGGGATCCTGCTCGACATCGCCATCCAGCACTTCGGCGACGGGGAGGGTGGGTTCTTCGATACGGCCGACGACGCCCCGGCCCTGATCCGGCGCCCTCGCGATCCGGCCGACAACGCCGAGCCGTCCGGGTGGTTTGCCGTGGCGAACGCATGCGTCACCCAGTCAGCGCTCACCGGAGTGCACGAGTACCGGGAGGCTGCGGAGCGCGCCCTGCAGGTCGTCACCGCGTTCGGCGCCAGGGCCCCGCGCGCGGTCGGCTGGGGTCTCGTCGCCGTCGCCGCCCTCCAGGCAGGTCCGCTCGAGCTGGCAGTGGTGGCTGAGCCGCACGACCGACGGATCGGTCTCTGGCATCGGACGGCACTGCTGGGGACGTCGCCGGGCGCCGTCATCGCCGTGGGCGCGGCTGGCGCCGACGAGGTGCCGCTCCTGCGGGATCGTCCGCCGATCGGCGGCGAGCCGACGGCGTACATCTGCCGCGGCTTCACCTGTGATGCCCCCGAGACCGATCTCACCGCCTTCGCCGGACGCATCGGCGCCCGCCACGGCGCTTTCGAGGGGTAGCCTGTCGAACGGCCCCGTCGGTCTCCGACGGCGCCGCTGGGGCGCAGGACCGGTCGTGGACGGGAGTCGTCGGGTGGGTCTGAACGATCTGGTGTACGGCGTCTACGAGCGTCGTCTCTACCAGCAGATCCCGCCCGAGAGACGCCCCCGCCACGTCGGCGTCATCCTCGACGGCAACCGGCGCTGGGCGTCCATGCAGGGCACCTCGTCGTCGGCCGGTCACCGCGCGGGCGCGGCGAAGATCGTGGAGTTCCTCGGCTGGTGCGACGAGGCCGGCGTCGAGGTCGTCACCCTGTGGCTGCTGTCGACCGACAACCTCAACCGCCCGCCCGACGAGCTCGAGTCGCTCATGACGATCATCGAGGACACGGTCACCGGTCTCGTGGAGCAGGCCCGCTGGCGCCTGCACCCGGTGGGGGCGCTCGACCTCCTGCCGGCCCACACGTCACGCCTGCTGAAGGAGGCCGAGGAGGCGACCGCCGAGATCGAGGGCTCGCTCGTGAACGTGGCCGTCGGGTACGGGGGCAGACGCGAGGTCGTCGATGCGGTCCGGGCGCTGCTCCACGACCACGCGACCCAGGGCACCTCGCTCGACGAGCTGGCCCAGCTGCTCGAGCCGGAGCACATCGCCGAGCACCTGTACACGAAGGGCCAGCCGGATCCGGACCTCGTCATCCGCACGTCGGGCGAGCAGCGGCTGTCCGGCTTCCTCATGTGGCAGAGCGCCCATTCGGAGTTCTACTTCTGCGAGGCGTACTGGCCGGACTTCCGGCACGTGGACTTCCTTCGCGCGCTGCGCGCCTACGCCGACCGTCAGCGCCGATTCGGCGCCTGATCGCTCGTCGCGCTGGCGCGCCCTGCTCGCGGGGCCTGCGGCGTGGCTACCGCGATGTGCCCGGGGACCGTCCTAGCGTCACGTGAAGCGGCCGGGTACCCGCCCGGCCGGCAACCGGCACCGGGTCGCCCGGCAGGTGGCCCGCTATAGGAGGCCCACGTGCCCGACGCGCGCGTTGATTCGGACATCCGCCGCACCTACGTCCTCGACACCTCCGTTCTGCTGTCCGATCCGCGCGCTCTGACGCGGTTCGACGAGCACGACGTGGTGGTCCCGGTGGTCGTGGTCACCGAGTTGGAGGCGAAGCGGAGTCATCCCGAGCTGGGCTACTTCGCCCGCCAGGCGTTGCGCCTGCTCGACGACCTGCGCGTGGAGAACGGCCGACTCGACGAGCCGATGCCCGTGGGGGAGGCCGGCGGCACAGTGCGCGTCGAGCTCAATCACACCGACGTGAGCGTTCTCCCGAGCGGGCTGCAGCTCGGGGACAACGACACCCGCATCCTCGCGGTCGCGCGCAACCTGCAGGCGGACGGTCGGTCCGTCGTTCTGGTCAGCAAGGACCTGCCGATGCGGGTGAAGGCCTCGTCGGTCGGACTGCCTGCAGAGGAGTACCGAGCCGAGTTCGTCGTCGAGACCGGCTACACCGGCATGGCCGAGGTCGACGTGACCGCCGCCGACATCGACCTCCTGTATGACGACCAGGTCATCGACCTGGAGGCCGCCGTCGACCTGCCCTGCCACACCGGACTCGTGCTGCTGTCCGACCGCGGCAGCGCACTCGGCCGGGTGACCGCGGACAAGCGGGTGCGGCTGGTGCGAGGGGATCGCGAGGCCTTCGGCATCCACGGCCGGAGTGCCGAGCAGCGCATCGCCCTCGACCTGCTGCTGGATCCGGAGATCGGCATCGTCTCCCTCGGCGGACGGGCGGGCACCGGGAAGAGCGCGCTCGCGCTGTGCGCGGGCCTCGAGGCCGTGCTCGAGCGCAGGCAGCACCGCAAGGTCATCGTCTTCCGTCCGCTGTTCGCGGTGGGCGGCCAGGAGCTCGGGTACCTGCCGGGCACTGAGGCGGAGAAGATGTCGCCGTGGGGGCAGGCCGTCTTCGACACCCTCGGCGCCGTGACGACTCAGGAGGTCGTCGAGGAGATCGTCGACCGCGGGATGCTCGAGGTCCTGCCGCTGACGCACATCCGCGGTCGTTCGCTGCACGACGCCTTCGTCATCGTCGACGAGGCCCAGTCGCTGGAGCGCAACGTCCTGCTGACCGTCCTGTCCCGAGTCGGGCGGGACAGCCGCGTCGTGCTGACGCATGACATCGCGCAGCGCGACAACCTGCGCGTGGGACGTCATGACGGTGTGGTCGCGGTCGCGGAGAAGCTCAAGGGCCATCCGCTCTTCGCGCACGTGACGCTCACTCGCTCGGAGCGCTCGCCGATCGCCGCCCTCGTCACGGAGATGCTCGAGGAGATCAACCTGTAGGACGCCCGGGCGCCGAACATCGAACGAGGCGTGGGGAAGGGACGTCGCGGAGCGCTGCGCCGGCGACGTCCCTTCCCGACGGATGCCGTCAGGTGGCGAGCGACGCCGGCCGGCCGGTGTGCCGCACATGCGAGGCGCGCCGCGCGACGGCGACGGTGCCGACCACGATGGCCACAAGAGCGAGTGCGGTGATCAGCGCGGCGATACCCCATGACATTGCGAACCCGGAGCCGCCCGCTCCATCACTTCCCCCGGAGCCGCCCACAGGATCGGTAGCTGCTCCGGCAGGGCTGGCGAAGCCCACCACGGCCACGACGCCGAGGAGCGTGGCGGTGATGGAACGGCCCAGGCGAAGGCGTCGGCTCGACGGAGTCGCCGTCGGGTGGCTGAACCGTGAGCGTGTCGGGGATGTCGTGGTGATGGTCATCGTGGCTCCTTGTGTCGCTTGGTTGGGGCTCGGACGTCGCCGCCCGGAGGGGGCAGCACGGGAATGCTGGCGCGAGCCGCTGGCAACCGGCTGACGACGACGGGGGAGGAATACCCGGTGTCCTGCAAGGTCGCGGCAAGCCGCAATCTGGGTGTTTCTCCCCTCCCGGGGGGCCGGTCCGCGACCGTAGCGTCGCTGTCATGGAGATCTGGGTCCTCGGTTCCCTCGAAGTCACCCACGACGGTCGGGCAGTCGACGTGCGCGGTCCACTGCCGAGGCGGCTGCTGGCGCTCCTGGCCCTGTCACCGGGCCAGGAGGTCGGAGCGGATCGCCTGGTCGATTCGCTGTGGGGCGACAATCCACCCACGGCCGCAGCGGCGACGCTGCAGTCGCACGTGGCTCGGCTTCGGCGCGCGCTGCCGGAGCCGCTCGTCGTCAAGACCGGGCACCAGGGGTATCTCCTCGACGTCGTCGAGGAGCAGGTGGACGCGCTCGTCCTGGAGCGCTCCGTGGAGCGCGGCACGGTGGCGCTCTCCGTTGGTCGGCCGGACGAGGCGAGCCGAACCCTGCGTGAGGCCCTCGATCTCTGGCGGGGGGCGCCCTACGAGGAGTTCCCCGGGTGCGAGCGGCTCGAGGCAGAGGCCCAGCGGCTCTCGGCGCTGCGCCTCGACGCCCTTGAGCTGCGGATCAATGCGGATCTGGCACGTCCGGACACCACCCCGCCGATAGCGGAGCTCGAGGCGCTGGTGCGCTGGCATCCGCTCAGGGAGTCGTTCTGGGCGCTGCTCATGTGCGCCCAGTACCGGGTCGGGCGGCAGGGCGATGCCCTCGCGTCCTACCAGCGAGCCCGGAGCCGGCTGGCGGACGAGCTCGGCGTGGATCCTGGCCCGGCGCTGCAGGACATCGAGCGGCGCATCCTCTCGCAGGACCCGGGCCTGGAGACGCAGGGTGTGCCCCCCGTGCTCGTCGCGCGTCAGGCCCGTGCGCCCTATCCTGACCGCGTGACTCTCCTCGAGAGAGCGGACCTCATAGCGAGCCTGTCGACCATCCATGAGGAGGCGATGGGCGGCTCGGGTCGACTTGTCCTCGTGAGCGGCGAGTCGGGAGTCGGGAAGTCCGCACTCGTCCAAGAGTTCCTCGCGTCCGAGAACCCCCGCGGGCGGGTGTTGCGGGGAGCCTGCGACCCACTCTCGTCCCCGCGCCCGCTGGGCCCTCTGCTCGACGTCGCCGCCGACCTCGGCGAGGAGGTCGCCACACTGCTTCGCTCGGGGGAGCGTGATGGGCTGTTCGAGGCGGTCGTAACGGCGCTGCAACAGGGCGAGCCCGTTGTCCTGGTCATCGAGGACCTGCACTGGGCGGACATGTCGACACTCGACCTGATGCGATTCCTGGCCAGACGTCTCGAGGGGTCGACGGCGCTCGTCGTGGTGACCTATCGGGACGAGCACTTGGCGCCATCGGATCCGCTCCGAGTGATGCTCGGCGACATCGTCTCCCAGAGGGTGGTTCGCCGGCTGGACGTACCGCCGCTGTCCGCGGAGGCGGTCGCCGTACTCGCGGCAGGTACCGACATAGATGTGGAGGCTCTGCACCGGGAGACGGCGGGCAACGCCTTCTTCGTGAGTGAGGTGATCGCCTCGGGCGGCCAGAACCTGCCGAGCACAGTGCAGGACGCGGTGTTCGCCCGCGTCCACCGGCTGAGTCCGCAGGCGAGGTTGGCGCTCGAGTCTGCTGCCGTCATCGGCTCGCGGGTCGAGCCGTCGCTTCTCTCCGCGATGCCGGGACTGTCAGCAGCAGATATCGACGAGTGCGTGACGTCCGGCATGCTCCGGATGGAGCCGCCCACCTACGTCTTCCGCCACGAGCTCGTTCGCCAGGCGGTACTGAGCGGCATCCCCCCGGGGCGTCTCGGAGCCTTGCACTGGCAGGTGCTTGAGCGCTTGCGGGCGCTGCCGACGTCGCCCCCTCCCTACGCCCGCCTCGCCGAGCACGCTGAGATGGCCGGCGACGCGCCCGCGATCATGGAGTTCGCGATCGCGGCCGGGGACGTCGCCGCGAGCCTGGGATCGCATCGCGAAGCGGCGTTCCAGTACGGCCGGGCCATGCCACACATCGACCTGCTGGACGAGGAGGCCCAGATCCGCCTGCTGCGCGGCCGGGCCAGCGAGTGCTTCATCACCGACGACCAACGGTCGGCGATCGAGGCGTGGCAGCGGCTCGTCGAGATGCTGCGCACGAAGGATCGGCCACGGGAACTCGCCGACGTCCTCCTGCGGTACACGCGTTCAATGACGACCATCGGTGACCACGTCCGATCTCCGGCATTGGTCGACGAGGCACTCCTGCTTCTCGAGGGTCGGCCGCCGACTCCGGAGCTGGCCAAGGCATACGCGATGCGGTGCATGCTGTACCTCAGCGCACGCGGACGGACTGCCGCTCTTCCGTGGGCGGAACGAGCGGTCTCCGTTGCCCGGGACGTGGATGATCCGCACGTCCTTGCGTACGCCCTGAACTCCCTTGGGTGCTGCTACGACGGGAACGACCCACGAGCCGGCGAGTACATCGAGGAGAGTCTGCGCATCGGCTTGGCCCACGATCTCGAGGACGATGTCGCCCGGGCGTACAACAACCTCGCCTCCTGCCTCGAGTCTGCGCAGCGATTCGACGACGCCCTGAGCATCATGGACGACGGCATGCGGTACACGACGGAGCACGACCTGAACGGCTCGTTCCTGTGCCTGGCGGCCGGACACGTCTCGATCACCCTTGGTCAGGGGCGGTGGGACGAGGCCGAGAGTCGTGCCCGCGAGCTGCTGTATGTGCGGGCCACGACCCGAGCGAGCCGGATGGAGCCGCTGCTGGCGCTGGGCCTCATCGCAGCGCGCCGGGGGGACAGTGCGCAGGCGTGGACCTTCCTTGACGAGGCGCGCGAGCATGTCGCCGATGCCCAGGTGGTGGACTACGACGGGCCGATCGCGGTCGCCAGGGGCGAGGCGCACCTGCTCGATGGCAACGTTGCCGGTGTCGAGGCCGACGTGCGCCCCGCCTTCGAGGAGGCGGGTCGGGTGGGTCACGCCGGCTTCCTCGGCATGACGGCGCTGTGGCTCTGGCGGGCGGGCCTGCTGGACGATGCGCCGGCAGACGCCTCGGAGGGGGCCCGGCTGTCCGTCGGCGGCCATCCACGGGAGGCGGCCGCCTGGTGGCAGTCGCAGGGACTGCCCTACGACGCGGCCTGGGCGCTGCTGGACAGTGACGACGAACTGGATGTGCGCGAGGCGCGAGCCGTCTTCGAGCAGTTCGGTGCCGTCGCGCTCGTTCAGCGGGCCGACGACAAGCTCCGCGCTATCGGGGCCAAGGTTCCGCGCGGCGCTCGCGCGAGCACGCGCGCCAATGTCGGCGGACTCACGGACCGGGAGGCCGAGGTGCTCGACCTGCTGGACGAGGGATTGCGAAACGCGGAGATCGCCGGTCGCCTGCACCTTTCGGAGAAGACAGTGGCGCACCACGTCTCGTCGATCCTGGCGAAGCTTGGTGTGTCGTCTCGGCTCGAGGCGGTGCGACGGGCCCGCGACCTGGTCGCAAGCGCCTGATCCGTTCAGCCTGTGGATATCCCTGTTGACAAGAATGTGATCTCCGTCACAGAGGTTGGACTCCGTCCCCCATGGTTTGTGGCGTCAGCCAACAAATGACCGAAATGTCCCGCACCTCCTGTGAGATGGACCACCAGACGATCGCGTGACACAGGCGCGACTTTTCGGCAACGTAGAGCCTCGTTGTGCCTCCATCCGCCCACCGTCCAGGAGCGTTCATGCGGCGACAGATCGCAGTCACGGCAATCGCCGTGGCGGCTCTGCTGACCGTGGGAGTGCCGGGCGTCGCACATGCCGCCATCCCGGCGGCCGTGAGCGCGGACGACGTCTTCTACCCCGAGGGTCAGGAGCCTGCCGCGCCAGAGCCGGTGGCGCAGCCGGCGGAAGAGCCGGCTCCGGGGGTCGCACCCACGAACGATCGCGAGCGCGAGGTCGCGCTGGCGCGGGGCAGCCGTCAGGCCGCCGATCTCCTCGGGTACCTGCCCAGCCTCTACACGGGCAAGTGGTACCAGCCGAAGGCGGAGAGCGTGCGTCGCTGCATCATGAGCCGCGAGAGCCACTTCAACTACCGCGCGAGCAACGGCACGTACCACGGCGCGTACCAGATGAGCTCCGCTCTCGCGCGCGGTGCGACCTGGATGATGCAGAAGGAAGTCCGCAAGGAGATGGGCGACGAAGGCGTCGCCATCGTCAAGGCCCTACGCAAGGTCGCGCCCAACAACTGGAACCGCTACTGGCAGGACCGCGCGTTCTGGACCATCTGGCGCGACGGGTCCGGTGCGGGCCACTGGCGCGGCGGCGCCCACAGCTGCTGAACCCCCCCACCGCGAGTGGTCACTGCGCGCATGAGGCGCGGGGTTGCTGCCTGCGCGTTGTGACCACTCGGCGTTTGGGATGCGGGGCGGCTGCCTGCGCGTTGTGACCACTCGGCGTTTGGGATGCGGGGTTGCTGCCTGCGCGTTGTGACCACTCGGCGAGGGGGGGGCTAGGTGGGCGGCCCGACCGGGATGTCGACCGTGATCGGGCGCAGCGTCTCGGCGAAGAAGTCGTTGCCCTTGTCGTCCACGACGACGAAGGCCGGGAAGTCCTCCACCTCGATGCGCCACACCGCCTCCATGCCCAGCTCGGGGAAGTCGAGCACCTCGACCTTGCGGATGTTGTCCTGCGCGAGCCGGGCGGCAGGCCCGCCGATCGATCCGAGGTAGAAGCCGCCGTTCTCCTGGCAGGCCTTGGTCACCGCGCCGCTGCGGTTCCCCTTGGCGAGCATGACGAACGAGCCGCCCGCCTTCTGGAACAGGTCGACGTAGGAGTCCATCCGCCCAGCCGTCGTGGGTCCGAACGATCCGGAGGCGTAGCCCGCGGGCGTCTTGGCAGGCCCGGCGTAGTAGACGCAGTGGTCGCGCAGGTACGACGGCATCGGCTCGCCGCGCTCGAGCATCGACTTGATGCGGGCGTGCGCGAGGTCTCGCGCGACGACCATCGGGCCGGTCAGAGACACCCGGGTCCTGATGGGCAGCGTGGCCAGCTCGCTGCGGATCTCGTCCATGGGTCGGTTGAGGTCGATCCGCACGACGTCGTCATCGAGGTGGTCGTCGGTGACCTCGGGCAGGTAGTGGGCCGGCTCGGTCTCGAGCTGCTCGAGGAAGACGCCGTCGCGGGTGATGCGCGCCTTCGCCTGCCGATCGGCCGAGCAGGAGACGGCGATGGCCACGGGGCAGGACGCGCCGTGGCGCGGGAGCCGGATCACTCGGACGTCGTGGCAGAAGTACTTCCCGCCGAACTGGGCTCCGATTCCGAAGGCCTGGGTCATCGCGAGAACGTGCTGTTCCATCTCGAGGTCGCGGTACCCGCGGCCCTCGTCCGAGCCGTGGACCGGAACCGAGTCGTAGTAGCGGGCGCTGGCGTACTTGGCCACCTTGAGGGCGTACTCGGCACTGGTACCGCCGATGACGATCGCCAGGTGGTACGGCGGGCAGGCTGCCGTCCCGATGGCGCGAAGCTTCTCGTCGAGGAAACGGTCGAAGGACTCGGGGTTGAGCAGTGCCGCCGTCTCCTGGAACAGGTAGCTCTTGTTGGCGCTGCCGCCGCCCTTGGCCATGAACAGGAACTCGTACTGCTGCTCGTGGCCGGGATGCGTGTCCGCGTACAGCTCGATCTGGGCCGGGAGGTTCGTTCCGGTGTTGCGCTCCTGCCACATCGACAGGGGCGAGAGCTGCGAGTACCGAAGATTCAGCTTCTGGTACGCGTCGAAGATGCCCGCCGACAGGGCGCTCTCGTCGTCACCTGACGTGAGCACCTGCTGGCCGCGCTTGCCCATGACGATCGCGGTGCCGGTGTCCTGGCACATCGGCAGGACGCCGCCGGCGGCGATGTTGGCGTTCTTCAGCAGGTCGAGCGCGACGAACCGGTCGTTGGGGCTGGCCTCCGGATCGTCGAGGATGCGACGCAGCTGATCGAGGTGCCCGGGACGGAGCAGGTGCTGGATGTCGTGGACCGCCGCGAACGCGAGGGCCCTGAGCGCCTCGGGCTCGACGGTCAGGAAGGTTCGGCCACCGAGGGTCACCTCCGAGACGCCCTCGTCGGTGATCAGCCGGTAGGGGGTCTCGTCCGCACCCAGGGGAAGCATCTCTGCGTAATGGAAGTCCGTCACGAGGCCAGCGTAGGTGGAGATCGGCGGGGGGTGACGGTGACTCCGGTCACTCCTGCGTCGTCAGCCACCACGCGGCGTACGGGGGGAGGACCACCGGCAGGGACAGGTCGATGACCTCGCCGGACACGTGCTCGAGCAGGTGCCCCGCGGGCAGCGGCGCCAGCAGGCCGGGCCACAGGACCCGGGTGGACTCCGAGAGGTTGTACGCCTGGACGATGCTGCCGGCCGCGTGGCGTCGGCGAAACACCAGCACCGCGGGGTCGTCGCCGACGACGACCTCGGTCGACACCGACGCGTGCAGCGCGGGCAGGCCCCTGCGCGCCGCGACCAGTCGGGTGATCGCCTGGAAGACGCGGTCTGCAACTCCGCCGGTCGACCGACGCTCCTCCGCCAGGGACCAGTCCATGGCCGGCCGGTGCATCCAGCGGTTGTCGGCGGCCTTCTCGGGGTCGTCGAGGTACTCGTGGTCGTTCAGCATCGCCAGCTCGTCGCCCATGTAGATGAGGGGCAGGCCGCCGAAGCCGAGCACCATGGCGTAGGCACAGGTGAGGCGCTGGATCGCGGTCTCCAGCGCGGCCGGGTTGCCGGTCTCGATCGCCGCCTCGACCCCGGCCAGGCTCGCCGCGCTTCCCGACGTGCGGCGATCGCCCGTCTCGGGGTTGGACTGGAAGTGCATGCCTCGGGCGAAGCTGCCCTCGAAGTCCCCGGCGTAGAAGTCGGCCAGGAACGCGCGGTGGTCGTAGCCGTTCCAGCCGACCTCGGCGGCGTCAGCGTCGTCGATCGCCCAGCCGATGTCGTCGTGGCAGCGCAGGTAGGTGGCCCAGGCGCTCGTCACCGGAATCGGCGCGAAGCGGGAGAGTGCCGTCGCCAGGAGGCGCCCGTCGCGGGCTGCCAGCGCCGACCAGATCTGCACCATGAGCGAGTTGTGGTACGCCAGCTCGCTGACCTTGCCGGCGTGCTCGCCCTGGCCCAGGTACGCGACGACATCCTGCGGTCCGACGATGGCCTCGGCCTTGAAGATGAGCGACGGGGCCATGATCCGGGCGGCGGCCCGCAGCCCCTGGGTGAGCGCGTGCACCTCCGGCTGGTTCTGGCAGTTGGTGCCGAGCCGCTTCCAGGTGAACGCGATCGCGTCGAGGCGGATGCAGTCCGCGCCCTGGTTCGCGAGGAAGCCGATGATGTCGGCGAACTCCAAGAACACGTCGGGGTTGCCCCAGTTGAGGTCCCACTGCCACTCGTTGAACGTCGTCCAGACCCATCCGTCGAGCGCGTCGTCCCACGTGAAGTTCCCGGGGGCGAAGGCGGGGAAGACCTCGGGGAGGGTCGCCTCGTACTCGTCCGGGATCGTCCGGTCCGGGTAGACGTAGAAGTAGTCGCGGTATCGCGGCTCGCCGGCCTTGGCCGCCACGGCCCAGGCATGCTCGCGGGCCACGTGGTTGAGCACGAGGTCGAGCGTGAGCGAGATACCGGACGCATGGAGGTCGGCGGCCAGATCAGCGAGGTCGTCCATCGTGCCGAGGTCCGACCGCACCGAGCGGTAGTCCATGACCGCGTAGCCGCCGTCGTTCGCTCCGGGGCGCGGCGTCAGCAGCGGCATGAGGTGCAGATAGGTCACCCCGAGGCCCCGCAGGTAGTCGATGCGCTGGCGGATGCCCGGCAGGTCGCCCGCGAACTGGTCGGCGTAGGCCACGTAGCCGAGGGCGTCGGCGGACTGGAACCAGTCCGGTCGAAGCGTGCGCTCGCGATCGCGCTGCCGGAGGGCGGGGCGGCGATCCCGGTGCACGCTGGCGATCACGTCGATGACGGCCGGCAGGACGACGTCGGCGTCATACACGGCCGCCAGGCCGTGCCACAGGTCCTCGCCCCAGCGTTCGAAGCGCGTGAGGACGTCGATGGCCCCGGGATCGTCGGCGAGGTGGTCCGCGAGGCGGCGTCGGCCGGCAGCCAGTGCCGCCGAGGGGCCCGCCGGGACCGGCTCGCCCATGGCCCCTCCCCGTTCTCAGGCCCCGATGGGCGATGTAAGCGATTCCATCGCCAAGCATGGAGGAACGCTGGCCGGTTCGGCAAGCGATCCCCGCAAGGTCAGCCGGAGTGGCTGCCCCCGGCGCTGCTGAAGTCGACGCTGGAGTAGGTCGACAGCTTGTCCAGCCGATGCTCGCTGCGCACCTCGCGGATGGTCCCGCTCTTGCCTCGCATGACGATCGAGTGGGTGGTCGGCCCCTTGGGGGTGTAGCGGACCCCCTCCATCAGCTCGCCGTCGGTGATTCCGGTGGCGCAGAAGAAGACGTTCTCCCCGGTCACCAGGTCACTGGTCGTGAGGACGCGATCGAGGTCGTGCCCGGCGTCGAGGGCCTTGCGCCGTTCGTCGTCGTCGCGTGGCCACAGGCGACCCTGGATCATGCCGCCGAGGCAGGTGATGGCGCAGGCGGCGATGATGCCCTCCGGTGTGCCGCCGATGCCGGCGAGCAGGTCGACGCCGGTCCCGGCGCGGGCCGCCATGATCGCGCCGGCGACGTCGCCGTCGGAGATGAACTTGAGGCGGGCGCCGGCATCACGGACGTCCTTGGCGAGCTGCTCGTGCCGCGGACGGTCGAGGATGCACACGGTGAGATCGGCGACCTTCTCGCCCTTTGCCCGTGCGATGGCGCGGAGATTGGTGCCGATCGGCGCGGTGATGTCGATGACGTCCGCGCAGTCCGGGCCGACCACGAGCTTCTCCATGTAGAACACGGCGCTGGGGTCGTACATGGCGCCCCGCTCCGCGACGGCCAGGACGGCGATCGCGTTGGGCATGCCCTTGGCGGCCAACGTCGTCCCGTCGATCGGGTCGACTGCGACGTCCGCCTCGGGACCGGCCCCATCGCCGACGTGCTCCCCGTTGAACAGCATCGGGGCGTCGTCCTTCTCGCCCTCGCCGATCACGACGATGCCGTTCATCGACACGGTCCCGATCAGCTGACGCATCGCGTTGACGGCGGCGCCGTCCGCACCGTTCTTGTCGCCTCGCCCCACCCACCGCGCCGCGGCCATGGCGGCCGCCTCGGTGACCCGGACGAGTTCCAGCGCCAGGTTGCGGTCCGGTACTTCGGGGTTCATCGCGTCGATGGTCATGCGGCCAGCGTAGCCATGCCGGAGGGGCGCCTTCGTGTTCGATGGATCATGATGGGGTGATGAGCGAGCCAGGCCAGGAGGCCCGACCGACCGGGCGTCCCAACCGGCGGATGCGGCAATCGGTCGGCGACATGATCCGGTCGATGGCCCTTGTCCTGGGCGTCGTCTTCCTCATCGTCCTGCTCGCCTGGCGGCCCCAGCCGGAGGCGGTGAAGGTGGTCGAAACCGCGCCCACGGTGCAACGTGCGGCGAGCGAGGCCGAGTTCGACGTCACAGCGCCGAACGGTCTCGCGGACGGCTGGCGGCCGACGAGCGTGCGGTGGGAACCGACCGAGGAGTCACTCGGGGATCCCGTCCTGCACGTCGGGTACGTCACCCCGTCGGACCAGTACGCGCAGGTGAGTGAGTCCGCGGCTCAGGGGCCGCGCTACCTGGACGAGCAGACCAAGGGCGGTGCCGTCACGGGAACCCAGGACATCGACGGGACCTCGTGGGAGCGTCGCGAGACGCAGAGTCGACGCAGCCTCGTCCTCCAGGAGGGGTCGGTGGTCACCGTCGTGTCCGGGTCGGCTGACTGGAACGAGCTGATCGCCCTGGCCAGCGCACTCGAGCCCGTGGCTACTGAGGGCTGACGTCCGGTCCGGCCGACTCGACCCGCTCGCGTGCGGTGTCCAGCCAGCCCTGGCAGATGCCGGCCAGCTCCTCGCCGCGCTCCCACAGCCGCAGCGACTCCTCGAGGGTCAGGCCACCCGCCTCGAGCGCGGCCACGACCGACGCGAGCTCGTCGCGCGCCTGCTCGTAGCTCAGCTGGGGGTCGGCCACGTCCCGACTCTAGTTCCCGTCGATGCGTCGGGCGCGCAAGCGACCTCGCGCGACCCTCACCTCGAGGTCCGATCCCTGCTGCACTGAGTCCGCGTCCCGCACGATCCCGCCGTCGGCCGTCGTGACGATGGCGTACCCGCGATCCAGGGTGGCCGCCGGGGACAGTGATCGAACCCGCGCCGCCAGGTGCACGACGTCGGCGGATGCCGCCTCCAGCCGGCCGAGGACGATTGCGTGGCTGCGCTGGCGACGATGCTGCAGCGCCTGCTGCTCCCGTTCGACGAGATGCCGCAGGACGATGGCGTTGCGCCGGCGCAATCCGCCAACGAGCTCCTGCTGCTCCCGCAGGGACGGGACCACGCGCTTGGCGGCATCGGTCGGCGTGGAGGCACGCAGGTCGGCCACGAAGTCGATCAGCGGCGCGTCCTGCTCGTGCCCGATCGCGCTCACGACGGGAGTGCGGCACGCCGCCACCGCCCGAACCAGGGCCTCGTTGCTGAACGGCAGCAGATCCTCGACGCTCCCGCCGCCGCGGGCGACGATGATGACGTCGACGTCCGCCATCGCGTCGAGTTCGGCGATGGCGGCCGATACCGCCGGCACCGCCTGCGGACCCTGCACGGGCACCTCGCGGACCTCGAAGGGAATGCCGGGCCACCGCTCGCGCGCGTTGACGAGCACGTCGTCCATGGCGGCGCTGGCCCTCCCGCACACCAGCCCGACGCGGCTCGGGATGAAGGGCAGCCGCTTCTTGCGCTCGGGTGCGAAGAGGCCCTCGGCCGTCAACAGCTCCTTGAGGCGCGCGAGTTCCGCCAGCAGCGCCCCGAGACCCACGGGACGGATCTCGCGAGCGAGCAGCGACAGCGACCCGCGTCCGACATAGAAGTCCGGGCGGGCGTGCACGAGGATCCGCTGTCCCTCGGAGAGGGGCGGGTCGAGGCGGCCGATGACGCCGGCGTCGGCCTTGACGCTCAAGGACATGTCCACGTCGGTGTCGCGCAGCACGAAGTAGTGGAAGCGGGCTCCCGGGCGTGGCCGGTACTCGGCGACCTGCCCGTCTATCCACACCGCGCCGAGCCGGTTCACCCAGTCGGAGAGCATCCGCGAGATGGTTCGGACCGCGGCGGGTGCCTCGGGGCTGGTCTCGAGGGGCATGGGGGGCAGCGTAGAGCGGATCGGCGGGTTCGGCGGACAGCGCCTAGCATGGGTGCATGACGCCAGGGAAGAGGGTGCTGCTCGCTGCCCCCCGGGGATACTGTGCCGGGGTTGACCGGGCGGTGGTCACCGTGGAGAAGGCGCTGGAGCTGTACGGGCCGCCTGTCTACGTGCGCAAGCAGATCGTGCACAACAAGTACGTGGTCCATGCTCTTGAGGAGCGGGGCGCGATCTTCGTCGACGAGGTCGAGGAGGTCCCTGAGGGCTCGACCGTCATCTTCTCCGCCCACGGGGTCGCCCCCGTGGTCCACGAGGAGGCGGCCGCACGCAACCTCAAGACCATCGACGCCACCTGCCCCCTGGTCACCAAGGTCCACGCGGAGGCCAAGCGCTTCGCGCACGAGGGCTACCAGATCCTTCTCGTCGGCCACGAAGGGCACGAGGAGGTCGTCGGAACGATGGGGGAGGCGCCGCAGGCGATGACCCTCGTCGAGGATGCGGACGATGCCGCCGCCGTCGTCGTGGCCGACACCGACAAGCTCGTGTGGCTGTCGCAGACGACCCTGTCGGTGGATGAGACCCTCACCACCGTCGGCGCTCTCAAGGAGCGCTTCCCCCAGCTCATCAGCCCGCCGAGTGATGACATCTGCTACGCGACGCAGAACCGTCAGGCGGCGGTCAAGGAGATCGCCGAGCAGTGCGACGTCATGATCGTGGTGGGGTCGGGCAACTCCTCGAACTCGGTGCGCCTCGTCGAGGTGGCGCTGGAGGCCGGTGCGAGGTCGGCCTATCGGGTGGACTCGGCCGACGAGCTCGACGAGGCATGGTTCGAGGACTGCGGGACCGTGGGCGTCTCCAGTGGCGCATCGGTGCCGGAGATCCTGGTCGACGACGTTCTCCGCTGGCTTCGCGACCGCGGCTGCGGCGGTTTCGAGGAGGTCCACACCGCCGAGGAGACGCTGATCTTCGCCCTCCCGCCGGAGCTTCGCCGGGACCTCAAGGCCGCTGAGGCCGCGGGGCAGTAGGGGCGGTCAGGCGCGTCGCCGCCTGACGAGGACGATGATCAACGCGGCCACCGTCGAGCCGATGATCCAGATCCAGTTGTCGGCGAGCGAGAAGAACGCGACGACCGCACGGTTGAGCAGCGACCCCTCGGCCGAGCCCAGGAACAGCTGCCCGGCCGTCAGCGCCGCGATGAGGAAGGCGACCGGGGGGATGAGGATGGCGACCACGTCGTCCTCGCGCCGAACGGTGAGCGCGGCGTAGACGGAAGAGGCCGCCAGGGCGACGCCCGTGGGCCACCCGATGCTTCCTCCTGCGAGCAGGGCGTTGGCGAATGCCACGAGCACCGTGACGCCGATGACGATGAGGTAGACCGCACCGGCCGAGATGCCCCTCGCTCCTGCACGCATTCCGGCCACCCGCCTGCCTCGTCGTCGGTGGCCGGCCGGTTCCGGTTCGGCGCCGGCGGCAGTTCCAGAGGTGCTGGCTCCCAGGAGGCCGGCGATCTGCGGATCGCCCGCGTCCTCGGGCTCCAGCGGCCCGATGTCCGGCACCGCCGGCTCGACGTCGTAGCGGCGCTCGAGTGTGCGCAGCCGCCCGAAGTGGTCGGACGTGAGCGCCAGCACGGCCTCCTCGTGGTCCCGCACGCCCTGGCTGCGGAACAGTCGTCCGGTGTCGGTGGCTGGCTCGCGCCCCGGAACGTCCACGGGCGGCTGCTCGACGGCAGGAGCGTCGGACGAATCCTCGGCGAGGGGTGCGTCCGCATCGTTGTGGGCCGCGACCGGATCAGGGACCTCTGCGGACACGTCGTCGACGAACAGCCCGGCCGGCTCGTTCTCCGGCGGTGCGGCGGGCATGGACCACTCGTCGTCCGGCCTAAAGAGGGCCGCGAAGTCCGGATCGACCGGATCCGGGCCTGGGCCGCCGTCGTTCGAGGTCACCTGCGTACCGTACTCAAGGCCTCCTGCGGTCCGGGGGACCATCAGGCCCCTCACTAGGATCGTCCGTCGTGGCCCTCACCATCGGAATCGTCGGACTCCCGAACGTCGGCAAGTCCACCCTGTTCAACGCGCTGACCAAGAACGACGTCCTCGCGGCCAACTACCCGTTCGCGACGATCGAGCCGAACACGGGCGTCGTCGGCGTCCCGGACCCCCGCCTCTCGGTCCTTGCGGGCATCTTCGGGTCCGAGCGGATCCTCCCGGCGACCGTGACGTTCGTCGACATCGCGGGCATCGTCAAGGGGGCGAGCGAGGGCGCCGGGCTGGGCAACAAGTTCCTCGCCAACATCCGGGAGTCGGACGCCATCTGCCAGGTGCTGCGCGCCTTCCATGACGACGACGTCGTGCATGTCGAGGGCCGAATCTCCCCCGCCGAGGACATGGAGACGATCAACACCGAGCTGATCCTCGCCGACATGCAGACGATCGAGAAGGCCCTTCCCCGGCTGCAGAAGGAGGCGCGCAACGACAAGTCGAGGGTGCCGCAGCTCGAGGCGGCCGAGAAGGCGCAGGCACTCCTCGACGCGGGGACGACGATCTTCGCGTCGGGCATGGACCGTACGCTCCTGCGCGAGCTGTGGCTATTGACGGCGAAGCCGTTCATCTACGTCATCAATGTCGATGAGGAGGAGCTCGCCGACGAGGAGTTCAAGGCGCGCATGCGGGAGCTCGTCGCTCCTGCCGAGGCGGTCTTCCTCGACGCCAAGCTCGAGGCCGAGCTGGTGGAGCTGCCCGAGGAGGAGGCCCTCGAGCTGCTGCAGTCCGTGGGGCAGGAGGAGAGCGGCCTGCACGCGCTGGCCCGGGTCGGCTTCGAGACCCTGGGCCTCCAGACCTACCTGACCGCCGGACCGAAGGAGTCCCGCGCCTGGGAGATCCGCCAGGGGGCGACGGCTCCGGAGGCCGCTGGGGTCATCCACACGGACTTCCAGAAGGGCTTCATCAAGGCCGAGGTCGTGTCCTTCGACGATCTGGTCGCGGCGGGGTCGATGGCGGAGGCGAAGAGCAAGGGCAAGGTCCGGATCGAGGGCAAGGACTACGTCATGGTCGACGGCGACGTGGTCGAGTTCAGATTCAACGTCTGAAGGCCCCTGACAGCGACGGGATCGCTCCCGTTCCGTGAAGCCCGTGCCTGCTTGGAACCGCAGGAGGGCGGCGGCGGGGTGCTTCTCGCCCCGTGCTCGGTCTGTGTCATGGTCACCGTGTGGGTGACGAAGCGCCGAAGGCTGTCCTGCACCAGTACCTGCGCACGGCGCGCGAGGGGATCCTGTGGAAGCTGGACGGGCTCCGCGAGCGCGAGGTGCGACGGCCGATGGTGCCCACAGGCACCAACCTGCTCGGACTGGTCAAGCACCTTGCCTGCGTCGAGTACCACTACCTCGGGACCGCGTTCGACCGACCGCCGCGAGAACCGGTGCCGTGGTGGGACGAGGGCGCCGAACCGAGCGCGGACATGTGGGCCACCGCTGAGGAGTCTCGCGACCACGTAGTTGCCCTGTACGGGCGGGCGTGCGAGCACGCCGACCGCACGATCGACGAGCTCGGGCTCGAGGTGGTCGGTCACGTCCCCTGGTGGCCCGAGGACAGGCGCGACCCGACGCTGCACACCCTGCTGGTCACCGTGATCGCCGAGACCAACCGTCACGCCGGTCACGCTGACATCCTCCGCGAGCTCGTTGACGGCAGGGTCGGCCTGCGCGCGGGCCACACCAACATTCCCCCCGCTGACATCGAGTGGTGGGACACCTATCGCAAGCACCTCGACGACATCGCGACCCAGTTCGACTGAGGGATGGCTCGGCACCGGCCCCGTCAGTTCCATGCAGAGCGACGTCCGCGCCAAGCTGGGTGGGTCCGCCGATCATGTTGCTCGGCGACGAGACGTGGTCGAGTTCCGCTTCAACGTGTGAGGCGACAGGACGAAGAAATCGCCGCGCGAACCCGTAGCCCTGTGACGACACGGGGTGCCCCCGCAAGCCGTATCGTGGCAACGGATGAGCGGAGGCTGATGTGGGCGACCCGGTGGGCGAGATCATCGGCGACTATCGTGCGTTCGCGGATCAGCAGGCCCAGCGCCTGCTCGCGCTCGGCATAGACATCCGCCCATACCCCATCAGCCACCTTGCCTATCGCGTGCCGGAGTGGGAGCAGTACGTGCACGTTCGGACCCTGCTCGAACGCCATGCCTCAGCGAATCGCGAGAACTTCTGGAACGGCCGCCCGATCTCTCTGATCGTCCCAACCGAACCGCTCGACGTCCTCGACGGAAAGCCCGTTCCGCTCATCGAGCTCATTCCGCCGGTGCACCAGCGTGTCTACAAGATGGGCTTGGAGCATCTGGGGGTCGTGGTCGGCGACGGCTTCGACGCGTTCGTTGCGGACCACAAGCCCGTCCTGACGGGGCAGCAGTTCCAGGGTCCGAAGAGCATCCCCGATCCCGTATACATCCTGTTCGGGGACTTCACGCACGTGAAGTTCTACCGGCTTTCGCTGCGAGACTCCGTCGAGTCGGTTGCCGGACCGTTCGGTGTCGGCTTCCAGCACGTCGACGATGTCCTGCCCCAGCGGCTCGTGACCGCGACCGGCGCGAACCCCCTGCCGCGATGACCGGAATGACACCGAAACGCCGTGACGGTGATGCCGTCTAGTTCCGGCTGAACGGCTGGACGACGGCTACGACGGCGACTCCGCCTGAGGGATGCTGTGTTCTGGCGCGAGGCGCCCCGGGATGCCGCGACCCCCGCGATCTGCCCACCAGCGAACTCCTACCCAGTACCAGATGAGCGTGATGATCAGGTCCGCTCCCACGATCAGCACCATGGCCGGGCGGGTCAGCGATGTCTTTGTCAGTTGGTCCAGGGCCGTGGCGATGGCGCCGGGATCGCGCAACGACCCTGAGATCAGGACGAGCGTCACGAGGGTGAGCGGGACCGACTTGGCCAGTTGGTTGGCGTGCTCGTGACTGAGGTGCGCCAGCACTCGGGTCGCCAGAACGACGGCGCAGGCCACTTCCAGCATCCGTGAACCGTCCAGGTCGTTCACGGCGATGAGCAGGATGACGGTGAGCCACAGGACCCAGCCCGTGACGAGGAAGGGGATGGCCACGACGTACTGGACGATGTCGCGGGGCCGGGCGACCCAACCCCGTTCGGAGTCGTGGGTGAGGCGCAGCCGGGGTCGCTGCATCCCGCGGTAGAGGGCAACCGACGCGACCATGGCCAGGATGATGAGCAACGCCAACCCGGCAATGTCCCACATGCCCAAGGTGTTCAGTCGGTTCACGCGGTCACCCTAGTTGGGTCTGCCGTCCCGAGTGCGCGGGGCGAGGAGCCACTGAAGGCGTGAGTGTCGGGGCACCGACGGACGCGGTTGGACCTAGTCTGTCGCGATGGCGCTCACGACGGCAGACCTGCGCATGCGCGACCCCTTCCTCCTCGAGGCGACTCCTGGCAACTATGTGCTGTTCGGTACCACCGACGAGAACCTGTGGGGCGGTCCGGCGACCGGCTTCGACTGCTTCACGAGCCCCGACCTGGAGGCGTGGGAGGGCCCGATCGCGGCCTTTCGCCCGCCGGCGGGCTTCTGGGGGGACACCCAGTTCTGGGCGCCGGAGGTCCACCCCTACCGGGAGCGCTTCTACCTGATCGCCACGTTCGCCTCGTCCGTCGGCACACCGAGGTTCCGCGGTGTCGCGATCCTGGTCTCCGACCAACCGACCGGGCCATTCGTGCCGTGGAGCGACGGTCCCGTCACTCCGAGTGCCATGCCGTGCTTGGACGGCACGCTGTTCGTGGATGCTGACGAGACCCCGTGGCTGGTCTTCAGCCGCGGTGCCGAGGGTGAAGTGGGCGGAGCGCCCGGCGTCGCCGACTCCGAGATGCTCGCGATTCGGCTCGCACCGGACCTGGCCTCGGCGGTTGGCGATGCAGTCGTCCTGTTCCGGGCGTCGTCGGCGACGTGGGCCAAACCGCTGTGGTTCCCCGAAGGCGTCGAGCCGCCCGAGCAGCTGAACCTCGCCAAGGACCCGCTGTTCACTGATGGTCCCTGCCTCGTCCGCGCGGCGGACGGCGGACTCCTCATGACGTGGTCGAGCTTCGGCGACGAGGGCTACGCCATTGGTGTCGCCAGCTCCGCCAGCGGCAACGTGCTAGGCCCCTGGCTCCAGCACGATGAGCCACTCTGGGCGCGCAACGGCGGCCACGGCATGATTCTGCGGACGTCCGACGGGCGCGACCTGCTGGTGTTCCACTGGCCGAACGAGACGCCGGACGAACGGGTGAAGATCGTCCCCGTCGAGATCGGCACGGACGGTATCCGCTTGATGTGAGTCGAGCCGGAACGCGCGTTCAGCGTTCCTCTTCAGCTTCTCCGGAACTGCTATCGGGCGTGCGCTTCCAGTACACCGATGTCGGGTGAAGCTTGCCGGACGCCGTCAGCGCGAAGTCGGGGATCTCGCCGGTCTTGGTCCATCCGTGGCGCGCATAGAAGCCCTCGGCGGCGGATCCCGCCTCGGTGTCGAGGACGAGCAGGGTCTTTCCGGAGCCCCAGGCGAGTTGTTCGCCGGCGTGCAGGAGGAGTGCGCCAAGCCCGGTGCCTTGTCGGTGGGGGGAGACCATGAGCTTGGCGACCTCGCCTCGATGTGGCTGGTTCGCCGGAAACGCGAGGAGCACCGTGATGGTCCCGACAATGTCTGGACCGTCGACCGCGACGAGGACGACCCGCTGACCCGAGGCATGCTGCTCCAACGCTCCGAGCCAGAAGGCCCGTGCCTCATCGTCCGTGATCGTGTCGAGGAAGCCGAGGGCTGCTCCGTCGCGCGCACACGCGCACAGGAGCGCCGCCAGCCGGTCCAGGTCCTCAGGCGTCGCTCGCCGCACGGTGGCCATCGGCGCAGATTAGCGTCGTGATCTGCTGCGGAAGCGGTCGATCGTGATCATCCGGCCACGCAGGCGGCGTCCAAGGCGAATCGAAGTCGGCCGATAGATTCCACCACGAGCACGTGGAGGGGCCATGATCAGCACATGAGTGACTTCCTGTATTCGGTCGAGCGCGAGTACGACATCCCGGTCGAGATGCTCTGGGCGGCCTGGACCGATCCGGTGGCACTCGAGGCCTGGTACCACCCGGTCGACCTGTCCGTGCTGCCCGGATCGGTGGTGTCTGACCCGGTCGTCGACGGCCTGTGGACCGTGGCGGTCGACGTGCCCGAGCACGGCATCGTCGCCTACTTCTACGGGCGGTACACCGTGGTCGTCGAGAACGCGCGCATCGAGCACACCATGGCCTACACGCAGTCGGCCGACGTGTTCGCCGCGCGAGACGACTCCGCACCGCACCACCGTGTCCTCGTCGAATTCGAGCACCGCGACTTCCGCAGTTGGGTCAAGTTCAGCCAGTTCGGCGAACTGCCCGAGGGCCAGGCCGTGCAGGCGCAGGCGGGAATGGAGAGCTACTTCGACTCGCTGGGCGCGTACCTGGCTCAGTGAGTCCGAGTCTTCCGAGGTCAGCGCGCTTCGCCGAGACTTCGGGTGAGAGCAAGGGCGGCGATCACGTCGTGCTGGTGCCGAGCGAAGACCGTGTAGATCGCCGACGCCGCACGCCGACCGAGCGGTGACGGCTGCACAACCACAGAGCGGCGGTCGTGGTCGATGGTGTCGTGCTCCCGGATGATGAGTCCTGCTGAGTCGAGCCGGTCGAGGACGGCGGACACACCCGCGGACGCCAGGCCCAGTTCCCTGCCGATCGCCGTGGGCCGGATCGTGCCGGAGGCCTCGATGAGGCAGACGGCAAAGCGCGCGGTGGTGTCCGTGATGCCGAACGAATCGGCGACCGGTGCGACATCCTCGCCGTAGCGCGCACCTGCCTCGCTCAGGTGCCGCACCACGCTGATCATGTCCGAGACGCTGTCGCCGGCCGCAGCGACCGCCGGCACGTCGAGCAGGGCGAGGGCCTCGGGGATGAGCTGGTCGCCGGTGCGAAGGTACGTCCGCAGTTCGTCCTCGAGTCGCGTGAGCCGGCGGCGCCCCGCACGGGTCAGGCTCACGTCGACCGAGCGCCCATCCGTGCTCTGTCGCTGCCTGCTGATCAGGTCGTGTTCGTCGAGGGTTCCGAGCAGGCGCGACATCGCGCTGCGCGACAGGCCGGTTCGTGCGCAGAGTTCGCTTGGGCTCATCGGTCCCTCGTGAACGAGCGTCAGGACCATGATCAGACGGTTGTCGGCGAGATCGTCGCCGAGGGCCCCGGCGGCAATCCGGGTGATGTCGCGGGTGAAGCGATGCAGCAGGACGAGAACCTCGCCAGTGCGCGCCCTCGGGAGGGTGGTGGGCGTCCTGTCCGGCATGGGAGATGACGTTAGGGCACTGTCGTCGATCGCCGGCGTCCCTTGATGAAGTTGTCCCCGTCGCGCGCACACATAGTTGCGCATGGCGACTGACACCTGCAAGCCAAGTGTCGATCGATCCTGCACTCTGTCGCCCCCAATTCCTCAGACGAGTGCCTCCTGAACGCGCCGATCGCGGTTGACTGTCCTCGTGAGCATCCGCCCTGCCTTCGCGAGGTGGCCCGTGCTCAACGGGCGACTCGTCGACGTGATGTCCTCGCTCACGCCGGGGCAGTTGTCGGCACCCGCCGGACCTGAGCGATGGCCCCTGTGGGCCGTGGTCGGTCACCTGGCGTGCCAGCGGGTGTTCTGGCTGTGCGACGTGGCGGGGGAGCCGGGGGCGTCGACCACGCGTTTCACCAACGCCGGCTGGGAGTGTCCGGGAGACGACGACCTCGAGCACGCGCTGGACGCCGATGAGCTGGTTGAGGCGCTGACGTCGACCTTCGCCATCGTCGATCGCGTTCTCGACACATGGGCGTTCGACGAGCTGGATCAGGAGATCAGCCACCCCGACTGGGGGCCTGATTGGCGGCATACCCGAGGCTTCGTGGTCGAGCGCGTGAACAGCCACGACGTCTGGCACGCCGCCGAGGCCAACGAGATCCTGACGTCCCAGGGCCTTCGAATCATCGACCCCTGGAGCTGAGGTATGTGACCGCCCGAACTCACCGCTCCTGACGAGCCTCCGGGTCGGTAGCCTCGTGGCATGAGTCCCGACGTGCCGTCCGACCTGCCGGCAGAGCGGCCATCGGACCCCGTCGCCGAGGCACTGCGCATGCGTGCGTCTGACGCGGACCGCGAGAAGGTGGCGGGCATCCTGCGCGACGCCTACGCCGAGGGTCGGCTGACTGCCCTCGAGCATCAGGACCGGCTGGACGAGGCCTATCGCGCCGCGACCTACGGCGACCTCATCCCGGTGATGCGCGACCTCCCCGTGCCTCCCGGCACGCTGGCCATCCCCGCAGCCAACAACCTTGCGGCCGCCACGCCCGCGGCGCCCGGGCACCCGGCACGGACGGACGCGGGCATCGTCGTCAACACCGGCCTCGCTGGCCAGGGCGACAACTCGCTGGTCGCCATCTTCGGTGCCTTCGAGCGCAAGGGTCCGTGGACTGTCCCTGCGGAGGTGAGCGCGACGTGCATCTTCGGGGGAGGGGAGCTCGACCTCACGCAGGCGGTACTGACGAGTCGGGAGACGGTCGTCACCGCGATCGCCCTGTTCGGCGGCCTGGAGATCACCGTGCCCGAGGGGATGGCCATCCGCAGCGAGGCCGTGGGCATCTTCGGTGGCGTCGAGGTCCCCTCCGATTCGACACCCCCGGGTGCGCCGGTCCTCGTCGTCAAGGGCGCGGCGATCTTCGGCGGCATCGAGATCAAGCGGCCGAAGGCCCCACGGAAGTGGGGCATCAGTCGGGGTTGATCACTCGACGAAGGAGGGGACCCGGATGCCCTCCTCGCGCAGCTCGAGTGCCGCCAGGGCGGTGATCACCTGCTGGTCGCGCCGGCGCCAGGCTCCGGCCGGGTCGCTGCTGATCCGGGCGAGGACATGCAGCGGCTGCCGAGCCATCGCACGCAGGGCGAACAGGTCGAGGTCCTCGTTCTCGTCGACGAACTGCCGCGCGGCCGTGGCCCGCCGGGCGAACGAGATCCGGATGGGCACCCAGAACACGGCGAACGACATGATCGCCAGCACCGCGAGCGCGATCGACAGGAAGCGGGCGAGCAGGCCGACGGCATCCGCGGTGGCCTGACCCGCGTCGGCAATCGACATCGCGGCGTCGCTCATGCCGGCGAAGGGGCTGCCCAGCGTGTCGCCGACCAGTGGTACCTGACTGATGGAGTCGCCCGCCGACGAGATGCTTCCGGCGAGCGCGGTGGCCCCGTCGGCGATGGCCAGACCGGGCGTCGCCAGGTTCATGATCAGCTCGTGCAGGCGGACGGCCGCCCAGATCCACAGGATGCTCCAGAGAACGAGCCAGACGTCTCCGGCGAGCTGACGGGCGCGACGGGCGGGGATGTCCGAGTAGATGGTCATGGTGCGCCTTCCGCGATTTCTGGGAACGGACGTGCCCCCCGTAGGGTCAGGGGGTGAATCGCCGCGAGGACCTCCGCAACATCGCCATCATCGCCCATGTCGACCACGGCAAGACGACATTGGTCGACGCCATGCTCTGGCAGTCGGGCGCCTTCCGCGCCAACCAGGACGTCGCCGACCGCGTGATGGATTCCATGGACCTCGAGCGCGAGAAGGGCATCACCATCCTCGCGAAGAACACGTCCGTGCGGTACACGGGTCCCGCGGCGCCCGAGGGCGGCGTCACGTTCAACATCATCGACACCCCCGGCCATGCCGATTTCGGCGGAGAGGTCGAGCGTGGCCTCGAGATGGTCGATGGCGTCGTCCTCCTCGTGGACTCGTCCGAGGGCCCGCTACCGCAGACCCGCTTCGTCCTGCGCAAGGCGCTGGAGAAGCACCTCCCCGTCGTCCTCGTCATCAACAAGGTGGACCGGTCGGACGCACGGATCGGCGACGTGGTCGACGAGACCTACGAGCTGTTCCTCGACCTCGACGCGACCGAGGCTCAGATCGACTTCCCCATCGTCTACACCAGCGCCAAGGCCGGTCGGGCCTCGCTGACCCGGCCCGCCGACGGCGGGATGCCGGACGCGGAGGACCTCGAGCCGCTGTTCAGGACGCTGCTGGAGACCGTCCCCGCGCCGCAGTTCGACCCGGAGCGGCCGCTGCAGGCCCATGTCACGAACCTCGACGCATCCCCGTACCTCGGTCGCCTTGCCCTGTGTCGTGTCCATCAGGGCACCATCCGCAAGGGCCAGCAGATCGCCTGGATGAAGGCCGATGGCACGGTGGAACGCGCCAAGGTCGTCGAGCTGCTCATGACCGAGGCCCTCGAGCGCGTGCCGGTGCAGGAGGCCGGACCGGGCGACATCATCGCCGTGGCCGGCATCCCGGAGATCACCATCGGGGAGACCCTGGCTGATCCGGAGAGCCCGGTGGCCCTGCCGGTGATCACCGTCGACGAGCCGTCGATCTCCATGACGATCGGCATCAACACCGCGCCCCTGGCGGGCAAGAGCGGTACGAAGCTGACGGCGAACCAGGTCAAGCAGCGCCTCGAGCAGGAGCTGGTCGGCAACGTGTCCATCCGGATGCTGACGACGGAGCGCCCCGACACGTGGGAGATCCAGGGTCGAGGCGAGCTGCAGCTGGCCATCCTCGTCGAGATGATGCGACGCGAGGGCTTCGAGCTCACCGTCGGGAAGCCACAGGTCGTCACCAGGACGATCGACGGCAAGGTGCACGAGCCCATGGAGCGGCTCAGCGTCGACATCCCGGAGGACTACCTCGGTGTCGTCACTCAGCTGATGGCGCTGCGCAAGGGCCGCATGGAGCAGATGATCAACCACGGCACCGGATGGGTGCGCATGGAGTACCTGGTCCCGGCCCGTGGGCTGATCGGCTTCCGCACCGAGTTCCTCACCGAGACCCGGGGTACCGGGCTGCTGCACCATGTGTTCGACCGCTACGAGCCGTGGCACGGCGAACTCCGTACGCGCCCGACCGGCTCGCTGGTCGCCGATCGCACGGGTGCGACGACGGGCTTCGCGCTTGCGAACCTGCAGGAGCGCGGCACCATGTTCGTCGGACCGGGAACCGACGTGTACGAGGGGATGATCGTCGGCGAGAACTCCCGTTCCGACGACATGGACGTCAACCCGACGAAGGAGAAGAAGCTGACGAACATGCGTCAGTCCTCCGGTGACATCCTCGTGCCGCTCATCCCGCACAAGCAGCTGTCCCTCGAGCAGGCTCTCGAGTTCTGCCGCGAGGACGAGTGCGTCGAGGTCACTCCCGGATTCGTGCGGATCCGCAAGGTCCTGCTCGCGGCCACCGATCGGGCGAAGGCGGGCCGCAAGAAGTCTTAGGACTTCCACGTTTGTTGCGACGGACCAGCGATTCCACCGGACAACGTTGTCTCAGGCGCGAGGCGTACGGGACAACGTCCGGCCCCCCGGCGCATGCGCGAATGTGAAGGTCACGATTTGGTGACTAATACGCCGTAGCAACGGATCGCGTAGTTACTCACCAGTCACAGTGTCGTAATCTCATGCGGCTAGCCTCCGCAGGGCTTGGCATTCGTACGTCCCTAGCACGCCGGCTTACCGGCACGAACTGGCCTGTGGCCCCGAGAGGTGAGTGGACCGGTGAGCACCGACACGACAGTGCCTCCCGCGGCCGCTCCGCCGCCCAGCGTCAGCGGGGCTGTCACGGGCCTGTCGCTCCGGCAGCTCGCGTGGCGTCGGCTGAAGCGCGACAAGGCCGCCATGTTCGCCATGTGGCTGCTCGTCGCGATCTTCCTCACCGCGCTGCTGGCGCCGCTGATCACCAACCTCCTCGGCGTGAACCCTTACGACTTCGACCTCACCAGTCTCGACCCCGCCCAGGGCAGCCTGCCTGCTGGGCCCTGGGGCGGTGCGTCCCTCGACCATCCGCTCGGTGTCGAGCCGCTCACAGGTCGCGACCTTCTCTCGCGGCTGCTCTTCGGAGCCCGCGTCTCGCTGTTCATCGCCTGCACGGCGGTCATCATGATCGCGATCATCGGCACGACGATCGGGATCATCGCGGGATACAAGGGTGGCTGGCTCGACACGGTCATCGGTCGCACCACCGACCTGCTGCTGGCCTTCCCGTTCATCCTCGCGATCCTCGCCCTCAGCCCGGTGCTCACCCAGCGGCTCCAGGCGATGGGCCTCAGCCCCGAGTCGTCGCGGGTCGTCTATCTCGTCCTCGTCTTCGCGTTCTTCGGCTGGCCCTATCTCGCGCGACTCATCCGGGGGCAGGTGCTGAGCCTGCGCGAGCGTGAGTTCGTCGAGGCGGCCGTGGCGAACGGTGCCCCGACCCGGCGGATCCTCTTCCGCGAGGTCCTGCCCAACCTGTGGGCGCCGATCATCGTGTACGTGACGATCTCCCTCCCGACACTGATCGCGACGGAGGCCGCGCTGGCGTACCTGGGCGTCGGCATCGTCGAGCCCACCCCCTCGTGGGGCAAGATGCTCGCCGACTCCGTCCGCTACTTCGCGGTCGTGCCGACCTATCTGTTCATCCCCGGAACGGCGCTGTTCATCGTCGTCTACGCATTCAACGTGTTCGGCGACGCCGTGCGCGACGCCCTGGACCCGCGCACCGGACGGAACGTCCGATGATCGCGGCGCGTCAAGGGTTCACAAGCCACCGCTCCAACAGAGCGGATGCCGGTCATCTCGACCGGAGCAAGGTCGCGCACCAGTGCGACCGCGACAAGGAGGAAACACATGGGTAAGGCCATCAACAGGGGCCTGCGCCTGGCGGCAGTGGTCTCGGCGGGTGCACTTGCGCTTGCGGCCTGCGGCGGAGGCAGCAGCAGCTCCGAGGGCAGCGCAGCTGCCAGCGGCGGCGGGTCGGCCGAAGGCGCGTCCGGCGGCACCATCACGATGCTGACCAATGCGGAGCAGTGGCAGCACGTGGATCCGCAGCGCATGTACACCGGTGCGGACATCGCGTTCTTCAGCGGGTACACCACGCGTACGCTCACGCAGTACGCCTACGCCGCGGGCGAGGCCGGCACCGAGCTCATCGCCGATATGGCGACGGACACGGGTACCGCCAACGAGGACGCCACCTCGTGGTCCTTCACCCTGCGTGACGGCGTCTCGTTCGAGGACGGCACGGCGATCACCTGCGCCGACGTCAAGTACGGCGTGTCCCGCACGTTCGCCCAGGACGTCATCACCGATGGGCCCACGTACGCGATCTCGTACCTGGACATCGCCAAGGCCGAGGACGGTTCCTCCGTCTACAAGGGCCCGTACGCCACGGACGGCAACGACGCTGCGGCGTTCGATGCGGCCGTGCAGTGCTCGGAGGATGGCAAGACCATCACGTTCAACCTGAACCGGTCTGTCGCCGACTTCAACTACACCGTGACCCTGCCGGCGTTCTCGCCGGTCCCCGCGGCCAAGGACACGGGCGAGAGCTACGACGACGCCGTCGTCTCCAGCGGCCCGTACAAGATCTCCGAGTACACCAAGGGCCAGAAGATGACCCTCGTGCGCAACGAGAACTGGGACAAGGCGTCCGACGACTACCGCCCGGCGTACCCGGACCAGATCGTGGTCGAGTTCGCGCAGGATCCGGCAGCCATGGACCAGCGCATCATCGCTGACGCGCCCGAGGATCAGGCAACCGTCGAGTACGGCAACATGCAGCCGGAGAACCTGGCCACCGTGTTCACGGCCAACGATCCGCGCTTCGAGGGACGTACCTACAACGGCTACGACCCCTACGTGCGCTACACGGCGATCAACACCAGCCTGCTGCCGAACGTCAAGCACCGTCAGGCGATCGTCGCGGCCATGAACAACGCGCAGTACATCGCCGCGCGTGGTGGCGACTTCGCGGGCGAGCGCGCTGACGGCATCGTGAAGCCGAACCTGCCGCTCGACTACGCACCGTCGGGCATCTGGGACGACATGTACGGCGACGTCATCCCGGCCGAGGGCAACCCCGAGCTGGCGAAGAAGCTGATCGAGGAGTCGGGCGAGCCCATGCCCGACCTGACCTACCAGTTCCCGAACAACCCGGTTGACGAGAAGATCGCCGCGGCGATCCAGTCGTCGATGGCTGCAGCGGGAATCAACGTCACCCTCGAGCCGATCGAGCCGGGCCAGTACTACGGCATCGTGTTCGACCCGGAGCAGGCCAAGGAGCTCATGCGCTCCGGTTGGGGCCCGGACTGGCTGAACGCCTCCACCGTCATCCCCGAGCTCTTGGGGCAGACGGGCGGCTTCAACCTCAGCCAGGTCCAGGACGACGCCTACGAGGCGAAGATCCAGGACGCCCTGAAGATCCTCGACCGCACCGAGCAGGGCAAGGCGTGGCAGGAGCTGAACAAGGAGGCCATGCAGAACGCGTGGGTCATTCCCCACCTGTTCGGCAAGGCGCAGGCCTTCTGGGGCTCGAAGATCGGCAACGGCTTCCTGTGGGACGCCTACGGCTCGCTGGCCTTCGGCGACCTGTACGTCGAGCAGTAAGCACGTGATCGTGGTGGCTCCGGGAGTCTCGGCTCCCGGAGCCACCACCACGGTCGGATCAGGTGATCCACCCCCCGACCACCCCCTGACACAGACAAGGACCCCCGCGACGTGACCGCATACGTCATCAGGCGAGTGCTGACAGGACTGCTCATCCTCGTCCTGCTGAGCATGCTCACGTTCGTCCTGTTCAACGCACTGCCGGCGGACCCGGCCGCGCTGACGTGCGGAAAGAACTGCACCCCCCAGGTGATCGAGGCGAACCGGATCCGCCTGGGCCTGGACCTGCCGCTTTGGCAGCAGTACATCGAGTTCGTCAAGGGACTCTTCGCCGGCCGCACCTACGGCTCGGGGACGGCGACCTTCGCTTGTGCGGCCCCCTGCCTGGGGTACTCCTTCCGCCGCGGCGAGGAGGTCACCCCCCTCATCATCAACGCACTCCCGACCACCATGTACCTGGCCGTCGGCGCCTTCGTCCTCTGGATGATCACCGGCGTCCTTCTCGGCATCTACGCAGCCCTCCGTCGGGGGCGCTGGCAGGAGAAGGTCACGCTCGGAGGCGCCCTCGTGGGCTACTCGTTCCCGTCCTTCTTCATCGGCCTGCTGCTGCTCTTCTTCGTCGTCATCCGCTGGCAGCTCCTGCCCTACCCGAGCTACGTGCCGCCGACCGACAATCCGGTCCAGTTCTTCCAGACGATGATCCTGCCCTGGATCACGCTGGCCCTCATCTTCGCGGCCTTCTACATCCGGCTCACGCGCAACCAGATGCTCGAGACGCTGAGCGAGGATTTCATCCGCACGGCGCGCGCCAAGGGACTGCCCGAGCGGACGGTCATCCGCAAGCACGGGTTGCGCGCCGGCCTGACCCCGATCGTGACCGCCGCGGGACTGGATCTCGCGGGACTCCTCGGCGGAGCGATCATCGTCGAGAGCGTGTTCACCCTGCCGGGGCTCGGACGCCTGGCCGTCGGTGCCGTCGTCGACTCGGACCTGCCGGTGATCGTGGCCACGGTGCTCGTGGCCGGATCGTTCATCGTGATCGCGAACATCATCGTCGACCTGCTCTACGCGGTCATCGACCCGCGAGTGAGGCTGTCAGCATGAGCGACGCATACGTCCGAGTCGAGGACCTCAAGGTCTCCTTCCCGACCGAGGACGGCCTCGTGCGGGCCGTCGATGGCGTGTCCTTCAGTGTGGAGCGGGGCCAGACCATCGCCATCGTGGGCGAGTCCGGATCCGGCAAGAGCGTGACCTCCCAGGCGCTCATGGGCCTGGTGAACAAGCGGAACGCGCGTGTCGAGGGGCGCGCCTTCATCGGCGACAACGAGCTGATCTCCGCCAGCGACGAGCAGCTGCGGAAGCTGCGTGGTGCCGAGATGAGCATGATCTTCCAGGACCCGTTTGCATCGCTGCACCCGTTCTACCGGATCGGGTCCCAGCTCGTGGAGACCGTGCGCGTCCATCGCCAGGTATCGAAGGACGATGCCCGGACCGAGGCCATCGACATGCTGGCCAGGGTCGGCATCCCCAACCCTGAGCGACGCATCGACGACTATCCGCATCAGCTGTCCGGCGGAATGCGCCAGCGCGTGATGATCGCCATGGCGCTCATCAACGGTCCGTCGCTGCTCATCGCGGACGAGCCCACCACGGCCCTCGACGTCACCGTGCAGGCCCAGATTATGGAGCTGCTCGCCGAGCTGCAGGTCCAGTACAACACCGCGATCATCCTCATCACCCACGACCTCGGCGTCGTCGCCGACGTTGCCGACGAGGTCGCCGTCATGTACGCGGGTCGGCTCGTCGAGCGCGGCACGCTCAACGACATCTTCTACTCTCCCGAGATGCCCTACACGGTGGGACTCCTCTCGTCGGTGCCGCGCCTTGACGCGGTCAGCGAGCGCCTCACGCCGATCAAGGGGCAGCCTCCGTCGCTGATCAACCTGCCCCCGGGGTGCGTGTTCCAGCCACGCTGCGCGGCGGCGTCCTGGCTGCCCGACAACGCGTGCGCGAGCGAACGACCCGAGCTGCTGTCGGTGACCTCGACCCATTCGGTGCGGTGCCTGCTCGACAAGACCCAACGCGACCAGTTCGCCGCGGAGAGCCTCGCGGCCGCGGCGGGCCGGGCTGGAGGTGCCTCATGACCGCTCCTCTGGATGAGCAGGAGCTGATCCTGCGGGCCGACAATCTCGTCAAGCACTTCCCGATCACCAAGGGCGCGATCCGCAAGAAGACCGTGGGCATGGTCAGCGCCGTGAACGGCATCTCCATCGGCGTTGCCCACGGCGAGACGCTCGGTCTCGTCGGCGAGTCAGGCTGTGGCAAGTCAACGGCCGGCCGGTCCATCCTGAAGCTGATCGAGCCCACGTCCGGGAGCCTCACCTTCGAGGGCCGTGACATCACCGGGCTGTCGCGGCACGAGATGGTCCCGCTCCGCCGCGAGCTGCAGATGATCTTCCAGGACCCGTTCTCGTCGCTGAACCCTCGGCACACGGTCGGGTCGATCATCTCTGCCCCCTACCAGGTGCAGAAGATCAATCCCCCCGGCGGCGTGAAGAAGGCCGTGCAGGAGACCATGGAGCGCGTCGGGCTGAATCCCGAGCACTACAACCGTTACCCGAACGAGTTCTCCGGGGGCCAGCGGCAGCGCATCGGCATCGCCCGCGCGGTGACCCTGCAGCCCAAGGTCGTCGTCTGCGACGAGCCGGTCTCCGCCCTCGACGTGTCGATCCAGGCCCAGGTCATCAACCTGCTGCAGGACCTGCAGGACGAGTTCGGGATCGCCTACATCTTCGTGGCGCACGATCTGTCGGTCGTGCGGCAGATGTCTCATCGCGTCGCCGTGATGTACCTCGGCAGCATCGTGGAGATGACCGATCGGGACACCCTCTACGCGGCACCGCTGCATCCGTACACGCATGCACTGATGTCTGCCGTGCCGGTCCCGGACCCGCAGGTGGAGGCGACTCGCGAGCGCATCGTGCTCCAGGGAGACCTGCCGAGCCCCATCAACCTGCCCAGCGGATGCGTGTTCAACACCAGGTGCTTCCGCGCGCAGGACCGGTGCCGGGTGGAGGTTCCAGAGCTCCTTGAGGTGACCCCCGGGCACAAGGTGGCCTGCTTCTTCCCCATCACCGAGGGACTGGGCCACGACCTGATCAAGGGTCCGGACTCAGGGTTCGTGGAGCAGCCCACGCGCGAGGTTCAGCCGCCGAGCGAGGTCATCGCCGACATGGAGTCGTCGGGGTCGGCCCGACCCCTGGGCGCCGACTACGCCCGTGACGGTGACTACGAGGAGCGCGACTTCTAGTTCGTGCCTGCCGGTGGGACCTGCAGGTGCTCGGCGAGGAACCCGGCCTCGAGGCGAAGCAGGTTCTCCGCCACCACCTCCTGAGGCGTCATGTGGGTGATCCCACTGAGCGGCAGGACCGAATGCGGACGGCCGGCCGCGAGCAGTGCGCTGGAGAACTGCAGTGAGTGCGCGACGAGGACGTTGTCGTCGGCGAGCCCGTGGATGACCAGCAGGGGTCGAGCCAGCTGAGCGGCCCGGGTCAGCAGTGAGGTGGCCGCGTAGGTGTCCGGATCTTCGTCGGGTAGCCCGAGGTAGCGCTCGGAGTATGCGGTGTCGTAGAGGGCCCAGTCGGTGACCGGTGCGCCCGCCACGGCGACATGGAAGACGTCGGGGCGGTCGAGCACGGCTAGTGCAGCCAGGTACCCCCCGAACGACCAGCCGGTGATCCCGACCCGGCCGAGGTCGAGGTCCGGGTAGAGGGCGGCCAGTGCGTGCAGGGCGGCCACCTGGTCCGCCAGGACGCGTGCTGCGAGATCGCGGCTCACCTCGAACTCGAACGCCGGTCCGCGGCCGGGAGTTCCCGCGCCGTCGACGATGACGACGGCGAATCCCTGGTCTGCGAGCCACTGATCGGACGAGAACGCGCCGGCGGCGTGGACGACTCTGGCGCTGTGCGGACCTCCGTACGGGGCCATGACCACCGGCAGCCGCGCGGACCCGGGGACATGCCCGGCGGGCCACAGAACGGCGCAGGCCAGCTCGCGATCGGTCACGCGGAGGAAGGTGACCTCTGGGCGAACGGCAGGGGACTCGGCGCGTGAGGAGATGGTCGCGACGGCTTCGGGGAGTCGCACCTCGAACCGGGCACCTGGCTCATACGCATCGGTGCTGGCGATGACCGCTCCACCGCCGCCAGCGGCGACGGCGTGGATGCCGGGCTCGGCCGCGACGGCGGTGAGGGCGGCGCCCCGGATCTCGTAGACGCCCTGGTCGAGGGGGGTGGGCTGTGCGGTCAGGACGATCCCGTCAGCCGACACGTGAGCGATGCCCGTGACGTTGAGCTCGGTTGGCGTGAGCGGCCGGCCGTCGGCGACCAGCTGGAAGCAGTCGTCGTCGATGTTCGCGATGACCTCCAGGAGACTCCCGTCCGGACGCCGGCACGGAACGCCGGGATGGAGGGTCAGCCACGGGCGCGCACTCCGCTCGGCGGCCACCGCCACGCGACCGTCGGACGTGACGTCGAGGACGAGCTGGTGCTGCTGGTCCCGGCTGAGCACGCTCACGACCGCACGGCCGATGTCGTCCGGTTGCACCGTCGCCAGGTACGGGAACGCCATGTGATCCCACCCGATCTCGGCGGGCTCGCCCTCGATGGGGATGAGGAACAGTCGGGACTCGGCGTTCTCGGTTCCGGCGGCGGGGTAGCGGTGCGGTCGAGGCTCCCGCTCGGGATGCGCAGGCTCGGCGATCCACCGGATGGCGACGCCGGCCTCGTCGACGCGCTCCGCGAGGACGGCGCTGCCGTCCGCCAGCCACCACAGGCCGCGCACCCGCCCGAGCTCCTCGGCGGAGACGAAGTCCGCCAGCCCCCAGGACACGGTCTCGGAGTCAGCCTCCGCCAGGCATCGCGCCGGGGTGGCCCCGTCGGTGTCAAGGAGGTAGAGAGAGCGGTCGCTCACGAAGGCCACCAGTCGCCCGTCCGGGGAGACTCGCGGGTCGACGACGGGACCGGGCGTGGGCAGCCCGACAGCCTCGGCTCCGGGACGATCGAGGTCGACGGAGAACAGGGTGCCGTCCACGCTGAAGGCCGCGCAGCGGACATCGGCGTCGGCCGAGAAGGCGGTGATCCCGCTCGTCGTCTCCCGCATCCGCTCGCGTCGCGCCCGCTCTGCCGCCGGCAGGTCGTCGTCAGCGTGAGCGAGCTCGCGGGCGTCGACGACGAGCCGCTCGGACAGCCCTCCGGATCCGTCGGGTTCGGCGACCCACAGACTGCCCACGGGGTCGCGACCGCCGGAACTGCGGATGAAGGCGACGCGACGCCCGTCAGGGGCGATGACGAACCCCCGCGGCACACCGAGGCGGAAGCGCCGGGTGGCGGCCTGCTGCCGGGGGTAGGTCTCGGCGGCGGTGTCGTCCTGAGTCGTCATCCCGGCATCCTAGGCAGCGGTCGTCCATGCAGCGCCGCCGTGCTGCGGGCCGCTCTGCGCTCGCTACCCTTGCCCGATGGACCGACGCCTCCTGCTCGTGCATGCCCACCCGGACGACGAGTGCATCGCCACCGGCGCAACCATGGCCAAGTACGCCGCGGATGGCGCCCACGTCACCCTCGTCACGTGCACGCTCGGCGAGGAGGGCGAGGTCCTGCTGCCCGAGCTGTCCCACCTGGCGGCGGACCAGGAGGACGCCCTCGGCGCGCACCGGCAGCAGGAGCTGTCGGCCGCCATGGCCGAGCTCGGCATCACCGACTCCCGACTCCTCGGCGGCCCTGGCCGCTTCCGTGACTCGGGGATGATGGGGACGGCGTCGAATGATCGGCCCGACTGCTTCTGGAGGGCGGACCTCCTCGCGGCTGCCGTCGAGCTGGTCCCGGTCATCCGCGAGGTGCGGCCTCAGGTGGTCGTCACCTACGACGACTTCGGTGGCTACGGGCACCCCGACCACATCCAGGCGCACCGGGTGGCGCACTACGCCATGGACCTGGCCGCCAGCCCGACGTTCCGTACCGATCTGGGACCCGCATGGGAGGTCACCAAGGTGTACTGGACCGCCTTCCCCCGCAGCATCATCGTGGCGGGCATCGAGGCGATGAAGGCCCAGGGCATCGAGGACGACTTCACGGCCATGGACCCCAACGACCTGCCGTTCGCGTGCGACGACGACCTCGTGACCACGTCGATCGACGCCTCCCCCTTTCTGCAGAACAAGATGGCCGCCCTGCGAGCCCACGGGACCCAGGTCAGCGTCGACGGTGGGTTCTTCGCCCTCGCGGACAATGTCGGGTCCCAGGCGTTCGGCATCGAGTACTTCCGGTTGGCGCGCGGCACCGTCGTCCAGGACCCCGGCGCCCGGCATGAGAACGACCTTTTCGCGGGGATCGTGGGGTGACAGCCGGCTGGCGCTGGCTGATGGTCGCCCTCCTGCTCGTCCTCGGGCTGGTCCTCGGCCTGGCGGGCGCCTTCGTGCAGGCCCAGCGGGCCCTGATCGACGCTCCGTGGGGGATCGTCACCATCCCGTGGGGTGTCCCTGCTGTCTGGATCGCCCTGCTCGCCGCCATCAGGGGCGCCTCATGGGCGCTGCGCTCCCGCTGGGGAGGCTGGGCCGTGCTCGTCGGCTGGCTCATCGCGACCGTGGCGCTGTCCGCGGAGACGCCCTCCGGCGACGTGGCCCTGTCCGGTGGCTCGCGCCAGTTGGTGTACCTGCTGGGCGGGGTGATCCTGGCGTCGGCGGCCGCGAGCCTGCCCGTTCCGCGTTCCCGTCCGCGGAACCTCGTGGAGTCATGATTCGTCCGAAGCCCTGAGGCTGCGTACCATCCTCCGTGGAACGGCACTGCGGAAAGGGACTTAGGGTGTATTTCGGGACGTCGATTCGATGACGTCTGTCCCTCGGCGGGTCCTTCTCGGCGTAGGAGCGGTTGTCGCCGTCCTCGTCGTGGGCTACCTCGTGCTCGCGCTCACCAGCGGTTCGACGGCCCGGGGTGGCACGACGGTCCAGGGTGTCGACATCAGTGGCATGAACCAGGAGCAGGCCGCCGCTGCCCTCACCACGATGCTTGGTCCGGCGTCCGAGAGGAAGGTCAAGGTCACCGCCCTGGACACGACCTTCCGGGTCGATCCAGCCGAGGCGGGAGTCGCACTCGATGCAGCTGCGTCGGTGGCACCGGCGTTCGGGCACACCTGGAACCCGGTCGCCCTCGTGGCGAACCTCGTGGGGTCGACCGAGCTGCCCGCCGTCGCCGCAGTGGACCAGGCCAAGCTCGACGCTCAACTCGAGGTCATCGCCGACTCCGTCGACCAGCCGGCGGTGGAGCCCCGGGTGCGCGTCAAGAAGGGCGAGCCAGTGGTCACGGCCGGGACCCCTGGCAGGGCGATCGACAGGGAGGCCACGACCGCGGCGCTGAAGCAGGCGATCCTCTCGCCGACGACGACGGTCGAGGCCGTCGTCGTGACGGTGGAGCCGACTGTCGACGAGCAGAGCGTCCAGGCCGCGGTCGCGCTCGCGGAGGCCGCCCTTGCGAGTCCGGTGACGGTGCGAGCCGGCACGATCACGGCGCAGATCCCGGCGAAGGCCGTAGGGCGGGCGCTGAGCTTCACCGTCGACAACGGCCAGCTCGTTCCGCAGGTCGACGGTGCCAAGCTGCACCGGTCGATCGCCGCGGACCTCGCGGCGGTCGAGACCCCCGGCCGTGACGCCACCTTCAAGATCCGCAAGGGCGTCGTCAAGGTCGTGAAGTCCAAGGTCGGCACCGGAGTGGCTGACGACGAGCTTGCCGCAGCCGTCGCGGCCGTCCTGGACAAGCCTCCCAGCGAGCGGACGGTCACGGTGTCGATGGGCACTCGACCACCCAAGCTCACGACGGAGGAGGCGAAGGCCCTCGGCATCACGGAGCGGCTGTCCACCTTCACCCAGTCCTACCCCTACGCGCCCTACCGGTCGCAGAACATCGGCCAGGCGGCTGAGCGGATCAACCGCACCCTGCTCATGCCGGGGGACACCTTCTCGTTGAACGACACCATCAAGGAGCGCACGGAGGAGAACGGCTACACGGTCGGCTATGTCGTCGGTCCAGGCGGGATCTTCGCCGAGGACCTCGGGGGTGGTGTGTCCACGTCCGCCACCGCCACGTGGACGGCGGCCTTCTACGCCGGGATGGAACGCGTGCAGACGGTCGCCCACTCCATCTACATCTCGCGGTACAAGCCCGGGCTCGAGGCGACGGTCGCGTGGGGCATCTTCGACATGAAGTTCCGCAACAGCAGCCCCAACGCGGTGTTCATCACGTCGAGTACGACGCCCACGTCGATCACTGTCTCGTTCTGGGGCACGAAGGAGTACGACAAGATCGAGGCCGAGTACGGCGAGCGCACCAGCATCGTGCCCTACTCGGACGTGTACGACGACTCGCCGGAGTGCAAGGGGCAGAACGGAGTGGACGGGTTCACCATCACGGTCGACCGCGTCTTCTACAAGGACGGCGAAGAGGTCAAGCGCGAGCCGATCACCACGAGGTACAAGCCCGCCCCCGACGTCACGTGCGGCGAGAAGCCGGACAAGAAGAAGCCGGGGAAGAAGAAGGCCGACGCCGAGGACACGGCCACGCCTCCGGCTGGGGACAAGCCCAGCGACACGCCCAGCGACAAGCCGAGCAGCAAGCCGAGCAGCAAGCCGAGCAGCAAGCCGAGCGACTCGTCCGGCTCGGACGACGTCTTCTCCAACGCCTAGCCCGCGCACCCCGACCCTGGCGCGGGGCACGGCGCCCTCGGGGGCGCCCGTTCCGGCCTGCGGGGCGGCGCGTCCACGCCCGAGCCCCCTCCCGCGCGACGGTTGTGTAAGTTGTGGCCGTCGAACCATCCCTGTCCTCGGCTGAGGGCGGACGAACCGGAGGCCCAGGTGACCTACGTCATCGCATTTCCGTGTGTGGACCTGAAGGACAAGGCCTGCATCGAGGAGTGTCCCGTCGACTGCATCTACGAGGGCGAGCGGATGCTCTACATCCAGCCCGACGAGTGTGTCGATTGCGGTGCTTGCGAGCCGGTGTGCCCCGTGGAGGCGATTTTCTACGAGGACGACGTACCGGAGGAGTGGAAGGACTACACCGCGGCCAACGCCGAGTTCTTCGTCGATCTCGGCTCGCCGGGCGGCGCCGCCAAGCTCGGAGAGCAGGACTTCGACGCAGCGCTGCTGGCCAGCGTCCCTCCGCAGGAGCACGACGACTAGTCCATGCCCCAAGCCCCCGCTCGGCGGCGCGTCGCGGACGAGCTGCCGGACTTCCCGTGGGATGTCCTCGCGCCCTTTGCCGAGCTGGCCCGGCAGCACGTCGACGGTGCCGTCGACCTGTCCGTCGGGACGCCGATCGATGCCACTCCGGATGTCGTCCAGGAGGCCCTGCGCGCCGCGACCGACGCCCCGGGCTACCCGACGACGGCCGGCCTGAGCGACCTCCGGGAGGCCTGCTCGGACTGGCTCGGGCGCACCCTCGGCGCTGATGTGCCGAGCGCCGCCGTCCTGCCGGCAATCGGGTCCAAGGAGATGGTCGCCTCCCTTCCGAGGCTGCTGGGGCTCCCGGTCGGCGCCAAGGTCGTGCTACCCCGGATCGCGTACCCGACCTACGCCGTCGGTGCGATCCTGGCCGGATGCGAGCCGGTGGCGACCGACGAGCCCGAGTCGGTCGACGACGCTGCGCTCGTCTGGCTGAACTCGCCGAGCAACCCGACCGGTGCCGTCCTGTCACCCGAGCGCGCCGCAGAGATCGTGGCCTGGGCTCGGGAGCGGGGTGCCCCGGTCGTGAGCGACGAGTGCTACGTCGAGCTGGGCTGGGATGCGAGCCCGGTGTCCGTCCTGCACCCGTCGGTGTCCGGTGGCTCCCACGACGGCGTGCTGGCCGTGCACTCGCTGTCGAAGCGTTCGAGCATGGCGGGCTACCGATTCGGGTTCGTGGCCGGAGATCCCGCACTCGTGGGCGACCTGCTGGCCGTACGCAAGCACGTCGGGATGATGGTCCCGACCCCGGTGCAGCGCGCTGCCATCGCGGCCCTCAGGGACGATGCGCATGTCGAGGCGCAGCGCGCGCGCTACGGGCGTCGTCGTGAGGTGCTCCGCGACGCACTCGTGCGCGCCGGCTTCCGGATCGACCACAGCGAGGCGGGCCTGTACCTGTGGGTGACCCGTGGTGAGCCCTGCTGGGAGACGGTCCGATGGTTCTCCGAGAGGGGCGTGGTCGTCACCCCCGGTGACTTCTACGGCCCTGCTGGCGCGGACCACGTCCGCATCGCCCTCACGGCGTCGGACGCCGATGTGGCCGCCGTGGCTGCACGGCTTGCGTGAGGCGGATCACGCAAACAGGTCAGAGGTCCCGGAGCCGACCACGGGTGACCTCTGTACGCTCCCCAAAGGAGGTACGACGTGTCTGACTACAGCTTGACCTTCCCGGATGGGGAGCTGCCGCTCCCCGAAGTGCCGTCCACCGTCGGCGAATCCGGCATCGACATCGCCCCCCTGCTCAAGCAGACCGGGCACGTCACGCTGGACCACGGATTCACGAACACCGCTTCGTGCACGTCGTCGATCACCTACATCGACGGGGATGCGGGCATCCTGCGCTATCGGGGCTACCCGATCGAGCAGCTGGCGCAGCAGTCGAGCTTCCTCGAGACGTCCTACCTCCTGATCTACGGGGTGCTCCCGAGCGGGGACCAGCTCGATGAGTTCAAGCGCGACATCCGCATGCACACGATGCTGCACGAGGACCTGCGCCGGTTCTTCGACGGCTTCCCGCGTGACGCCCACCCGATGCCGGTGCTGTCCTCGGCGGTCTCGGCGCTGTCGACCTTCTACCAGGACTCCCTGGACCCGTTCGACGCGCGGCAGGTGGAGATCTCGACGATCCGCCTGCTCGCCAAGGTTCCGACCATCGCCGCCTACGCGCACAAGAAGGCCGTCGGGCAGCCCTTCCTCTACCCGGAGAACTCGCTCGGCTTCATCGACAACTTCCTCCGGATGACGTTCGGCGTGCCGGCCGAGCCCTACGAGGTCAACCCGGTGCTGTCGAAGGCGCTCAACCAGCTGCTGCTGCTGCACGCGGACCACGAGCAGAACTGCTCGACGTCGACCGTGCGGCTGGTCGGCTCCTCTCACGCCAACCTGTTCGCGTCGGTCTCGGCGGGCATCAACGCCCTGTTCGGCCCGCTCCATGGCGGCGCCAACCAGGCCGTGATGGAGATGCTGGAGAACATCCACGCGCAGGGCGGCGGCGTCAACACGTTCATCCGGCAGGTGAAGGACCGCAAGGACGGCGTCAAGCTGATGGGCTTCGGCCACCGCGTGTACAAGAACTACGACCCGCGCGCGGCCATCGTCAAGAAGACGGCCCATGACGTGTTCGCGCAGCTGCACGTGACGGACCCGCTGCTCGACATCGCGTTGCGCCTGGAGGAGGTGGCGCTCGCCGACGACTTCTTCGTCTCCCGCAAGCTCTACCCGAACGTGGACTTCTACACGGGCCTGATCTACAAGGCGATGGGCTTCCCGACGCAGATGTTCACCGTGCTGTTCGCGCTCGGCCGGCTGCCCGGCTGGATCGCGCAGTGGCGCGAGATGATCGGCGACCCGGACACCAAGATCGGACGTCCGCGTCAGGTCTACGTGGGCGAGCCGCTGCGCGACTACGTCCCGATCGCCTCCCGCTAGCCCTCCCCGCGCCCCCCGGCTCGT